>NZ_JAROCD010000001.1:300769-616129 GCF_030433635.1 Paenibacillus vandeheii
GATAACGGAGAGGGCAGAAAAAACCTGTAGAAGCGAAGCGCTCGCCTTTATCCCCGGATTTTCCCTTTGGAGAAAGGGATCAAAAAAATCTGGGGATAACAGCGATCGGAAGGTTGTTCTGTCAGCGTAGTGGCAAGTGTGAAATTTGAGATTTACCTGTACAACGCAACAGCGATCGAAAGTCCAATCCATCTCCGAAGCGGTCTCCTTTGCACCAAGCCTATCTTTTGAACAATAAATTAAAGGAAGTGGATCTATCTTGCCATCAGTTACACTGGAACGCAGCCGCAAAAAGCGGCTTGAACATGCACACCCATGGATATACAACAATGAAATCGCCTCCGTTGACGGAAACCCCGAGCCGGGAGATCTGGTCAACGTTTTGAATCACCAAGGTCGCTATCTCGCGACAGGATACTATAATCCTGCATCTCAAATCACAGTAAGGGTCGTAGCCTATCAACCTTTGGAGTTTGAACAGATGGACACCGCGTTTTTTGCAGCGCGTTTCCGCGATTGCTTGCGCCACCGGGAGCGTTTTATCCAGGATGGAGAGGCATACCGTCTCGTTTATGGGGAAGCCGATTTTCTGCCAGGACTGATCGTTGACCGTTTTGGCAGCATCCTTGTTGTTCAATTGCTCACATTGGGCATGGACCGTTGCCGCGAAGCGATTGTACAAGCTCTAATTGAAGTGATGCAGCCGGAAGGTATCTATGAACGCAGTGATGTATCCATTCGTGAACTGGAAGGCTTGGAGCAAACGAAAGGGCCACTGTATGGGGATTGCCCGCGTCATGTCACGGTAACGGAGAACGGCTTGCTCATTAAGGTGGATATCGTGGAGGGTCAGAAAACAGGGTATTTCTTCGACCAGCGAGAGAATCGTGCAGCCATTGAACCGCTTATGAAGGGCTGGGGTTACAAGAGTGGCATTACGCTCCAACAGACCGAGCAGGATGGTACGCAGCAATTACTTCCTGTCAATAAAAGCGGCAAGGTTGTGACGTTCCCTTATTGGGACGGAGCCACTGTGCTGGAATGTTTTTCCCACACAGGCAGCTTCACATTGAACGCCTGCAAATATGGAGCCAAAAAAGTAACATGCCTTGATATCTCAGAGCATGCGATTGAAAGTGCACGAACCAATGTAGAGCTGAACGGCTTCACTGACCGGGTCGAATTTGTCGTTGCAGATGCGTTCCAATACTTGCGTGAGCAGGTCAAAGGACTCGATGATCGTAATGCACGTGCGCGTGCTGGTGAACAGAAAGTGGATACTTCCAAAGCGCTTGCAGCCGGTGGTAAAACTTTTGATGTGGTCATCCTGGATCCGCCAGCGTTTGCCAAAACGAAATCAGCAGTCAAAGGCGCATGCCGTGGATATAAGGACATCAATCTGCAAGGAATGAAGCTGGTGAATGAGGGCGGGTATCTGGTAACAGCAAGCTGTTCTTACCATATGCGTCCGGATCTCTTTCTGGAAACGATCGCAGATGCAGCCGAAGACGCAGGCAAAGTGCTGCGTCTGATCGACTGGAAAGCAGCCGGTAAGGATCATCCCCAAATTCTGGGTGTAGACGAAGGTCACTACCTGAAATTTGCCATCTTTGAAGTACGCAGCAAAAAGAATTAATCGGAGCGATATCCATTTTAATCGGACATAGATTTACGCAAAGAGCCCACAGTTTGGATAAGCTGCGGGCTTTTTGCTATGTTCGTGTGCAGATGATCTCTCTCTGGAATTGCCGGATAGTGGCAAACGTATGTTCCGAACCAAGTCAGATATGTTATACTGGGAATTAAAATCTTGTTCGTGATGGTTTGGAGGATTAAACATGTCCGTACGCTTTGTTATTGGCCGGGCAGGCAGCGGTAAAAGCACGCTGATTACCCGGGAAATCACATCCCTGCTTCAAAAGGAACCGCAAGGTAAACCACTGATTCTGCTGGTCCCGGAACAAAGTTCGTTTCGAACCGAACAGTCACTGGTATCTTCAGGGGCTATTAAAGGTACCATGCGTGCTGAAGTGCTTGGTTTTCGCCGATTGGCCTACCGGGTAATGCAGGAGGCAGGTGGTTCTGCACGTATTCCCATTGGAGCTGAAGGAAAAAAAATGCTGCTCTACAAAGTGCTCCAGCGTCGTAAGGAAGAATTGAAGCTGTTTGGAGCATCGGGCAGTCAGCTGGGATTTATAGGAGACCTGAATGACTTATACAGTGAGTTTAAACGTTATGAACTTGACCCCACTTCGCTGGAAGAAGGACTTTCCGCATGGAATACTTCCTCGTCTTCTGCACCGATTCTGGGAGACAAGCTGCATGACTTGCTTCTTATATATCATGACTATGAAAAGGAATTGACTGAACTATACATCGACGATGAAGACACGTTGACTGAACTGACAGAGCGGTTGACGGAAAGCACGTTGCTGCAAGATGCACAGATCTGGATTGATGGATTTCAGGGATTTACCCCGCAGGAAATGAGTGTTATTGGAAGATTGATGCTGCAAGCTTCTTCCGTAACAATTGCATTGACTTTGGATCGTGCTTACGACCACGGCGCACTTCCAGGAGAATTGGAGCTGTTCCATCCAACAGCGAGTGCATATACACGCCTC
This sequence comes from Paenibacillus vandeheii, assembly GCF_030433635.1. NCBI lineage: Bacteria > Bacillati > Bacillota > Bacilli > Caryophanales > Paenibacillaceae > Paenibacillus > Paenibacillus vandeheii. The sequence goes on from NZ_JAROCD010000001.1 coordinate 303,394, forward strand.
AAAGGCATGGCTGAGGATCTGGGTGTCCTTAATGAGACGATGGTGCTTCAATCGGAAATTTTGCCTAGGTATGAAAGCAGTCCTGGACTGGCTCATTTGGAGGCTGGCTTTGATCGCAGGGTTCGCTGGATGAGTGAAGGGCGCGATGCAGGTGTCCGACTTTATGCAGCTGAGAGCCGCCGGGCTGAGATGGAAGGGGCACTGCGTGAGATGCGTCGTCTGGCGCAAGATGAAGGTGCGCGTTACCGGGATATGGCAGTACTCGTTCGTCAGTTGGATACATACGCCGACATTGCTGAGCCCCTGTTCAGAGACTATGACGTTCCTGTCTTTCTGGATCGGAGAAGAAATGAACTGCATCATCCATTATCTGAATTTATTCGTTCGGCACTGGATATCGTTCGTCGCCGCTGGCGTTACGAGGATGTATTTCGCTGTGTCAAAACGGATCTGCTGCTTCCACGAGACGGTTCCATCACACGTGAAGATATGGACCAGCTCGAAAACTATATATTGGCTTGCGGAATCCACGGATACCGCTGGACAGATGGAAAGCCATGGAAGTATGTACCCAGTCTTTCTCTGGAAGACAATGATCAGGATGTCCGCAATCGGGGTCGGGAGCAGATGCTGTCCTTAATGGAAAAATGCCGAACGGTGATTGTTGATCCACTGGGTGCTTTTGAGAAGCGAATGAGCAAGGCAAAGACAGCCAAAGACCAATGTGCGGCGCTTTACAGATTACTGGAGGATGCCGAGATTCCTTGGAAACTGGATCATATGTCTGCTGAAGCCAAGGCCCAGGGGGATCCGGAACGGTCAAGAGAGCATCGTCAAATGTGGGGTGCCGTTCTAGATCTATTAGATCAGATGGTTGATATGATGGGGGCCGAACGGCTGGATATGGATCTGTTTGCCGGGCTTATGGAGACCGGATTGACCGAACTGAAGTTGGGACTCGTTCCTCCAGCGCTTGATCAAGTGTTAGTTGGATCGATGGATCGTACACGTCTTCAGGATATCAAGTACGTGTTTATTCTGGGTGCTGTCGATGGTGAACTGCCTGCTGTGCCACAGGATGATGGTGTATTAACCGAACAGGAACGACTGCTGTTGACGGAGAGAGGTATGGAGCTTGGGCCAGGGGCAACCAGACAAATGCTGGACGAACGCTTTTTGATATACACCGCCCTGACAGCGGCCAGCAAGCAGTTGTGGCTGAGTTATCCCGTCGCAGATGATGAAGGCAAAACCCTACTGCCCTCGGAAATTGTACGACATGTACGGAGGATGTTCGGTCTGCACGAACAGCCATTGCTTGCCCAGCCGCCAGTTACGAGTTCAGAAGAGGTACATTGGCCATATGTTATCCATTCTGGTCAAAGCCTCTCTTATCTCATCGGACAACTGCGTAGATGGCGTCGTGGAGAAGATATTCCTGAATTGTGGTGGGCGATCTATAACTGGCATGTCTCTCGGGAGACGAGCAGGCCTGGGCTGGAGCAATTGCTTGGATCGGTCTTTTATCGCAATCAGGCGTTACCTCTGCGTACGGCTACCAGCCGGAGATTATATGGCACAGAGGTAAGGACCAGTGTCTCGCGAATGGAGCGTTTTGTGGCGTGTGCGTTCTCCCATTTTGCATCCCATGGACTGCGCCTGAAGGAGCGCCAGCTGTATCGCTTACAGGCTCCCGACATCGGACAACTGTTCCATGCTGCCTTGAGTCAGCTTGCCATACGTTTGCGTGAGCAAAATCGCAGCTGGGGAAGTCTCTCTCCGGAAGAATGCCGGAAGGAAGCGGAGCATACCGTGGAGCAGATTGCACCACAGCTGCAGGGAGAAATCCTGCTTAGCACGAAGCGGTACGGTTACATTTTTCGCAAGTTGAAGGATATTGTGAGTCGGGCATCGGTTATTCTGGGGGAGCAGTCCAGACGGGGAAGTTTCGAACCGATTGGGTTGGAGCTTGATTTTGGACCGGGTAAACCGCTACCACCACTGCGTTTTGAATTGGAAAATGGATGTGTGATGGAGATTGTGGGTCGTATTGACCGTGTGGATGTGGCTGAAGGAGAGAACGGCTTGCTGCTGCGGGTCATTGATTATAAATCGAGCCAGACCGATCTCAAACTGCATGAGGTGTATTATGGCCTATCATTACAGATGCTCACGTATTTGGAAGTGCTGCTTAGTGCTGCAGAGGAGTGGCTTGGAGAATCGGCTATGCCTGGAGGAACACTCTATTTCCATGTGCATAACCCGCTGCTGACATCCGCGAACGGCATGACATCGGAGCAGGCAGGACAAGAACTGCTGAAACGGTTCAAAATGAAAGGCTTGCTTCTGGCGGACCGGGATGCGATCGCTCAAATGGACAATACCCTGGACAAGGGCTATTCAGACATTATTCCGGTTGCGCTTAAGGCGGATGGCAGCTTTTATAGCAGTGCTGCTGTAGCTACGCCGGAGCAATGGGATACGTTGCTCGCTTCCGTTCGCAGTAATATACGCGAGATTGGCACCCGGATTACGGATGGGGATGTGGCGATTGAACCTTACCGTATCCAGCAGGAGGTTGCATGCACCTTTTGTCCGTACAAATCCGTCTGCCAATTTGATGAAACTATCGAAGGTAATGAATATAATCTGCTGTCCAAACCGGGCAAACAGCAAATCTGGGACATGCTGTCTCACCACAAGGGAGGGGAAAGCTCATGACGAATATGCCAAAACCGGAGGGAAGCTTCTGGAGTGATGACCAGTGGAGCGCCATCTCACAGAGCGGGGAAGACATCCTGGTTGCTGCGGCAGCGGGTTCCGGGAAGACGGCTGTATTGGTTGAACGGATTATTCGTAAGATTGCAGACCCTTCCCGGGGATTCAGCGTAGATCGTTTGCTGGTCGCTACATTTACCAAAGCTGCTGCTGCCGAGATGAAGCAGCGGATTCGGGAAGCACTGGAACGTGCACTTGAGGAGCAGCCTGCGGAGGAACATCTGCGCAAACAATTGTCATTGCTTGGGCGTGCTTCCATTACGACACTGCATTCATTCTGTATGGAAGTCATTCGTCGTTATTATCAGCAGATACCGCTAAACCCGGCTTTCCGGATTTTGAATGAAAATGAAGCTGAAATCATGCGGCAGGAATTGTTGGAGCAGTTGTTTGAAGAAAAGTACGGTGAAGAAGACGAAGGCAGTACATTCCGCGAATTGGTGGATTGGTTCAGTGGGGAACGAAACGATGATGCCATGCATCGACTTGTGCAGCGTTTGTATGATTTCTCACGCAGTCATTCCTGGCCGGATCATTGGCTTGCGGAAATGGCATCTGCTTTTCGGGTGGAAAGTGTCGAGGCGCTTGGTCGTTCTGCATGGGTTCAGAGTATTTTACGCGATGCCGCTCTTGCCCTGAGTGGTGCTGCGGGTCTTCTGCGCCAAGGGATCAGCATATCCATGCAGCCGGAAGGCCCAAAACCCTATGCAGATACGTTAAAAGAAGATTTGCTGATGGTGGAAGAGCTTCTGTCAGCTGTTGAGGTGATGCCTTGGGAAAGATTGCCCGAAGCGTTTCAGCCCGCAGCTTTTGGCAAGCTGAAGCCTTGTAAAAAAGATCAGACGGACCCGGGGTTACAAGAACAGGTCAAGGAACTTCGTGAGGCTGCAAAAAAAGCCGTTACAGACCTGAAAGGGTCGTTGTTTGGAAGAAGTGCTTTTTCTTTCTGGCAGGAGCTGGAGCAGGCGGCACCACTCATGCAAGAGCTGTCCAAGCTGGTCAGTGCATTTGGAGAGCGATATCGACAGGCCAAGCAGGAGCGCGGTCAGGTCGATTTCAGTGACCTGGAGCATTACTGTCTTCATATTTTGCGTCATGAAGATTCTACGCCTGAGCTGTCCATGCCTTCGGATGCAGCAATGGAATATCGGGCACGTTTCGATGAAGTGCTGTTGGATGAATATCAGGATACCAATACGGTGCAGGAAGATATCGTCAGATTGATTTCCAGAGAAAATCCGGGCAATCGCTTTATGGTCGGTGATGTAAAGCAGAGCATTTACCGTTTTCGTCTGGCTGAACCCGGCCTATTTCTGAATAAATACCGTCAATATGCAGCGTATACGGATGCGGACGGAGAGAACGGCTCATTACGTGCAGGACGACGTATTGATCTTGCGCGGAACTTCCGCAGTCGTGCAGAAGTAGTCCATTCGGTCAATATGTTATTCAAGCAGCTCATGAACGAAGGGGTTGCCGAGATTGCCTATGATGAACGAGCGCAGCTCGCTTATGGGGCTACTTTCCCGGCAGAGACGCTTGGAGATGAGGCATACACACCTGAACTTATGTTGATCGATCGTCAAGGCGGAGGACCTGATCTCACGGAAAGCACGGACGAGAATGGGGATGCGTTGCCTTCTGCTGAGCTGGAGAGTGCCGAGCTGGAAACCGCTCAGCTGGAGGCTCGGGCCATGGCTCGCCGTATTCGTGAAATGGTCGGAGATACGGATAAACCAGCTCTCAATGTTTATGATAAAGCCCTTAAATCCATGCGACCTGCGCGTTACGGAGACATTGTTATTTTGCTGCGCTCTGCCCTGATGTGGGCTCCGCTCATGATCGAGGAATTCAGACAGCAGGGTATTCCTGCCGGAGGGGAGCAGAGTAAAGGGTATTTTCAAGCAACGGAAGTGGAAGTGATGTTGTCCCTGCTGCAGATTGTGGATAATCCAAGGCAGGATATTCCGCTTGCTTCCGTGCTTCGTTCGCCGATCGTCGGACTGGATGAAGAGGAATTGGCCCAGATTCGCCTTGGGGACAAGAGACAGTCTTTCTATGATGCTGTTGTATCCGCTACAGGAGCGTTCGCAAGTTCGTCGAACATCTCCAGACAGCATGGAGAGCACGCTTCGCATCCTGATTCATCTGCAATTCAGCTGCAATGGCCGGAAGTCTGGTCAGAAATAGAACAAGGGCAGCGGGAATCGGCAGTATCCGCCGAAGTAGACGTTATCGAACGTATACATGAATCCTCTGTACATGCAGATATAGATGAGGTTCTAGATGCAAGTATGGGTGGACGTATAAGCGATGATGCGGATAGGGAAAACGGTACCAGCACTGATCTGCAACAAAAGTTAATTCGTTTTATGCGTCAGCTGGAGCAGTGGCGGCTTGAAGCCAGACAGGGTAGCTTGAGCGAACTCATTTGGCGCATGTATCGGGAAACGGGTTATCTGGACTGGGTTGGTGGCCTACCTGGAGGCATGCAGCGTCAAAGTAACCTGAAGGCCCTATATGATCGTGCGCGGCAATATGAGGAGGCAACGGCCAACCGTGGCTTGTTCCGCTTCCTGACCTACGTGTCCAGACTACGTGAGAACGGTGGAGATCTTGGGACTGTAGCAGGTGGTTCTGGTGAGCAGGATAATGCAGTACGCATCATGACGATTCACCGGAGTAAGGGGTTGGAGTTCCCTATTGTTTTTGTCGGGGGCATATCCAAAATGTTCAATCAGCAGGATCTGAATTCGCCATTTCTGATGCATAAGGAGCTGGGATTTGGCCCGAGGTTTGTGGATCGTGAGAATCGGGTTGCCTATCCAACCTTGGCAAATCTGGCGATTCGTCGTCGGGCCCAGTTTGAGCTGCTTGCCGAAGAGATGCGGGTGCTCTATGTGGCTTTGACCCGTCCAAAAGAGAAAATGATTTTGGTCGGTACGGTGAAAGATGTTGTTAAAAAGGCAGTCGCTTGGTCTCAGATTAAGGACAGTCCGGAACGGGTATTGCCTGACTATCTGCTTGCAGCAGGTCGTAGCTATCTGGACTGGATCGGTCCGTCCCTGATGAGACATCCAGATGCAACTTTGCTGCGTGAACTTGCAGGAGGTACCGATTCATTTGCTGCCTGCCTTGTGGATGATGAATCACGCTGGGGCATTTCCGTCATTTCTGCTGATCAAGTATCCCGAGAAATAGTTCTGGATCAGACGCTTGGTGAAGGAGATGGTATGACTGAGGTGCGGAAACATCGAGTTGCTGCCTTAAAAGCAGTTCAGCCTGTGGAGCTGTTCCCCTCCTCAACGGAAATAGAGATCAACGAGGATGAACAACATGCAGCTCTACGAGACCTCGGGGAAGGTGTATTTACAGCAGCAAGTTTGCAAGAGGGTGTACAGCTAATTCACGAGGTCGATAAACGGCTGTCGTGGACATATCCCCATCAAGCAGCAACTCAAGTGGCTGCCAGCACATCGGTCACTGAGCTGAAAACATTGCTTGCGATGCAGGACCATCCGTCTGTTCAGATGATGGATGAAATGGAAGAACAATCGGAGGCTTTCATGGTTTCTGAGAGCCGTGAGCTGAAGGATGGAGGCTCGGTCTTTAAATTGCATCTTCGTCGCCCCAAATTTATGGAGGAGAAACAACTGACCAGAGCCGAACGGGGAACGGTGTATCATACGTTAATGCAGCACCTGCCTGTGGATGGCTCACCCGTTGACTCGCCAATCGTTGAGCAGATACTTTTGCGGTTAGTTGAGCTCAAGATTTTGCTCCCCCATCAGGCAGAGGTTATTGAGGCTGAACAACTGGCCGGATTCTTCAATACAGAACCTGGGACAGAATTGTTGCGTGCGGAGTGGGTGAAACGGGAGATTCCGTTTATTTATGGACTTCCGGCACATCAGTCTCCTGCCGAATGGCTCCATGAACTGTCACCGAATGCCGACATGCAAACGCTGGAGGAAGACGGTAAGATGCAGGCATCCCTAGAAAATGAGACGGTGCTGGTACAGGGGATTATCGACTGCCTGTATGAGGTGGATGGCGAACTTGTTTTACTCGATTACAAGACAGATCAGGTGTTGGAGCATCGCGGCGGATTGGACAAACTGACGGAAAACTATCGTTTCCAGCTGGAGCTGTATAGCCGGGCTATTGAAGATATTTTGGGTCGTAAAGTCAACCGGAAGTGGCTGTACTTTTTTGATGGCGGACATGCTGTGAAGCTATAAAGTGAAATTTTAAAACGACCGGATGAAATTTGTATCATTGGATTTTGCATGAGAAAGGGGTTGAACGGACGATGCGTATTTTGCACACGGGGGACTGGCATCTGGGAAAAACGCTGGAGGGACGAAGCCGGCTGCGAGAGCAGGAGGATTTTGTGGATGAGCTTGTTAGACTTGCGGATGAGCAGCAGGCAGATGCCATATTGATGGCTGGAGACGTATACGATTCCGTTAATCCGCCTGCATCGGCGGAACAGCTTTTTTACGAGGCTGCGGCACGTCTGACGGAACAGGGAAGACCACTTGTGGTCATTGCCGGAAATCATGATCAGCCGGAGCGAGTGGCTTCGGTGACCCCGCTTGTGAACAGACAGGGAATTACACTTGTAGGTATGCCTACTTCAGAAGCGGTAACCATCCATGCAAAGAGAACTGGAGAGACTGCACAGATTGCTGCATTGCCATATCCCTCGGAAGCGCGATTGAACGAACTGCTGACCACGGATGGGGACGAGAATGTGCTTCGCCAGGCATACAGTCGCCGGGTTGGCATGTTAATGCAGCGTCTGGCTGCTTCTTTTCGTCCGGAGACGGTGAATTTGGCGATGAGCCATATTTATGTTCTGGGCGGGGTTGAAAGTGATTCGGAACGTCCGATTCAGGTAGGGGGCGCCTATACGGTTGATCCTTCCGCACTATCGACAGGTGCTCAATATACAGCTCTGGGTCATCTCCATCGTGCGCAGGCCGTTAAAGGGGAAGGTGTGATCCGATATAGTGGTTCTCCGCTGGCCTACAGTTTCTCCGAAGCGGGGCAGAGCAAGTCCGTCACGATGGTTGATCTGGCACCAGGTGGGGCTGCAAATGTGGAGGAATTACTGTTGACCTCGGGCCGCCCACTTGTGCGCTGGAAGGCGCGTGGCGGTCTGGCTGAGGTCTATCGGTGGCTGGATGAAGGGCGCGATCCTCAAGCCTTTATCGATATGGAAGTATGGCTGGATGATGCCATGTCTCTGAAGGAGATCCAGCAGCTGCGGAAGTCTCATGAAGGGATCATACATATTCGTCCGGTCTATCCCGAGATGGCGGCAGCAGGGCTTTTGGAGCAACGTTCCGAGCTTCCGGTACATGAGCTTTTCCGCAAATTTTATCAGCGTCAGACGGGTGGAGCATTACCTGAAGACAGTCTGGTACAGCTGTTCCTTGAACTTGTCGATGAGGACGAGCCGGGTGTGCGTGAGGAGGTCGAAGGAAATTGAAGCCGATTCTATTAAAAGTTGCGGGTCTACAAAGCTATCGAGAGACACAGGAGATTGACTTCACCGTATTGACTGAAACGGGTTTGTTCGGCATTTTTGGTCCTACAGGCAGTGGCAAATCTTCCTTGCTCGACGCGATTACGCTGGCGATGTACGGAAAAGTGGAACGTGCGGTTAACGGTACCCAAGGGATTATGAATCACGCGGAGGATTCATTGTCTGTTGCCTTTACATTTGAACTCGTATCAGCAGAAGGCACAAGAAGATTTCGGGTGGAACGACGCTTCAAACGAAACAATGAGATTTCGGTAAGCAACACAATTAGCAAATTCATCGAAACTGTCAACGGAGAGGAGCAGGTGCTGGCTGACAAGCTGGCAGACGTGAATCGCTGCGTTGAAGATGTCATCGGGTTGAAAATGGATGACTTTACGCGTGCCGTTGTGCTTCCGCAAGGGAAATTCGCAGAATTTCTGTCACTGAAAGGCAGTGAACGGCGCCAGATGCTGCAACGATTGTTCCATCTGGAAAAGTATGGAGATCAGCTTGCCATTAAGCTTAGCCGGCGGGTGAAGGACAATGATATGGTTCATCAATCCCTGGCCGCGGAGCAGCAAGGGCTCGGTAATGCCAGCAAAGAGACGTTGGCAGAAACGGAGTTTCTTCTTCAAGCTGCTGTGAAGCAATCCGAGCTGTCACGTAAAGCGCTTGATGAAGCGACGAAGGAAGCCGAACAGCTCGGCAAAGTCCGTGAGTTAAGCCAAGAACGGCAGGTACGCACGGAGGAACATGAAAAGCTGAAAGCACGTGCACCACAGATCGAAGCAGGTGAACAACGGCTGAAGCAGGCCGGGGCTGCAGATGCGATACTCCCTTCATTGCAGACGATGCGTGATGCAGCAGCGCAGCAGAAGTTGCGTCAGGATGCAGCCGAGATGGCTCACCAGCAAGCAGTGGAACATGAACGGCTGTCTGTGCTAGAAGGCGAGAAGGCCGAAACGGCACGTGTACAGATGGCTGAGGAAGAACCCAAGTTGCTGCTTCGATTGGAACAATTGGAACAGGCCAAGGCGTTGCAGCGGGAACGAGACGGGCTTCGAGAGGACAGTAACCGTCTCAAGCAGCTTTTGGACAAAGGGCAGGCTGAACAGAACGTCATCGGACAGCAGTTGGAGAAAGAAAAAGAACTTCAGCAGCGTGGGCGCAAACGACGGGAAGAATTACAGGAAAGCCTCAAGCCGAATGAAGTGAAGTCCGAAGAACGCAGACAGATACAGGCTGCACTGGAATTGAGACATCGTCTGGATTCGGCGGCGGAGCAATTGCGCCAGAACATGGCTGAGATGGTAGCCAATAAACAGTCGGCTGAACAAGGTGCCGAGAGGCTGAAGCTGGCTGCCCAGGAAGAGGGTCGTCTGAGTGAACAGCGTCAGCAGCTGATTGAACAGGCGGCAACGGGCCTTGAGGCCTTGCTTGCCTGTGAGCAGGACATTGGCCGCGAACAGAGCCTGCTGGCCAGGGCGGAGGAGCAGCTGCGTGGAACGATGCGCGAGCAGGAGCTGCACCGGCTCTCCTCCGCCTTGCGCGCCGAGCTGCGCGACGGCGAGCCATGCCCGGTGTGCGGCTCCGCACACCACCCGCTCCCGGCTGCGCCGCCGGGAGAAGGTCCGCCCGCAGGCGATGCGGACCTGGAACTGCTGCGCAGCCTGCACGCGGAGCTGCAGGAGCTGCGCTTTGGGCTGCGCCAGCAGCTGCACGAACGTCGCAGCCTGCTGACGCAGCTTGGCGCAGCGGCCAGCGAAGCCCCGGCCGCTGCCGAGGCCGCGCCTGCGGCTGCGGAGCCAGAGTCTGCCGGGTCGCCCGTACACGGGCGCTCCCCGGCAGACTGGGCGGAGCGTGCCGCTGCACTGCGCGAAGCCGCGCGGGCGCTGGCCGCAGCCGCTGCGCCGCTGCAAGCGGAAGCCGCCGCGTTGCAGCAGGCGGCTGTAGGCGCGCAGCAGCGCCGCATAGAAGCGGCTGCTGCGCAAGAGGCCGGCCAAGCCGGGCTCGCCCAGGCGGAGCGCCGATTGGCCGAGAGTGAGGCCGCCGCAGCCGCCTTGCACGGCCGCTGGGCCGCGGAACTGCCAGGCATCGCTCAAGAGGAGGCTATGGCCCTCCACCAGGCGATGCAGGAGCGCGACGCGCGCGCAGAAGACATTAAGGAACGATTAAATAAGAGCGTGACGTTCCTTGAAGAGAAAGAACAGCTGGTACAGTCTCTCCAGCAGAAGCTGGTCGAATTGGACAAACAGCTGATTCAGTGGCAGACGGAATGGCAAGGCAACAGCAAACAGCTTGCTGAGAAGGAAGAGCGTCTGCGTCAATGGGTTGGCGAGCAACGGGTCGAGGACTTAATTGCTGCGGCCCAGACTCGACTGGATGAACTGCGAAGAGTGGCTGCTGAGTCGGTACAGCGTTTCAAGGAAGCGGATGCGTTGAAGCAGGAATCAGCCAAGAAGGATGTCATGGCTCATCAAGCCGCAGCCTCGGCAGCAGAGCATTTGCAGCAGGCGCAGGAACGCTGGAAACAATTACTGGATCAATCGCCATTTGACTCCGAGACTGCCGTTGTGGAAGCAGCCCTTCCTTCCCAGGAAGCGGAGCAGCTGGCTGCGGAAATTCAGCAGCATCGTGATCGTGATCGTGAACTTGTTTCTCAATTACGTGAGCTTGAACAGAAACTGGGCGGAGCCGTTGTATCTGAGGAACAATGGTTGGCATGCACAGAGCGACTGCAGGCGTCTCGTGCAGAGGATGAAGCGGCTCTTAGAGCCAAGGCGCGTGCAGAACGGGATCTGGAAGATGTGCAGCAGCGACACGTTCGATGGACCGAGTTGGAGAATAAACGCGTGGAAGTCAGCCGGCAAGGTGAAATGCTTAGCAAACTGCAAGCAGCTTTCAGAGGTAACGCATTTGTCGAGTATATTGCAGAAGAACAGCTGATGCAGGTTAGTCAGGCTGCTTCACAGCGCCTGCGCTTCCTGACCAAACAACGCTATTCACTTGAGGTGGATTCGGGCGGTGGCTTTGTCATCTGTGACGATGCAAACGGCGGGGTTAAACGTCCGGTGTCCACCTTGTCCGGTGGAGAGACGTTTCTGACTTCGTTATCACTGGCCCTGGCTCTGTCTGCCCAGATTCAGCTGCGCGGTCAGTACCCGCTGCAATTCTTCTTTCTGGATGAAGGCTTTGGCACATTGGACCCTGAACTGCTAGATACCGTCATTACATCGTTAGAAAAACTGCATGATGACCGTCTTGCCGTCGGTATCATCAGCCACGTTCCAGAGCTGCGGGCACGCTTGCCACGCAAACTTGTGGTTATTCCCGCGGGTGAAGCCGGAGCTGGCTCTCGTGTGGTTCTGGAAACGTTATAGGAGACGGAACACATTACTGTTTTAAATGAGTCCCAATTGTGACTCCCTCAGGAACCCACCTTAGAAGGTGTTGATCCTGAGGGAACTCTTAACTGACTAAGTTGGGTTGAATCTCATTTTTATACTCGCTGAGTCAGTGGAGTGAGATAGCTCACAGATACAGGTTCATCCTGTTGTTATACTACAGTTAAGCCGACAAACTTTATGTTAAGTACCCCGGCGGACGTCTGATCAGGAATACTCCTGGTTAGACGTCCGCGACAGCAGAACTCCGTATGGAAACTGCAACGGGGTGCTTCTTTTTTATTTTTTTATTTCACAGGCACAACTCCTATACTGATTTCACTCTTTTGGACCCCGATTCCCGATTCTGAAACTCTTGTCATTCACAGTGTCATTTCGCCCAGATCTGAATACCATGAAAGGGTGATGAAGAGAAGAGCATATCCGGAGGCGATGAAACGTGGAAAAGGTAGAAGCGAAGAAACTGTGTAAGGAACACATGCATCGCTATGTGTGTGTACAGATGCATGACGGTGCCCATTATGATGGCATTATGGAAAACGTGGATGATGACATGATTTATTTGGCTGTTCCCGTGGGAAATGAAGCCATGGTTAATCAAGCGAACTGGGGACCCAATATGATGCCAGTTACTTATCCCGCTCATTCGCGGGGATTCTTCCCGGGCTTCGGCTATCCATACCCCTATTATGGTTACGGTCGCAGACGGTTTAACAGACTGGTACTACCTTTGGTTGGACTGACTGCATTATCCTTATTGCCTTATTATTAATAGAAAAAAATGAATCATCATGCATGTAGCCAATATAACCGTTCACATCTTTGGTGTACGCTCTCAGCAGTCCACTAAGATGTGAACGGTTTTTTTGTCCATCATCCCGGTTTGAATGACATAACTGAAGAGGTTCGATTGGAATTTACTTTTCAGTTCCGGTATGATAGAAGGGTATACATAATTTTTAATCCAAAGGAGGGTATGAACAATGGATTGCTTATTTTGCAAAATTGTAGAGGGCAGCATCCCCTCCAATAAGGTACTGGAGAATGACCATGTCATCGTCTTTCATGACATCCAGCCCGCTGCACCGACCCATGTACTCGTTATTCCCAAGAAACATATTGCTTCCATGAATGAAGTAACCGCAGAAGATTTGCCGTTGATCGGTGAGATTCATTTGGCTGCGCAAGAAGCGGCCAAGCGTCTCGGTGTGGAAGAAACAGGTTACCGACTGATTAATAACTGTGGCAAAGATGGAGAACAAACCGTTCATCATCTGCACTATCATTTGCTCGGTGGGACTCGACTCGGCGTGTTGACAAGTTTGTCTGACTCCCACAAATAAACGAGCAAGTTTACTCAGTTTACTCTGATTCAGGACTTATCCATATATGCTTAAAAGGCATGAATATGGAGCTGAAGTTCACATAAAATAAATGATCATTACGTTAAGGTTGACACCTTTATTACCTTTCGCCTATAATGAAAGGTGATGAACCGTGTTATTGCTCTTGGACGGTCTGGTCGGAGGGAGGGAAAACTGGTGTCTGAAACTAAAGTTCGCAAAAACGAGACTATTGATGCTGCACTTCGTCGCTTTAAACGTTCCATCGCAAAAGATGGCGTATTGGCTGAGGTGAAGAAACGTAAGCATTATGAGAAGCCAAGCGTAAAGCGCAAGAAAAAGTCCGAGGCTGCTCGTAAGAGAAAGTTTTAGGAGGATTTTAACTACATGAATCTTAGCGAACGATTGAACGAAGATATGAAGCAAGCGATGAAGAGCAAGGACAAGTTCAAGCTCTCCAACATTCGGTTGATTCGTTCGACGATCAAGAATCTTGAAATAGATTTGAAAAGAGATTTGGATGATAACGAAGTGCTTGATATTCTGAGTCGTGAAATCAAACAGCGCAAAGATGCCCTCCAAGAATTTGACAAAGCGGGCCGTGATGACCTCGCGGCAAATGCAAAAGCGGAAATTGAATTACTCAGTCAGTACCTTCCCGCACAGCTTACCGAAGAAGAAATTAAAGTTATTGTACAGCAGACCATCCAGGAAACCGGTGCTTCTTCGAAAGCCGAGATGGGGAAAGTCATGTCTGCCCTTATGCCGAAAGTCAAAGGCAAAGCGGATGGCAAACTGGTAAATCAAGCAGTTCAACAATTTCTGCAATAAAGCAAATCAATGAACACCTCCTGACTTGTCAGGGGGTGTTTTTTCCGTTTTACGCCATTGGATACGGTACTCAGTTTGAGAAGAAACCTGAAGCCGGCTGGGAAGTCATTCATCTGTTAAAAGAAATTCACAAATATTGCTTTTAAATGGATAATATATATGATAATGGATTTGGAATGTTGCAATTGCTGGCGATTTTAAATATAATTCTAAGATTTTGAAACGAAATGTTGCATTGTACGTAATAAATACCATAAGCTGGACAGTATAACATTAATGGAAAAGGGGGGACTATTTGTGAAGGGAAAGCGCCGGAAGAAGCTTACGGGGTCATTAATGCTCATGATGCTACTGACGCTGCTGCTTCCTGTCTGGATTGGATCACCGTCAGCGCATGCAGCTGAGAAAAGTGGCGCCGTATATATCATTCCGGTGGATAAACCAATCGAGCAGGGACTTGGAAAGTTTATGGAACGAGGGTTCAAGGAAGCAGAAGAGATGAATGCTGGCCTGATCGTTCTGGATATTAATACGCCGGGAGGGCGTGTCGACACGGCTGAAGAACTGGGTACCCTGATTAAGGAAAGTCCAGTTGAAACCGTTGCATTTGTGCGTGGAGATGCTGCCTCGGCCGGGAGTTTTCTGGCTTTGAATGCAGATAAGATCGTAATGTCGCCAGGCAGCATGATCGGTGCGGCAGCAATGGTGGACAGCACGGGTAAACACGTCGATGATCCGAAGCTGGTTGCATTCTGGAAGAGCAAGATGCAGGGAGCGGCTGAGAAAAGTGGCCGTGACGGCAAAATTGCAGCCGGAATGACGGATGTTAACATGGTCGTGGAGATGCCTGAGATTAATAAAACCAAGGAAAAAGGTGAAATTATTGCTCTCTCGGCCGAAGAAGCGCTAAAAGTGGGTTATGCGGACCATATAAGCAACACGCCAGAGGAAGCAGCAGCCTGGCTTGGTTACAGTCAGGATGATGTGTTCAACGTTCAGAGAACAGCCGCTGAGAACATATCTACATTTCTCACTAATCCTGTCGTCATGACGGTCTTGCTATTCCTGGGAATAGCCGGTGTGATCATTGAGTTAATTGTACCTGGGTTCGGGGTGCCTGGAATTGTTGGCATCGTGTGCTTTGTGCTTTATTTCTCAGGGAATTACATTGCCGGTTTTGCCGGAGCAGAGACATGGGTGTTATTCACTGTTGGACTCATCATGATGATTCTGGAGATGTTTATTCCGAGTATGGGGATTCTAGGTATACTGGGATCAATTGCACTTGTGGCAGGTGTTGTACGGGCAGCTTATGATACAAGCGATGCTTTCATATCGTTGGGTATTGCTTTTGGGGCTGCGCTTGTAGTCATTGCAATTGTCGTTATTCTGTTTAAGGATCGAGGGATATGGAATCGATTCATCCTAAGCGACAGATTGTCGGCTGACCGTGGATATTCTTCCGCTACAGAACGAAAAGAACTGATCGGGTTGCAAGGAATCAGCCTGACACCGCTTCGTCCTGCCGGCACAGCGATGTTTAATGGGGAACGGATTGATGTCGTATCGGATGGGGATTTCATTCCGGTGAATACACCGATTGTTGTAATTAAAGCGGAAGGTACACGCATTGTTGTTCAACAATCGTTACCGGTTTAATCCGCTCTGTTGCCGGGCTGCTCAGTGCTTAGGCAACCGTACATAACCACTATGCTGAAGATGCCAGCAAAGCGGTGTAATCTTTAATTTAGTAACAGATTTATGAATGTATGTTCATATAATTTTTGCCAAAATCAAAACGAAAATGGAGGAATTTATACTATGGAACCAACCATGATTACCGTTTTGCTCATTGCGGTTGTTGCAATTATCGTATTGAGCGTATTCTTCAGCTTTTTCCCAGTAATGCTCTGGATCTCGGCAATTGCATCCGGTGTACGTGTTAGTATTATTACATTGGTAGCGATGAGACTCAGACGTGTAACACCAAGTCGGATCGTAAATCCGATGATCAAAGCAACCAAGGCTGGTCTACAATTATCGATGAACCAACTTGAGAGTCACTTCCTTGCTGGTGGTAACGTGGACCGTGTTGTCAATGCTTTGATTGCTGCTCAACGTGCAAACATTCCACTCGAGTTCGAACGTGCTGCTGCGATTGACCTTGCAGGACGTGATGTATTGCAAGCTGTACAAATGAGTGTTAACCCACGTGTAATAGAAACGCCTGTAGTTTCTGCTGTAGCCAAAGATGGTATTGAAGTTAACGTACGAGCAAGAATTACAGTTCGTGCCAATATTGATCGACTTGTTGGTGGTGCGGGTGAAGAGACGATTATTGCCCGGGTTGGTGAAGGTATTGTAAGTACGAACGGTTCAGCGGACTCCCACAAAGAAGTTTTGGAAAATCCGGATCTGATCTCTCGTACTGTCTTGTCCAAAGGTCTGGATTCCGGGACTGCTTTTGAGATTCTGTCCATTGATATTGCGGACGTAGATGTAGGTAAGAACATTGGTGCATTTCTACAAACCGAGCAGGCAGAAGCTGACAAGCGGATCGCTCAGGCCAAAGCGGAAGAGCGTCGTGCAATGGCTGTAGCTCAAGAGCAAGAGATGAAAGCGCGCGTTGTAGAAATGAGAGCGCGTGTAGTTGAGTCAGAATCCGCAGTACCACTTGCAATGGCAGAGGCTCTGCGTACTGGTAAAATCGGAATTATGGATTACATGAACCTCAAAAATATTGAAGCTGACACTCAAATGCGTAATACACTGGGAAAACCTGCTGAGGGCTCGAATTCTAACGATCAGGGTGATTCCAAAAACGGAAGATAGGCGGTGAGTGCATATGGGCCTATTCGAATGGATTTTTAACAATCTGTATATCGTGGCTGTCATCGGTTTTGCGCTCTTTTCTTTTCTGGGAAGAGCAGCCAAATCAGCTGATCCAAACAAAAAGCGTCAGAACAATGGAATGCCGACCTTTGGAGGCACTGGTGACTCAGATCAGTCCGACCGTTCACCAGCGCAGACCTTTCCAAAGAAAACTGCCAGCACTGAAGCTGCTGGTGAAACCCGTTATGATGAACCCTACGAGAACCAGTACGATGAACCGTATGAGAACCAGTATGATGAAGGTCGTTATGATCAGCCGTATTCAGGACCACAAGCTTCCTCTCGTCCTTCAGATGAAGTAGGTAGCCGAAACTTTAGTGGTGAGATGGAACGTTCGCTTGACCAACAAAAGAAAGAATTCGAAAGGCAACAACGTCTGATTCAAGAAAGGCTAAATCGCTTTTCTTCTTCAAACAAACCTGTTGTGGCTGATTCCAGTTGGGATCAAGTGGAATCAAGTGAATCGGGAAATTCCCATCTTCGTCCGGAAGACATTCGTACGGGTGTTTTATGGGCAGAAGTATTGGGTGCTCCTCGATCCAAGCAGCCTTTCGGTTCAAGAGGGAAACTGTAACAATCTAAGTGATTTAGAAGGAATAGAGCCGTTTCTGGTGAGCAATATGCCGGAGACGGCTTTTTTTTTGCGTTCATCATCTTTTTTCTCATATTTCACATCTAACACGGTCCGTAGTTTTCATAATTTCATGAATCTGCGCATAAGTTGAACTGTAGAGGAAGGGGGAAGACCTTCGAATGACCCGGATCAGCCGCAAGCTGCGCAGATGGACCAGTGAAGTTCTGGATCTGCCGCAGGACGTGCTTTACGATATGCCACGGTTAACCCTGATCGGCACAAAGCAATTGTATATAGAGAATCATCGTGGTGTCATTCATTTTACACCGGATCGCATCGTTCTGGCTCTCTCCCAAGGCCAGCTGGAGATCAAAGGGACTGAATTGATGATTCGCAATATTTTGCCGGATGAAGTGGCTGTTGAAGGAACAATTCTGGATATTCATATGAATGGAGCGGAGGGGAACGGATGAAGCAGCCCAGTCTGTACAAACTGCGCGGAGCAGTCCGAATCACGGTCACTGGGGGTGATATTGAAGCATTGATCAACACGGTGGCAGAGCAGGGACTGGAAGTATGGGACCTGCGTGCCCATGACGGGCGCAAGGCAGAAATGTATATTCTGCTACCGCATTTTTTTAGGCTGCGTCCTTTGCTGAAACGGACAGGCTGCCGTGTAAAGGTGACACACCGGAGTGGATTTCCTTTTTTTGCAGCCCGTTTATTGAGAAGGAAGTTCTTTCTGGGCGGCATGCTGTTTTTTATAGCAGCTCTGTTTGCGTTGTCATCGATGGTTTGGAATATAGAAGTCAAAGGCAATGTGACGATTCCCACGGATGAAGTGCTTGCGGCAGCAAAGAAAGAAGGCATTTACCCCTTCCAGTGGGCATTTCGGCTGCAAAGCCAGGACAAGCTCTCCAGACAGCTCGCGCTCGCTCTGCCGGATGTAACCTGGATTGGGGTGAGCAAAGAAGGGACAACCATCACCATCCAGGTTGTGGAGTCAGCACAGCCCAAGCGTGAACCGCTGCTGAACCCGAGACATCTGGTCAGTAAAACAGATGCTGTAATCACTCAAATATACGCGGAGCAGGGACGCCCTGTCGTGCAGAAGGACATGCGTGTCAAGAAGGGACAGGTACTGATATCCGGTATTTTGGGAGATGAAGAGAATACAAAAACCATTGTTGCCAAAGGGGAAGTACGTGGACTGGTGTGGCGTGAGTATCAGGTCGAAGTCCCCCTTGTGCAAAAACATAATACGATGACCGGGGAGAGCAAGGAACGTTTTTACATTGTGCTGGGGAAATGGGCGATTCAGCTCTGGGGATACGGGGATACGCCTTTCACTTCATTTGATACAGAAAGTAATCATAAACCGCTGACCTGGAGATCCTTCACACTTCCCATGGGATGGCTGACGGAGAAAGATTTGGAAACTCAGGAAAAAGAGCAGCAAAACACGATAGAATGGGCTAGAACAAAAGGACTGGAAGGAGCGAGAAACGATATTATCGCCAAAAATGGCAAAGGAACGAAAATTTTAAGTGAAAAAATTTTGCATGAGAAGAAAGAGAATGGTAAAGTTTATATGAAAGTATTGTTTGAAGTAGAAGAAAGCATTGCGGAAGAACTTCCGTTAGTCCATAGTCAAGGAGAATGAGGCTATTTGTCAGAGCAAACACGCAGCATACGAATCTCCCTCCAAAGTGCGGGAGAGGGTCAATCTCTTTTTGGACCCCAAGATATTTTTCTGAAACTGATTGAATCCGAGATTCCCGCCCAGATCGCATCCCGTGAAGCGGAGATTGTGATTCATGGCAACATTCAAAATGTGGAATCACTTGAACAATTATTTGATGTGTTGTTGCAATTGGTACGTAACGGATATGTGTTAACCGAAAGGGACGTTAAGTATGCCATTGAGCTTGCAAAGGAACTGCGTGCAGACCAGCTTCTGGATCTGTTCAAAGGCGAGATTACAACGACCTACCGTGGTAAACCGATCCGGGTTAAGACGATTGGACAGAAACACTATGTAACTACAATTAAAAAACGTGATGTTGTATTTGGTATCGGTCCTGCCGGTACAGGTAAAACGTATCTTGCAGTTGTGCTGGCTGTGGCAGCACTCAAGGAAGGAAGCGTCAAACGGATCGTGCTCACAAGGCCTGCTGTTGAAGCAGGAGAAAGTCTTGGCTTCTTGCCTGGTGATCTTCAGGAAAAGGTTGACCCTTATCTACGGCCCCTGTATGACGCCTTGTATGACGTTATGGGACAAGAGCAGACGGCCAAGGCACTGGAGCGCGGATTGATCGAAATTGCACCTCTAGCCTATATGCGGGGACGTACACTGGATGATTCGTTTATTATCCTGGATGAAGCCCAGAATACGACACCGGAACAGATGAAAATGTTTCTGACCCGTCTTGGTTTTGGTTCCAAAATGGTCATTACCGGTGACGTGACACAAATTGATTTACCGCGCGGCAAAAAGTCGGGGCTTGTGGAAGCAAATTCAATACTGGGCCAAGTGGAAGAAATTGGATTTGTCTACTTTGCCGAGCAAGACGTTGTACGGCACTCCCTCGTCCAGAAAATTATCGTGGCCTATAACCACGCCGCAGAAAATCAAGAATAGAAAGGGATTGTCTCGATGACCTCGAAGGAACTGTCAAAAGGCAAATCTTTTCAAAATAGAGCTACAGGATGGAAGTATAGCGTGTGGGCACGCTATCTTCTGTTTTTGTTTCTGGTGATCCTTTTCTACGTGAGTCTTGCCTCCAAACTGCTCCCTGAGCGGTATGATATTCAGGAAGGCACACGAAGCGAAGTGAATATTGCTGCGCCCATGCAGATTCCGAATACCAAGGCTACACTAAAAGCGCAAGAAGAAGCCGCTGAACGTGTGCAGCCGATGTTTCAGATCGTGCAGATGCGGAATGAAAATCTGATGACCACGCTGCTCGATCGTATTGATCGGCTGAATCAGGATGATCAGATTTCCAGTCAGGACAAGATTGACATTTATCGTGATGAAATACCGCAGCGCCAGAAAGACTTTGTGTCCAATTTTATCAACAACAACCGGAAAGCGGGTACATACTCCGAAACTCTTTTGGAAGAGATCAGAAATGTGGTACAGGAGCAAAGCTACCGTATCCCGGAAGAAACATATATCAAAATTTCACGTCTGACTTCGGATGATATTCAGGAGATGAAGTCCGTTGCGCGGGATATCGTCTCCAGATTAATGACCGACCAGATTAGCGAGGCTACAACAGCTCGTGCCAAAGTGGCCGAGATGGTGAGTGTGAGCTCCCTTAGCAAACGTACACAGCGTGAGGTTGTACAGGAGCTTGCGCGTCTTGTAGTAACGTCGAACCGCTTCTACGATGAAGAGGGTACAAAAGAAGCTAAAGTGCAGGCGCGTGAGAATACTCAAACGGTCTTTATCAAGCAAGGAGATACGCTCGTTGCCAAGGGTGAGATGATCACCCCGGAGATGTACACTCTTTTGGGCGAGAACGATTTGCTGAAAAACGAAGTAAACTATTGGCCTCAGCTTGGATTGCTTATGCTGTCCTGTCTGTTGTCGGCAGCGATTCTCATGTATATTCAGCAATTCAGCGGAACGCACTTCAAATATAACAATGCTCAGCTGCTGATGCTTGTTCTCATATTTATTATTACCATTGTGGTTATGCACGTCACAGCGATACTCCAGACCAGTGAGAAGTCATATGTAGGCTTTCTTGCCCCTGTTGCCGTAGGCGCAATGTTAATTGCATTACTGCTGGATACATCACTTGCTTTTGTATGTTCGATTATTATCGGGATGCTGTCGAGCATTATTTTGAATACACATCAGGGTCAGATTTTTGACTTTGAACTTGGTTTCTTCGCGGTGTTGGTATCATTTGTTGCGATCTTTGCCACCCATCGGGCAAGTCAGCGGTCTACGATCCTGAAAGGCGCCATTATGGTGTGTCTGTTCGGATCAATCGCGGTCTTCACGCTGGCTCTGATTGACTCGAGTGACTGGAACCGGACGACAACGCTGTATGGCATTGGATTCGCGTTTGCTGGAGGCGTACTGACCGCCATATTAGTCATTGGGCTGATGCCGTTTTTCGAAACCTCGTTTGGCATCTTGTCTGCCCTGAAACTGGTGGAATTGTCTAATCCCAATCATCCGCTATTGCGCAAACTGCTAACAGAGACACCCGGCACATATCACCACAGTGTGATGGTCGGAAACCTGTCAGAGGCGGCAGCGGAGGCAATTGGTGCAAACGGCTTGTTATGTCGGGTCGGCTCGTATTACCATGATATTGGCAAAACCAAAAGACCCATTTATTTTATTGAAAATCAAAATAATATGGAAAATCCGCATGATTCGATTGATCCCAAGCTGAGCAAGTCCATTATCGTTGCTCACGCACGGGATGGTGTGGAGATGCAGAAGGACTATAAGCTGCCAAGGCCTATTCGAGACATTGCCGAGCAGCATCATGGTACAACCTTCCTGCATTACTTCTATCACAAAGCGCTGCGTCAGGCCGAGGAAGCAGGGGTGGAACCTGATTTCACTGAAGATGATTTCCGTTATCCGGGTCCCAAGGCCCAGTCCAAGGAGTCGGCAATTGTTGGTATCGCTGACAGCGTGGAAGCTGCAGTTCGTTCCTTACGTAAGCCTACCGTGGAACAAGTGGAATCCATGATCGAAAAAATAATTAAAGGTCGGCTGGACGATCATCAGTTTAACGACTGTGATCTGACGATGCGCGAACTAGACATCGTTGCCAAAACCCTTAAGGAAACCGTCATGGGTATATTCCACTCCAGGATTGAATATCCGGAGGAAATGAAGAAACCGAAGCCAACATCGCCTGAGGCGGGTTGATTCGCTAATATGAGAAGACAGGAGTATGAAAGAATGAGTCTTAACCTAGCATGGAATAATGAACAACAGGACAAAGAAATTACCGAACCGATGATTGCAATGCTGGAGCAACTGCTGAACCTTGCCGGAGAAGCAGAAGGTGTTGCGGACGGGGAAGTGGCTCTGACTTTTGTAGATGATGAACAGATCCATGAGTTGAACCGTGACTATCGCGGCATTGATCGTCCAACGGATGTATTGTCTTTTGCAATGAACGAGACTGTGGATGAGGAACTGGATATTATCTACGAACTGGACGAGGATGAAGAAATGGAAGAAATGCCGGATGTTCTGGGGGATATTATTATTTCGGTTCCACGGACCATCCTGCAGAGTGAAGAATATGGGCATTCATTTGAACGTGAGCTCGGGTTCCTGTTTGTTCATGGATTCTTGCACCTGCTTGGATATGATCATCAGGATGAGGCCAGTGAAGCCGAAATGATGGGCAAACAGGAAGCGGTACTCGCTCAAGCCGGGTTGACACGATAATGAAAAGGCGCTCCTGGGGGATGGTATTCCGCAATGCTGCGGAAGGAATCGTATACGGGCTGCGGACTCAAAGGAATGTAAGAGTTCATACAGGAGTCGCCATTTTGATGTGTGCAGCCGGATTTTTTTTCGGGATTTCAAGAACAGACTGGATGTTTGTACTGACAGCCGTATTTCTGGTTCTTGTGACGGAGCTGATGAATACAGCAGTGGAAGCTGCTGTAGATCTGGCGCATCCGCATATACATCCGCTGGCAAAAGCGGCGAAGGACACCGCGGCCGGTGCAGTTTTGCTGGCTGCGGTGTTCGCCGTCATCATCGGGTGTATCGTTTTCATCAAGCCAGTGATGAGCTGGCTAGGATTGCTTTGATTTTGTTTTTGATTTGATTTTAATATTACACACTAATTGTAAAGTTGGACTCATTTTTTAAGTTTAACTTTTGATTTGCACATTAACGGAGAGGTCAGAAATAACCTGTAGAAGCGAAGCGTTCGCCTTTATCACCGGATTTTCACTTTGGAAAAGGGAATCAATAAAATCCGGGGATAACAGCGATCGTAAGGTTGTTCTGACAGCGGAGAGGCCAGTGCAAATATTTTTAAGTTGAACTTAACTCATTGAGTGCAACTTTATAACACCCCAAAGGGAGAGATTGATTATGGATAATGGTTTGTTGATGCAAGAAGCGATTAAGGCACGTACGAAAGCGTATACGCCGTATTCTCATTTTGGTGTAGGTGCAGCTTTGCTTGACAGCGAGGGACATGTGCATCATGGTTGTAATATTGAGAATGCTGCTTATACGCCAGGCAACTGTGCTGAGCGTACAGCCATGTTCAGTGCAATTGCAGGAGGCAAGCAACCACGCAGCTTTAAAGCTATTGCAATTGTAGGAGATACGGACGGTCCAATTGCTCCGTGCGGTGTATGTCGTCAGGTGATGTACGAACTGTGTGATCCGGATATGAAGGTCATTCTGGGTAACATGAAGGGTGATCTGCAGGAGACTACAGTTGCCGAACTATTGCCATGGGCCTTTGGGCCATCTGACCTAAACTCTGCCAAAAAGTAAAAACCAATACATTCCAGGCCTAGGCGCCTGAGGAGGAACATATGAAAAAACAAGCATTCAAATCCGGCTTTGTAGCCATTATCGGTCGTCCCAATGTAGGTAAATCCACGCTGATGAACCAAGTCATTGGACAGAAAATTGCCATTATGTCAGACAAGCCGCAAACGACGCGTAATAAGATCCATGGTGTATACACATCGGAACAACAACAAATCGTGTTCCTGGATACCCCAGGGATTCACAAACGTCAATCCAAGCTGGGCGATTACATGAACCAGACTGCTTTGAACACACTCGGAGAAGTCGAAGCTGCTCTGTTCCTGATTGATGCTTCGGAAGGCATGGGTGGTGGTGACCGTTACATTGCAGAACAATTGAAAAATGTGCGAACGCCTGTCATTCTGGTCATGAACAAAATTGATAAAATTGAGCCGGAAGCACTGCTTCCGCTGATTGAGGCATATCGGAAGCTGCACAATTTCGCTGAAATCGTTCCGGTATCTGCCATGCTTGGCAGCAATGTAAGCACCTTGCTGGAGCAGCTCGGTAAATATTTGCCGGAAGGCCCTCAGTACTATCCTGATGATCAGGTTACAGACCATCCGGAGCAGTTTGTTTGCGCCGAGTTGATTCGGGAGAAAATTCTCCAGATGACGCGTGAAGAAGTGCCACACTCCATTGCGGTAACGATTGAGGATATGAAAGTACAGGATAACGGGGTTGTTTATATTTCAGCCGTTATTTTTGTGGAGCGTGATTCGCAAAAAGGAATCATTATCGGGAAACAGGGTGCCTTGCTTAAAGAAGTGGGGAAACGTGCTCGCCAGGATATTCAAAATCTGCTCGGTTCCAAAATCTTTATGGACCTGTGGGTTAAAGTGAAGAAGGACTGGAGAAACCAGGAGCGTGTGCTGCGAGATCTTGGCTTTGGTCGCGAATAATAAATTTAGTATCCAGTAATTGCAACACATAGTTTACCTTGCAAGACTCCATCCTATCTGGTAGATGCAAATGTCATTTTCGAAGAGAGGATGAAATTCCGATGCGAGATTTTTCGTGGAAGGTTTTTGCGATGACGGGGGATGTGGAGTCCTATCTGTTGTATACCGAGGCATGCAGCTCGTTGGGACAGGAGTCGGAACCTGCAAGGGAAGTGATTGAAGATGAAGAAGCCGAAGGTTAATTGGCTGATTCGGGAATGGTTAGGTGACGAGGCATGCTATACAGGGTGGAAGGGATTGTCATCCGCAGCATGGACTACGGCGAGGGGAACAAAATTATTACGCTTTGCACCGAAAGCGGCGGGAAAGTAGGGGTACTCGTCCGCGGTGCCAAAAAGCCCAAAAGCCGACATGCTGCACTGGTGCAGCCATTTACGTACGGTCAATATGTTTATTTTCGCAACACCGGACTGGGAACGCTAAACGCAGGAGAAATCATTGAATCATATCATGAGTTGCGTGAAGATTTGGTTAAGGCTTCCTATGCATCTTATGCTTGTGAACTGCTGGATCGCGTATTGCAGGATGAAGAGACAGGAACGTTCTGGTTTAAACAGCTGAAAGCCTGTCTCCAGGCGTTGAAGGAAGAGAAAGATCCGGTTGTCATTACCAGCCTGTATGAAATGAAAATACTGCAGGCAGCCGGGTACGGTCCTCAGCTGGATGATTGCATTTCTTGTGGTCAAGAGCGACCGGATGAGCAATTATTTGTTAGTCCAAGGCTTGGTGGAGTCCTGTGTCGTGCCTGCAAGCACTTTGATCCTCCGGCGATGTCTGTGAGTCCGAAAGCGTTGAAGTTGTTACGTTTGTTTGCGCAGTTGGATCTGCAAAGACTCGGTAATATATCGGTAAGTGAAGGCACGCGGGATGAGATCAAAAAGATTATGCGGGCCTTTATGGATCATCAGCTTGGATTGAATCTGAAATCCCGTTCTTTTCTTGATCAGATGGAAAAGTACGGGATTTGAGTCGTCTTGTTATGAAATAAGTAAAATATCTTGACTTCGTACTTATTTTTATATATTATGAACTATAATTTCTCTTTTGGAGACATGCATTGAACGAGAAAGTAGGAGACTTGATTTATTACATTCAAGAAGAGGTCGGTTGACCTAATCTTGTGTGAGCGAGCCGGGGATGGTGGGAGCCGGGTTGAATCGGTCTGTGAAATGGCACTCGGGAGCATGAATGGACACGGAAAAGTGGGCTTGTATGAACAGGATCTCCTGTTTATATCTAAGCCAAGTAGGGTGGAACCGCGGGAATAGCTCTCGTCCCTATGTCTGTATAACAGGCGTAGGACGAGGGCTTTTTATTGTCTGTACCGTTCTAGGCTTGTTTATCACAAACCATCGAAAAGGAGCATGATTATGAATTTTCAGCAGATGATTCTCACGCTGCAACAATTCTGGGCCGAGCACAACTGTATTATTGTTCAGCCATATGATACGGAAAAAGGGGCAGGTACGATGAACCCCATGACCTTTTTGCGTTCGCTTGGACCCGAGCCTTGGAAAGTAGCTTATGTAGAGCCGTCCCGCCGTCCTTCGGATGGTCGTTATGGAGAAAATCCAAACCGTCTCTATCAGCATCATCAATTCCAGGTTATTATCAAGCCTTCTCCGGACAATATTCAGGAAATTTACCTGGAAAGTCTGAAACAGTTGGGCATTGATCCGCTCAAACACGATATTCGGTTTGTTGAAGACAACTGGGAGAACCCTTCCCTCGGCTGTGCCGGTCTTGGCTGGGAAGTATGGCTGGACGGTATGGAAATTACTCAATTTACGTATTTCCAACAAGTCGGCGGGATTGAGACAAATCCGGTAGCGGTTGAAATTACGTATGGCATGGAGCGTCTTGCTTCATACATTCAGGAAAAAGAAAATGTGTTTGAACTGGAATGGGTAGACGGGATTACATATGGTGATGTGTTCCGTCAGCCTGAATTTGAACACTCCAAATATACGTTTGAAGTATCTGATGTCAAAATGTTGTTTACACTCTTCAACATGCATGAAGAGGAAGCAAACAAAGCCATGGCACAGAATCTGGTTTTCCCGGCATATGACTATGTTTTGAAATGTTCACATACGTTCAACCTGCTGGATGCGCGCGGAGCAATCAGTGTAACGGAGCGTACCGGGTACATCACCCGTGTCCGTAATCTGGCTCGTCAAGTGGCTGCAACATATGTGGAAGAGCGTGAGAAGCTCGGCTTCCCGCTGATCAAGAAAGGGGGAGCTGAGCATGTCTAAGGATCTGTTGTTTGAAATTGGTCTGGAAGAAGTGCCTGCACGCTTCATGCGGGCAGCAATTGAACAGCTGCAGGATCGTGTCGTGAAATGGCTGGATGCCTCCCGCATTGCTTATGGTGAAGTGAATGCCTATGCCACACCGCGCCGACTAGCTGTTTTGATCAAGGATGTTGCCGAGAAGCAGGAAGACGTGGAGGAAGAGGTAAAAGGACCTTCCCGTAAAATAGCATTAGACGATAGTGGTAACTGGAGCAAAGCTGCACTCGGATTTGCCCGTAGTCAGGGTGTTGAACCGGACCAGTTCACATTCAAGGAACTAAGCGGCGTGGAATATATCTATGCGACCAAAAGCAGCAAAGGCGTAGAAACATCCTCTGTAATCGGTCAGGGTTTGCTGGCTATCCTGCATGCTATGACGTTTCCGAAATTCATGCGCTGGGCTTCGTATGATTTCAAATTTGTACGTCCGATTCGCTGGATTGTTGCTCTGCTGGGCAGTGATGTGATTGAGTTGGAAGTTGCAGGAGTGAAGTCTGGCAATGTAACCCGTGGACATCGTTTTCTCGGAAAAGAGGCAGTCATTACGGACCCCGCTTCGTATGTAGAAGTGCTGCGTTCCGAACACGTCATTGCAGATATTAAAGAACGTGAACAGATGATTGTGTCCCAGATCCAGGCACTGGCTGCCGAGAAGAAATGGGACATTGCGATCAAGGAAGATTTGCTGGAAGAGGTCTTGTTCCTAGTGGAGACACCAACCGTGCTGTTCGGAACATTCGAGTCTTCATTTTTGAATATTCCACAAGAGGTATTGATCACTTCGATGCGCGAGCATCAACGTTATTTCCCGGTGCTTGATAATGATGGACAATTGTTGCCATACTTCGTTACGGTTCGTAACGGCGGCAGCGATTCACTGGATGTCATTGCGAAAGGGAACGAAAAGGTACTTCGTGCACGTCTGTCTGATGCCAAGTTCTTCTACGAGGAAGACCAGAAGCTGGAGATCAAGGACGCATTATCGAAGCTGGAGAGCATTGTCTTCCAGGAAGAGCTGGGCACGGTTGGAGATAAAGTACGCCGTATTCGCAAAATTGCGGATGGCCTGGCTGGCAAGCTGCAAGTACCAGCTGATGTAGCCGAAGCGGTGAGTCGTTCTGCGGATATTTGCAAATTCGATCTTGTTACACTTATGGTGGGAGAATTCCCTGAACTGCAAGGTGTGATGGGTGAGGATTATGCTCGTAAAGCTGGTGAAAAAGAAGAAGTGGCCAAAGCGGTATTTGAGCATTATCAGCCACGTTTCGCCGGAGATCAATCTCCTGCTTCGCTCGTTGGTGCCATTGTCAGTGCTGCGGATAAAATGGATACAATCGTAGGTTGCTTCTCGATCAATATCATTCCAACTGGATCTCAGGACCCTTATGCGCTGCGTCGTCAGGCAGCAGGTATTGTTCAAATTTTGCTGGATCACGATCTTCCACTGACCCTGTCCGACGTGTTCGGCGTTGCACTTCAAGTGCATGCCCAGATGAACTTGTTGAAACGTGCGGATGAAGAGGTACGTAAAGATTTACAGGACTTCTTCGGTCTTCGTGTGAAGAAACTGTTGTCCGAAACGGTTCGTTATGATGTGGTTGATGCAGTAATTTCTTCCGGATTTGATGATATCAGCGCGGTAGTTCCAAAAGGTGAAGCCCTTATGGCAGCTGTTCAAACGGGAGATGCTTTCAAAACTACCGTTGAATCTTTCAACCGTGTCGGTAATCTGGCTGCCAAAGCATCCAATGCTTCGGTACATGCAGAACTCTTCACAGAAGAAGGAGAGCGTCAGTTGCATGAGGCTTGGAGCAAAACCAATGAAGAATATCGTCAGGTATTGTCTCAACATGCAGCAGCTGAAGCACTCGCGATTGCATCGGCTTGGAAGGACGCTATCACCGTATTCTTTGATTCAGTTATGGTTATGGCTGAAGACGAAGCTGTGCGGGCAAATCGTCTGGCACTGCTTGCAGCGATTGACCGTGATCTGAAAGCTTTTGCTGATTTCTCCAAACTGGTCTGGTAATCGGGTCCGTCTTTGCTCATGGAGCACAGATCTGAGACAAAGCACAAATTCAGTATTAAAGAAGGATATATGAGGGTATAAATATACGGAACGGATTGTGAAAAATTTATATTTACAGCCGTTCCGTATTTTAGCCTTTGATTTCCATAGACTGGTCAGAAGGATTTTGGCTGGCTGGGGTCGTATATTACAATATGCAGCTATTTTATGAAACCGGGTGGTCTGGGTTTGAGTGAGTTGAATGTACGCCACATTGTTGTGGATGGTGATGCTTGCCCGGTCAAGGCCGAGATCGCAGAAACAGCACGGCAATTCAAAGTTCCTGTACTGATGGTTTCTTCATTTGACCACTTTCTTCAGGGCGGAGAAGGAGTGCGCACCGTTCAGGTAGATCGAAGTGATCAGAGTGCAGACTTGTACATTGCCAATCACATCAAGCCATACGATGTGGTGATTACACAGGATTATGGACTGGCGGCGCTCGCACTTGGCAAACGGTGTTATGTTTTATCATTTCGTGGTCGTGAGTTTAATGATCGTGACATTGATTTCATGCTGGATTCCCGTCATACTGCGGCCAAAGCACGAAAAAGAGGGCATTATGGAAAAGGACCAAAGCCTTTCACAGAGCAGGATCGGGAAATTTTTCAACATAAACTGACAAAACTTTTGAGAGATTTGCAGGAGAATGTGTAAGTTTATCGAATAATATTTACGTGTTAAGAGATGAAGGTGGATCAAGATGAGTACCGGACAAGGCGGTATACCCGAAAGCATTATTGAATCGGTGTTACAGCAGCATGATATCGTCGATACGGTGAGCCGATTTGTACATCTGACCAAACAGGGGAAATATATGAAAGGCCTCTGTCCTTTTCATTCTGAGAAGACGCCTTCGTTTACAGTTACGCCTGAGAAACAAATTTTCTATTGCTACGGTTGCGGCACGGGTGGAAATGCCATCAAATTCAGGATGGAAATCGAAGGGTTATCCTTTCCCGAGGCTGTCAAGACGATGGCAGAAGAAAGTCACATCTCAATGGGGGACTGGCAAGGGCGTGAATCGGCTCATGTTAATCCAGAGACTGAACGTTTATTGGAAGCCTATGAGCTTACCGCGAAGCTGTATCATTTCTTATTGAAAAATACAGAGCACGGTAAAGTGGCTATGGAATATTTACGCTCACGCGGGTTTAGCGACAAGCTGATTGACCAGTTCCAGATAGGCTATGCGCCGAATCGCTGGGATACCTTGGTACAATTTCTGGAAAAGCGCGAATTTCCGCTTGAAGAGATGGAGAAGGGCGGGTTACTGTCGCCGCGAAACGAAGGTCAGGGATATGTGGACCGTTTCCGAGACAGAGTCATGTTTCCGATTAATGGCCGGAGCGGAAAGCCGATTGCATTTGCAGGTCGCATTTTGGGAGACGGGCAACCGAAGTATCTAAATTCACCGGAAACCCGGTTATTTAACAAAAGCCGTGTTCTTTACAATCTGCATCATGCCAAAAATGCAATTCGCAAACAAAGGCAGGCCATATTGTTCGAAGGGTATGGCGATGTTATCTCCGCTTGGGATCAGGATATCCAAAATGGTGTAGCGGCAATGGGTACTGCGCTCACTGAGAATCAGGCACTGATGCTTAAAGGCATGTGTGATGAAGTCATTGTATGTTATGACGGCGATCGAGCGGGACAGGCTGCGGCTCTCAAAAACTTTCCTATTCTTGAGGAAGCGGGATTGCAGGTCAAAATTGCTCTAATACCGGATGGACTCGACCCGGATGATTTTATCCGCAAGCATGGTGGCGAGCGGTTCCGAAACCAAATTGTGGACGGCGCCGTAACGACTACAAAATTTAAGCTTATAAACCTTAAAAAAAACCATATACTGCTAGAAGGCGGCGGACAGATCGCTTATTCCAAGGAAGCGGTGAAACTTATTGCTCCTTTGTCTTCTCCTACAGAACGGGAAGTATATCTTCGGGAACTGGCTGCGGAAGTGGACGTATCTTTTGAGACACTGAAGCAGGAGTGTAATGAAGAACGGGAGGCCATGAAAAATAACCTCCAGTATGGGGATAATAACCCGAAAAGGTGGAATAATGGTAGGCAACAAAATAGGCAGGTGCCTACACCCAATCTGTTGCCGGCTTATCACGCTGCTGAACGCAAACTGCTCGCCTGGATGCTTCAGGATGAAGAGGCTGCCCAGTACGTGAATGAGCATCTTGGTGAAGCTTTTAACTTGGATGATCATGCAGCTATTGCTGCTTATCTATATGCCTATTATGCGCAAGGCAAATCGTCGGATACAAGCCGCTTTATGTCTTCACTGCATGACGACCGACTGGAAAAGACAGTCAGTTCAATCTCGATGATGGATGGTCCAGGTGAATGGAGTGTTCAAATGCTCGACGATTGCATCAGGGAAGTGCTGAAATATCCGCGTAAGAAAGAGTACGATCTGAAAAAAGAAGAAATGATTGCTGCAGAGCGGGCAGGTGATTCTGTACGCGCGGCACAAATTGCAATTGAAATGATTGCCCTAGAGAGACAGTGAACGTCTGAATGTTGGATGTTTCTAGGGAGGAGGGAGTCGAGTTATGGCGAATGATCAGCATACTGAACTAGAAACAGAATTGACGCTGGATCAGGTTAAGGATCAATTGATTGAATCAGGTAAGAAAAGAGCTTCGTTGAACTACAAAGAAATTATAGAGAAACTCTCCCCGTTTGAGCAAGACGCTGAGCAGATGGATGAGTTTTATGAACAACTGAGCGACCTGGGTATTGATGTCGTGAACGAAAATGATGAAGAGGTAACCCTTCGCCCTAGTGAAGATTCCGAGAACAACACCAGAGAGGGAGACGATGAATTCCACTTTGATGATGATCTGAGCCTTCCACCAGGAATCAAAATCAACGACCCTGTTCGTATGTATCTCAAAGAAATTGGTCGTGTACCTTTGTTGTCTGCGGATGACGAAGTAGAACTGGCTAAACGGATTGAAAACGGGGATGAAGAAGCGAAACGTCGTTTGGCTGAAGCTAACCTTCGTCTCGTGGTCAGTATCGCGAAGCGTTATGTTGGACGTGGAATGCTGTTCCTGGATCTGATTCAGGAAGGTAACATGGGTCTGATCAAAGCGGTTGAGAAGTTCGACCACAAAAAGGGTTATAAATTCAGTACGTATGCAACATGGTGGATTCGCCAAGCGATCACCCGTGCGATTGCGGACCAGGCGCGTACCATTCGTATCCCTGTGCATATGGTGGAGACGATTAATAAGCTGATCCGGGTATCCCGTCAGCTGTTGCAGGAACTTGGTCGTGAACCGACACCAGAAGAAATCGCTGCCGAGATGGATCTGAGTGTGGAAAAAGTTCGTGAGATTACAAAGATTGCTCAGGAACCGGTTTCCCTGGAAACACCGATTGGTGAGGAAGATGATTCCCATCTGGGCGATTTCATCGAGGATCAGGAAGCACTGGCTCCGGCGGATGCTGCTGCTTATGAATTGCTGAAAGAACAGCTCGAAGATGTCCTGGATACATTGACTGAGCGTGAAGAGAACGTACTTCGTCTGCGTTTCGGTCTGGACGATGGACGTACAAGAACGCTGGAAGAAGTAGGCAAGGTATTTGGTGTTACGCGTGAGCGTATTCGTCAAATTGAGGCCAAAGCTCTTCGTAAATTGCGTCACCCTAGCCGTAGTAAACGGCTTAAGGATTTCCTCGAATAACATCACTATGGGAGACTTTCCGCAAGACGCTTTAGCGGCGGCGGGGTCTCCTTTATTTTTAAATTGAACATCTAAATTTCTTGGTTTTGGTAATTCATCCTTGAAATGTTTTATTGGATTTCATTTTATCGCTTTTCGTTGTTCAATGCAAATCAATAAATTAAATGAATGGTGTAGGTGCTTCATGAAACTTTCGAATCGATTACAGCGAATACATGATCAAATTCCCGAAGGCAGCCGCTTGGCTGATATTGGCTCGGACCACGCTTTGCTTCCAGTAGCTGCAGTACGCAGCGGAAAAGCAGCAAGTGCAGTAGCCGGTGAAGTGAACCCTGGCCCTTATGAAGCTGCACGCAAGCAAGTCAGCGATGCAGGTCTGAAGGAACGAATTACAGTACGGCGTGGAGATGGATTAGATGTCATCTCTGCAGGAGAAGTGGATGTTGTGACCATTGCAGGGATGGGAGGGGCGCTAATTGCCTCCATTCTGGATCGTGGTCTCTCCAAACTGGATGAGGTCAAGCTTCTTATTTTGCAGCCTAATGTGGGTGAAGATATTCTTAGACGTTGGTTGCTCGAGCATCACTGGGTGGTGGTTGCAGAACAACTGCTTGAGGAAGATGGCAAAGTGTATGAAATCATTACAGCAATGCCGCAGGAACTCAGTCCGATCGCCAATGAGGAAGTGTATCGCGCGCGTCCCCTTGAAGGCGGGGTGGAATTGACATCAGATCTGCTGCTTCGCATGGGGCCTTATTTAACAGATCGTCCAACGGATGTGTTTTTTGCCAAATGGGAGAGCGAAATTGTCAAGCTGCAAAGCGTTGTTCAGTCCATTTCCAAATCCGATCAGGAGTCTTCCCGGGAGAAGGCGGCAGAGGTAGAGCATCTTATTGTGAACTTGAAGGAGGTACTCTCATGTTTGCCAAAGGTCAAACGGTAATTCAATTGATGGAGCAGCTTGCTCCAAAACATCTGGCCGTGCCGGACGATCGAATTGGTCTTCAGCTTGGCAGTTTGCAAAAGGAAATTACACACGTGCTTATCGCGCTTGATGTTACGAACGAAGTTGTTGACGAGGCGATTCGGATCGGGGCCAATCTGATTATTGCGCATCATGCTATCATTTTCCGTCCGGTCAAATCGTTGAATACCGACACACCTATGGGGAAATTGTATGAGAAGCTGATCAAGTATGATATTGCGGTATATATTAGTCACACCAATTTGGATGTGGCTGAAGGCGGCATGAATGACTGGATGGCCGAGGCCATTGGAATAGAGAGTAAGGAGTCACTTGAGGATGTACATACAGATCATTTGTACAAACTGGCTGTATTTGTACCCCGTACTCATCATGAGCAGGTGCTCCAGGCCATTCTCGAAGCTGGGGCTGGCAGTATTGGTCAGTACAATAAATGCAGCTTCAATACGGAAGGCACAGGCACTTTTGTCCCGGGAGAGGGGACACAGCCTTTCATCGGTACAGAGGGACAGATGGAGCGTGTAGAAGAAATACGGATTGAGACCATCGTACCGCAGAGTTTGCGCAGCAAGGTTGTTCAAGCGATGCTTAAGGCTCATCCGTATGAAGAAGTGGCCTATGACCTCTATGCAATGGATTTAAAAGGCCGTACGCTGGGTCTGGGGCGCTTGGGACCACTCAAACAACCAAAGACACTCGGTGAGCTGGTGGAGGTCGTGAAGGCCCAACTGGATGTGCCATACGTTCGGGTAGTAGGCGATCTTACTCGGCAAATCAAAAAAGCAGCAGTGCTTGGCGGTTCAGGTAGCCGTTATACCCTTCCTGCACGATTCAAAGGTGCTGATGTCATCGTGACTGGAGACATTGATTACCATACGGCTCACGATGCGTTGATGGCGGGTATGTGTATCATCGACGCCGGGCATAATGCCGAGAAAATTATGAAAACCAAAACGGCGGACTGGCTGCGTTCACGTTTGGAAGACAAACGTTATGAGACGAAAGTAACTGCATCAGAGGTTAACACGGAAGTATTCCAGTTTATCTAAAAGCACCCGGGTTCATTTCTTCCAGTAAGATTAAGCTTGTTTGTAAACTCAAATGCCTGTATACTATGTAATGTTGTTCGGAAAGCTTGACAGACAATCGCTGGTGGCCTTCGTTGCCACGAGAGGAAAGTCCGGGCTCCACAGGGCAGGATGCTGGATAACGTCCAGTCAGCGCGAGTTGAAGGATAGTGCCACAGAAATGGACCGCCGATGGCCGGATTTTCCGGCACAGGCAAGGATGGAACCGAGGTGTAAGAGACCCCGAGGAACGCTGGTGACTTCGTTCCTGGTAAACCCCATCTGGAGCAAGACCTAATGGGACACAGTCGACTCTTCGGAGAAGACAGCCTTAGCCCGAGGTGTGTCTAGGTTGGTCGCTTGAGCTGTGCAGCAATGTATGGCCTAGATAGATGATTGTCGCTTGTGGTGGGAGGGTAGTTCCCGTCTGAACCACGAAGAGCACAGAACCCGGCTTACGGTAAGCTTTCCTAACTACAACACAATAGTAACAAGTATAGTCCACTATCAGTCAAGGGCAAACAGAACGATTGTACCTGATGTGCCTGACTGATCAGAAGGACGCCATTAAATTTCAAAAGACTTCTTCCTGCTCTTGCAGGTCATATAAATAAGGCGTCAGACTTCGAGCTTTCTCGGGTCTGACGCCTTATTTTTGTTGTTAGTTTGTGTGGGATGAAAAATGGTTCCTAATGATACAGTGGATGACAGTTTGTTACAGTGTAACTACACTGTCCGACTGTAATGATGCATGCCAGCGTTGAATGGCGCGATCCATACGCTCTACAGCCTCAGGAAGCAGATCTGGATCGGTATGGGTGAAGTTAATCCGCATACGGTTGAGCTCCGGTGTACCTGCATAGAAGGAATCCCCAGGTACGATGCACACTTTCTCTTGAATTCCATAAGTGAACAGATTGCTGGCCAGCATACCCTCAGGCAGTTGCAGCCATAGGAACATACCGCCTTGTGGTGAATTCCAGGAAATACCTTCCCATGATTTTGCAGCCATGAGAGTGGTCATTTTTTTCATCCGTTGTTCATAATCCTGTGAGATATTGCGAATATGCCCGTCCAGATCGAAAGACTCCAGTAGCGCATGAAGTGCTCTCTGGTCAATGCTGCTGGAATGCAAATCTGCACCCTGTTTGGCGCGGGCGGCTATTTTGATAACATCCGGAGCAGCCAGTATCCAGCCAGTGCGGAGGCCTGGAGCTACTGTTTTGGAGAATGTGCTGGTGTAGATGACATTGGACGGTCCCTCGTAGGATGCTGCATCCAGCTGCGCCAGCGCAGGGGCATCCAATTGTTCCGGTTTAAAACGAATTTCACCATAGGGATCGTCTTCCAAGATCAGCACCCCATATTTCCGACACAGGTCCACGGCTTGTTGCCGTCTCGCGCGCGACCATACTTTGCCCGACGGGTTAGAGAACGTTGGGTTGATGTAGACGAGCTTGGGACGATGCAATTGCAGCTGTTCTTCCAGTGATTCAGGCAACATCCCGTCATCATCACAAGCAACACCGTGCGCTTCAGCCTGATAGGAATGAATGACTTGAAGCGCAGCCAGATAGGTTGGTGATTCAACCAGTACGCTGTCGCCTGGATCAAGCAAAATTCGGCATACCAGGTCAATGGATTGCTGAGATCCGGTAGTCAGAAGCATATGGTCAGGTGAAGCCGGAATGCCCTTGGATTCAAGACGTTCAGCAATTTTGGCACGTAATGGTCGGAATCCTTCCGTCTCTGCATATTGAAGAGCCGCTGAACCGCCCATGAATACTTTTTCGTATGCGTCACGGAT
Organism: Paenibacillus vandeheii; assembly: GCF_030433635.1. Taxonomy (NCBI): domain Bacteria; kingdom Bacillati; phylum Bacillota; class Bacilli; order Caryophanales; family Paenibacillaceae; genus Paenibacillus; species Paenibacillus vandeheii. The sequence continues at coordinate 340,192 of NZ_JAROCD010000001.1, forward strand.
AGCTTCAAGCGGGAACGATGTTTGAGCAGGTAAACCTCCGGCAAGCGAAATCATTCCAGGCGCCTGTGCAGCCTGTAACATGTCGCGAACGACAGAGGACGGGGTGTTTTGTGCCATTTTGGACCAAGGGATATTCATATTATTCTCATCTCCTGTTATTCACTGTTATACTGATATTATAAACTATAATAGACGGAATGCAGTATAACAGTAAAATGCTGATCATAACAGTTGGGAGGTGCATGTGTGCATATTGAATTAAAACGGGGAAGCAGCACTAAATTATATGTTCAGATTGCACTCACCCTTGCGGACCGAATAAGGTCTGGATTAATCGAGCCTGGTACCCGTTTGCCATCAGTTCGTAAAATGACCACAGATCTGGGCGTCAGTCTGGTCACCGTGTCCAAAGCCTATGCAGAGCTTGAAGCCATACAGCTGATTACCTGTTCCCAAGGGAAGGGATGTTATGTACGGGGGACGCAGGAGATGGAGAAAACAGAAGATATGGAGAGGGCTCACCGTACTCAAGCAAAGAATGAATCCAGCACGCCATGGAACTGGCAGATGGCTCTTGTGGATTATTTGCCCAGAGCTCAGCTCTGGAGACATTTTGATGCATCTCCTCAAGTTAGATATGAGCTGCATATGTCGGCCATTCAGCCTGAATTGTTGCCAACGCGAGAGATTATCGACAGTGCCTACCGACTGTCCTCGGATCATCCGGAGCGAATGGCTGCATACGGGTCCTTTCAGGGGGATCGGGAACTGCGTCAGACGTTCTCCGGGCATTTTGCGGAAAGAGGTCTGCGGGTAATGCCTGAACGGATGCTAATAACGAGCGGTACCCAGCAGGGGATTGATCTTGTGGCGCGTACGTTTGTTGGTCCTGGTGACGTCGTTTACATGGAAGCACCAAGTTATACCGGAGCGATTGATGTGTTTACAAGCAGAGGAGCAAAGATCATTACAGTGCCGATGGATGACGATGGTATGCGTATTGATCTGTTAACCCGGTTATGTGATACATACCCGCCGAAGTTAATATATACGATTCCTACGTTTCACAATCCTACAGGCATTACGATGAGCGCCAAACGACGTGCACAACTGCTGAATCTTGCTCAGAGTTATCATTGTCTCATCCTGGAGGATGATCCGTTCGCTGATTTGTATTTCCGTGATCCACCCCCTGCTTCTATTAAATCCATGGATGGGACGGGCCACGTGATATATATCAAGAGCTTCAGCAAAGTGCTGTCTCCCGGCTGTCGAGTGGCGTGTGCGGTTGCAGACGGAAGTGTACTCACCCGGCTTGTTGCTGCCAAATCCACTGCGGATCTCGGGAGCCCGCTGCTCACGCAGAAGGCATTGCAATCTTTTATTCAACATCAATACAGTGCGTATACAGCCCGTCTGAGGGATGAGTTATATTCCCGTCTGTGTGCCGCAGCGGATGTGCTGGTGGAACATGGTCCTCCGGGGATGTATTGGACTTTACCTGATGGGGGATTAAATCTGTGGCTGCAATTGCCGGATGGTTTGGATATGCGTGAGCTGCATCGCCAGTCACTTGCTGCAGGTGTTTCCTTTTTGCCGGGTTCTGCCTGTTATGTGGGGGAAACGGATACGGCGAGTCTGCGGATCTGCTTCACGGTTACGAATCAGGAACTGTTATGTGAAGGGCTACGGGTGTTATGCAGGGTTATTGAGAACATTACACCGCAGCAGGGTGGGACAACAGCGGACAGGCTCCCGCTTATTTAATTTTCTTGAACACGGACATACATCCAATCCACATTGGACCCTGTGCAATACGTTATAGTATCACTTGAAAGGGAGTTGGTTTGAAATGAACCATTTCTGTCCACCGCTTTGTCCGATTGTATGTGACCCGATCCAAGTTGTTGAAGATTACTACATCCCACAAATCGTACCCGTAATTCACCCGATCGAAGTCATCAAAAAACATCACTGTGTGCCAATTCATCATCACATGTATCCTGTCGTGGTCAAAGAAGAAGAACCTTGTTTTGTTTCAAGCCATAACGGTAAGAAAAAATCCGTGAAAAAATCAGGCAAATCCCGCACAACTACTCGCAAGCGCTAGTCGCAGCGGGTGCCCCGGGGGAATAGGTAAACATACCAAAGAGCAGCATACGCCCCGGGGCGCAGCTGCTTTTGTTTTTTTTATATTCAGTGTTCGGCTAATGTTTGATGTACTTTTTCATCGCATTATCCATTTGTTGTCTCACATGCTGCGGCCAGAATTGAAGTGGGGCGCTGCTGCCAGAGGCCGCCTCCAATGCTTTAAACACATCGATTTGACCGTAACCGAAATACTTGTCATGACCTGGGTCACCAAGATCTATGACACTTTGACGCATGAGATCCATAACTTCCGTGTTGGTCAGATCGGGATTGAGCGAGCGAATCAAGCCTGCAAGTGCCGCTACATGGGGGCTAGCCATGGACGTTCCGGACAAGGCCGCATATTGGTTGTTCGGATACGTACTTGCGATGCTGGACCCTGGAGCCGTTACATCCACGTAATCCCCGTAGTTGGAATAGGAAGCTTTGCTCATGTCCGGATCCGTAGCAGATACCGCAAATACTTCCGGATAGGCGGCAGGGTATCCTGGACGCTCCGTATTGTCGTTACCGGTCGCTGCAATTAATACGATATCGCGATCAAAAGCGTATTTGATGGCATCATGAAGAAATTGGGCATCGGCGTAATTCCCCAAACTCATATTAATGACCTTGGCTCCATGATCAGCGGCCCAAATGATGCCTTCGGCAACGGCGTAGGTTGTGCCTGAACCCGAATTGTCCAGCACTTTAACAGGAAGTACCTTGTTATACCAGCTCATGCCTGCTACACCTTCGTTATTATTCACAACAGCGCCGATGATGCCTGCTACATGTGTACCATGGCCCACATCATCAAGCGGTTTGCTTGCTGGATCAACAACGTTATAACCATCCAGCAGCTTGCCCTTCAAATCGGGATGAGTCAGATCGACGCCGGTGTCTACCACGGCAACGATAACATCCTTGTTGCCTTTCGTAATATTCCACCCGCGGTTAGTCTCAATGGCGGGCAGGTTCCACTGGTAGTCAGAGAACAAGAGATCATTGGGCACGGTTACATCTTGTTCAGGTAAGGTCTCATTGGTTAAATACATGTAGTGGGGTTCCATATACAGCGGATTCCATTTACGTTCAAAATAAGCATGCAGTTGCTCATAATTCATATGTTCTGACCGAAAAACATACGTATATCCAAGCTTACGTGCCGATTGAGTGCGCAGATCGGATTTAATGATGCGCATATCCCGCTCCCCTGGCTCCTGACGGAAACGGATGACAATTTCATTTTCGTAAAAATGACTGGCATTGGCGTTATCATGCCCTGTCTTTACGGTGATTTCGTTAAGGGTGTCGGGGTGTACAGATTCTATTTTGAACTTGCCTTCCCGCGGATAAGGGATCATGCGCAAATTTTTGCGCTGGTGCTGCTCGACAGCATTCAGGACATTTTGGCTAAACAAAGCGATGACGGCTCTTTTTCCATCTTTGGAGGGCTGCCCCATGACAAAAAACTTTTCTTTTCCCAGAGGAAAGGATGAAGATTCGAAGCTTTGACGTTTACTCACGGCTTTTTTGGCCAAGGCGAGAGAATGTTCCAGCTTCTGCTGTTCCACTTTGCTTCCTTTTGCTGCTGTTTTGTCAAAGTGCCGACTGCGTGATCCATTGGTATTCATTATATCAATAGACCGGATATGATCATGTGTTTGTTGTAGTTCATTAACGTATTTGCTTATTTGTACATCATTCATTTTGGAGGTTTTCTCAAGCATGATGCTAAGGTGCTGTTTGGCATCCGCGCGGGTTAGCAGATCGGTTGACTTTACATCCTGGACTTTGAGACGTTGTTTGCTTGCATGCTCCTCGTGTGGAGAATCGGGCATGGCACTTGGAGTAGGAACAGGACGATTGGACGTTGGAAGCAAAAGTGTCAAGGCAAGTGCGCCTGCACCCGCGGCAATGGCCCAATTAATCCATTTCGGTCTGGACATAAGGGATGGAACCTCCTCGTTTGTTTTGACAATCATCTTACAGTGCTCTAATTTCATCGTTGTCACTGGATATATGTATCGTTAGGAAAAGCGGTTATTTTTATGCAGGTGAAGATCAGGTGAGCTGTGGGTAATGGACATGTTCAGGGGCAGGAAGGGAAAGCCTGATTAAGGGATACCGCTCGTCATCTTTTTATGGTAGGATAGTAGCTGAGAATTCAAGGTCAGGGGAGAACCTCCCGTTGGCCGATCTATATGTAAGGACTTATTTAAGGGGGAGCTACCTTTATGTCAGCAGCCAATGTACAGAAAACATGTGAGTCAACTAGGGAAAAGTTAAAACCGGCTATCGATCGGATCGAACAATTTTTGAATGAAAATGCCTTGCCTGAACTGGATCAGAATCAGACGGAGGAGTCATCAGCCTTCTACAAAGGATTTCTTTCGGATCTCCGTCATTTGCTCGTTTTTTCTGAAGTTTCTTACGAAAAACTTGGCGTTGTGCTGCGTCGTGCCAATTTTGATGTCGATTTTGCCGAGAAGGCTCTCTATAACACATACCATCAAAGCATAAACAGCTTTTTTTATCCTAAAAATGAATGTTACTCCGAAGATGGAAGATATGCTTACACTGGTCAGGATGCAATCCGTTTCCGTGATAAGCCCATTCGTGCAGTACGGGATGTCATTCTTGAGATATCAAAAACGTACGAAGAATTGCGCGATGACCTGGCATATTATGAAAGTGACTACCTAACGCAGCGTCGGATGCAAAACCAACGCAATCACGCGTGAATCAATTTTTTAACTCATATGCGAATTCGACAAAACCGCCCTTGTGGCGGTTTTTTTGCGTTTTCTTCAACTGGAATTGCGGAGAAGGGCCCATGTCATCATCTGGCATTTCGTTGGAGAATAGCTCATTTACGGTGCGGAGACAATAGATGTCGAGGTGATAAAAATGAGCCATGAGAAGCCAATAGTCAAATGCAGTGTTGCTAACTGTCACTTTTGGGGAGAAAACAATTTCTGCCAGGCCGATGCCATCATGATTGACATTGACCAACATGCCACCCGCCGCTTACATGAGGAATTTGCCGGAGAGACCTTTGATTCCGATCATCATGATCATGCACGTACATCTTCTGCGACATGCTGCCACACATTTAGACCGAAATGAGCAGTCATTCCCATTTATATGGAGGTGCTTTGCATTGAATAATGACCATAGAGATGATTACCCGTTCCATCGTCAAAAAACAACTTCGTTAGATGAAAAACAGCGTGAGCGTGTAGATTATCCAAGACGCAGCCACAAGGAAGAGTATGGTGCGGAGGTAGCACCTACAACTGGTTCTATTCGAACAGAACCAACGGAAAGAACAGATCATACACCTGTAAAGCACGAAGAAGACGGTGTCATGAAATCTACCGGCCGAATCTCCGGTTATATGGGGCTGGCCTTTGGTATTGCTTCCTTGTTCATGTGGTCCATTGTTCTGGGTCCGGCAGCAGCAGTGCTTGGATACTATGCTTATGTCAACGGCCGTAAAACGGCGGGGGCGTGGTCCATTGGACTTGGGGCCGTGGCAACACTCAGCTATTTCTTTATGATTCCATTCGCTCGCTGATACGTAAAAACATGATCTGAAAAAGCAATCCTAATGAGCATATAACCGACTGATATGAGTTGCTTATTGTAGCCTTCTGCTTCCACTTTACTTAAAGGTGATAGCAGAAGGTTTCTTTCGTATTTACGCAATGATGTTGTACAATCGGTTTATTTTTTTGAAAATATTTTGAAAACAATAGAAGCTTCCTGTAAAATAATGTAGAATAAAGTCATAATCTACGTTTACATTATATGGGAGTGAATATAACTCATGCAGATTGATCCGCGCGCGTCGCGGCAGTTGCTGGAACTGCAATTGTCCAATAGTCTCAACGAAACAAATGCATCGGATGGAAATTCCGATTCAAAGGTGGATTTTGCCAGTATGATGGACGGGCTGCTCGGGACGAATTCAACTTCTTTAAACAATACCGTAGGAGAAGGCGTGAACTCTGCTGCGATCTCCAAACGATCCAGTGACGGTCTGTTGTGGCTGCAATTGGGCAGCATGTATAATCCGGATGCAAGTTCTGTTTCTTCCTCAAACAGTAATGGGATTTCTTTATCTTCTCTGATAAATACTGGAGTAGTGGATTCGGGTGCATCTGTACCTACGGATTATGAATCTTTGATTGCTTCAGCGAGCGCCAAATATGGGGTACCTGAATCTTTGATCAAGGCAGTTATTGATACAGAATCCGGCTTTAATCCAAATGTAGTGTCTTCCGCAGGTGCCAAAGGACTCATGCAGTTGATGGATGGCACAGCAGCAGGGCTGGGTGTAAGCAACGCTTACGATCCCGCTCAAAATATAGATGGTGGAACCAAATACCTTTCTCTCCAGCTCCAGCGTTTTGGTGGCGAGGTGAAGATGGCACTTGCTGCATATAATGCCGGACCGGGACGGGTTTCGAGTTTGGGTGTATCGAGTGATGCTGAATTAATGAGTGTACTAAACCGTCTCCCTTCAGAAACACAGGCTTATATTTCCAAAGTGGAGAAAGCGCAGTCGAAATATATGGTATAAGTGGTATAGATCAAAGAAATAGCAACACAACAGTATGCCTGGGAAGAGATCAAACGCGGGAACAGCAGCCTTAAATGTGCTTAGTTCCTGTTTGGTCTTTTTGTGTTGAGCGGGGATCGTGTTACAATGCTCACTGTAGATTCCACAACGAAGAGACAAGGAGGGGAACCTCATTTGAAATATTTTGATCATGCCGCAACGACGCCTCCTCATCCGGATGTCATTCGTACAATGACCGAGATTATGGAGGCACAATATGGGAACCCGTCATCGATTCATGGATATGGTGAGCGAGCCCATCAACTGTTGCGCCGAGCGCGATCTGTCTGCGCAGCTGCTATTGATGTGAAGCCGGAAGAAATTATATTTACCTCAGGTGCAACCGAGAGCAACAACCTTGCCATCAAAGGCGCGGCATTACAGTATCAATCTCGGGGCAAACACATGATTACAACGGCAACGGAACATGCTTCGGTATATGAAAGTTTTGCACAGTTGCAGCAGTGGGGCTGGGAGGTCACATGGCTTCCTGTGGATTCCGACGGGCTGATTAGCTCCCAGCAGATGATGGATGCCATAAGATCGGATACGGTGCTTGTGAGTCTGATGCATGTGAATAATGAAACAGGAGCGATACATCCAATTGCTGAAATCGGAGCACGTCTGAAAAAGGAAGCACCAAAGGTGCTTTTTCATGTGGATGGTGTGCAGGGCTTTGGCAAAATGGAGGCTAAACCTGCAGCATGGGGCGCTGATCTGTACAGCTTGTCTGCTCACAAGATTCGTGGTCCCAAAGGAGCGGGACTTCTCTATGTACGAAGTGGAGTGCAGCTTACGCCTCTACTGTCAGGAGGTTCCCAGGAGCAGGGATTGAGAGCGGGAACTGAAAACGTACCTTTGCTTGTCGGCATGGCGAAGGCGATGCGTCTTGCAGCAGAACGTCAGGCTGACTTTGCGCGGCATACAACGATTTTGCGAGATCGTATTATGGAGATCATCGATACGATTCCCGGACTTGTCCTAAATAGTCGTAAAGAGGGAGCACCGCACATAGTTCATTTTTCTTATCCTGGAATGAAGGCAGAAGTGGCGCTTCATACCCTAGAACAACTTGGAGTAACCGTTTCTACACAATCTGCCTGCTCTTCGCGATCAGCAGAACCCAGCAGGGTATTGCTTGCCATGGGCAGGGATAATGCTTGTGCTGCTGGTGGATTGCGTATTAGTCTTGGAGATGAACATACAGAAGAAGATGTGGCTCTGCTCGGGCAGGCTTTACATCAGATGGTGGCGCAGCTGCGCCCGTTGGAAAGGCGGATGTGATTTTAGATGAAATATGATATGCTGCTTCTCCGTTTCGGAGAGTTTATGTTAAAAGGAAAAAACCGTGCCCGGTTCGAAAAAACAATCATTACCCAGGTACGTTCCCTGCTCAAACCGTATCCAGGCGCAAGTCTTCGGAAGGAGTTTGGACGGTTATATGTCGATTTAGGTGGCGAATCTCATACCGAGCTGATTGCTGTGCTGAAACGAGTGTTCGGTGTTATGTCGATCAGTCCGGTTAAAGTGACTCCATCTGAGCTTGACCAGATCGTGGAGACGGCCGTAGCTTTTATGGATGAAAGAGTGAGTGAATTCAAAGAAGGGACTACATTCAAAGTTAATGTGCGGCGTGTATGGAAAGAGTTCCCCAGTTCTTCGCATGAAATGAACCATCTGGTAGGTTCTCCGATTCTTCGGAAATTCCAGCAGTTGAGTGTAGACGTGCGTCAACCTGACATTGAACTGCGCGTGGAAATTCGGGATCAGGGCACATATATCTTCAATGAGGTGATTCCGGCCGTAGGCGGATTCCCCCTGGGTACAAATGGAAAAGCGATGCTCTTACTCTCGGGTGGCATAGACAGCCCTGTAGCGGCATGGTCTTCGATGCGTAGAGGCCTCGAAGTGGAATGCGTCCACTTTTACAGTTATCCGTTCACAAGCCAGCGTGCCAAAGAAAAGGTCATTGATTTGGCGCGTGCACTTGCTGATCATGCAGGCACAATTAAACTGCATCTGGTTCCTTTTACGGAAATTCAAACAGCATTTACCCAACTGGGACAAGATAACTTGATCATTACACTGATGCGCCGCTCCATGTTACGTATTGCCACCAAGCTGGCTGAACGTGAGCGTGCGCTTGCACTAATTACCGGAGATAGTCTGGGTCAGGTAGCGAGCCAGACCCTGCCGAGCATGAATGTTATTGGGCGTGCGACGGATCTGCCGTTGCTGCGACCACTTGTTATGATGGATAAACAGGAGATTATAACGCTATCCAAACAGATCGGGACGTACGATATATCGATTCTGCCCTATGAGGATTGTTGTACTCTTTTTGTACCGAAATCTCCAACCACGAACCCAAATCTTCGCATTGTGGACAAAATCGAAGCAACCATGAGTCAGCTGCCGGAATGGGTGGAGCAGGCAGTGGAGCAGACAGAAACAATTACGCTGCATGCAGGCGAAAACTTTATGGTAACCAGTCAGCAGGATGAAGCTAATGAAATGAAAGAAGAGTGGTTCTGAGGACCCGTATTCTGGTTTGAATGACATAATAAGGACTATGTTATCTTCCAGCATAAAAAGGACTGGCCGATGTATTATCGGTCAGTCCTTTTTATGCTGCCTGTGGTTAGTGGGAGCAACATTTATTAAATGCTTAGGAATAGGAGTGCTGCCGCTCTCCACCTGGTTTATTGCTGCTTGCACGTTTGCGATATCCTGCAAACACGACACCAGCAGTGACGAGAACGATAAATAAGATTCTCAGTGCAGGATGCTCAGTGAAGAAAGGCACGAGACGATGTTCCTCTGTAATCATGTTAGAAGCCGTATATCCCAGCACAATGGCTCCAAGATAGATGATCCAAGGGAAACGGTTAATTAATTTGATGAACAGCGTACTGCCCCAAACGATAATAGGCACACTGATCAGCAGTCCGAGTATAACAAGTACCAGATGCTGCTGAGCTGCACCAGCAACGGCGATGACGTTATCCAGTCCCATGGCAGCGTCTGCGATCACAATCGTTCGCACAGCTACCCAGAGAGAACTGCCGGCCTTGATATCCGAATGCTCTTCCCCTTGATCTGCCAATAACTTGTACGCAATCCAGATTAGCAGTAATCCCCCAACAAGAAGTAGCCAAGGCACTTTGAGCAGCCAGAGTACAATCACAGTGGCCACAATGCGAATCAACAGTGCGCCGCCTGTTCCATAAAGAATCGCCCTTTTTTGCACAGAAGGGTGCAAATTTCGAGCTGCGAGACCAATTACGATGGCATTATCGCCAGCCAGAATTAGATCAATAAATACAACGTTCAACAACGCTAGCCAAAAAGCGGGGCTAAACAGCTCCATACGATGTCACTCCTTCTATATTTCCAACCCTAAGAAAGCTTGTTCAACGTTTAAGAATAGCATGGACAACTTTGACATACAAGTTAGAGTGGGGGGATGAGAAGCATGGATACGTTATGGCTATTGACCGAAATATTAATGATCAATCTGGTTCTGAGTGGAGATAATGCGGTTGTTATTGCACTTGCAAGCAAGGATTTGCCAGCAAGACAGCGCAAGCAAGCGGTGTGGTGGGGAGCTTTCGGCGCGGTTGTTTTACGTTGTGTGTTAACCTTTGCAGCCGTGCTGCTCCTGGGCATTCCTTTTATTCAGGCGGCAGGTGGTCTGCTGTTGCTCTGGATTGCCGTCAAGCTGCTGCTTCAGAATGAAGATGAAGTACATATTCGTAAGGCGTCCACCACCTGGAAAGCGATCCAAACGATTTTGATTGCTGACTTTGTCATGAGTCTGGATAACGTTCTCGCGATTGCTGCACTGGCGGATGGGGATTTGGCGCTGACAGTCATCGGGATTGCCATAAGTATTCCGATTGTGGTGTGGGGCAGCGGATTAATTGTTGGTTTGTTGAAACGGTTTCCGATTCTGGTGTTTGCCGGTTCAGGTATTCTGGCCTTCACAGCAGGTGAGATGGTGATGAATGATCCAAAGCTGGGCCAGTGGCTTGGCGGCATGGCAGCTGAAGCGCATACATTCCTGCCTGTAGCTATGGCTTGTCTTGTAATCGCGGTTGGCGGAGCTCATAAATTTGTTCGTCGAAACGTGTAAATTAAATTTGATAAATGAATGATAGATGAATGATAAATATAGCTGTAGACTGCCCTTTAAGGGCAGTTTTTTGTCGTATATGATGTTCTCTGCAGGAGAGGGCTGACTCAATTGAGTCATAGTCCGGCCATTTTAGGGTAATACAGGATAATGGAGAGTCGAAGTACGACATAAAGTGTAGTTTTTTGCATACACATCGGCTAAACTAGAAGCAGGCTGGAAGCAGTCAGTCATCATGGAATGCTGGGAATGCTTTTCGTTCAGCTTACGGGATACATAGCCAAATGTTATAAGAGGTGATTGTAGATGAAAAATGAAAAAGCAATTGGAATATTTATTTTAGTTGCAGGTATTATCATTTTACTAGGTAAATTTGGTGTGTTTGGCTTCATGGGACGGCACTTCTGGCCTTTGCTTATTTTGTTGCCAGGTATTGCTCTTCATGCATGTTATTATGCAAGGCTTACACCATCCTGGTCACTCGTTCCAGCAGGCACGTTAACCATCTATGGTCTATTGTTCGGGATTACGAATACATGGGGCGGCGGTTTGATGAGCAGCCTTTGGCCAACGTTTTTGCTTGGGATTGCCATTGGTTTGCTGGAATATGCACTGGCCGATCAACGAAGACCTGCACTAGTACTTCCGGTTGCACTGGGCATGGGTAGCCTTTCAATTATTTTATTCGGATTTACATTGCTTCACACCGGTATTATCTACGTGCTAGCAGTACTTTTGATTGTAGGCGGGGTATGGTTGCTGATTGGTCGTAGACGCCAAGGGAGAGGATGGTAACATTCCCAGTGGTCTTTCAAGCGAAATATCTTGATTTTTACCTATGATCAACTATAATATAAGGGATATAGACATGCGTCGGGATATCACCGACGCTTATTTTGGGTGAGTAACCTGCGAATTTGCGGGAAGTTTAGTAGATAAGAATTGAAATTGGAAAGGATATGGATACAAACCATGCATTCAAGAGAACACATTCGCAATATTGCGATTATTGCCCACGTCGACCACGGGAAAACAACGCTCGTCGACAAGTTGCTCCAGCAATCCGGTACTTTCCGTGATCACGAAACGGTACAGGAGCGCGCAATGGACTCCAACGATTTGGAGCGTGAACGCGGTATTACGATTCTGGCCAAAAACACAGCTATTACCTATAAAGATTACCTGATCAACATTGTGGATACACCAGGACACGCCGACTTTGGTGGTGAAGTGGAGCGTATCATGAAAATGGTTGACGGCGTATTGCTCGTTGTTGATGCTTACGAAGGCTGTATGCCACAAACGAAGTTCGTACTTCGTAAAGCACTGGAGCACAACCTGACACCAATCGTTGTTGTAAACAAAATTGACCGTCCAGCGGCTCGTCCGACTGAGGTTATTGATGAAGTACTGGACCTGTTCATTGAACTGGGTGCCAACGATCAACAACTTGAATTCCCTGTTGTATATGCTTCCGCATTGAACGGAACATCCAGCATGGATAATGATCCTGCGAAACAGGATGACAACATGATGGCGATCTACAATACCATCGTTAGTCATATCCCACACCCTACCGAAAATGTTGAAGAACCACTTCAATTCCTCGTTACTTTGATGGACTACAATGAATACCTTGGCCGTATTGCCATTGGTCGTGTTAACCGCGGTGTGATCCGTCAAGGACAATCGGTAACGGTTATTATGCGTGATGGTAAGAGCAAAACTGCACGTATCGAGAAACTGTTCGGTTTCCAGGGTCTCAAACGTATTGAGACGGAAGAAGCAGGAGCAGGCGACATCGTTGCCATTGCAGGGATCAAGGACATCAACATTGGTGAAACCATCGCTGATCCGAACAATCCAGAAGCACTTCCAGTTCTGAAAATCGATGAGCCTACCCTACAAATGACGTTCCTCGTGAACAACAGTCCATTCGCAGGTCGTGAAGGTAAATGGGTAACTTCCCGTAAACTTCGTGAGCGTTTGTTCAAAGAATTGGAAACGGACGTTTCCCTTCGTGTTGACGAAACGGAAAGCCCGGATGCATTTGTCGTTTCCGGACGTGGTGAGCTTCACTTGGGTATCCTGATTGAGAATATGCGTCGTGAAGGATATGAATTGCAAGTATCGAAACCGGAAGTTATCATTAAAGAAGTTGACGGTAAGAAAATGGAACCGGTTGAGCGCTTGTTGATTGATATCCCTGAAGAAAGCATGGGTTCCGTAATGGAGAGCCTGGGCGCACGTAAAGCAGAGATGGTTAACATGGTCAACACAGGTAGTGGTCAAGTTCGTCTGGAGTTCCTGATTCCAGCACGTGGTTTGATCGGATATAGCACAAACTTCCTGACATTGACTCGTGGTTACGGTGTTATGAACCATGCATTTGACAGCTACGCTCCAGTAGTATCCGGTCAAGTGGGTGGACGTCACCAAGGTGTACTGATCTCAACTGAAACTGGTACATCTACGTTCTATGGCATGATGGGCGTTGAGGATCGCGGTACTCTCTTCTTGGAGCCAGGTACTGAAATCTACGAAGGTATGATTGTTGGTGAACATACACGTGACAATGATATCGTTGTCAACATTTGCAAAGAAAAACAACTTACTAACGTTCGTTCTTCAGGTAAAGATGATACGGTTAAAATTAAAACTCCGATTATCTTCTCGTTGGAACAGGCGCTTGAATATCTGAATGAAGATGAATATTGTGAGATTACACCGAAATCTATTCGTCTTCGTAAGAAGATCCTGAACAAATCCGAGCGTGAGCGTGCAGAGAAACAACGTAAAATGGCTACAAAATAACGCCTAACGACAACTAAAATAAAAGATATAAGTTGATGTTTGAGGATGCACGGAAAGTAACGAAAGGTTTGTACAGCAAAAGTAGTGGAGGGATCGGAATCGATTCTGAAGAAGCGAAGCGCTCGCCTTTGTCTCCAAATTTTAACCTTTGAAGATTCGTTCAAGAAAATTTGGAGACAACAGCGATCGAAAGAACGATCCGAAACCGAAACGGTCACCATGTACTTCTCTTGAGTTATAGAAAGGGTATCATCAACCAGTTAACCTATATCTAGCATGAACACGAAAGGAGCTGGCTGTGCATGCAAGCATGGTTTGCATCAAACCCGATCGTAGCCTACATCGTCATCTTTGTATTGATTACTTACGTATATAACAAGGTGTTTCGGGTACGTCAGAAATTACCGCTTGGTAAGGAAATCGTTCTCTATATATTGATGGCGATGGGCACATTCATGCTTCTTGTTTTTCAAATTGACAAGCTGCCGATAATTCAATGTTTGTTGGTAGCGGTTGGTTTGATGCTGTTAGTGCGAGTGCGCTATTTCATTGAAGGTCGTCAAAAGAAAAAAGCGGAAGCTGCCGCTCGAAACTCATAAATTCTGTATAGTATAGACCATCCGTTTTCCCTAGGGAAAGCGGTTGTCTTATATATAGGCCAAAACAGATGTGATAAAGGTGTTGAAGATATGAACTCGAATTCGAACGGACTGCCTCCACGGAGACAGGCACCGACTCAATCCGGCGCTTCTGGATCGAAGAACGGTAAAGGCAAGCAACCAAAGAAGAAGAGACGGATGCGTACCTTTGGCAGACTAATTTTAAGTTTATTGGTTATTGCAATTGTGGTAGGCGGCGGATATGCGTATTGGGTATACAACCAGGTAGCGGATACGGGCATTGACAAGCCAGTACCTCCGGGGATGTCAGCCAAGACCAAACCGATTACGATGTTGTTACTAGGCACAGATAACCGTCCTGAGACGGGTACGTACCTTTCAGATGTGGTTATGGTAGCTTCTCTAAATCCGGAGACCAAGACGGCAACTATTGTGTCTTTACCTCGGGATACGCGTATTCAGTTGGATGGCTACAAAGCAAACAAGTTGAACTCCTACTATCCCAAATTCAAAGCACAAGAAAAAACCTCTGGCAAAAATGCAGAGGATCAGATGAAAGAAATGATGGGCAAATATCTGGATGTGGATATCAATTATACTACGGTCCTGAATTTTCAAGCGTTTCGTGATGCGGTCAATGCTGTAGGTGGCGTTGATGTAACGGTGGATAAAAATATGTGTTACAAAGATACGGCCGATGGCACAGATATTAATCTGGTGGCTGGCGCACAGCATTTGGATGGCAAAGAAGCACTTGATTTTGTTCGTTACCGTAAATCAAACTGCAAACCAAAAACAGATGAATCCAACGACTTTGACCGAAATAAACGTCAGAATCAAGTGCTGAATTCCATGTTGGATCAGTTGAAATCATTGGGCGGTGTAACGAAGATTGGTAAAGTGATCGGTGCCGTTGATGACAACATGACAACAGACGTGGAATCAGAACAAATGAAGAACTTCATTTCTACCTATTGGAATATTTCCAAATCGGATGTGCATTACACACCTGTAACCGGAGAATGGAAAAGTCCCTATGTGTATATCAACGAAACCGAATTGGCAAATGCCAAACAGGCGTTGAAGGATACACTCTCAGGTAAAGTAACAGCTTCTCCATCAGCTGAGTAACATGCATTCTTTTAGGATTGGAAGCAGCTTTGGTGGTATGCTATAATAACATCAACAACGAATCAAGAATTGCATAAAGAAGATTAGGGGGCTGGTTGGATGTCCGAAGCCGTCACACAATTGACTGAATCTCTTTTACAGCAATTCAAGAACGAAACATTTGTGCTCTTGAGCACCGTGGACGTTGAAACTGGAGGTCCAACATCAACAGCAATCTCCTGGGTTTATGCGGAGAATGCTTCTACCCTGCGTGTGGCGATTGATCATCGCTCACGTCTCGTGAACAATATGATCGAGAATCCCGCTATTACCGTCACCATTTTTGGAGAAGAGATGGTGTATGCGGTAAACGGACGTGCTTCCGTACGACAAAATCCGTTACAGGATGTTCCGTTTAATATGTGCTGTTTCGACATTTCCATTGAAGCGGTAAGGAACGCCCTTTTTTATGGAGCCCAACTCTCCTCTGTGCCTCAATATGTCAAAATATATGATCAGCGTGCTGCTGAGAAATTAGATGAGCAGGTTTTTACTGCCATGAAAAAAGCCTAGTGAGAGATCACTGGGCTTTTTGTTGTCTTTTGTCAGAAGAATGCAGCTGCTGCATTTGTTGTTTACGCTCTACATGTTCATCCGGATTTTGACGGACTTTGACATCTTTGGGCAGTTGGGGAATGATTCGACCAACCATGTCAGCGAGTTCTGAGGCAAAACCGGATATCGGATGACCTTGACGAATATGCTCACCAATTTCCTTGATTCGTTCGGAAACATCGGCATCTGCGGTAACAATGGAATCCACACCTTCCGGATCTTTGCGGAGGGCTTCGGCAACAGAGTATTTAATGGTACCCACTCGTGCTCGTTCCAGTTCACCGTCAACATCAATGCCAACTACGGCTGTATTGCCAAGAATGACACAGTTGGCATCTTTAACACCTTCCACTTGTTTGGCAAGTGTTTTGAGGTGGGTGACCCTTTTTTCATTTGGCATCCGATCAGCCGTGGTGTTGTTCTTGACGTTTTTCTCATGAACCTCACCTGTATTCTCGGTCAGATGATCCACAGCAGAAGGGTGCAACCGATCCTCCTGAGTATTGAGCATGTGAGATCCTTTACGTTGATCTTGCTGAGTTGTAACATTTCCTCCGTAGCCTTTGGCATGCTGACCTTGTTGCTGCGAGGCATTACGCGTAGAACTGTTGCAGCCTGTAAGTATAAAGATCAGAAGCAGCGTGCAAATCCAATATTTCATAAATGTTCATCCTTTCCTGGAGTTTTTCAGAATGGTTGACAATTATTTTGTCCTAGTCGAATACATTTATGTATGGGAGCATGATTGTCCATGCCGCTGCTGAAAGATCACACGATCAAAGATGAACTTGGGAAAGGAAAAAAGGACTGCCCATGTATGGTAACACAATGATTTAATCTGGCATTCCCGAGTTTACGTTCTAGTCCATGCCTTTAACGACGCCGCTTTGGAGGGGATTGAATGAAAAAGATTTTTGTATTGGATACGAACGTGCTTCTGCATGACCCCAATGCCATATTTGCCTTTGAGGAACATGAGGTAATCATTCCCGCGGTTGTACTGGAGGAAATCGACTCCAAAAAGAGAAATGCCGATGAAATTGGCCGCAATGCCCGCAATGTATCGAGACTTCTTGATGGGTTGCGTGAACTGGGGCATCTGCACAGTGGGGTACCATTGGCTAATGGAGGCAATCTGAAAGTGGAACTGAATCACCGCAGTTTTGTGAAAGTACAGGAAATGTTTGGAGAAGTATCCAATGATAATCGGATTTTGGCCGTCGCCCTGAATTATCAGATTGAGGAAAATGAGAAAGAGGTTGTCGAGCGACAAGTGGTTCTGGTCAGCAAGGATGTGCTTGTTCGTATCAAAGCGGATGTACTCGGCCTATTCACACAGGATTACTTATCTGATCGGACGGCAGGTCTCAGTGAATTATATCCAGGATATACTGCACTGAAGGTTCATCCTTCGGTCATTGATGAGTTTTACACATATCGCTTTCTACCGATCAAACCGTTACAGTTGTCTTATTCGCTTTACCCGAATGAATTCGTAATTCTCAAGGATGAGATGGGAACCAATAAATCAGCTTTGCTCAAAGTAAATACAGAGGGAACGAAGCTGGAGCCACTTTTCCTGAGTAATGATAATGTATGGGGCATCAGTGCACGTAACGCCCAACAGCGTATGGCTCTGGAACTGCTTTTGAATGATGACATTCCACTGGTCACGATTACCGGGAAGGCGGGAACGGGGAAAACCTTATTGGCGCTTGCTGCGGGATTACTTAAAGTGGAGGATGACCATAAGTATAAAAAATTATTGATCGCTCGCCCGGTTGTTCCAATGGGGAAAGATATCGGTTATCTACCCGGAGAAAAAGAAGAAAAACTGAGACCGTGGATGCAGCCGATTTATGATAACTTGGAATTTTTGTTTGATACCAAAAAAGCAGGCGACATTGATAAAATTTTGATGGGTCTTGGCAGCATTCAGGTTGAAGCTCTCACTTATATTCGTGGGCGTTCCATACCAGGACAGTTCATCATCATCGATGAAGCGCAGAATCTGTCTCGCCATGAAGTGAAGACCATAGTATCGAGGGTGGGCGAAGGCAGTAAAATTATTTTGATGGGTGACCCTGAGCAAATTGACCACCCTTATCTGGATTCGGCAAGTAATGGTCTGACGTATATTGTGGAGCGATTCAAGCAAGAGGGGATCAGCGGACACATCATGTTGGAAAAAGGAGAACGTTCCAAGCTGGCTCAGCTTGCCGCGGATTTATTATAGGATTACGGGTAGTTTATTTCCCGGAAAATGTTTCTATTGAACCGGCTCTTAGAGTCGGTTTTTTTGCTGAAAAAATATAAATCAGTTATTGCACAGAACTCGATATGCTCAAAGTATGCAAAATATCGGAAAACAGTTTTTTGGCAGGATAGGACAAGAGCACTACTTATTTGTTACAATGAACGTTGCAGGAAAAAATTAGGGGAGCAAGGAGGAGAAGTTAATGAAGCGTGGACATCAGGTAATATTGTTCGCAGTACTGCTTCTTTCGTTAACGATTCTGTCTCCCAGCTTTGATTTTAGAGGTTCACAGCTTAATCAGGAACGGGATCAGGAAAAAGATGCATTTCCTAACACTTCATCTCGAAATGAGGACCATCATGCCCCTTTAGAGATTGTAGTGTCAATGTCTGAGAAAGACTTTCAGTCGTTTAAAAGAATGGCAAATGAAGTAGCAGATGCTCAACATGTGGAAATTAATCTGCGTAATTTAGAGCCGGATACATATAAGCGAGTGCTTGATAATCAATTTTCGGTAGGTGAAAGCGGAGATATTATTCTTCTGGACAGTGCGGAAGTTCAATACCATGCCAAAAAAGGACATCTGTATCCATTAAACGGTACAACGCTGTCCAAGTCTTTGGGAGAAACGGTGGTGGGCTTGCGGGAAATGACAGAGTGGAATGGTTACCAATGGGGGATGCCGTTTGATTTTGATCCCTATGTAATCGCAGCTCGCTCTCCATTCCTTGAAAAAGCCGGTTTGGAAGGTTTGCCTGAAACTAAGGAACAGTGGGTTAAACTAGTACAACAGGCAGCGCAAAATAGAACGGATTTAATTAGAATAAACTTGAGTGATCTTCACGCGGTAAGTGCATGGTTGAATCAGTTTGAACCAGGCATGGCCCCTGACAAAATTAAGAAAGCGCAAACTTCTTCACAAATGGAGGCATACCAACAGGTCATACAACTACTGGATCAGATCCAGCCATATATTACAGTCGAATCAATAAATCCGACCCTCTCTGCTTCTAATGATCAGACGGATGCTCCTATGGTAGTAACGTTACTGTCTCGTTTGTTAAGCGGAAATCAAAGCGTGGCAGGCGAACAGGGTTCAATGGAGAGGATAGCTCTCAGTAAGTTGGAACCTCTAGGATCAAGAAGCCTTGTAATCGCAGCTGGCTCACTTGAGGCGGAAGAGGCCAGCCGCTGGATAGAAGGTATGACTTCCTCTTCCGTGCAATCGGAGTGGTACCAACAGGCTAGCTATTTACCAGCAAAGCAGCAGGAACTAGATCTTGAGTCACAGAAACTAATAGCAAAATATAATACGACTGATATAAAATCTTGGTTTCCAGCTGAATCTTCACAGTCTTTAATGACTGAAAGTCTTATACAAACTTCTGCCTTTCACAAGAAGATCCAACAACTTCTCGCGGGAGAGATCACGGCCAATCAGTACGTAAAAAGCATTATCGCCCTGCAGAGCGAATCAAAATGAAATAGCAAGCTTCACTTCAAGTATGCCTTCACTTGTGGAAACCTCAGTGGCTTTGACAAACGACAGAATTTTCTGTGGGTAAAATCCGAGATCGAATTCCCGTTCCAGCATACGACGTGTAGTATCGGGGAGCTCTAACTGATTAAACACAAGTTTATCCACATGAAAACGAATTGAATTCTGCGGTTCATTCTCGACCGTATAATGACCTTCAATACTTAATTGCAACTGATCACGCTGTCCCGAGGCGGTAATCCGATCTTTTTCAAACTTGAAGGCGAAGTCTTCGAAGATGGGATTTTGGGAACGAAGAAACGTATTCAGTTCATCTTGTCCAATGCGAATCGTGTATGTCGTTCCGGTAGTGGAGATTCCTCCGTTCTGTTCCTGGATAAATTGCGGCAGGTTCTGCATGGCTGATGCCAATGCTTTGAAGTATCGCTTGACCTCGTAAATGCCGATGTTCTCCCAATAGATGGTTAACTCATCCATCAATTTCTGCATGGCTGCAGCATCCCCGCTGGCAGCTACTTTTCCGTCCACTTCTTTTTGTAAGGCAAGTACGCGTTGACGTTGGTTTTGAAGATTGTTTTTTAGTTCAGACAGTTCTGAAGAGGTCTGGTTAATCTGGGCAGACGTTTGCTGCATGGCGCGATATCGATCCTGATACTTGTCCAGAACAGCCTGATCCCTGCCAATAATAATCTGATAGTAATCGTATAGAACAAACAGGTCTTTAAAGGATCTTGCCCCCAGAACCGTCATCAAGAGACTATCACGCTCTCCGGTATAGTAGGATCTTACAACTGCACCCGCACGGTCTTGCTGAGTATGTATCTGTTCTTTTTGTTCCTGAAGCTGAATGGATAACGTCTGACGCTGTTCGTCCAGCTGTTTTTGTCTTTCTGCAATACGTTCGATTTCATGATCGATTTCGACGATGGATAGGCTTTGTTGCAAAATTTCGCGTGTATCCTCAGAGGAAGGCTCTCCGTAGGCATAAGTCCAAGGTAGCTGGATCAAAAATATAATGCACACAATAAAGCCAGGAATGCCGTATCGACGTTTCACCTATCATTCTCCTTTCCTTATCTAAATAGATGCGAACCGGCTTATCTCTTCCAGACAATATATGAAATAAATACGTGAAATATCCGTAGTGGTTACATAACACAAAGAATAGTCATTTAATCTGAAAACGACAAAAAAGCAATCCGACTATAGCCGGATCGCTTTGATGCTGCTGGCGGATTAAAGCGGCAATCCCATTTCGAATACGGTCCAGTAGCTGAACCCTGTGAAAGTCACGATCATATAACCCCAGAAGAGCAATATGTACGTACGTTCGGTGAATTTCAAATATCCCAAAATGACAAAAAACGCAGTCTGCAGGAAAAAAAGCAAAGCCATTTCGACCAAGTCTCCCGCAAAAGCCATTAGGCCAATCGCTAGCGTGAAGAACCCGAGTACCCGAAACATGCGCGCCACGGTAAGTCCTCCTCTCCTATGTACGTTCATAGATTGTCTACACAACATTATACCGGGAAAGGAAAATGGTGTAAACAAATTTGGATATGAAAGCGAATTCTTTTTTAACCAAAACGAGTTAACGTATAGTTTGTTTTGTATATGCAACGTATGAGCACACATAAATGTGGAAATACATTTTAGTATGAAATCAATTCTATGAACTCTATGAGAGGCATAAGAATGAATGAAGCAGCTTTTATACCTAATTCACATGCCGGGAAATCGGTAATGGGGACGGTTATTTTAGGATGTTGTTAGGAGGGTATTATAGCATGACTGCAGTGAGACAGGATGCTTGGAGTACAGAGGACGATTTGATTTTGGCAGAGGTTACTTTGCGTCATATTCGGGAAGGAAGCACACAACTGGCTGCTTTTGAAGAGGTTGGCGAAAAAATAGGCAGAACCTCTGCCGCTTGCGGTTTTCGCTGGAACAGCTGTGTACGTAAGAAGTATGAGTCTGCCATTAGCAATGCTAAGGCTCAACGACAAAAGCGGAGTTATCTCCGCAAACAACCGGTTTTGCTTGGACCACAGGTAGCAGCTTTGTCTACCCTGGATACGGAAGAAAATCTGTACAAAGCTGATGGGATTTCGGATGACTCTCTATCCATTGATGCTGTTATACGATTCTTGCGGCAATGGAAGGGAACAGTGCAGGAAAACGGTCGCCAGCTTAAGATGCTTGAGAAAGAGCTTCGTGAAAAAGAGGATGAACTTCATGAACTGCGTTGCGAGAATGACCGTCTGTCCAAGGAAGTGAATGAAGTACAGACCGATTATCGTGTCGTAAATGACGATTATAAAGCATTGATTCAGATTATGGATCGTGCTCGTAGACTCGCATTTCTGACGGAAGAAGAAGAGGAACTCAAAACGAGATTCAAAATGGACGCCAACGGGAATTTGGAACGAATTGAATAATCGGAAAATGTGTTTGATGATCAGCATTAGATTAGGCCTGTCACACCTCCGTTACATAACGGCGGGGTTGACGGGTTTTTTGTTTACCGTTTTTGTTCTATTATAGATAAAAGCAACTATTGGAGCAGAGGTAGGGATGCAGCATGATCATTGACGTTGTAGGATCAGGGTCACTGGGTCTTTTGTATGGAGGAAAGCTTCAGGACGCAGGTAATGTGGTTCGATTTTGGACCAGAACGGCTGAACAGGCGGATAAACTAAGTATAGAAGGATTTAAGATCATCGAAAGGGAGAAAACCATCCATATTCCACCTAACCATATCCAGGTCAAGCCGATTACGGAGTTAACCCGAGTGTGGGAAGACTTACCTGGAGATTGGCTATTATTAATGGTGAAGCAGACAGCAATACATGATGTTATTCGTGAAATTGGTTCGTTGGCGAAGCAATCCATAAACATCGCATGTTTTCAAAATGGGGTCGGGCATCTGGATCATGTACAATCCAACTTGCCGCACTCCAATATATACAGCGTCATAACCACGGAAGGGGCGAAACGTCAGCAGGATGGGGTCATTCGTGCTGGTAAAGGGGAGACCTGGATAGGCAAAAGTGAAGAGAAACCTTACTCAGCCCTAATGCCAATGGATCAGAATGAGTCCATTCGTTTACAGGGACTTTTGCAACAGGCAGGATTTGGCTGTACAGTGTCGAATGAAATCGATAAGCTTATTTATAGGAAGCTGTTAATCAATGCTGTCATTAACCCACTTACTGCGATATGGCGTATTCCCAACGGTGAGTTAATTAAAAAGGAAGAGCGAATTGTATTTATGCGTCAGCTATATGATGAGGCGTCAGCAGTATACAAAGCAAACGGAATACTTTTAAATGTAGATATGTGGGAACAAATACTCTCCGTCTGTCGTTCTACAGCCTCGAATACATCTTCCATGCTTTCGGATGTTCTGCATGGACAACCAACGGAGGTGCAAGCCATTAACGGTCAAATCGTAAGGCTGGCGTGTCAATGTGGCCTGACTGCGCCGATGCATGAAGTACTGCTTCATCTGATTGAAGGTATGCAACCGGAAGGAGTGAGTTAATGGGATTTTTTATAGTGTTGAGCATACTGCCGTTCTTTCCGTTTTTTCTGGTTTATTGGATCATGTATGGATGGAAGAAAGATAAGCGTGTGGCGTTGCGCTCGGCCATGGATGTGACAACCGTATTCCTTATTTTCTCTGTGTCGGCGTTATTCAACTTAACATTTGATTCGAATTTTGGATTTTATTTAACACTAATACTCATACTAATAGCACTTGGATTCATCGGCGGAGCGCAAAATCGACTCAAAGGTAAGGTCGATGGGGGTAGAATGTTCCGGGCCGTTTGGCGCATGGCTTTCGTAATAATGAGTTTTGGGTACGTTTTGTTTACTATATTTGGACTATTTAGATACTTCTTGAAACAGATGTGAGGATACATAACGCAAAAGGGCTAAAAAATGTGTCGATTTTGTCGAAAACTGAAAAAAACATTACTTTCTGAAAAAGTAATGTAGATTTTTTTGACCGGTGGTTGTATAATCTATAAACATATACCACATCAATTTAGGGGGAAAGTGTTAGATGAAAAGGAAAAGTCTATTAGTCCTTTTGACGCTGATTTTGGCGTTCGGTACCGTACTTGCAGCGTGCGGTTCGAAAAACGAAGGCACAGGTAACACCGATAATGGTTCTGCAACCGAAGGAAATGGTCTTGCTAAAGATCAAGTCTTGAAAATTAACCTGTCAGCTGAACCTCCTACGTTGGACCCGGCTCAAGCAAAAGACAGCCAAACCAACACTGTTCTGAAATTCTTGTATGAAGGTCTTGTGCGTATCGGCGCTGATGGCAAAGAAGCTCCAGGCGTTGCTAAAGACTGGACAATCTCCGAAGACGGTCTGAAATATGTTTTCAACCTGAACCCGGATGCTAAATGGAGCAACGGCGATGCAATCACTGCCGAAGACTTTGTACGTTCTTGGGAACGTGCGTTGAAACCGGAAACAGCTTCTCCATACGCTTACCAATTGTATTACATCAAAGGTGCTGAGGGTTACAACCTGAGCAAAGACGAAACATATAAAGGTACTAAAATCACAGACTTCTCTCAAGTAGGGGTTAAAGCTACTGATGAGCACACGCTGGAAGTAACGTTGGAAAACCCAACACCTTACTTCTTGGGTCTTACAGCATTCTACACGTACTACCCAGTACACAAGTCTGCTGACACGAATGACAAATTCTTTACAGACTACAAAAACATGATCGTTAACGGACCATTCACAATGGATCAATACGCTAAAGGTCAAAAAATCGTCGTGAAGAAAAACGAAGGCTACCATGCAGCTTCCGATATCAAATTGTCTGAAATCAACATGTCCCTGACAAACAGCAGTGCTTCCGAACTGCAAGCTTACAAGTCTGGACAATTGGACTATACAGGTGCACCTAACGGTGAAATTCCTTCCGACCAAATTCCTTCTGTAAAAGCGGAATTGCCGGACGAGTTTAAAGCTACAGGTATTGCAAGTACGTACTACTATCAGTTCAACGTTAATGAAGCTCCATTTAACAACGTTAAAATCCGTAAGGCTTTTGCAATGTCAATCGAGCGTCAATTGATTGTTGACAAAGTAACACAAGGTGGACAAATTCCAGCTTTCGGCTTTGTACCTCCAGGTATCCGCGGTGAAAACGGCGAATTCCGTGATGAGCACAAAGATGACTACTTCACTGAAAACGTAGAAGAAGCTAAGAAATTGCTTGCTGAAGGTATGAAAGAAGAAGGTTACACAACATTGCCAGCAGTAACATTGATCTATAACACTAGTGACGGCCACGCGAAAATCGCTCTTGCTGTTGCTGACATGTGGAAGAAAAACCTTGGTGTTGACGTGAAAACGGAAAACCAAGAGTGGGGCGTGTTCCTTGAGAACCGTCAAAACCAAAACTTCCAAGTGGCTCGTGCAGGCTGGTCTGCGGACTATAACGATCCATACAACTTCTTGGAAATGTGGACTACTGGAAACACAAACAATGATTCCAAATTCAGCAACGAACAGTATGACAAAGATGTTAAAGAAACTGTAAAATCGGCTGATCCAGCTACGCGTATGGCTGCATTTGCTGATGCAGAGAAAATTCTGATTCAAGATGAAATGGGCGTAATGCCGATCTATTACTACACAAATGTATCTTTGACTAAGCCTTATCTGAAAGGCGTACAACTTGATTTCAGTGGAGCAATTGACTTCACTCGTGCATATCTGGAAGAGAAATAAGTTGTTCTGAAGTCTATATGATTACTTCGGGATATATATGTGGAATTCCATATATATCCCGATTTTTTTGTATGTGCACCGATTTTCCTTATAATTCTTGAAATTTCCGATAAATGGATTGGACATTATTCTTGTCTAATTCTACAATCGATTTGTATACAAAATATTGTTTGTGGAGGTGTGCAAGGGTTGGTTAAGTACGTGCTGAAAAAACTACTATTTATGCTGCTATCGCTTTTCATACTCGCATCAGCAACCTTCTTCCTGATGAAGGCCATTCCAGGTGACCCTTTTACATCCGAGAAAAAAGTCTCACCTGAAATTCGGGCACTTTTGGAAGTGAAGTATGGTCTGGACAAACCGATGTATGAACAATACCTGAAGTATATGGGTGGAATTATCAAAGGTGATTTCGGGGTTTCGATGAAATACCTGAATCAGGATGTATCTGGTATGATTACTCAAACGTTTACAGCATCGCTGAAGCTTGGAATCTTTGCGATTATTATCTCAATTGTTGTGGGTGTCTTGCTGGGGCTTCTTGCCGCAGTTTACCATCGCAAGCTGATTGATGATATTACGATGATCCTCGCTGTTATCGGGATTGCTGTACCGAGTTTCTTGCTCGCATCCCTGGTACAATATGTGTTCGCATTCAAACTCGGCTGGTTTAACGTTATGGGCTTCGATGGCCCACTCGACTATGTGCTTCCAGTTGCAGCCTTGTCTGCATCACCAATTGCCTTTATCGCTCGTTTGACGCGTTCAAGCATGTTGGAAGTGTTGCATGCAGATTACATCAAGACAGCCAAAGCGAAAGGCTTGAAATGGCCTGCTATCATGTTTAAACACGTTTTACGGAACGGTATTCTACCAGTCGTTACTTATGTTGGTCCGATGACAGCGAATATTATTACAGGTTCGGTTGTTATTGAACAAATCTTTAACATTGGTGGAATTGGTAAAGTATTCGTAGAGAGTATTACGAATCGTGATTATACGATGATTATGGGGATTACAATCTTCTATGGTATTCTCTTGATGCTTGCACGTTTCCTGACGGATATTGCTTACGTGCTGATCGATCCTAGAATTAAGCTAGAAAGCCGGAAGGGGGCATAACGTTGTCTGGCACGAATAAAAACAATAATGAAACGGTGAACACAGGCCTGGATAGTCAGGCAGCGTTGAAATCGCAAGAGAGTGTATCGCTATTCAAAGACGCTATGTATAGACTTGCAACCAACAAGGCCGCTATGATTAGTTTGGCTGTTCTAGTCCTTGTTGTCATTTTCTCTATGATTGGTCCAACTTCGTTGTTCTCAAGCTATAATTATTATTCCAATGATTTGTTGAATGCCAATGCCGCACCGAGTGCGGAACACTGGTTTGGAACAGATGAACTCGGTCGTGATGTATGGGTAAGAACCTGGGTAGGTGCACGTGTATCTCTTACTGTAGGTCTAGCTGCTGCTTTAATTGACCTTGTTATCGGGGTAATTTATGGAGCAATTATGGGCTTCTACGGTGGGCGTGTTGACGGCATCATGAACAAGTTCTCCGAGATCCTGTACTCCCTGCCTTACATGCTCGTTGTTATCTTGTTGCTGGTTGTACTGGAGCCAAGTCTGACAACGATTATCATTGCTCTTACCATTACAGGCTGGATCAGCATGTCCTGGATTGTACGTGGTGAGATTATGCAACTCAAAAACAGAGACTTTATTCTTGCGGCTCGTTCCATGGGCGCAAGCACAGGACGTCAGCTTTTCCGTCATTTGCTGCCAAATGCTATTGGACCCATTCTGGTCACATTGACTTTGTCCATTCCAAATGCGATTTTTGCTGAAGCATTCCTGAGCTTCCTCGGATTGGGTGTATCTGCACCTAAATCTTCCCTTGGATCCATGATCAATGATGCACTTACAGGCTGGACGCTGTATCCTTGGCGGATGTGGTTCCCTGCAGGTTTGATGGTTATGACAATGCTCGCATTTAACTTGCTTGGTGACGGCTTGCGCGACGCGCTTGATCCGAAATTACGTAAATAGAAATAGGAGGTGGGATTATGGAGCCGATTTTAACAGTCAAAGACTTGAGTGTGTCGTTTACGACGCGTTCTGGTGAATTTGATGCCGTTAAAAATGTGAGTTTTGAACTTGGCAAAGGAGAGACGCTGGGGATCGTAGGTGAATCTGGTAGTGGTAAGAGTGTTACTGCCCAAACCATCATGAAATTGATTCCCTCCCCGCCTTCGAAGGTCAAAAGCGGAGAAATTACTTTTCACGGGCAGGACCTGCTGAATAAGACAGATAAACAGATGGAAGCCATCCGTGGTAAAGACATCGGCATGATCTTTCAGGATCCAATGACTTCTTTGAATCCTACCATCAAAATTGGTAAGCAAATTACCGAGGTACTGCGCAAGCATCAGAATATGTCCAAAAAAGAAGCTGAAAAAAGCGCATTGGAAATGCTCGAACTTGTAGGCATCAAAAATGCCGAAGTGCGTATGAACCATTACCCGCACCAATTTTCCGGTGGTATGCGTCAGCGTGCTATGATTGCGATTGCCCTGGCATGTCGTCCTTCCCTTCTGATTGCGGATGAACCAACAACTGCGCTTGACGTTACCATTCAGGCTCAGATCCTCGATCTTATGAAGGACATGCAGCAAAAGCTTGGAACTTCCATCATGCTTATCACGCATGACCTTGGTGTAGTTGCAGGAATGTGTGATCGTGTTGTCGTTATGAAGGAAGGCGAGGTTGTCGAAACAGGAACAACTGCCGAAATCTTCAGCAACCCTCAGCATCCATACACGATTAAATTGCTGAATGCTCTTCCTCGTCTGGACGAGCCTAAAAAAGAAAAGCCTGCTCCAGTTGGTATTATCAAAGGTGCCAACAAGCCGCTAGTCCAAGTGAAGAACCTGAAACAATACTTCAATTTGGGTAAAGGCAACATTCTCAAAGCGGTTAATGATGTCAGCTTTGATATTTTTGAAGGCGAAACACTTGGAGTTGTAGGGGAGTCTGGCTGTGGTAAATCCACAACTGGCCGTACAATTCTGCGCCTTTATGAGCCAACAGGCGGAAATGTTAACTTTAATGGAACGGACATCTACAAGCTGTCTCCGCGCAAGATGAAAGAAATGCGTAAAGATATGCAGATGATTTTCCAGGATCCTTATGCTTCCTTGAACCCACGTTTCAACGTTATGGATATCATCGGTGAATCTCTTGATATTCATGGTTTGGCGTCAAGCCGGGCAGAGCGGAAGAGACGCGTTGAAGAATTGCTGGATCTTGTAGGTCTGAATCCTAGCCATGCACTCCGTTATCCACATGAATTCTCTGGTGGTCAAAGACAACGGATCGGGATTGCCCGTGCACTGGCTGTAGACCCTAAATTCATCATCTGTGATGAGCCATTGTCTGCCCTGGACGTTTCCATTCAGGCTCAGGTCGTTAGTTTGCTTGAAGAACTTCAGCAACGCCTCGGCTTGACGTACCTGTTCATTGCGCATGACTTGTCCATGGTTAAGCATATCAGTGACCGTGTAGCTGTAATGTACATGGGTAAAGTGGTGGAGTTGGCAGAAAGTGAAGAACTATATGCTAATCCGATTCACCCTTACACCAAAACATTGCTGTCTGCGATCCCTGTACCTGATCCGGAAGTAGAAGCGAGCAAACGTCGCATCTTACTGCCGGAAGAACAAGCACTTAAGAATGGATCTGGTGGTCCTGCAAATGATCCATACAACCTGGAGAATGCTCAATTGATTGAGGTATCCAAAGGTCACTGGGTTTCAGAACCTTACGTATAAAAGTACAATTTGTATTTGGACTTATCCATGAATATCAAACCGCCGACTTTGTTCGGCGGTTTTTTATTTTTTGATGCACTTTCTTTTGACGAAAAGGGCTCACATTCGGTACAATCAAGTAAGCTCTTTGAAGCAGAATAGGAGGCAGACCTCATGAAAGGTATTACCGAGGCACTCCGCAGCGGAACGAGACTTGCAGAAGACTATGTCTGTTCAAGGGATGCTGCGCGTGGCCTTTACGAGTATGACATTCGCTGGGAATCGGGGCTACATACACGTGCCGAGTGGCTGGACCAATCGGAGAACACACGTGTACCTCGTCAAAGTCTGGCAGAGTATCTACGTATATATAATAAACGGGTGAATGATCATGGTGCAGTCCATGAATCCATCACACGTCTCGCGGAACAAGATGCGTTGGTTGTTACGGGAGGGCAACAAAGCGGCCTGCTCACAGGTCCGTTGTTTGTAATTTATAAAGCGGCAAGTGTAGTTGCAGCTGCTCGGGAAGCGGAGAACAGGCTACAGCGGCCGGTCGTTCCCGTTTTTTGGATTGCAGGTGAAGACCATGACTGGGATGAAGTCAACCATACGTATTTACCTGATCCCAACGGAGAGATGAAGAAGCTCAAGTTACAGGGGCGATTCGCAGGAAGGGATTCCGTGAGTTATGTCCATGTGGAAACGGAGCAATGGATGAATGTGTTAGATCAGGTGGAACAAGTGTTGCCAGATACGGTCCATAAATCAGGATTGATGAAGCTGATCACCGAAATCCATCAGTCGAGCTCGAACCTGAGTGATGCGTTTGCCCGATTAATTTCAGCCTTGTTTGGAAGTAGTGGACTTATTCTGATGGATGCAGCAGATCCAGACTTGCGCCGACTGGAGCAGCCTGTATTTGAGCGATTAATTCGTGAGAATGAGACATTACGCAATGCATACTCACATGGCGCCTCTGTGCTGGAACAAGCCGGATATGCAATGCCTGCTGAAGTCGCGGAAGATGGGGCCAATTTGTTTTACATACATGATGGAGCACGGTTGCTTCTGATGTTGAAAGACGGATTGTACAGCGACCGTAAAGGTCTGGTTTCATTTACAGAAGAGCGGCTGCTTCAGGAACTGGCTGAACATCCTGAGCGGTTTAGCAACAATGTATTGACACGGCCTTTAATGCAAGATTCCATTTTACCTGTAGCGGCTGTTATTTTGGGTCAAGGCGAGATTGCATATTGGGGGTTAACGCGTGAGGCGTTTCGCCGTTTCGGATTACAGATGCCGATCTTACTTCCACGTTTGTCCTTTACCATTATGGAAGATGTTCATCACAAACATATGAAACAGTACGCTCTTTCTTTCCAGGACGTTCAATATCATATGGAAGAAAAGAAGGAACAGTGGCTGGCAAAGCAGGAGACCTTCCAGGTCGATGAACAATTTGAGCGAGTTCAGCAAGCATTTGCCGACTTATATCGTCCATTGCTTGATCAGATCGCAGAGATTCATCCTGGTCTGGAACGTATTGGAGATACCAATATAGGCAAGATCATCGAACAGATGCAGTATCTGCAACAGCAGACCCACAAAGCCATCAAAGATAAACACAATGTGAGTCTAAAACACTGGAACGGGATGCAAAACTCACTCTTTCCCATGAACAAACCCCAGGAAAGAGTACATAATGCACTCTTTTACCTGAACCGTTATGGAACCGAGTGGATTGGACAACTGATTGAAAGTCAGAGCGAATTCCGTGGACAACACCAAGTAATTACATTGTAGTTACCTTTTATAATAGAAGGAATTTATAATCGAGGAGGATGAGGAATGGCTACCCCTGCATTGCAAAACAGTATCGTTAAGGATATGGGACTCGCTTCGGAAGGTCATCTGAAAATTGATTGGGTAGAAGCGCATATGCCGGTGTTGAACCGCATTCGTTCTCAATTTGAACAGGATCTTCCGTTTAAAGGTTTGAAAGTAGCCATTTGCCTTCATCTTGAGGCCAAAACAGCTTATCTGGCGAAAGTCATTCAAGCGGGTGGTGCAGAAGTAACGATTACACACAGCAACCCATTATCGACACAGGACGATGTTTGTGCCGCTCTGGTGGAAGACGGCGTTACCGTTTATGCCAAACATAATCCGGACCCTGTAGAGTTCAAGGAATTGCAACTCCGTGCACTTGAAGTCAAACCTGATCTGATCATTGATGATGGCGGCGACTTTGCCACCATTATTGCATCTGAACGTCCTGATCTTGCTGCCACGATTCGTGGCGGAGCAGAGGAAACGACAACGGGCATCATTCGTCTGAAAGCTTTGGCGAAAGAAGGACAATTGCGCTTCCCGATGGTTGCAGTCAATGACGCTTATTGCAAATACCTGTTTGATAACCGTTACGGTACAGGTCAGTCTGCATTCGATGGTATTATCCGTACAACCAATTTGGTCGTTGCAGGAAAGAACGTAGTTGTAGCCGGTTACGGATGGTGTGGTAAAGGTGTAGCGATGCGTGCTAAAGGATTAGGAGCCAATGTAATCGTAACTGAAATTGATCCCATTAAAGCCGTAGAAGCACATATGGACGGATTCCGTGTGATGACGATGGTGGAAGCTGCAAAATTGGGTGATTTCTTCATTGCTGTAACCGGCAATAAAGATGTGATTACTGGAGAGCATTATGATGTGATGAAGGATGGAGCAATCCTGAGTAATGCGGGTCACTTTGACGTGGAAGTGAACAAACCTGAACTTGCTAAACGTTCCGAATCGATTCGTACCGTACGCCGCAACATTGAAGAATATCGCTTCAAAGATGGCCGTAAAATGTATTTGCTGGCTGAAGGACGTCTCGTAAACCTGGGTGCAGCCGACGGACACCCAGCCGAGATTATGGATACAACGTTTGCATTGCAAGCGCTGGGTCTGCGTTATGTGAGCGAGAACTATGCGGAACTAGGTAAAAACGTTGTTAACGTACCTTATGACATTGACCAACAGGTTGCCAGCTACAAACTGGAAAGCTTGAATATTGCCATCGACTCCCTGTCAGCCGAGCAGGAAAAATATCTGGACAGCTGGAAATTCTAAGAGGCATCCAATAATTACAAGCTGATTAAGTGCTTCAAAGGGTTTAAAATGGTTTATTAATGATACGGCTCATATGCGGGTGTACGTGCAATTGCCCGTAAACGGGAAACGTCTTTGATCCTGAGTGACAGGATCAAAGACGTTTTTTTGCGATTACTAAATTAAAAAAAAGTAAAGCAAGCAAGAAGGGTTTTGATTTTTTTGTGCGAATCTATTATGCTTAGGTGGTGGAAAGTGGGGCAAAGTGGGAGAAACGGGTGAGGAGTGAGTGGGCCAATGTTTATGGGGGAGTTCCAACATAGCATTGATGATAAGGGTCGGGTCATTATTCCGGCTAAATTCCGCGAATCTCTGGGACCGTCTTTCGTTGTCACACGGGGTTTGGACCAGTGTCTTTTCGTGTACCCCATGGAGGAGTGGGGGGTCATGGAACAGAAGCTCAAAGCACTGCCACTGATGAAATCTGATGCACGTGCGTTTACCCGGTTTTTTTTCTCGGGTGCCACCGAATGTGAATTGGATAAACAGGGCAGGGTAAATTTGCCGGGCAATCTTAGAGAGTATGCCAAGCTGGACAAGGATTGCGTTGTTCTTGGCGTGTCGAACCGGGTGGAGATTTGGAGCAAAGGCATATGGGAGAGTTATTTCAATCAATCCGAAGAAGCATTCAACGACATTGCCGAAAAGCTGGTCGATTTTAATTTTGATCTATAAAGTCAGGAGGGGTGCAGGTTGTTTCACCACATAACCGTACTCAAAGAAGAGGCAACAGAGGGTTTAAACATCAAGCAGGACGGTATATACGTGGACTGCACTTTAGGCGGTGGCGGACACAGCTCCGTGATTGCATCCAAGCTCGGTCCAGGGGGGCGTCTGATCGCACTGGATCAGGATGATTGGGCTTTGGATAACGCGCGTGAAAAATTGGCTCCGTATGGAGAGCAGATTACATTGGTCAAAACCAATTTTCGTGATCTGGAACAGGTTCTGAAAGATCTGGAAGTACCGATGAAAGATGGCGTGCCGCAAGTAGACGGTATTTTGTACGATTTGGGGGTATCATCACCGCAGTTCGACGAAGGAGAACGTGGATTTAGCTACAATCATGATGCTCCGTTGGATATGCGTATGGATCAGGATGCATCCCTTACCGCCAAAGAGATTGTTAATGAATGGCCGGAAGAGGAGATTGCCCGCATCTTGTATCGCTATGGTGAAGAGAAATTCTCTAGAAGAATTGCTCGTGTCATTGTTGAAAAACGAAAGCACTCCCCGATTGAGACTACTGGTGAACTGGTGGAATTGATCAAAGAAGGCATTCCGGCCGCGGCTCGTCGAACTGGAGGACATCCAGCGAAACGCAGCTTTCAGGCATTGCGAATTGCGGTTAATGATGAGCTTGGCGCGTTCGAAGAAGGGTTACATCAGGCCGTTCGGTGCTTGGCACCAGGCGGACGTGTATCTGTTATTACTTTTCACTCACTTGAGGACCGGATTTGCAAACAGATTTTTAGCAGTTATCTGGAGAAATGTACATGCCCTCCCGATTTCCCGTTATGTGTTTGCGGCGGTAAGGGTGTCATGCGTTTAGTGAACAGAAAACCGCTGATTCCAACGGAAACGGAACTGGCCGAAAACTCCCGTGCTCGTTCAGCGAAGCTGCGCGTAGCCGAGAAACTGTAAAC
Source organism: Paenibacillus vandeheii (assembly GCF_030433635.1). Classification (NCBI taxonomy): domain Bacteria; kingdom Bacillati; phylum Bacillota; class Bacilli; order Caryophanales; family Paenibacillaceae; genus Paenibacillus; species Paenibacillus vandeheii. Next base: position 374,381 of record NZ_JAROCD010000001.1, read on the forward strand.
CAAGAGCGGAGGAGAGAGTCGGAGTATGGCATATACACGTGGTAATCTAGCAGTGAAAGAAAAAGCGTCCCAAGAACGTGTGACCCAGCAGCGGTACAAGGAAACCACCAAGGTGGTGACCCGTCGTACCGGTCTTCCGGCACGCGAGAAATTTTTGTATTTGATTACTCTGGTTGCTGTCATTGTTGTGGGTGGTGTAATGATGTCGCGTTATGCTCACATTTATGATCTGAATAAGCAGGCACAGACGACGTTGTCCGATGTGAGAGAAGCAGAGAAAACCATTGCAGATCTGCAAGTGGAAAAAGAAAGACTGAACAATCTGGTCATCGAGAATGCTCGCAAACTTGGTTATGTTGAGGCTTCCGGCAAGGATGTCATTTTTGTACCTCGCTCAACAAGTACAACGAATTCGGCAGGTACTGAATCGTCTTCGGATACAGCGAATAACTAGAGCATTTTGTATCAATCCATAATGAGACTTCCTATCAGCAAGATGAGGATCGAAATACTGCTATTCGTCAACATCTTGCACTTGGGAGTGAGGTGGATTTGAAATACACAAAATGCTGAAGCAAAAGAGGTGTACCGATGGTAAAAAGAATAAAGATGCGCACGCTGCTTATAGGGGGATGTATTACCCTCTTTTTTCTTGTATTAATAACCCGCATTTTTTTTATTCAGGTTGTTAATGGCAGTATTTGGCAGGAGCGAGCGGCTGGTTTGGTCGAACGCGAACAAACCATCAAGGCCAGTCGTGGGACAATTACAGACCGCAATGGTAATATACTGGCGACGGATGCACCTGCTTACACGGTGTCGGTAAACCCAGAGATGATTAACCAGCTCGGGATTGAAGATGTGGTTATTAAGGAATTGTCTGGTTTGTTGGGGAAAAACGAGAGCGAAATGCGTGCACTTGTAACAGCCAAAAAAGAGGATGGTTCATTCTTTCAGCAACGTGAAGTACGAAGTGAAGGATATAAAATCAGCCCTGAATTAGCTGCTAAAGTAGATGCATTTCGTGAAAAACTGCAGGATGACTACAAGGCTAAAAACGCGATTGTCATGACACAAGAGTCGAAGCGATATTATCCCGAGGAAACGCTCGCCTCTCATCTACTGGGATACATGAGCCGTGATGGCAAGGCTGTTAATGGACTTGAGGTTTCGTATGATGAACAGCTTACAGGTACAGATGGTTATCTGAACTATCAGAAGGATGCCAAAGGTATTAAGCTTCCTGACTCCCAGGATAATTATCTTCCTCCGCAGAACGGGAACAATCTGAAGCTGACGATCGATGATACCATTCAGTACTACATCGAAGAAGCGATGAAAGAAGCGGTAGCCCAGTACAATCCACTGAGCATGACTGTCATCGCAGCAGATCCTAACACCATGGAAATCTTAGGTATGGCCAATTGGCCGACCTTTAATCCTAATACGTATGGGGAAACACCTGATCAGAAAAACTTTATTAACCATGCGATACAATCCATCTATGAACCAGGGTCTACTTTTAAAATTGTTACTCTGGCGGGGGCGGTTGAAGAGAAGCTGTTTGATCCAAATGCAACATTTGAATCCAAACGGGTATACATCGGTGGCTATCCAATCAGTGATAACGGCCACGCCTATGGCCGAATTTCCTACTTGGAAGGTGTCAAACGTTCAAGTAACATTGCGTTTGTTAATCTGGGTTATAACATGCTTGGTGGTGAACGGTTGCGTCATTACATAGACCAATTCGGTTTTGGTAAAAAGACGGGCATTGATCTGCCGAGTGAATCAGCCTCACCAATCAAGCCGCTGGTTTATAAATCAGAAATTGCCACAGCAGCATATGGTCATGGTCTTGTACAGGTAACGCCAATCCAGCAGGTAGCAGCCGTTTCGGCCATTGCCAACGGTGGCAAACTTATGGAACCGCATCTGGTGAAAGAAATAATTAACCCGAATGACGGTACATCAGAAGTAATCAAGCCGAAGGTTGTTCGTCAGGTTATTTCCAAGGAGTCTTCCAAACTGGTGAGCGGGTATCTGGAACAGGTCGTAGCAGACCAAACCATTGGTACAGGGCGTAATGCATACATTGAAGGTTATCGCGTGGCTGGTAAAACGGGTACAGCAAGAAAAGTTGTGAACGGGACATACAGCAAATCGAAGGATGTCGTTTCTTTTATCGGGTTTGCACCTGTTAATAATCCCAAAATCGCGATGTTGATTGTGATTGACCAGCCTGATGGATCCAATATTGGGGGAGGGACTGCAGCAGCTCCGGTATTCAAGAAGATTGTAAGCCAGACTCTTCAGTATATGGGAGTTCCCAAAGACACGGTGAAGACCACTGACAAAAAGTCAAAAACAACTCCGGTTGTTCAAGCGAAAGCTCCTGACCTGTCAGGTAAAACAGCCAAACAGGCCAGAAGCCAATTATTGAACGCAGGAATTGCCTATGAGACGCTTGGTCAAGGTGAAAATGTCATTCGCCAGTATCCTGTGGCGGGTGCAGCCATGAATCCTGGCCAGCGAATCTATCTGCTCACCGAAGAGAGCAGCAAGATGAAGATTCCTGATCTGACTGGCGAATCTCTCCGGGATGCCCTTGAAGTGCTTTCTCTTATGAAAGTGGGGGTAACCGTTAAAGGCGAAGGGTATGTCGTAAAACAAACGGAGCAGGTATCAGGCGAACAGAGAACGGTTGAGCTTTCGCTGCAGACGGCCAAAGCGGCAGTTACCGGTATAGCAGATGAAGCCCCCGAGTCTTCTGATCCAGCATTAGGTGACGAGACTAACAATCAGGGAGCAGCTAATGGTACGGAGAACACCGAAGAAACGGGCAAAACGGATACTACAAAACCACCTTCAAATGAGACAAAATCGTCTGCCAACACATCGGACGAGGGTTCGCTCCCATAGAGATCACTGACAGCTTGTTCTAACCCCCGGTTGTCCTGAATATTCATGAATGGAACACAATCATGATTTTGGGACGAGTGGGGGGATCTTTTCGTGAAGGGGTCAAGCGTAAATCTGCGGCGCAGGTTGTTGTGGAGTTTAGTGATTTTAGTTCTGTTATTCTCAGCCTTGGTGATCAGGCTTGCTTATGTACAGTTGGGAAAAGGACCGGAACTATCCGCGAAAGCGGAGGAGTCTTGGCGGCGGAATATTCCTTATTCAGCCAAAAGGGGAGAGATCCTGGATCGAAACGGAACCTCTCTTGCCTACAATATAACTACACCGACCATTATGGCGATTCCTGCCCAGGTGAAGGAAGCAGAGACAACAGCAAGAGCACTCGCTCCTTTGCTGGGGATGACCGAAGAGAAAGTGCTGGCAACCATCAAAAAAAGAGAACTGATTGTAAGACTACAACCCGGTGGCCGCAAAATTACGATGGAGAAAGCTCAGCACATCCGTGATTTGAAGCTTCCGGGTATCGTTGTTGCTGAGGACAATAAACGCTTTTATCCTTATGATGATTTGGCGGCTCATATTCTCGGTTTTACGGGCATAGATAATCAGGGCTTAACGGGTGTAGAGAAAAGATATGATGATAAGCTGAACGGTTTAAATGGCAGTGTGTCCTACTTGTCCGATGCGGCCGGAAGGCTGATGCCGGGCTCATCTGAGAAGTATGTGGAACCGAAGGACGGTCTGAACCTGAAGCTGACTATTGATAAATCGATTCAGTCCATCATGGAGCGTGAGCTGGATCAGGCCATGGTCAAGTTCCAGGCCAACTCGGCGCTAGCCATTGCAATGAACCCCAAAACGGGTGAAATCCTTGGCATGGCCAGTAGACCCGGATATGAACCAGCGGATTATCAGCAATATCCGGCCGATGTATACAACCGGAACTTACCGATCTGGATGACGTACGAACCAGGTTCAACGTTTAAGATTATTACGCTCGCAGCAGCACTTGAAGAGAAGAAAGTAAATCTGACGCAGGATCAGTTCTATGATCCCGGATTTGTTGAAGTTGGAGGCGCTCGCCTGCGTTGCTGGAAAAAGGGTGGCCATGGAAGTCAAACCTTCCTCCAAGTCGTGGAGAACTCCTGTAACCCTGGATTTGTTGCACTTGGTCAGAGACTGGGTAAAGAATCGCTATTCTCCTATATCAAAGACTTTGGATTCGGGACCAAAACAGGCATCGATTTAAGCGGTGAAGCCAGCGGAATTCTGTTCAAACTGTCACGGGTCGGACCTGTTGAGCTTGCAACAACTGCTTTTGGTCAAGGCGTTTCCGTTACACCGATTCAGCAAGTAGCGGCTGTGTCAGCAGCCATTAATGGTGGTAAACTATACAAGCCTTATGTTACAAAGGCATGGGTTCATCCGGAAACGGGTGAAGTGATGGAAGAGGCCAAGCCTGAACTGGTTCGTCAAGTCATCTCGGAAGACACGTCCAAGCAAGTGCGTGAAGCGCTAGAAAGTGTAGTTGCCAAGGGTACGGGACGTCCGGCGTTTATTGATGGATACCGGGTTGGCGGCAAAACGGGTACAGCCCAGAAAGTAATCAATGGACGTTATTCCTCTACCGAGCATATTGTATCCTTTATTGGTTTTGCTCCGGCTGATGATCCGCAGATTGTTGTTTATACTGCAGTGGATAATCCAAAAGGAATTCAGTTTGGCGGCGTGGTTGCCGCACCGATCGTACAGAACATTCTGGAGGATGCGTTGCATTATATGAATGTTCCTGTTCGGAAGGATCAGGTAGCCAAAGAATACAAGTATGGAGAAACGAAAATCGTGACGGTTCCCGATCTGACAGGAGCTACGGTCGAAGACTTGTATGAGGACCTGAATATGAATTTTATGCTGGCCAAATCCGGCAGTGGAAAATATGTCATTAACCAGGCTCCGAAGCCAGGAGCACGGGTCGATCAGGGTTCTACCATACGCATCTATATGGGTGATGTACTGAATGATATCCATGACCATACCAAGGAGGAAGGACAAGAGCCCTGATCGGGCTCTTGATCTCCACCGCAACAAAATGCACGGAGTTGCGTTTCATTAATTGGCTGTGTTGACGATAGTAATGAATACAGAACTGTTGAAATTGAAGTAAACTTGGAAAAAGTGAGGTTATTCATGTGCTTTTAAAACAACTTTTATCAATGCTGACAACCGCCCGTATCATTGGCGAACCAAATACAGAATGTCAAAACCTACAGACAGATTCTCGCCAGGTACAACCGGGAGATCTGTTTATCTGTCTTCCGGGGCATACGGTTGACGGACATGATTATGCTGAGAAGGCCGTAAACGCTGGGGCTGTCGCTCTGGTTGTGGAACGAGAGCTGGATCTGCCTGTACCGCAGCTGCTTGTAAAAGACAGCCGTTTCGCTATGGCTGTACTGGCGGATTCCTTTTTTGACTCACCAAGCCGCAAGATGAATATGATTGGTGTAACGGGAACCAACGGGAAAACAACGACTACCTATTTAATTGAAAAAATCATGAGTGATTTTGGTCAAAAAACAGGATTAATCGGGACTATTCAAATGCGTTATGACGGGCGTACGTACCCGATGTCAGGCACTACACCGGAAGCACTTGATCTGCAGCGCAGTCTGAATGATATGGTGCAAGCGGGCACGGACTGTTGTGTAATGGAAGTTTCCTCCCACGCTTTGGAGCAAGGTCGAGTAAAAGGGACGGAATTCCGTACGGCTGTATTTACCAACCTGACGCAGGATCATCTGGATTACCATCATTCCATGGAAGAATATCGGGGAGCCAAAGGATTGTTCTTTGCAAGGTTGGGTAACGGGTATACTGCGGATGCTTCCAAGCGCAAATTTGCAGTGATCAACGCAGATGATCCCGCTGCAGACTATTTTATATCTGTAACGGCAGCTGAAGTAATTACATACGGCATGGAGGACAATGCGGATGTACGCGCATCCCAAATTTCAATTACTTCGCAGGGTACCTCTTTCCATGTAGACACATTCAGAGGCAGCACCGATATTCGTTTACGCATGGTAGGTAAATTCAATGTGTACAACGCAATGGCTGCCATCGCTGCTGCTCTGGTTGAGGACATTCCGCTGGAGGAGATCAAACGTAGCTTGGAGACAGTACCTGGCGTAGATGGACGTGTTGAGGCTGTTGACGAAGGACAGTCGTTTGCTGTCATTGTTGACTATGCGCATACTCCAGATGGCCTGGAGAACGTATTGCGGACGGTGAAGGAATTTGCTGAAGGACGTGTGATCTGTGTATTTGGCTGCGGTGGTGACCGAGATCGTACGAAGCGACCTCTAATGGGCAAAATTGCAGCAAAGTATAGTGATATTGTATTTGTCACTTCCGACAATCCGAGGACAGAAGATCCCGATCTGATTCTCAAGGATATTGAACAGGGCCTGATTGAAGACGCCATTGAACCTGACCGTTATACCATGATTGTGGATCGGCGCCAGGCGATTCATGAAGCTATTGAAATGGCAAGCCCTGCCGATGTAGTATTGATTGCGGGCAAGGGGCATGAAACCTATCAGATTATCGGTACAACTAAAACGGACTTTGATGATCGGATCATAGCGAAAGAAGCGATAAGGGGCAAATCCAATTGATAAAAAGAACATTGGCACAATTGGCCGAGATGTGTGGAGGAACACTAACTGACATTGCTGCTTATGGTGATGTTGGTGTTGAAGGTGTATTTACAGATTCGCGTAAGCCCGTCCCAGGCAGTCTCTTTATCCCGCTAGTTGGCGAAAGGTTTGACGGACATGAATTTGTGCAAACCTGTTTAGAGAAGGGCGCTGCCGGGACATTATGGCAAAAGAATCATGGAACTGCACCTCAAGGTGCTGTGATTATTGTGGAGGATACCCTTGTTGCCTTGCAGGAGCTTGCGACCTCCTATTTAAAAGAAAACAAGGCCTCCGTTGTAGGTATTACAGGCAGCAATGGTAAAACAACAACAAAGGACATCGTGGATGCCATTCTGTCTACCACGTTCAAAGTGCATAAGACCCAAGGCAACTTCAATAACCATATAGGTCTCCCGCTCACCGTGCTAAGCATGGAGCCGGATACGGAGATCGTCATTCTGGAGATGGGCATGAGTGGCCGAGGAGAGATCGAAGAGTTATCTGTAATCGCCCAGCCTGATGTCGCGATCATCACGAATATTGGTGAATCCCATCTGCTTCAATTGGGATCTCGATTGGAGATTGCTCGGGCCAAAGTTGAAATTGCGGCTGGCATGAAACCAGGTGGGTTACTGATCTATAACGGAGACGAACCGTTGATTGAGCAGGTTCTGGCAGAGCCAGCCACAAAGCTGCCTGAAGGGCTCCAGCGGTATACATTCGGCCTGCAGGCTGATAATGATGATTATCCTACCGGAATCATGAATGCGCAGAGCGGGGTCGCGTTTACAACCAAGCAGTCTGGAGAAGTTGCTCTTACAATGCCATTATTGGGGACACATAATGTGGTCAACTGTCTTGCTGCATTAGCGGTTGCCCGTCATTTCGGAGTGGCCGCTGAGCAGATTGTGGCAGGACTGTCACGTCTGAAATTAACCGGCATGCGAATCGAGATTATTAACGGTGTCAGTGGTCTGACCATGCTCAATGATGCTTACAACGCCAGTCCGACTTCCATGAAAGCCGCTGTGGATGTGCTGGAGAGCCTTAAGGGGTATCGGATTAAAGTAGCCGTGCTTGGTGATATGCTTGAACTGGGGCCTCAGGAGCATGAGCTCCATCGGGGAATCGGTGAATACATCACACCCGATAAAATGAATATGGTGCTTGCTTATGGCCCATTATCAGCGAGTATTGCAGAAGGGGCAAGACAAAACATGCCAGCGGAAGCCGTGCACGCTTTTGAGAGCAAGGAAGAATTGACCCATTATCTGCTGGAGAATCTCCATTCCAGAGACGTTGTCTTGTTTAAGGCCTCCCGGGGCATGAAGCTGGAAGATGTGGTCGAAGCGCTAAAAATAGCTCCATTACAGAATAGAGTAGACTAGAGGGGTGAACCCATGGATTTTCAGGTATTACTGTTAACAATCGGTGTTTCATTTATTTTGGCGGTGATCGCCGCACCGCTCTTGATTCCATTGCTGCGTCGAATGAAATTCGGACAGCAGGTTCGGGAAGATGGGCCACAGAGCCATCTGAAAAAGAGTGGAACACCTACAATGGGCGGAGTTGTTATTTTACTCGCGTTCACATTGGCCTTTTTGAAATTTTCAGCTGTCAAAAATACGGACTTTTATGTCCTGCTTGTGGCTACACTCGGTTTCGGTCTGATCGGCTTCCTGGATGATTACATCAAGATTGTATTCAAACGCTCACTGGGGCTGACGGCTAAACAAAAGATGATTGGTCAGTTGTTTTTCAGTGCCGTGATGTGCTACTTGCTGATTCAGAATGGACACAGCACAGCCATATCGATTCCAGGTACATCCTTCTCCTTCGACTGGACGGGATGGTTCTACTATCCGTTTGTCGTATTTATGATGCTTGCCATCACGAATGCAGTCAACTTTACCGATGGTCTGGACGGCTTGTTGTCCGGCGTGAGTGCCATCGCCTTTGGGGCATTTGCCATTGTGGCGATGCAGGCAACATCCATGCCGGCAGCGGTATGTGCGGCGGCGATGATTGGTGCGGTACTGGGCTTCCTGGTATATAACGCACACCCGGCTAAAGTGTTTATGGGAGATACGGGCTCACTCGGAATTGGTGGTGCGATCGGTGCCGTTGCGATTGTAACGAAGACAGAACTTCTTTTTGTCATCATTGGCGGTATTTTCGTTATCGAAATCCTGTCTGTTATTATTCAAGTGGTATCCTTCAAAACTCGTGGCAAACGCGTATTCAAAATGAGTCCAATTCATCATCACTTTGAACTGAGTGGCTGGTCGGAATGGCGAGTTGTCATCACTTTTTGGGCGGTAGGTGCCATTTTGGCCGCTCTTGGACTTTATCTCAACAAGGGGTTGTAAACAATGAATCATCCTGAAACATATCGTGGGCAACAAATCGTCGTGCTTGGACTGGCCAAGAGCGGCGTGCAGGTCGCCAAAGTGCTGGATCGTGCCGGCGCAATAGTTACAGTCAATGATAAAAAAGAGAGAGAACAGTGTCCCGAAGCATCCGAATTGGAGGCTTTGGGAATTTCTGTTGTATGCGGGGGACATCCGGACGATCTGATTCACAGTGATGTGAAGCTTGTGGTCAAAAATCCGGGTATTCCTTACCAGGCGCCTCCTGTGCAGCAGGCACTTGCCTTAGGCATTGAAGTGGTGACTGAGGTGGAGGTGGCATATCATCTATGCGCTGCACCTATGATCGGAATCACTGGCTCTAATGGAAAAACGACTACAACAACGTGGGTAGGCAACATGTTGGAGCATGCCGGCTTGAAACCGATCGTTGCCGGTAATATTGGAACACCCTTATGTGAGGCAGCAGAGCAGGCTTCTGCGGATAACTGGATGGTGGTGGAGCTTAGCAGTTTCCAACTGAAAGGCACATCCGATTTCCGTCCGCGCATTGCCAGTTTGCTAAACGTAGCGGAGACTCATTTGGATTACCATGGGGACATGGATGATTATGTGGCTTCCAAGTCCAAATTATTCTCCAACCAGCAACCGGAGGATGTAGCTATTCTGAACTGGGATGATCCAGTATGCCGTGGACTGGTTCCTTATATCAAAGCAAGACTGCTCCCATTCTCGCTGACAGAGAAGCTTGAAGCAGGGGTATATGCTGATCCTCCATACGTGGATGGGGAAGAGGATGACGTGAAGCGCCAGGTGATCTATGCAGACGGTCAGGGAAACCATCATATCATTATTGATGTGGAAGACATCGGACTCCCAGGACGATTCAATGTGGGAAATGCATTGGCAGCAGTAGCTATTGCTGTGACCGCTGGAGCCGACCCGTCTGTTCTTGCTGCGCCTCTGGCTGACTTCAAGGGGGTTGAACACCGTCTTGAGTATGTACTTGAACATGATGGAGCCAAGTATTACAACAATTCTAAAGCGACCAATTCCAAGGCAACTGTAATGGCGCTGAACTCATTCAAGGAACCGGTTGTGCTCATTGCCGGAGGACTGGATCGTGGTTCAGACATGATGGAACTGCTGCCCTTGTTCCAGGAGCGTGTAAAAGCTGTGGTTGCTCTAGGAGAGACAAGAGTGAAAATTGCCAAAGTCGCGGAACTGGCGGGATTAAAGCAAATTAAGGTCGTCGATAATGAGGAGGACGCTGCCCGGACGTTAACCGCTGCCGTGCAGGAAGCTTCACAGTTTGCAGCTCCAGGTGATGTTGTCTTGTTATCACCGGCGTGTGCAAGCTGGGACATGTTTGCTTCCTATGAAGAGCGGGGACGCATTTTTAAAGAGGCGGCGCATAACTTGTAAGTAGGGGGGTGGAAAAGCCCCTACTTCCATGCAAGGGGTGGCCTCCTGATGAAACAGACGCGACCGGCGCCGGATTTCTGGCTCCTAATTTGTATTCTGGCATTGCTTGCCATCGGCATTATTATGGTATACAGTGCGGGCTCGGTGCTTGCTTTTCATGACTACGGTGATTCATTTTACTTTGTCAAAAGACAGCTGCTGTTCGCCGGACTTGGACTTGCTGCCATGTTTGTTACGGCAAATGTGGACTACCGGGTCTGGAGAAAGTATGCAAAGCCGATATTGATTGCCTGCTTTATAATGCTGATTGCGGTGCTGATTCCTGGCATCGGAGTGGTTCGCGGAGGGGCACGGAGCTGGTTGGGCATTGGCTCATTCGGCATACAACCTTCAGAATTCATGAAACTGGGTATGATCCTGTTTCTGGCTCATTGGTTAAGCAAGGAGCCTGGTAAAATCAAAACGTTCACGACGGGGCTTCTGCCACCGCTCGGCCTGATTGGTTTGGCCTTTGGTATTATTATGCTTCAGCCCGATTTGGGGACAGGCACAGTCATGCTGGGTGCTTCAATGCTCATAATTTTCACAGCAGGAGCACGGATGAAGCATCTATTACTGCTTGCCCTCGGTGGTGCAGCAGGGTTTGCCGGGCTGATTGCGGCAGCTCCGTACAGATTGCAGCGAATAACGGCTTTTTTGGACCCGTGGTCTGATCCACTTGGAGCCGGATATCAGATTATTCAATCTTTATATGCGATCGGTCCTGGAGGACTTGCGGGCTTGGGGCTGGGTATGAGTCGACAAAAATACAGTTATGTACCCGAACCGCAGACGGATTTTATTTTTTCCATTTTGGCAGAAGAGCTTGGCTTCATTGGTGGAATGATTGTATTATTGCTGTTCCTAGTCCTGGTGTGGAGAGGGATGCGCGTAGCGATGACGATACCGGATGCTTTTGGCAGCCTTCTGGGCGTAGGCATTGTGGGGATGGTCGCTGTGCAGGTCATTATCAACATTGGCGTGGTCATCGGGCTTATGCCGGTTACGGGGATTACACTCCCACTCATCAGTTATGGCGGTTCATCTCTGACCTTGATGTTGACAGCGTTAGGCATATTATTGAACTTATCCCGTTATGCGAGGTGAATGTACGATGCGAGTCGTTCTAAGCGGCGGCGGTACCGGTGGACATATCTATCCGGCCGTTGCGATAGCAAGGCAATGTGAGGCGGAGAATCCCGACTCGACATTTTTATATATCGGTGGTACCCGTGGACTGGAAAGCAAACTGGTGCCACAAGAGAATATTCCATTTCAATCGATTGATATTACAGGTTTTCGCCGGAAATTATCCTTTGACAACGTGAAGACGGTAATGAGATTTCTGCAAGGTGTACGCAAAGCCAAGAAAATGCTCAAGGAATTCAAACCCGATGTTGTCATCGGTACGGGGGGCTACGTGTGTGGGCCTGTCGTGTATGCGGCAGCCAAACTCGGTATTCCGAGTGTCATCCATGAACAGAATGCCATTCCCGGACTAACCAACAAGTTCCTTACACGTTATGTGGATACGGTCGCAGTTAGCTTTGAGGGTTCGGAGAAAGCATTCTCTGGAGCCAAAAGGGTTGTGTATACCGGCAATCCAAGGGCTACCACGGTAGCTCAAGCCAGTCGTGATCGTGGATTCGCGACACTGGGTGTACCTATGGACAGCCGAGTTGTTCTTGTGGTTGGTGGCAGCCGTGGTGCGAAGGCAATCAATAAAGCTATGGTGGATATGGCACCGATGCTGGCCAAGCTTGAAGATGTGCACGTGGTCTACGTAACAGGTGATTCTTATTTTGACGAAACGCGTGAAGCGATCCGCAGCTCCCTTGGAACGATGCCAAATCATCTGCATGTGCTGCCCTACGTACACAACATGCCAGAAGTTCTTGCATGCACATCGCTGATCGTGAATCGTGCTGGGGCTTCGTTCCTTGCCGAGATCACATCGCTCGGAATTCCATCCATCCTGATTCCATCACCTAACGTGACGAATAATCATCAGGAGGCAAACGCCCGCACGCTTGAGGGTGGAGGCGCATCGGTTACGATGCTGGAGAAGGATCTGACAGGCCAGGGGCTGTATAAAGCGATTGCTGGAATTATGAATGACGAAGCGGCGCGCAAAAGGATGGCAGAGGCCTCCAGGAAACTGGGGAAACCCGATGCAGCCGAGGTACTTGTGAGCGAGATTCGGCGTCTTGCTGCAGGGCGTTAAAGTGCGTTTTGGGCGATTGTCACACACACGGCGGGACTGACATAAGATACCCTATAAATCGTGACAATCGTTCCATGGCGACGCAACACGGCCAGCAGCAATGTAAACTGCCGTGCTCATCGGTTTTGAAGTAAAGGAGGATGTTAATATGCAGCAGTGGATATCGCTACTATCCCAGAACAATGTCGGCAATGTTCTTGAAAACGAGCCGCTAGCCAAATACACCACATGGAAGATCGGCGGTCCTGCAGATGCGCTGGTCATACCGGAAAACAAAGAGCAGATGGTTAATCTCATCCAATTACTGCACAAGCATCAGATCCCATGGATGCAGCTTGGACGGGGTTCAAACATGCTGGTGTCCGACAAGGGAATACGCGGAGTTGTTGTGAAACCGGGAGAAGGCTTTGATTATGCCGAGTTTCACGAGGGCGGGGTAACTGCCGGAGCGGCACATTCCTTTGTTAAACTCAGTGTTGTTGCTGCAAAAAAAGAGTGGACCGGTTTGGAATTTGGCAGCGGCATCCCCGGAACGGTCGGGGGAGCCGTATATATGAATGCTGGTGCCCATGGATCGGATGTGTCACGGATATTTCAATCCGCTGAGATTGTACTGGAGACAGGGGAATTGGTACGTTACAGCAAGGAGGACATGGAATTTGCTTATCGCCACTCTGTTCTGCATGACCGGAGAGGCATCGTGCTGGAGGCTACATTTGCACTCCAGCAGGGAGAACGCAAAGTCATTTCGGAATCAATGGCAGCTTACAAAGACCGTAGGCGCCGTACACAGCCACTACAGATGGCGTGTGCTGGCAGTGTATTCCGGAATCCACCTGGTGATCATGCCGCCCGTCTGATTGAAGCAGCGGGGCTAAAGGGTATGACCCAGGGAGGCGCACAGGTATCCACCATGCATGCCAATTTCATTGTCAATACAGGCCAAGCAACAGCAGAGGACGTTATCACCCTAATGCAGCAGATTCAGAGCACTATATCATCTCAAAACGGTATTAACCTGGTACCGGAAGTCTTCGTAGTGGGTGAACGGTAAACCCCGGAGGTGATACATTGGACAAATTGGTGATTGAAGGCGGGAAACCCCTCTCAGGATCCATACGCATCCATGGAGCAAAAAATGCCGCTTTACCGATCATGGCCGCAAGTTTGTTGGCAGACGGAGAAATTACGCTGCACAACGTTCCGCACTTGCTGGACATCGAAGTGATGCTGTATATCCTGGAACGACTTGGATGCACGTGTCGGCATGAACAGGGAACAGTGACGATAGATACGTCGTCCATCCGGTCATATGATGTGCCTGAGGATCTCATGAAACAGATGCGTTCTTCCATTTTTTTAATGGGACCATTGCTGGCTAAGTTTGGGCAAGTATCCGTGTACCAGCCAGGTGGCTGTGCCATCGGGGAACGCAAAATTGATCTTCACCTTCGGGGCCTGGAAGCGCTCGGAGCTTCGATTGAAGAGTTGGATCAGCAGATCATTTGCCGTGGGCGTAAGCTGGTGGGTACAGATATTCATCTGGATTTCCCCAGCGTAGGAGCCACAGAAAATATTATGATGGCAGCCGTTACGGCTGAGGGCACAACAACGATATTTAATGCAGCCAGAGAACCAGAAATACAGGATCTGCAACATTTTCTGAATGCGATGGGTGCACGAATTATCGGTGCTGGAACGGATACGATTACGATTAGTGGTGTGGAGAAACTCAAGCCTTGCTCTTATGAAATTATACCGGATCGGATCGTTGCTGGAACGGTGATGATTGCGGCCGCAGCAACGAGAGGGAATGTAACGCTTACACACTGCAATCCGGCCCATCTTACTTCCCTTATACATGTGTTGAAGCGTACTGGTGTTCAAATCACAGTTTGCAATGATATAATGACGGTGAGCTGTATGAGCCGTCCCAAATCAGTAGACCGCATTGTGACTTCTCCGTATCCTTCATTCCCAACAGACCTGCAGTCGCAAATTATGGTGCTGCTCAGTCTGGCAGACGGTTTTAGTGTGATGAAGGAAACGGTATTCGAGGGTCGGTTCAAACATGTGGATGAGCTGAATGTCATGGGTGCCGATATTTCGGTAGACCTGAATGCAGCATTTATCCGTGGCGTTCCCCGCTTGTACGGGGCTACAGTGGAAGCAACCGATCTGCGTGCAGGTGCAGCATTAGTCATTGCTGGCCTTGCTGCCCAGGGAAAAACGGTTGTGGAGCAAGTGCATCATATTGATAGAGGGTACGATCGTATCGAGAAGCTCTTTCAGAGTTTGGGAGCTTCGGTTGAGCGACAGTCCCCCGTTTCGAAGCAGCTGGATTTTGCCAATTAACGTCCTTTGAGTCCCCTTCTTAAAGGAAGGGGGCCGGAGGCTTTGTGGAGCGCGACCTATGCCTAAAAGCCAAATTCCGGTTCTGAAGAAGAATCGGCCCAAACGAAACACAAGCCGTAAAATTGTTTTTATTCTGTTACTTCTTTTTATTGTATTACTTGCTGTACTTTTTTTTCGTTCTTCGATGAGTCGGATTTCGGCAATTGAGATTACGGGTAATGTATACACAACAACTTCGGAACTGCTGGAGAAAAGCGGTCTGAAGGAGGGCGAACAGTTTTTTGGGACAAGCTCGGCTGATGTGATCGAGCGACTGAAAACGATCAAGGCTATATCAACCGTAACTGTGGATAAACAATTTCCGGGTACTATTCTTATCAAGGTGCAGGAATATCCAACGGTTGCATATGAACTTGGTTCTGACGGTACGCTAAAAGCCATACTGGCAAGCGGGACAAGCTTAACGGTTCCTGCCACCATTGGAGTTGCCGTAGAGAAACCTATATTAACCCAATGGAAGGCTGATGATCCGCTCAAGGCCAAGCTGAGTGAAACGTTAGCCAAGATCCCGAATGAACTAACGACGGATATTTCAGAGATTATTCCGAATCCTACGCCTTCATTTCCGGATCAGATTCGGATGTATACCAAGTCACAGTTTGAAGTGATTACAACCGTCTCTCTATTGTCCGATAAGGTAGAGTATCTCAACCAGGTCATTGAGACGGAACGGCCAGGGAAAATCACGATGCTGGAGGCCGATACGTACGTGCCTTTCATTCCGGATAACCCGGAAGAAGATGCTGAACCAGGAGCAACTCCCTGATTTCCGCCTTTAATTCGGTTAAGCTGCATTCAAAACCAGGCGGAATCGGGGTTTAGCCCCTCTTATCCAGTGAAAGTTGTTCTTTCTGAGACGAAGAAAAAATGATACACTTGAATATGGCACCTAAGTTGCCTCCTTCTTTTTTCTTCAAGGTTTTATGTCTCACAACCAGATCTTGGCACCCAAAAAAATTGTAGAAAAAAGAGGGAAAGCCTAAAGTGTGTTGAATATGTTTTAAGAGTGTTTAAACCCGAACGTATTTTACTATTTGGAGTCAGGAGGTGCCACAGACTTGAGCAACAATGACATCATTGTTAGTTTGGACATCGGTACATCCAAAATTCGCGCTATTATTGGGGAAATGAATAATGGAACCTTTAATATTATTGGAGTTGGATCTGCCGACTCGGAGGGAATTCGCAAAGGTGTAATCGTAGATATCGATCAGACGGTGCAATCGATCCGCAATGCAGTGGATCATGCAGAACGTATGGTAGGTATTCAAATATCCGAAGTATATGTTGGAATCTCGGGAAATCATATCGGACTGATGAGCAGTCACGGCGTCGTGGCAGTGTCTAACGAGGATCGTGAAATCGGAGAAGAAGACATGGAGCGGGTGTTGAAAGCAGCCGAAGTGATTGCGGTCCCACCGGAACGGGAAATTATTGATGTTGTAGCCAAGCAGTATGTTGTAGATGGCTTGGAAGGCATACAGGACCCCCGTGGTATGATTGGTGTTCGTCTGGAAGTGGAGGCG
Source organism: Paenibacillus vandeheii (assembly GCF_030433635.1). Classification (NCBI taxonomy): domain Bacteria; kingdom Bacillati; phylum Bacillota; class Bacilli; order Caryophanales; family Paenibacillaceae; genus Paenibacillus; species Paenibacillus vandeheii. The sequence continues at coordinate 390,999 of NZ_JAROCD010000001.1, forward strand.
ACCATCATTACGGGTGCAAAAACCGCGATACATAATCTTTTGCGCTGCGTGGAAAAAGCGGGTCTGAAAGTAAGTGATCTGGTACTCATGTCACTTGGAGCAGGTCAACTGGCTTTGTCCAAAGATGAAAAAACGATGGGTTCCGTGCTTGTTGATATCGGAGCAGGGGCTACAACCATCGCCATCTTCGAAGAAGACAGTCTCGTTGCAACTTCAACCCTGCCTATTGGCGGGGAGTTTGTAACCAATGACATCGCCTATGGTTTGCGCACATTAACAGATCAAGCCGAAAAGGTAAAACTGAAATATGGCTGCGCATGGCTGGATGACGCTGCTGCGGATGTCATGTTCAAAGTAACACGGATCGGCAGCAATGTAGACAAGGAGTTCTCTCAAGAGGATCTGGCGGCTATTATCGAACCTAGGGTTCAGGAAATATTCCAGATGATTTCTCAAGAAGTGAAGCGTCTTGGTTACAATGATCTTCCAGGAGGTTATATACTAACGGGAGGTACGGTCTCTATGCCGGGTGTTCTGCAGGTAGCTCAGCATGAGCTTGCTGCTTCGGTACGAGTTGCGGTGCCGGATTATATTGGTGTGCGTGACCCGGGCTATACAAGCGGTGTCGGTATTTTGCACAGTGTAATCCGCAGTTTGCGTATTCGTCCCTCGATTAACAACGGCGGTGGAAATAATAACAACAACAATAATAACAAAAAACCGACCAACCGTCCTAAGCCGAATGCGGCCCAGGAATCGGAGCAGAAACCAGGTCTGTTCGAACGGCTGAAAAATATGTTCAGTGAATTTATATAACAGGTTGGATCCATTTCATACAATTCTTGAAGCCGTTTGAATGCGCTGGTTCTAAAATAAACGCTTTCGTTCGTCGATATATGAAATTGATTCGGTTCAAATCAAAAATTGGACGGGCCATCCATGCACATTGAGGGGGAGATGGAATAATATGTTGGAATTTGATTTCGAGATGGAGAGCTTGGCTCAAATTAAAGTCATCGGTGTAGGCGGCGGCGGAAGCAATGCAGTCAACCGAATGATTGAAAATGGTGTACAAGGTGTAGAATTTATTACGGTGAACACGGATGCACAGGCATTACACCTGGCAAAATCCGAGCATAAATTGCAAATCGGTGATAAATTAACCCGTGGTCTTGGCGCTGGCGCCAACCCGGATGTAGGTAAAAAAGCAGCGGAAGAATCCCGCGATTTGATCATGAATACCTTGAAAGGTGCAGACATGGTATTTGTGACAGCCGGTATGGGCGGCGGTACGGGTACAGGTGCGGCTCCGGTGATTGCCGAAATCGCCAAAGAGTGTGGAGCACTTACCGTTGGTGTGGTTACTCGCCCGTTCACATTTGAAGGACGTAAACGTTCCAGCCATGCAGAGCAGGGTATTGAAGCTCTCAAGGAAAAAGTGGACACGCTGATCGTCATTCCTAATGATCGTTTGCTTGAGATTGTTGACAAAAAGACACCGATGCTGGAAGCATTCCGCCAAGCGGATAACGTGCTTCGTCAAGCGGTACAAGGTATCTCCGATCTGATTGCAGTACCGGGTCTGATCAACCTTGACTTTGCAGACGTCAAAACGATCATGCACGAGCGTGGATCTGCGCTGATGGGGATTGGTGAATCGACTGGCGAGAACCGTGCAGCAGAAGCAGCACGCAAAGCCATTATGAGTCCTTTGCTTGAAACGTCCATCGAAGGTGCACGCGGCGTTATCATGAACATTACGGGTGGCATTAACCTGTCCCTGTATGAAGTTAATGAAGCAGCGGAGATCGTTACATCCGCTTCCGATCCGGAAGTGAACATGATCTTTGGTGCCATCATTGACGAGGATCTGAAAGAGGAGATTAAAGTTACGGTCATTGCAACCGGCTTTGAAGATAAACCTGCTCCACCCCCACCAGGACGTAAACCTGCTCCAGCGAGTGAGCCTGCGGATAACCGTTCGCCGAACCTGCGTCCGTTCGGAAATCAGCCGAGCAATGATCAGCTGGATATTCCGACATTTTTACGCAATCGTTCACGCAATAATAATAACGATTAATACGTTAATCGATTTCAATGAAGACCCGGTACTCCTGATGGAGCCACCGGGTCTTTTTGTTTTTTTACACTTTATCACACATCATTGAACAAATTCTGAACAAGGGGCCTGAGTAATTCCGACAAAAAAAGTTGAAAGGGTCCCCCCATGATTAGACAGACTTTGAAAAGTGCGCTCCTTATACTTGTGAATATGCTCATGAATATCGGGATAACGTTATTTCGATATGTTGCGCGCAGGCAGGTGAAGAATGTGGTAGTTTATGTGGATCTTATTTTTTTGACGAACCTGTGTATTGACGGTGCACTCATCGGCTTGACGGCCTGGATGCGCAAAACGAAGCTGGTCTGGTGGAGATGGTTGCTGTCCGCGATCGTTGGTGCGTTGTACGTGGTCATGATGTTTGTGCCGGAGTTTGATTTTATGTTCACCTTTTTGATCAAGTTTGGATTGTCTCTGGTGATGCTGAGTATTGCATTTGGGTTTAAGGGTCTTCAGGCATTTATACGGACTTTGGGCACCTTCTATGTGATCAATTTTGTCGCCGCCGGAGGAATTCTGGGTGTACATTACATGCTCCAAAGCTCCGGGGAATTGTTCAACGGCATATGGTTTACGGCATCGGGTGGGATGTCATTTGATCTGAAAATCGCCTTCTGGTTCACGTTTATCGTCTTTTTTGCCGTGCTTTTTTTATTCAAAGCCGTGCAGAGCTCGAAACGTAAAACAGACCGAATGACAACGTACTTGGGTAAAGTGGAGGTTTTTATTGACGAGGTGACTATTTCTTGTACAGGCCTTCTGGATACAGGAAATCAACTCACAGACCCCCTTTCACGAATGCCCGTTATGGTCATGGAGGTATCGTTATGGCAAGATATGCTGCCTGCTGCATGGAAGGGCAGGTTGAAGGATGAGGCGCCGGACAACCTTATCATGGAGCTTGATCAGGAGGATTTTCACTGGCAGGATCGTTTAAGGCTGGTACCTTATCGAGGCATTAACAAAGGAACTGCGTTTATGCTGGCAATGAAGCCAGACCGGGTGAAGGTAACGATGGATGAGATGTGTTATGAGACGACAAAGGTATTAATAGGGTTGGACGGGGGCGTACTGTCATCCGATGGAAAATACCAGGCCGTGATTCACCCTGAGCTTGTGCAAGACGCCGCTTCTGCGCAGTCTACGGCTATCTCTGCGGGAGCAACAGAAAAGCCGCTGAATGTGGTATAGGAGGAACGTACATGCTTGTAAAATGGAAACTGGTGGCGCAGCTGCAGTACTATCGTTTATTATTTCTGCTTGGTTTAAAAAGTGAAGAGATTTATTATATCGGAGGCAGTGAGGCGTTACCGCCCCCATTAACACGTGAAGAAGAAGAATTTTTGTTGCAAAAGCTGTCTTCAGGCGATTCGGCGATTCGTGCCATGTTGATTGAACGTAACCTGCGGCTGGTGGTATACATCGCGCGCAAATTCGAGAACACAGGTATCAATATCGAGGATCTCGTCTCTATCGGTGCGATTGGATTGATCAAAGCGGTGAACACGTTTGACCCGGAAAAGAAAATTAAGCTGGCTACCTATGCTTCCCGTTGTATCGAAAATGAAATTTTGATGTACCTGAGACGTAACAGCAAAATTCGTACAGAAGTTTCTTTTGATGAACCACTCAATATTGATTGGGATGGAAATGAACTATTATTGTCCGATGTACTCGGTACAGAGAACGATACAATCTATCGGAATATTGAAGAACAGGTAGACCGGAAGCTTTTGCATAAGGCATTGGAAAAATTAACCGAGCGGGAGCGAATGATTATGGAGCTTCGTTTTGGGCTGACGGATGGGGAAGAAAAGACACAAAAAGATGTCGCCGATCTGCTTGGAATCTCCCAATCCTATATCTCCCGTCTCGAAAAAAGAATCATTAAAAGACTCCGTAAGGAGTTCAACAAGATGGTCTGAACCGGAGCATTTTTCATAATGGGTATTAATGGCAAGGGTGCCAAGTGCGAATAAAAAAGCCTGCCCCGGAGATAATGTACATTAATGTTTCTCCTTGGGAGGTAAATCACGATGACCCGAAACAAAGTCGAGATTTGTGGCGTGGACACCGCAAAATTGCCTGTCCTCACCAACACAGAAATGCGGGAATTGTTTCATTCCCTTCAGCAACACCATGATCGCTCAGCAAGAGAGAAATTAGTGAATGGCAACCTGCGTCTTGTGCTCAGTGTCATTCAGCGCTTTAACAATCGGGGAGAGTTTGTCGATGATCTGTTCCAGGTTGGATGTATTGGCCTGATGAAAGCCATTGATAATTTTGATTTATCCCAGAATGTCAAATTTTCAACCTACGCGGTGCCGATGATTATCGGTGAAATCCGTCGATACCTGCGCGACAATAACCCCATTCGGGTATCTCGCTCTTTGCGGGACATTGCTTATAAAGCACTTCAGGTGCGTGACAGCCTGACGAATAAAAACTCTCGTGAACCGACGATATTCGAAATTTCTGAGGTACTGAACGTGCCGAAGGAAGATGTGGTTTTTGCATTGGATGCCATTCAGGACCCGGTTTCGCTCTTCGAACCGATCTATCATGATGGTGGAGATCCGATTTATGTAATGGATCAGATCAGTGATGACAAAAACAAGGATGTATCCTGGATTGAGGAAATTGCACTGCGTGAAGCGATGCACCGTCTCGGTCAAAGGGAGAAAATGATTCTGTCCATGCGGTTTTTCGAAGGGAAAACCCAGATGGAAGTGGCTGATGAAATTGGCATTTCCCAGGCGCAGGTATCCCGTCTGGAGAAATCAGCGATACAACAAATGCAGAAACATGTGAAGTCGTAACAAGGGGCAAGCCATGAGGCGATTCAAGGGAAGAGATATTCCTTGGATCGTCTTTTTGCTTTTTGCATTTCGACACCAGTGGAAGTGAATTTGTTCAGTTTCCTCTGAAAAAGAGGACATTTTTCGCGTATGAAACATATATTGTATAGAAGCGGAGAACGGGCAGAAGCGGATTAATCGGGGGGCGGGACCATATGAAAGTGAACACAGGTGAACCGGTGGGCAGCGGGATGAAAATTTCGGATTTTCAAACCAAAGATGTTATTAACATTACGGATGGCAAACGTCTGGGTCAGATTAGTGATTTGGAGCTGGATCTGAAACAGGGACGAATCGAAGCGATTGTTGTGCCGGGTTATAGTCGTTTTATGGGGCTGTTCGGCGGGGGAACGGATCTGATTATCCCCTGGAGAAACATTGTGAAGATCGGTTCGGATGTCATTTTGGTTAAAATGGATGAAATGAAGGAAACTACCTATGATGACCGCGACCGTGAAGCCCGCTTGTATGACGAACAGAACAACCGCATGGACCGGGTGGAACGAATCGAACGGCTAGATCGCAGCCAGCGCCGAACGATATAATCGAGACAGAACGGGGTTCATTTGGTACACTGGAAGTTGTGAGGTGAGAGGATGGAACCGTTTATTTTGGATAAGGAAATACGGTCGGGAAGCCAGAACTCAAATTGGGGTCCTGACCCGTTGTTATTATATGTGGAGCCGTGGAAACTGGAGTTTAAGCATATGAAAGCCGGTTTTACGACAAGGCAGGGTGGTGTCGGAAGCGCGCCTTACGCCAGTCTCAACTGTGCCTATCATGTGGGGGATGATCCGGCTGACGTGCTACATAATCGTAAACTTGTAGCTGAAAAGTTGGGTTTCCCTTTGGAATCCTGGACTTGTGGAGAACAGGTACATGGGAAACATGTAACTGTAATTACAGCGGATGATCGGGGCAAAGGTTTGCTGGATCGGCAGTCTGCATTGCAGGATACGGATGGTTTGGTCACCAATGTGCCTGGGGTGCTGCTGACTTCCTTTTATGCAGATTGTGTACCCCTTTACTTCTATGACCCCGTACAACAGGCAGTGGGGCTTGCTCATGCGGGATGGAAAGGTACAGTTGCCGGTATAGCCGAATCGATGGTTGAAAAGATGGAGCAGGAATATGGAAGTCGCAGACAGGATATCCGTGCTGCAATTGGTCCCTCAATTGGGGATTGCTGTTATGAAGTGGATGAAGTGGTTATGCAGCATGTACGGGTTTGGCTGGATCATTCCTCGGGTAATGATGAATACAAGAACTCTGCATCAAATCAAGTATATCGGCCAGCCGGAAATGGCAAAACGATGTTAAACTTGAAAGAATGCAATCGACACATTATGATGAAAGCAGGAATATTGCCGGATCATATCGAATGTACAACTTGGTGTACAAGCTGCAATCCCGAGCTGTTTTTCTCATATCGTAAAGAAAATGGCATTACCGGGAGGATGGCGAGCTGGATTGGGCTGGAAGAGAGGTGACCCTCTGTGTCATTGGAGGAGCGTATACAACTGGTAAATCAGAAGATCGAAGCCGCGTGTCAGCGCAGTGGCCGTCAACGTGAAGATGTGAATGTGATTGCTGTCACGAAATACGTCTCACTTGAAACAACGGGAGCTGTGCTGAACCACGGACTTGAGCATATTGGCGAAAACCGCTGGCAGGATGCACAGGCGAAATGGGAAGCATTCGGTCAGCAAGGTACCTGGCATTTTATCGGTCATTTACAGACGAATAAGGTGAAGGACGTCATCGGTAAATTCCGTTACATACATTCACTGGAGCGTTTGTCCCTGGCCAAGGAGTTGGATAAAAAGGCGGCGTCTCTTGGCATCGAGGTGGAAACACTATTGCAGGTGAATATTTCGGGTGAAGAAAGCAAGTATGGCTTGCAGCCTGAACAGGCGAGTTCTTTTTTACGTGAAATCAGTTCGTTCAACAACCTGAAGGTCATCGGTCTGATGACCATGGCACCCCATGAGGAAGATCCGGAGCTTACACGTCCCGTATTTCGCGGACTGCGTGAGGTTAGAGACCATTTGAATGGACAAGCTCTGACGGCAGAGCCATTAGCCGAGTTGTCGATGGGCATGTCCAATGATTTTGAAGTGGCGATTGAAGAAGGGGCAACCTGGGTTCGGCTTGGATCGATTCTCGTAGGAAAAGAGGAGGGTTCACAATGGGCGTAATGAATAAGTTTATGAATTTCCTCGGGCTACAGGAAGAGGAAGAAATTGTGGAACGTGAGCGTATGGCGGCACAAGAGGAACATGATCCTGATCAACAGGAAGCTGAAACCTCAAGTCTCGATAAACGTAGAAACCAAAGGGGGAATAATGTGGTGAGCATTCATTCCCAGAAAAATGTTAAAGTCGTCCTTTATGAACCGCGTTCTTATGACGAAGCACAGGAGATCGCTGACCATCTGCGCTCCCATCGGACAGTTGTGGTTAACCTGCAGCGAGTGCGTCAGGATCAGGCACTGCGCGTCATTGATTTCTTGAGTGGCACAGTATATGCACTGGGCGGCGGTATTTCAAAAATTGGTGGCAACATTTTTCTCTGTACGCCAGATACGGTTGAAATTCAGGGAGCAATTACGGAAATACTGGCTGACAGCGAGCAAGATTATAACAGAATGAGGTGAGCCACTTTTGCAACAGGTTGAAGTAGTATTGTACACGCTATACCAGATTTATTTTTACATGGTCATTGTCTACATATTGATGTCATGGCTTCCCAACGCACGGGAAAGCTTCATCGGTGAATGGCTAGGCAAATTGGTGGAACCATACCTAAGACCTTTCCGTCGATTTATTCCGCCTTTGTTCGGTATGTTGGATATTTCACCGATTGTGGCGTTAATCGTTCTGCAACTTGCGCTTAATGGGCTGATCTCCATCCTCCGATACTTTGTATATTAGGGTAGGGTGAACATAGATGAGCGGTGAAATTTACGAGCATTTTAGTCATGACGAGCGGGATTTTGTGGATAAAGCCTCGGACTGGGTTGAACGTGCAGGCAAGTTTCATGACATGAAGCTAACTGACTTTCTTGATCCCAGACAGGCCTTTATTTTACAAACACTTGTTAACCGTCGAGATGATGTACAGATTCGTCTGGATGGTGGTTATGAAACAGCTGAACGTAAGCGGGCGCTGGTTGCACCGGATTATCGGTATCTGGACGATGAAGATATGGGTATGCAGGTGATGAGCATTACGTCTGACGATCAGAAGATTAAAGAGCTGGAGCATGGGGACTATATGGGTGCCCTGCTCGGGCTTGGCATGAAACGTGGCAAGATTGGTGATATTCAAGTGCTGGAGGACGGGTGCCATACGGTGGTGGCGTCGGAAACCGGCGCTTTTTTATCGCTTCAATTGAACCAGGTGCACCGGGTACATGTGTTTACAGAGCTACTGCCATTGGATCAGCTGAAATGGTCCCAAAGTAAAATGGAAACGATGGATATTACCGTGGCTTCTCTGCGTTTGGATGGCATCTGTGCAGATGTGTATCGGCTTAGTCGCAGTAAAGTTCTGGTCCCGATCAAGGCTGGTCGCTGTCGTGTGAATTGGAAAGTGGAGGAAGACCCGTCCAAATCACTAAAAGCCGGTGACGTGGTATCCATTCAAGGTTTTGGTCGATTCAAGGTGCTGGAACAGGATGGGTTGACCAAAAAGGGACGCTGTCGCGTAAAAATCGGCAAATTTGCCTAAGTGTGTTGCAGGAAAACCTTCTTTCTTGTCGAAATGTTTAAGGTAAAGGTGCAAAAAACATTCGGTGTTTCCGATATACATTAAAGTGCAAAGGTTGATATGATCGCTAAAGGATCAGAGTCTGATCCTGCATTCCGTATTAGTTGCCAGGATTGGGCATCTCATATACGGCCCCTTGGGTGGAACCCATATGCTGCAAACCTTCTCGGTCCGGGAAGGAACTTTTACAGGAGGTGGACAGCATGCCATTAACGCCGCTGGACATACACAACAAGGAATTTTCCCGACGCTTGCGCGGGTATGACGAGGATGAGGTCAATGAATTCCTGGATCAAGTCATCAAAGATTACGAAGGCGTCATTCGCGAAAACAAAGAGCTGAGCAATCAGTTGCTGTCCGTACAGGAGAAGCTTGATCATTTTGCAACGATTGAAGAGACGCTGAGCAAAACGATTATCATTGCGCAGGAAGCTGCGGATGATGTGAAGAACAATGCGAAAAAAGAAGCACAGTTGATCGTGAAGGAAGCCGAGAAAAATGCGGACCGGATCGTAAACGAATCATTGTCTAAATCACGTAAAATTGCTTTGGAAGTCGAAGAGCTGAAAAAGCAGGCGTCCATCTACCGTGCCCGTTTCCGTACACTTGTGGAAGCACAGCTCGAACTGCTGACTCAGGATGGTTGGGAAGTGCTGGAGAGCCGGGAGCAGGAAGTCCGTGACCGTGAGCGGGAAATGAAGGAAATTTACTAGTCTATCCGCCTGGTTGACTTTTACCTGTAAAGAGGCTATAACTATATTCATAATGAATAGTGATTCCATGACGGGTTCAGTACGTTATAATCTCATCCCTCAGAGAGTTGGCGTTTGGTGCAAGCCAATGGTTGAGTTATAGCCGAATATCTCCCCGGAGAAGTGACGCTGAAGCGGTGAAGTATTGGCCGTGTGTAAGCGAAACCGTGAGCCGAACGTTATATCGGCACCCTGCTGTAGTCAAGCGGGGCATAAGCGCTGTTGATGACAGAGCATACCCAATTTATGTTGGATGTGGTTTGTGATGAACAGAATTAGGGTGGTAACGCGAGCACAACCTCGTCCCTTTCCAGGGATGAGGTTTTTTTGTGTCCAAAAAAAGCAGCGAACGTGCAGGGGACCTCAAGGCGAACGCCCATGAGGCCCGAAGGTGCCTCAAGGAGAGAGCCACCGCCGGGGGAGCGAAGCGCCCGGCAACGGGCCTCACCAAGGCGAACGCCCATGAGGCCCGAAGGGACCTCAAGGAGAGAGCCCACCGCCGGGGGAGCGAAGCGCCCGGCAACGGGCCTCACCAAGGCGAACGTGCATGAGGCCCGAAGGGACCTCAAGGAGAGAGCCCACTCGCCGGAGGAGCGAAGCGTCCGGCAGCGGGCCTCACCAAGGCGAACGTACATGAGGCCCGAAGGTGCCTCAAGGAGAGAGCCCACGCCGGAGGAGCGAAGCGTCCGGCAGCTCCCCCCACTAGTAAGGCCCGGCGGCGTTCCCGGAGGGGACAGCCGCAAAAGGGCCGACTCCAACATACACCCCTTCGCAAACGCCGCCGCAGGTCTCGCCAAAGACAACCCATCCCGGGTGTCCAGAGGGCGGAGCGCCTATGGGGTCCCCCTTGGTAAGGGGGATTTAGGGGGATTGAAACGCTTTTTGTGGACGGTCCACAATCTAACACAGTTGAAAGGAAGAGATAATCATGCAACGAGTTGACGTCAAAGAGAAAGCACGCGCCAGAGAACTACGCGTGTTAAACAAATGGAAAACAGAGAATACATTCCAAAGATCCATCGAAAACCGGGAAGGCAAGCCGAACTTCGTATTTTACGAGGGACCGCCTACAGCCAATGGAAAACCGCATATCGGTCACGTACTCGGACGGGTCATCAAGGATTTCGTAGGACGTTATAACACGATGAAAGGATACCGCGTCGTTCGTAAAGCAGGCTGGGATACACATGGTCTGCCTGTAGAGCTGGGTGTTCAGAAAAAGCTGGGGATCTCCCACAAGTGGGAAATCGAAGATTACGGCGTGGAGAAATTCATTAACGAATGTAAAGCGAGCGTGTTCGAATACGAGCAACAATGGCGTGATCTGACGGAAGGGATCGGCTACTGGACGGACATGAATAATCCGTATATCACACTCGACAACAATTACATCGAAAGTGTGTGGAACATTCTGGCGACGATTCATGAAAAAGGCCTGCTGTACCGCGGTCACCGTGTGAGTCCGTACTGTCCTTCTTGTCAGACTACACTTAGCTCCCATGAGGTAGCGCAAGGGTACAAGGACGTCAAGGACCTCAGTGCTACGGCCAAATTCAAGCTCGATGACAGCGGCGAATTTGTGCTTGCCTGGACAACAACGCCTTGGACATTGCCATCACACGTTGCGCTGGCCGTGAACCCGGATATGGATTACTCCCGTGTTCGTCAGGACAACGAAGTTTATATCATGGCGACCAATCTGGTTGAAAAGGTTATGAAGGACGCCAAAGGTGAATATGAAGTGATCGGTTCCCTGAAAGGGTCCGATCTGGTTGGCAAAACGTATGATCCTCCGTTCAACTACGTGCAGGCTGAGAAAGCAAACATCATCCTGGGTGCAGGCTTTGTAACCGATGCAAGCGGTACAGGGATTGTACACATGGCACCTGCACATGGTGAAGATGACTATCGTGTATGTCGTGAGAATGGCATCAGTTTTGTGAACATGGTGGATCTGGAAGGCAAGTTTGTCCCACAGGTGACTGATTTTGCCGGACGTTTTGTAAAGGATTGCGATATTGATATCGTGAGGTACCTCTCGGAAAAAGGACGTTTGTTTAGCAAAGAAAAATATGAGCACAGCTATCCGTTCTGCTGGCGTTGTGATACACCTCTTCTGTACTATGCTATGGACAGCTGGTTTATCCAAACAACTGCAATCAAGGATCAACTGATCGCTAATAACAGTGAAGTAGACTGGTATCCAGGCCACGTTCGTGATGGGCGCTTCGGCAAGTTCCTTGAAGATCTTGTGGACTGGAATATCAGCCGTGACCGCTATTGGGGAACGCCACTGAACATCTGGGTGTGTGAAGAGACAGGTGAACAATTCGCCCCGCATAGCATCGCTGAACTGCGTGCCCGTGCCATTGGCGACGTGCCTGAGAATCTGGAACTGCATAAGCCGTATGTAGATGACGTCAAAGTCATGAGCTCTTGTGGCAAATATGAAATGAAACGTACACCGGAAGTGATCGATGTCTGGTTCGACAGCGGCTCCATGCCGTTTGCCCAGCAGCACTATCCATTTGAAAATAAAGAAACATTCGAACAGCAATATCCGGCAGATATGATCTGTGAAGGAATTGACCAGACACGGGGCTGGTTCTACAGCTTGCTGGCGGTGTCTACCCTTTTGACTGGCAAAGCGCCTTACAAAGCAGTTATGGCAACAGGACACGTTCTTGATGAGAATGGACAGAAGATGTCCAAATCCAAAGGCAACGTTATCGATCCATGGGAAGTGATTGAAGAATACGGTACAGATGCATTCCGCTGGGCTTTGCTGTCTGACAGCGCACCATGGAACAGCAAGCGTTTCTCCAAAGGCATCGTGGGCGAAGCGAAATCCAAAATGGTGGATACGCTGGTCAACACCCATGCATTCCTGACGCTCTATGCTACGATTGATGGATTTGATCCACAGGAGCATCCGTTCAAGCTGTCTTCACACAACCTGGATCGTTGGATCTTGTCAAGACTGAACAGCCTGATTCTCGTTGTAGAAAAAGCGCTGGCTGTTAACGACTACCTGAACTCTTCCAAAGCTATCGAAGCATTCGTGGATGAGCTCAGTAACTGGTACATCCGTCGTTCCCGTGACCGTTTCTGGGGCAGCGGATTGACAGAAGACAAACTGGACGCCTACCGTACATTGACCGAAGTGCTGGTAACTACAGCCAAGCTCGTGGCTCCGTTCACACCGATGCTTGCAGAAGATATCTATCTGAATCTGACTACTGGTGAGAGTGTGCACATGGATGATTATCCGGTTGCCAATGAAGCGTTGATTGATTTGGATCTGGAGCAGGATATGGAGACAGCTCGCCGAATCGTTGAACTTGCCCGTAACGTTCGTAACGAAACAGGCATCAAGACACGTCAACCGTTGTCCGAACTGATCGTTTCTCTGGATAAAGGCTTTGATCTGGCAAGTTATGAAGAGATCATCAAGGATGAGATCAATGTCAAAAGTATTCGTACCGAGCATGACGATGCGGACTTCGTTGATTTCACTTTGAAGCTGAATCTGAAAGTAGCAGGCAAAAAATACGGTAAAAACGTAGGCTTCCTACAGAACTTCTTCAAGGGAATGTCAGCGGATGAGACTCGTAAAGTGGTGGCAGAGGATGTGCTGAACGTCGTTTCTCCTGAAGGCGAAGAGCTGCAAGTGACGGGTGAAGAACTGCTCGTGGAGAAACAAGCCAAATCCGGTTTTGCCTCAGCATCGGGCTATGGTCTGACGGTAGCTCTCAATACGGAGATTACAGCAGAACTCGAACAGGAAGGCTGGGTCCGTGAAGTCATTCGTGCAGTTCAAGATACGCGGAAGAAGCTGGATCTGCCGATTGAGAAAAGAGTACGTTTGATGCTGGATGTGGACGCTGCTCTTCAAGCAGCGATTCAGGCCTTTGATCATGTGCTGCGTGAGAATGTGCTCGTTACCGAGGTAACCTTCGGAACAAATGATTCGATGCAGCGTATTGAAGCCGGAGGCAAAGCCATCGGAGTATATATCGAGGGGTAATACAGTGATTTTCACGTAAGGCGGTCCTGGAGAAAGGATAGCTTTGTCAGACTTTAACGGGGACAGAGTAACTCTATTTCAAATAGGACAGTATATAGAGACAGACATGCCAACGAGCCTCAGATGCAGGAGAAGAATCCTGTGTCCTGGCTCGTTTGGTTTTTCAGCAAATGGGCAATGATTTCTATTGTGCAGACACTCTATATACATCAAAGGAACTGAGTAAATTATGAACGAACAGGATAGCCAATCGCCATCGAATTCAGAATCCACGCATTCCAAGAATGCGGAGGACAAAATTGAAGAGCTTCATACGCTCACCAACCGGCTCGCCAATGAACTCGAACGTTCGCGGATCGCGCAGTACACAGAATTGCTGAACCGGCCATGGAAGCTGATTGGACTTAATCTATTGTCCGGAGCAGCACGCGGCGTGGGGATCGCAATCGGGTTTACCTTTTTTGCAGCCACGATCATTTATGTGTTACAGGTTCTTGGGGCCCTTAATCTGCCCATTGTAGGTGATTACATTGCAGATATTGTGCGAATTGTGCAACGACAGTTGGAGTTAAACACCTATTAGGCTCCTAAGCAATTAATACGAGTCGTCCGAATCGAAATCCGGTTCTAACAGGCCTTCGCCTTCACGGTTCTCCAGATACTGTCGATATTGCCGATTGCGCACGATGGACACATCATGACCGTAGATATCGGTTGCAACAAAGCTCTCATATGCCTCAACGCAGCCCTCGACCTCGTCTGTGGCTTCAATCGCCATAACATCATAACTGTCGATGTCCCGTCCCTCAGCCATGGCTGGCGTGTTGGAGGTACCCCAACTTTCAACAATCTGCCACGCATCTTCACCGTCGAAACCGTTCTGGTCATCACGTTCATCCAGGCTTGTGCGGCCAAAGGCCGGAGCGAGGAATTCTTCCTCTACAGGACGATTCTCAGAGACAACGGTTTCGGGTTGATGCTTTTTGCAGTACTTGGTGTAAGGAACAGCCTGCATACGTTCATAAGGGATAGGTTGCTGACACACGGCACAAGTCCCATAATGGCCTTCTTCGATGGAATGCAGGGCAGAATCAATACGCTCCAGTTGAAACTCATCATGCTCCAGCAGCGAAATATCCTTTTCGCGTTCATACATTTCGGTAGCGATATCACCCGGATGGTTGTCAATCGGTGATAATTCACCTGTCTGGAGTTTCATGGAGTCACCAAGGCCATAATGTTCGTTCTGCTCCAGTCTATGTTCAATATCACGCTTTTCGGTTATCAGTTGGGAACGTAACAATTGCAGTTGCTTGGCAGTGAAATGTGACATCGTTTTCCCCTTTCTGTTCCGTGTGGACTCCGGATTTTGACTCGGTTGTAGGATGTGCCATTTCGTGCAGAATTACAGGAGGGAAATGTTATCGTTTTTGCCATCCGTACTGCGACGTACCGCGTCGTGGACGATTTCCAAACAGCTGTGCTACAATGAATAAGTCTGGCGTTAAGCCTGGTATCGTTTGGAAAAGACAAGAACGGAGTGACAAACAAACGTGGTGTATTATATCCTCGCTTTTATCGTATTTTTAGTCGATCAGGGAACGAAGTTCCTAATTGCAACCCGGATGGAACTTAGAGATGAAATTCCGGTGATTGGCAATTTCTTTGTCATCACATCACATCGCAACTCAGGTGCAGCCTTTGGTATTTTGCAGGATCAACGCTGGTTCTTTATTGTGGTTACACTGGTTGTCGTGGTGGCTTTGGTTTGGTATTTGCAAAAGGTAAAAGATACTCCGCACAAATTGCTGCCCGTGGCGCTTAGTTTAGTGCTTGGGGGAGCCATTGGTAACTTCCTGGATCGGGCTTTGACCGGAGAGGTTGTCGATTTTATCCAGCTTAATTTTGGAAGCTACACGTTTCCCATTTTCAACATAGCCGATTCTGCGATCTGTATCGGAGTGGTACTGATCATTGTGGAAACGTTGCTTGAAGGACGGCGCGAGAAAGCTGCCGCAAAGGTCGAAGGGAATGAACATCATGAGTAAATCGCAAAATGAAGAACAGATTAACGGAGATATGTCAACACATGACGATGAACTCTTGAATGGCAATGATCGTATGGAATGGACGGTTGCCGCAGAACATAATAGGGAACGAATTGACAAATATATTACAGAATCAATGGATAACGTATCGCGCTCTCAAGTTCAATTGTGGATTGGAGACGGGTTCGTAACGGTGAATGGGGCTAAAGTTAAAGCTAACGCTAAATTATCTGAAGGTGATCAGATAGAGCTTCTGATTCCAGAACCGACGACTGTGGAGATTATTGCTGAAGACATTCCGCTTGAAGTGGTATATGAAGACAGTGATTTGATCGTTATTAACAAACAGCGTGGCCTTGTTGTCCATCCTGCACCTGGGCATACGTCCGGAACACTTGTTAATGCACTGATGTATCACTGCAAAGATCTCTCCGGTATTAATGGAGAGCTGCGTCCCGGAATCGTGCATCGGATTGATAAGGACACCTCAGGTCTGATTATGGCTGCCAAAAATGATCGTGCTCATGCCTCGTTGGCCGCTCAGCTCAAAGAGCATAGTGTGAATAGAAGATATATTGCACTCGTTCATGGGCATCTTAGCCATGATCAGGGTACGATTGATGCACCGATTGGTCGAGATACCAATGATCGCAAAATGTACACCGTTACAGAGCGGAACAGTAAACATGCGGTCACGCATTTTACTGTCACGGAGCGCATCAATGACTACACATTGTTGGAACTGAAGCTGGAGACAGGACGTACTCACCAGATTCGTGTTCACATGAAGTTCATTGGTCATCCGCTTGTTGGAGATCCTACGTATGGTCGTAATAAAGGGATCAAAATGCAGGGACAGGCTCTGCATGCTGCGATTCTCGGTTTTGTACATCCAACGACCGGAGAATACCTTGAGTTTACAGCGCCGCTTCCGCAGGATATGGAAGATGTTCTGGCCTCACTACGTAGTCGCTGACAGCTCGAGAAAGTACAAATGTTCGGAACATTTGTCCATGGTTTTGAACGCGCAAATGCTTCATATTTAAGTGTAGAAATTTGCGTCAAATGAGGAGATGAACAAAATCATGAGTATCGATAATTATCAGGAAACGTACATTCAGACTAATTTTGCCGACCGTATTGGCGGCTCCAACTATGGTAAAGACACCAACATCTATAAATTCGAGAAAATCAAACGTGCCAAAGCTTCGGCTAAAAAAGATTTTCCCAATGTAGAACTGATTGACCTTGGCGTAGGTGAGCCGGACGAAATGGCAGATGCAGGCATCGTAGCTGCATTGGCGGAGCAAGCCTCCAAACCAGAAAACCGTGGTTATGCGGATAATGGTATTCCGGAATTCAAGGAAGCGGCTGCTGCTTACCTGAAAAATGTATTTAATGTAGAGGGTATCGACCCATCAACTGAAATCGTGCATTCCATCGGTTCCAAACCGGCTTTGGCTATGATGCCATCCTGCTTCATCAATCCAGGTGATGTAACGATCATGACGGTGCCAGGATATCCGGTTATGGGTACACACACCAAATACCTGGGTGGGGAAGTATTCAACATTCAATTGACCAAGGAGAACAACTTCCTGCCTGACCTGACGGCCATTCCGGAAGATATCGCAAAACGTGCGAAGTTGCTCTATCTGAACTATCCGAATAACCCAACGGGTGCGAGTGCAACGGTGGAGTTCTTTACGGAAGTGGTTGAATGGGCGAAGAAATACAGCGTTGTCGTTGTACATGATGCTCCATATGCAGCACTGACTTATGACGGCAAAAAACCGTTCAGCTTCCTGTCCGTACCTGGTGCGAAGGATGTTGGCGTAGAGCTGCACTCCTTGTCCAAGTCCTACAACATGACAGGCTGGAGAATTGGTTTTGTAGCAGGTAACCCGCTTGTCGTAAAAGCATTCAGTGACGTGAAAGACAACAATGACTCCGGTCAGTTCATCGCGATCCAGAAGGCTGCTGCCTATGGATTGAACCATCCGGAAATCACGGAAAAAATCGCCGAGAAATATTCTCGTCGTCACGATCTGCTTGTAGCTGCACTGAATGAGCTGGGCTTCCAGGCTGAAAAACCTAAAGGTTCCTTCTTCCTGTATGTTGAAGCGCCAAAAGGGATTGTGGGTGGCCGCCGCTTTGAATCCGGCGAAGACTTTTCCCAATTCCTGATCCGTGAGAAACTGATTTCTTCGGTTCCTTGGGATGATGCCGGTAACTTTGTTCGTTTCTCCGTTACCTTTGAAGCTAAAGGGGAAGAAGAAGAGAAACGTGTTATCGCTGAAATTAAACGCCGCCTGAGCGACGTGCAATTCGAATTTTAATTTAAGTTCACATCATCATAATGATGTAGCTAAAAGAGACCGAAAACGGTCTCTTTTTTGTGCCAAGAATATAAAAATTTTCTTTTAATCCCTTTACAAAATTATACAAGCAACATATGATAAGATCTTTACGTTATGTATTTAGTCAGAAGTTGCTTTTGAAGGGAGTTATGGAAATTGTTATCATCACGTACCAATACCGTGTCCACACCTGCTGCAGGAACAGGTAATACCTTTTCAGGTTTGCTTAAACTGTTGAGGCCGAAACAATGGACCAAAAATTTGCTGTTGTTTGCCGCGCTGCTATTTTCTTTTGAAGAAATTCGGACGGAGACCATTCTAACGACTTTGCTAGGTTTTATTTTATTTAGCCTGGTTGCAGGCTGCGTTTATATTCTTAACGATTATGTTGATCGCGACAGAGATCGTCAGCATCCGGTGAAGAAATTCCGACCACTTGCTTCTGGACAGGTCAACCCGGCTCACGCCCTGCTATTCGGAATTCTGCTGTTGATTCTTTCCGTTGGGACAGCCTTCGTGATGAACCCGTTATTCGGGATGTTATGTATCGTTTATTTCCTATTGAATGTATCGTACTCATTTGTGCTGAAACATCTCGTTATTTTGGATATGATGACCATTGCGGCTGGATTTGTGCTTCGTGCGATTGCGGGCGGTGTGCTGATCCATGTCCCATTTACACCGTGGTTCCTCATCTGTACGATGCTGCTGTCCCTGTTCCTGGCTATTGGCAAACGAAGAAATGAACTTACCCTGCTTGAGGGAAATACCGGTTCACACCGTAAAGTATTGGACAACTATTCAATAACGTTATTGGATCAGTTCAATACGATCGTCACGACTGCTACCATTATCAGTTATTCGCTTTTTACGTTCACATCCGATCGCACCATTCATTTAATGTGGACGATTCCATTAGTCATATACGGCATGTTCCGCTATCTGTATCTGATTCATATGAAGAACCAAGGTGGTTCGCCGGATCGCGTTCTGTTTGAGGACAAGCCCATCTTAATCACGGTCATTTTGTATGTCATAAGTGTTATTTCGATTTTTGCTATTTTTGAATAAAAGCTAGAGTCTGGAAGGCAGAGGGGGATCAAGGTGAAAAGCACGAAAATCGCCATCTTTGATATTGATAAAACGATTATACGCAGAGACTCCATGTTTCAGTTTGTACATTACGGCGTTCGGCGTTACCCATCGCAGGTATGGAGATTGCCTGTCATTGCATTTCATACCGCGCTGTTCAAGGCAGGTCTAATGACCGTTGAACGTGTCAAACGTTCCTATTTCAAGAGTATTGAGCGTATGTCCGAAAAAGATTTGGAGCATTTTTTTGACACACGACTTCGTACTGCCATTTTTGCGGAGGCAAGTGTAGAAATGCAGCACCGTAAGGAAGCAGGCTATCACGTACTGCTGGTGACCGCATCTCCGCATGCCTATATGAAATATTTTAAAAATTTCCCCTGGGTGGATCATGTCATTGGTACCGATTTGGTTCGTCACCCGAATGGCTATACCTGTAGGATTGAAGGCAGCAATTGCAAGGGGGATGAGAAGGTTCGCCGAATTCAGGCCTATTTGGATGAGAAAAAGATGGTGATTGATTATGATCAGTCCTGCTCCTACTCCGACTCCTTATCCGATCTTCCAGTGATGCAGTTGGTAAGTCAGCGATATTTTATTAACAAGCGCGTGCCAGAGATGGAGGCATTGTCGTGGGGGAGATAAGAGGGCGCCATACAGGCAAGTTATTGATGTTGGTCTCCGCCTTTCTTACAGCGACGGGCCAACTGTTCTGGAAGTGGGGTCTGACTGAGTGGATCTATTTGGGCATCGGCTTTCTTTGTTATGGACTGGGTGCCATTTTGATGATCAAGGCGTTTGCTTTGGAAAAACTGTCTGTAGCCTATCCTTTGATGTGTGCCAGCTACGTGTTTGCGCTGATCTATGGATATTTTTTGCTAGGAGAAGAAATTACGGTGCAGAAGTTGGCGGCTGTCGTGCTGCTTGGAATCGGGGTGACATTGACCAGTGTTGATCGATAGCTGGATGATTGCTGTACTGATTGCAATGACCTTGTGTGGAGCGATGGGGGGAGCAGGTTTGAAAGCCTACGCCACCAGCCGCAAAAAGCTGCATGTCCTAATGGGGCTTGGATTCTACGGTACAGGTGCGCTGCTGAACATTGTATTGTTGAAATTTCTTCCGTTAACGGTTGTACTGCCTGCCAATGCGCTAACGTATGTGTGGACACTCATTATAGCGCGGTTTGCCTTTAAGGAGAACGTAGGCCCTTTGCGCTGGATAGGTATCGCATGTATTATAGGCGGGTTGTGTTTATTGGTTTTCTAGAAAATTGAAACTGGATGTGAACGCATGAAATTTATGGACTACATATTTGTTAATCGCAGAACCAATTGGACGGCATTTTGCCTGTTTGCGGGTTTTGCTCTTTTTTACGCTCTCATGAATGGACCTTACGTGACGTACATAGCGAATAACGCAGAGCTTCTAGGGTCATACACGCCATTTAGTACGATGCAGTTTCCACTTAATTTATTTAACTTCGACCCTTCCATGTATTATGGAGACAACAGTTCTTCGGTGATTCATCCGTTAATTTCGTTCCTGGCGGTTACGCTTGGAGCGGGTGCTCAACTGTTAGGCGGGAATTGGTTCTTTCTAATCCTGCAATCACTTGTGAATGCGGGCTCGGTTGTGCTGGTATTTCTGTTTTTGAGTCAAAAAGAGAAACAAACCACCATACCTTTACTTTTCGCTTTAATGTTCGGTTTCAGCTCGTATCTAATGTTTACCGCGTTGATTCCGGATTCTTATTCGTATGTACAGTTTGTTATCCTGCTCTCTGTGCTGTATATGCAATACACCCGTGAGCGGAAAGATGTCCGTTACATCCCAAATGCGCTGCTGGCATCCATTAACTTCGGACTGACGTCGACTAACATTGTACCATTTGCAGCCGCCATGTTTTTCAACTTGCGGACGTGGCGTAACAAGTCGGGTTGGAAAAAGTATATCGGGATTATGGCTCTGGCTGTTGCTTTTATCGTAGTATTGACAGGGGTTCAGTACATCGCGTTTGGCGGTCGCAGTTGGGTCAGCAATTGGTTACTCGGTATTCAAAATGGGGGCACAAGCTATGCCACTCCATTCCAGTTCGCAGTTCATTGGAAGGCTATAGGCTTGCTAACGATTAATCCGATGCTGTCACCGAAAGTGCATTTGCTGGACCCGGGCATGGTAGCGTTTGTAACGGACCTGTCCCGTTCCAATCCGATCTATGTGCAGCTCACGGGTATTTTTATCCTGCTGCTGGCGCTCACTGGGTTTATTAAGGGCATCCGTGAACGGGAAGTGTGGACTCTTGCGCCATACATTCTGTTTGCATTTGTACTTCATATCGTTGTTGGCTTCGGGCTGGCGGTATTTCAATACGATATGTACCTGTATGCAGGACACTATCTGTTTGCGTTTTTCCTACTTGGTGGGGGCTTCGTCATCGGTCTTCGTTCGGGACTGGGCAAAAAAGTGCTAATAGGCTTGATTATGCTGTCTGTTCTCGTTACCGCAGGGAATAACATCTATCGTCATGTAGAAACATTAACAACGATTAAGCAATCCTATGAACAGTTGGAACAGGAACGTACAGTGAAATAATCAGACATTTTAATTATCCTATACACCGAGACAAGGCCATTGGATTTACAGTCCAATGGCCTTGTCTCTTTGAGCATGATTCATTCGGTATGTGCAGGTTGGTTTAAAAACCAAAAGACCCTCTGCATTCATGACGCAGAGAGTCTTTCGGACGATTTAAGCAATAATTTTGGTCTTCTTGGCATTCTCGGCTGAACGTTTGGTGAGACTGCTGAGTGGACGTTTCAAAGCGAGGGCGACGATAAGACTCAGCGCGATGAATATGCACAACCACAGAATATCCTTGAGGGCAGTAGACCACAAGATGCCGCCGACCGACTCACGCAGCAAACTGATCGCATACGTGAAGGGCATGAACGGATTCAATGCCTGGAAAAAAGGTGATGTCATGCTGATCGGAAATGTACCGCCCGAGCTGGAGAACTGGAACACCATGAAGATGATGGCGATCCCTTTGCCGATATTCCCAAAAACGGACAGCAGGGTGTACGTTATGGTGACAAACACGGCACTCACCAGCATGGCAAACAGGACAAACCACAACTTATCTGCGACGTATGTTCCGAGAATCAGGATGTCTCCCAGGCTGACACAGACCGCTTGCAGCGATCCAATGGTCAGAAAAGTAGCAAGACGTCCGAGATACAACTCATATCCCCGGAACTTGCCTTCCGGATTCTCGGCTTCGGCTCGAAGCAGGGAGATCAGCAGCGTTGAACCAACCCACAAAGATAGCACGCCATAAAAAGGTGACATTGCCGATCCATAATTCGGAATCGGGTAAAGCTGCTGTTCCTTGATTTGTACTGGACTTGCAAGGAAAGCACTCTCTTCTTCAATGTCTCCGCGCAAAAGCTTGGCGAGTTCGGCAAACTGGTTATTGCCTTCCACTTCCCTAAGCTTGTCTGCAGCCTTGCTGATGGCACTTTCCAATGCGGGCAGGTCATCACGTACAAGCGTGGCAACACGATGTACTCCTTTTTCGACCTCTGGCAGCTGGTTCTGTACAAAATCAGATGCCTTGCCGATCTGTTTCTCGGCATTAGGCAGATCGTTCCGAACAAAATCAGCCGCTTCGTTCAGCTTGCTTCCCAGCTTGGGCAGATCGTTCCGAATTAATGAAGACACAGTATTCAGAGCTTGGATAAAGCCTTCACTTTTGTTCGCGAGTGTCTCCGATATTTCATGGATCTTAGATTGTATTTGAGGCAGTTCGCTCTGGATTTTCGTCAACTCGGTCTGCCCAAACGTAATCCCTTCTTTGGCTGACGCAAGAATGTCCTTAATATCCGGAATTCGATCTCTGGCCCCCTGTAGTGCATCTGCTGAAGTGGAGAGGATAGACCTGAGTTTATCCGCACCAGCCGCAAGTGCAGGTGATATTTCGCTATCGTAGCTGTTCAGGATATTGCCAATGCCGCTGCTAATGTCCTTGGAGAGGGCATTTAACTGAGCGATGACGTCGGCAGGCGGAGTTGTATTGCGACGCATCGCATCACTGATGATCCCAGCCAGGCGGATTTGCAGCTTAAGTTTATCAGAAATAGTGTTCAGTTGCGTAATTTTATCGCTCAGTGGATGGCTAGGAAGCAAATTGTCGATTTTGCTGAGTAATTCCGCCATACTGTCAACGAGTTTTACCGCAATCCCCAAGCGGGAAGCGATCCGGTCCAAATCCTCTGCTGTCGGCAGTTTACTAAGGTCCGAATTTTGCAATTGCCCAAATACGTCTGCCGCAGCGTTAGCAATTTGCTGCACCAGCAGCAGGTTTTGCCGGATCGCCGGGCCGATAGCCTGAAACGCTTCTTCACTGGAATCCACAAACTGATTCAAGCCCTCGGCCAGCTCAATCCCGTTGCCCGCGATTTGGGATACTTTGTCCAGATCTTGCTCTGCGGCCGTTACGATTGACAGAGCTTTGCCGGTTTTATCCAGAGCCGTTTGGATGACACCTGATACTTGACCAAAGTTTGCATCCACTTCTTGAATACGTTCTACGGCTTTTTGAATATCGGGAATCCGCCCCTGAATAGCTAACACTTCGGAAGCTGCATCATTAATTTGGGGCCAGTACTCCTGCACCTTGAGCACATATTGTGCGGCTTCATTGATTTCGGGCAGTTTTTTTTCGATTTCAACGATCTTTTGAGCATCTTTTACAATACCAGGCATGGCTTTTTCCACTTCCAGTACCTTTTGACCTGCAGCTTGTATAGCGGGAAGATTTTTCTCCAGCGTGAAAATGCCATTCTCCATCTTGCGCAAGGTTGGAAGCTGGGCATTGATTTCAACTCCGGCTTCCTTCAACTTAGTTAGGACAGCCTCACTGACGGCTTCAGTGAAATTTTCATTGATTTGTGTTGTTATGGCTGATACTCCGGAGCCTGTGATTTTTGGAGCAATGGCATTAACCTTCTCATTAACGGTATAGATTACCTCTGGGCGCTCCAGCTTACCGTCAACGATACCTGTAATTTTGGATGAAAAGTCCTCGGGAATGAGCAGGCTTGCATAATACTCTCCTGTTTGTACACCCCGATCAGCCTCAGCCTGGCCCACAAAAGTCCATCCCAGCTTTTCATTCTGTTTCAGGCTGGATACCAGTTCGTCTCCGATATTGACGCTGGTTCCCGCAACAGTTGCACCTTTGTCCTCGGTTGTCACCGCAATTTTAATCCCCTGGGTGTTACTGTACGGGTCCCAGACAGATTTTACGTTAACCCAGTCATACACTCCCGGCAGTAAAATAATAGCCACGATTAGAAAAATACCTGTGGGAACCTTTAGAATATGCAACCAGTCTGTTTTGTAAATGTGCCAAATGTGACGCATAACTTCCTCCTAAATGTAAATAAATGTAGATCTTATCTTATTTCTATGTCGCATATTTTGTAAATCCTTATGTATATCGGCTTTATTGCAGCTTCAATGAATTGTTTCATGTTTATAAACTTTACCCATTTCACAGCGTACTAATGCAGAGCCTTTATGTATTCCGTGTTTCTGGACGTTGAACTCTAGAACTTGAAGATATGGATCGCATTAAATATGCTATCAAAACTTAAGGCAGTTAAGGCTAAACTCAACGAATGTTTTAAAAGGGAGGGCTCTGTCTCCACGTTAAAAATAGTCGGAGGATTATTTTGGCGGTAAGATTCTCCTTAATTTCTTATGGATAAATATACAGTTTTATTGTATAATTATGAATAACGAATGAGATGTGATGTGTTTGGATGTTTTTCAGCCTAACTGCTGATTCTAAGAGGAATACAGTAGAGGAATTTCGCCTGTGATGTTGAGGTGTTGACAGAGGGTTGTCTTTCTGTCATAATTCATGAAGATAAACGGACATATTGAATACAGTACCCTGTGAGGTCCTGCAATATGAACGACATGAATAGCACCTTTAAATCAGTCCCGTGAGACTGGCAAGGTAACGTGAACGATACATCGTTTTTTGCTGCGGCAAATGAAGCGATGCATCCCGAGAGTAAACTTTCTTCAGAGCGGTCTGAAGTTCGGAGACTCCTTGCCAATAAACACGGCAAGGAGTCTTTTTTGTTCTCCTCGTCACGGGGCCATGATCTGAAAGGTAAATCCTGAGGAGGCTGAACGCATGAGCACAGAGACACATGTCATTATGGATGAAACCGCGATCCGCCGCGCATTAACACGGATTGCCCATGAGATTTTGGAAAAAAACAAAGGCATTGAGGGCTGTGTACTGATCGGTATTCGAACACGGGGTGTATACCTCGCAGAACGGATTGCCGCCAAGATTGAAGAAATCGAAGGTACACCGATCCCTTGGGGAGAGCTCGATGTGACCCCTTATCGCGATGATCGCTTGGATGAAAATAAAGCGAATCGCAAGGAACTGTTGACGATGACCCCTGAATCACTTTCGATTCATAACAAAAAAGTGATTTTGTTCGATGATGTGCTCTATACCGGACGGACGATTCGCGCAGCGATGGATGCCCTGATGGACTGTGGAAGACCACAGAACATCCAACTGGCGGTTCTCGCGGATCGCGGACACCGGGAACTTCCGATTCGACCTGATTTTATCGGCAAGAATGTACCGACTTCCAAATCAGAGGAGATTGAGGTTGCACTCATCGAAACGGACGGAACGGACGAGGTCAAAATCATTCAGAACCGGGGGGAACAGGCTTGATGATTACACAACCTGCATTGAAGGACCGGAGCTTGCTTGGCCTTAAGGAACTTAGTCGCGATGAGATCGAATCCATTCTGAACAGAGCAGCACACTGGGAAGCCCAGAAGGAGAAACTGGTTCCAGTACTGGAATCGCACTTTGTAGCTAACATGTTCTTCGAGAACAGCACGCGCACTCGCTTCTCGTTTGAGATGGCTGAGAAACGTCTGGGTGCACAAGTGCTGAACTTCACGGCGGCTGCATCAAGCGTGGAGAAAGGTGAATCCATCTATGATACGGTACGCACACTGGAGTCCATGGGCATTGACGCTGGGGTGATTCGGTTGAAACCATCAGGTGTTTTACAACAACTGGCTCAGAAAGTAAATGTTCCACTGGTGAATGCCGGAGATGGGAATAACGAGCATCCTACACAAGCGCTGCTGGATCTCTACACGATGCGGAAGGCATTTGGTGAACTGAAAGGTTTGCGTGTGTCGATCATCGGAGACATCCTGCACAGCCGGGTAGCCCGCTCCAATCTGTGGGCACTGCAAAAATTTGGTGCAGATGTGCGCTTCTGCGCACCGCAAACGATGCAGGCACCGGAACTCGCAGAACATGCGCCTTATGTAGGTCTGGAAGAAGCGCTGGATGCGGATGTAGTCATGATGCTCCGAGTTCAACTCGAACGTCATAAACACGGCCTGATTACTTCGGCTGAGGATTATCGCGAACACTACGGATTGACGGAAGAACGGGCGTCACGCCTGAAACCAAGCACAATTATCATGCACCCTGCTCCAGTGAACCGCAATGTTGAGGTAGATGATGCGGTAGTGGAGAGCGCAGCATCGCGGATCTTCCCACAGATGGCTAACGGTGTTCCAATCCGCATGGCGGTCTTGGAACGTGCGATGAAACGGTAACAGGGTCTGGCTGTGGGTCATAGGCTGACGGGACGGAAGTTCTTATAGGGCAATGTGAGGGTACACGATAAAAATCATCCGGCTTGTCTGGCAAGTCGGACAGAACCGAAGCGGAGGGCAATTATGCTACAGATTATAAAAAACGCGAACATCTTGAATCAACAAGGGGAACTTGAACGGAAAACGATCATTATAGATGAAGGAAAAATTCAAAAGATCGCTGGAGTGGAAGATGAAGCGGTACTGACAGCAGAGCAATCAGCGCATAGCGTAACCGATGCTTCAGGCAAACTGGTTATTCCCGGTTTGATTGATATGCACGTGCATCTGCGTGAACCTGGATTCGAGCATAAAGAGACGATCGAGACGGGTGCCCGTTCGGCAGCGCAAGGCGGTTTTACAACGATTGCCTGCATGCCGAACACAAGACCGGTAACCGATAATGCGGATGTCGTTAAGTTGGTTTTGGATAAAGCCAAAGAAGCCGACCTGGTGAAAGTACTGCCTTATGCAGCTATTACGAAGAACGAGCTTGGACGTGAACTTACGGATTTTGCCGCTTTGAAAGAAGCGGGTGCGATTGGATTCACGGATGATGGCGTAGGCGTACAAAACGCTCAAATGATGAAAGATGCCATGAGCCTCGCAGCAAGCATGGATATGCCAGTCATTGCTCACTGCGAAGACGACTCATTGGTAGTTGGCGGATATGTGACGGAAGGCGATTTTTCGAAGCGTCACGGTATCAAAGGTATCCCGAATGAATCCGAGGCTATCCACGTAGGCCGTGATATCCTGCTTGCAGAAGCAACGGGAGTTCACTACCACGTCTGCCACGTAAGTACAGAGCAGTCGGTTCGCCTGATTCGCCTGGCGAAGTCCATCGGCATTAAAGTAACTGCTGAGGTATGTCCACACCATCTGGTATTGTCCGATGAAGATATCCCGGGCATGGATGCCAACTGGAAGATGAACCCGCCTCTTCGCTCACCACGCGACGTGCAGGCTTGTATCGAAGGTTTGCTGGACGGAACGCTGGACATGATCGTTACGGACCACGCGCCGCACAGCGAAGAAGAGAAGGCAAAAGGCATGGAGCTGGCACCGTTCGGTATCGTCGGATTCGAAACAGCCTTCCCGCTGCTGTACACGAAGTTTGTGGAAACAGGGCTCTGGAGTCTGGACTTCCTCGTCAAACGCATGACAGCTGACCCGGCACGGGTATTCCGACTGGATACTGGTAAGCTGGAAGAGGGAGCACCTGCGGACATCACTATGATTGATCTGAATCAGGAACAAGTGGTTGATCCGGCAGCTTTTGCTACCAAAGGAAGAAACACGCCATTCACAGGCTGGAAGCTGAAAGGCTGGCCGGTACAGACATGGGTGGAC
Organism: Paenibacillus vandeheii; assembly: GCF_030433635.1. Taxonomy (NCBI): domain Bacteria; kingdom Bacillati; phylum Bacillota; class Bacilli; order Caryophanales; family Paenibacillaceae; genus Paenibacillus; species Paenibacillus vandeheii. The sequence goes on from NZ_JAROCD010000001.1 coordinate 419,107, forward strand.
GGCAAAAGCGTGTGGAACAGCACTGTACAACAATAAAACAGTACCTTAGTAACTCAATAAACCATTAAATAAATCATTAAACTTTTACAACATCTTTAACTTATAAAAACAACAAGTAATTTCTATAACTCTAAACTTACAATTTTTACATCAGTACCATCTTTACAACAAACTCGAGGCAGATCATGCCGAGAGTTCAACATACGAAACAAAGAAAAGTTGAATAATGCTTTTGAACATGGACACCAACGTAACTGCGGAGTGGGCAGAAAGAACCCGAAGAAGCAAAGCGTTCGCCTTTATCACCGGATTACACCATTTGAAGAATGGGATCAAAGTAATCCGGGGATAACAGCGATCAAAGGGTTTTCTGCCCACGGAGCCGCACCAAACGTAACGTCCCCCATGTTCAACTCAAAGTATTCAACGGTTGATAAACACAGAGGAGTGAAATGGGATGCAGGCACAGGCAAGATTATTGTTGGAAGACGGCACACTGTTCACCGGGAAAGCGTTCGGTGCTGAAGGTGAAACAACAGGTGAGGTCGTTTTTAATACGGGAATTACAGGCTATCAAGAGGTGCTTTCGGATCCTTCTTATTGCGGTCAAATCGTAACCATGACGTATCCACTGATTGGTAACTACGGCATTACGCGTGACGACTTCGAGTCGATTCGTCCGTTCGTACACGGTTTTGTGGTACGTCGTCATGAGCCGACACCAAGTAACTGGCGTGCGGAATACAGCGTAGACGATTTGCTTAAAGAGTATGGCATCGTAGGGATCAGCGAGATTGATACACGGATGCTGACTCGCCGGATTCGTCACCACGGCACAATGAAAGGAATTCTCACAACAGGATCGAAACCTGTGGAAGAGTTGCTGGAGATGATGGAAGACACCAGCATCGCTGAGCTGCGTAACCAGGTTCCTATGACTTCTACTCAACATGTCTACAACAGCCCGGGAACGGCTGAACGCATTGTCTTGGTTGACTACGGTGCAAAAACAGGGATTTTGCGTGAACTCAGCAAACGCAACTGTGACGTTGTCGTGGTTCCGCATGATGTAACAGCGGACGAAATTCGCCGCATGAACCCGGATGGCATTCAGCTGTCCAATGGCCCTGGGGACCCGAAAGACGTACCTCACGCGGTTAAAATGATCAGTGAACTGCTCGGCGAATATCCGATCTTCGGGATCTGCCTGGGTCACCAACTGTTCGCACTTGCTGCAGGAGCAGACACAGAGAAACTCAAGTTTGGACACCGCGGCGGAAACCACCCGGTCAAAGAACTGGAGAGTGGACGTTGCTTCATCACATCTCAGAACCATGGTTACACCGTAAACGAAGAGTCCGTGAAAAATACGGAGCTTGAAGTGACACATATCAACAATAACGACAAGACCATTGAAGGTCTGAAACATAAAACATTCCCGGCATTTTCCGTACAGTATCACCCGGAAGCAGCCCCAGGACCATATGATAACAGCTATCTGTTCGACCGCTTCATCGAGATGATTCGGGAGCACAAGATCACTCACCCGCAACAGCCGCGTCAAGCCGTACTGGCAGCCGCAGTGAAAGGAGCACAATAACATGCCGATTAACAAAGATCTCAAAAAAATCCTGGTGATTGGTTCAGGTCCAATCGTCATCGGTCAAGCGGCCGAGTTCGACTATGCCGGTACACAAGCATGCCAGGCACTGAAAGAAGAAGGCGTGGAAGTTGTACTCATCAACAGCAACCCGGCTACGATTATGACGGATACCAACATGGCTGACAAAGTATACATTGAGCCAATTACACTGGATTTTGTAACGCAAATCATTCGTCAGGAACGTCCAGACGGTTTACTGCCAACCCTTGGCGGTCAAACGGGTCTGAACATGGCCGTGGAACTGGCACGTGCTGGCGTCCTTGAACGGGAGAATGTCAAACTGCTCGGAACACAGCTCACATCCATCGAGAAAGCGGAAGACCGTGACTTGTTCCGTGATCTGATGCGCGAACTGGAACAGCCTGTACCTGAGAGTGTAATCGTAACAACACTTGAGGAATCACTTGATTTTGCCAATGAGATTGGATACCCAATCATCGTTCGTCCAGCCTACACGCTTGGCGGAACAGGCGGCGGGATCTGTGCCAACGAAGAAGAACTGCGCGAGACCGTAGCAGCAGGTATTCGCTATAGCCCGATCGGTCAATGTTTGGTCGAGAAGAGCATTGCAGGCATGAAAGAAGTCGAGTATGAGGTTATGCGTGACAAAAACGATAACTGTATCGTCGTCTGCAACATGGAAAACTTTGACCCGGTAGGTGTTCATACAGGTGACAGTATCGTTGTGGCACCAAGCCAGACGCTGTCTGACCGTGAATATCAAATGCTGCGCTCCGCATCCCTGAAAATCATCCGTGCCCTCAACATTGAAGGTGGATGTAACGTACAGTTTGCGCTTGATCCGCACAGCTTCCAATACTATGTTATCGAAGTTAACCCACGGGTAAGCCGCTCTTCGGCACTGGCTTCCAAAGCAACGGGTTATCCGATTGCCAAGATGGCTGCCAAAATTGCCATGGGTTACACCCTGGACGAAATTGTGAACCCGGTAACGGGTCAAACGTATGCATGCTTTGAGCCAACACTGGACTATATCGTGAGCAAAATCCCACGCTGGCCATTCGACAAGTTTATCTCGGCAAACCGCAAACTGGGTACACAGATGAAAGCGACAGGCGAAGTTATGGCGATTGGCCGGACATTCGAAGAGTCGATTCACAAAGCGGTTCGTTCCCTGGAAATCGGCGTACACCGTCTGTATCTGAAAGATGCCGAAACACTTGATGAAGAAACGCTGAACGAGCGTTTGGTCAAAGCCGACGATGAGCGTATCTTCCTGATCGCTGAAGCCTTCCGCAGAGGTTATACATTACAACAGCTTCAGGATCTTACGAAAATTGACTGGTGGTTCCTGGATAAACTCGAAGGTCTGATCGCATTCGAAGATCGCATTCGCGAGGAATCCGAATTATCCTCCGAAACTTTGTATCAAGCGAAGCGTCTGGGCTTCACTGACCGTGCCATTGCTGAGCTGCGTGCTGAAGGGCAACCAGGTGGTACGCTGACGAAAGAAGCTGAAGTAAGAGCACGCCGTGAAGAGGAAAACCTTCGCCCAGTGTACAAAATGGTAGATACGTGCGCTGCTGAGTTTGAAGCAACAACGCCATATTACTACTCTACTTACGAAACTGAGAATGAAGTCATTCCTTCAGACAAGAAAAAAGTGGTAGTTCTTGGTTCCGGTCCAATCCGGATCGGTCAAGGGATTGAGTTCGACTACTCGACAGTTCACGCAGTATGGGCTTTGCAAAAAGCAGGCTATGAAGCAGTTATCATCAATAATAACCCGGAGACGGTGTCTACGGACTTTAATACATCGGATCGCTTGTACTTTGAACCTCTGTTCTTCGAAGATGTTATGAACGTGATCGAACAGGAACAGCCTGTAGGTGTTATCGTACAGTTTGGTGGTCAAACAGCAATCAACCTGGCAGCACCGCTGCGTGCTGCTGGTGTAACGATTCTCGGAACAGATCTGGAAAACATTGATGAGGCGGAAGATCGCAAGAAGTTTGAGCGTCTGCTCTCTCGTCTGGAAATTGCACAACCCAAAGGTAAAACAGTTATTTCGGTAGATGATGCGGTCGAAACGGCTCAAAGCCTGGGTTATCCGGTACTGGTTCGTCCTTCCTACGTACTCGGCGGTCGTGCAATGGAGATTGTATACTCCGATGCCGAATTGCTGACATACATGGAACAGGCTGTTAAAATCAATCCGGAGCATCCGGTCCTGATTGACCGCTACATGATGGGTAAAGAGGTTGAGGTTGACGCGATCTGTGATGGTGAAACGGTATTGATTCCGGGCATCATGGAGCATATCGAGCGCGCAGGGGTTCACTCCGGTGACTCCATCGCAGTTTATCCGCCACAGCACCTGTCCCAGGATTTGAAAGAGAAAATTGTTGAGATTACAATCAAGATTGCAAAAGAACTGAAAACGATCGGTTTGGTTAACATCCAGTTTGTTATCCATGACGGCCAAGTGTACATCATCGAGGTGAACCCGCGTTCATCCCGTACCGTACCTTTCCTGAGCAAAGTAACCAACATTCCGATGGCGAATCTGGCAACACAAGCCATTCTGGGCGTGAAGCTGAAAGACCTCGGTTATGTCGATGGTCTGTGGCCTGAGTCGGATCATGTTTCCGTCAAAGTTCCGGTCTTCTCCTTCGCGAAGCTGCGTCGTGTAGAACCAACCCTTGGACCTGAGATGAAATCCACAGGTGAGGTTATGGGTCGTGATCCGAATTACGCCAAAGCGTTGTTCAAAGGTCTTATCGGTGCAGGCATGAAGATCCCGGCTACGGGAGCGATCGTGGTAACGGTAGCGGACAAAGACAAAGAGGAAGCTGTTCCACTGCTTGCAGGTTTCTACAGACTGGGATACAAAATCATGGCTACCGGAGGAACGGCAGCTGCGCTTGAAGCAGCGAACATTCCGGTGACGACGGTGAACAAATTAAGTGAAGGTTCGCCAAACATTCTCGATATGATTCGCAGCGGCGAAGCAAACTTTGTGTTCAACACGCTGACCAAAGGCAAAACGCCGCAGCGTGATGGATTCCGTATTCGTCGTGAGGCGGTAGAGAACGGCATCGTATGTATGACTTCACTGGATACGATCCGTGCCCTGTTGATCATGCTGCAAACGATCAATTTCTCCTCTGAGGCTATGCCGGCCCTTGTAAAATAAATAAGACGATTTGTCACTGATCAAGGACATCAGTCAGCCTTCGGGCTGGCGGGATGTCCTTTATATCGGGCAAAAACGGAAAAATTGAACTTGTGGAAGGAGCGCTGGACTATGAATCACCCGAATTTCAACGAAATGGCTGGCCGTCTGATGGTGGCACTCGATTATCCCGGAGCGGAGCAGGCGCAGGAATTGGTACAAGCTCTCGAAGGCATTCCCTGTTATCTGAAGGTGGGCATGCAGCTCTTTTACGCCGCTGGCCCGGACTTCATTCGGGAACTGAAGTCGAAGGGATACTCGGTATTCCTTGACGTGAAGATGCATGATATTCCAAACACGGTTCGTGGGGGTGCTGAAAGCATAACCCGTCTGGGTGTGGATATGTTCAATGTGCATGCAGCTGGAGGCACAAGCATGATGCGTGCTGCCCGTGAAGGCGCAGAGGCCGCTCTGGCTGCTGATCCTTCTCTGCGCAGACCTGAGATTATTGCGGTTACTCAGCTGACCAGTACCAGTCAGGAAACGATGAATGCCGAGATCGGAATCCAGGGAAGTGTTGAGGCAGCGGTAGTCCGTTATGCAGGACTGGCCCTTGAGGCAGGTCTGGATGGCGTTGTTGCTTCCCCGCTGGAAGTACCTGCGATCCGCGCAGCCTGTGGCAGTGATTTTCACACGGTCACACCAGGCATTCGTCCAGCAGGAAGTGGCCTCGGAGACCAGACTCGTGTCCTGACGCCGGGTGAAGCCATTGCCAGAGGCAGCCATTACATCGTCGTAGGCAGACCAATTACGGGCGCTCCCCATCCGCGTGAAGCGGCAGAAACCATTTTGAAGGAGATGTTGAACGCATGATCGAACTTACTAAAATTCCTAACCATATTGCTTCCCAACTATTAAAAATTAAAGCGGTGGCGCTGCGTCCGCAGCAGCCATTTACCTGGACATCCGGCATCAAATCACCAATCTACTGTGATAACCGCCTAACGATGTCTTATCCCGAGATTCGCAACGACATTGCTGAAGCCTTTGCTGCGATCATTCGTGATCAATACCCCGATGCAGAAGTCATCGCAGGTACTGCAACCGCAGGTATCCCGCATGCTGCATGGGTGGCCCAGAAGCTGAATCTTCCGATGGCTTACATTCGTGATAAAGCCAAAGGACATGGCAAAGAGAACCTGATTGAAGGTCTGATCACCGAGGGGCAAAAGGTTGTTGTTATTGAAGACCTGATCTCGACTGGGGGCAGTTCAATCAAAGCGGCAGAAGCGGTACGAGTAGCCGGGGCAACTCCCCTTGCAGTACTGGCCATTTTCAGCTATCAGCTGGACAAAGGCATTCAGGCTTTTGAAGAAGCGGGAATTCCGCTGCAAACCCTGTCCAACTACACTGCTTTGATGGATGTGGCGTTGGCTGAGGGCACAATCCAGGAGAGTGATTTTGAACTGCTCAAATCCTGGCGTGAAGATCCTTCTTCATTTGGTAAATAATATCATTCACAGTGGATTGAACGGTTTGCTTGTGAACGGTATCAAAATTGTAATGATTGCCGCCATAGAGGCAAATTCATCGAATATTCAAGAGGCATCCCGTACTTCGGGGTGCTTTTTTGGTTTGTTCATCAAAATATTAACTTTTTCGCTGGAACGTTGTAAAAAGCTTGTAACTTTTAGTTGTGATCGGTCGTTTATAATGCAGTGTAGTATGGAATAGATTTCTATTTTTAGTGTCTTGATGAAGTAAACGGGATATGAAGAAAGGATGAGCGTGATTGCTGGCATGAAGAAGTTATTTTCCAAAATCAGACCTGCCAAGAGCCAGTCAGGCGAAGACAGTGCAGTCGGACCAACGGAGCACCAGGAACCCGTTGGGCAGGAGGAAGCGGCATACATAAGTGAACCACAGAACCCATCCATCGACTCGCACGACATAACCAGTGACACAAGCCAGGAGGAGGTTGCGGTTGCAGCAGCTGAACCTGAAGTGAACTCCCAGTCTTCCAAGAAGGATCTGTTGCCTCCATATGACGGGCCCGTGCTGGAGGTTCGCAATGTTCATCGCAGCTTTCAGACAGGAAGCCGCATTATTCATGTGCTCAAAGGCATTGATATGGAAGTGAACCCGCAACAGCTGGTGATGTTGAAAGGGCGATCAGGCTCAGGGAAAACGACGCTGCTCAATATGCTGGGCGGCCTGGATCAGCCTTCAAGTGGAGATATCCTGTTCTCCGGCCAGCCTCTTCAGGATTGGGGAGACCGGCGGCGGACCGCTTTGCGACGCAGGGAAATTGGTTTTATTTTTCAGGCGTATGCGCTGATGCCCTTGTTGTCTGCCTGGGAAAATGTAGAGCTGTCGCTCCGCATGGCGGACGTGCCGCGTTCAGAATGGAAGGACCGGGTAGGTCATTGTCTGGATCTGGTTGGACTAACCAAACGGGTCAAGCACCGTCCATTCGAGATGTCCGGGGGAGAACAGCAGCGTGTGGCCATCGCCAAGGCGATAGCCCACAGACCGAGATTATTGCTCGCGGATGAGCCAACAGCTGAACTCGATTCCAAAATGGGAGCACAGGTGATGGCTGTATTTCGCAATATTATCGAAGTTGAACAAGTAACGATCTGTATGACTACACACGATCCTACGATTTTGGAGGTTGCGGACCATGTTTATGAAATGGCGGACGGCAGATTTATCAAGTAAAGGGGCCGCTCCGAAGAGGGGGAAACGCGCAGCGCTTATTGTGCTTAGTGCGATAGTGGCTGCAACGATGTCCGGATGCTCTTTGCTGCCGGCAGAAACAGAGGAAGAAGTGCTTCCGCCAATTACACCGCCAACGATCTCCAAGAAGCCGGAATATGAAGTTCGGACCGAGACGCTGGAGAAGAAAGTAAGCGGAAGTGGCAAGATGATGAGCCAGCGGGAAGAAAAGGTATATTTTACGCTGGACGGTATGCATGTCAAAGAGTTGAATGTAAAACCAGGGGATAAAGTGAAGAAAGGTCAACTTCTCGCTGTACTTGATGTAGAGAGTGTGGAGAAGGAGATCCGGGCCAAAAACCTGCAAATTCGCAAATCGGAAGTGCAAATGAAGGAAACGCTTCGCAAGCGGGATGAGATGGACCCGGTGGAGTTCGAAGAGTCCACGATTGCCTTTGAAGAACTTCGTCAGGAACTGGCTGATCTGGAGGATCAATTGGGTAAAGCCACTTTGACCGCTCCGTTCGGCGGAACGATTATTGCCGTGCAGGTGGAGAAAGGTGCGGCTGTCAAAGCCTATGACCCGATTGCGACCATAGCAGATACATCCAATCTGGTTGTCGCAGCTACGTTTGCCAAAGAAGATCTGGAAAAGTTCTCGGCTGGCATGAAGGCGGATGTGGACATTAATGGTGCAGGCAAAGTGGCTGGCAAAGTTAAAGTTATGCCTGTTGCCCAAGCATCTGGAAGCGGAACTGGTAGCGGCAGCGGCGGAGGTTCGGGAGAAGGCGGAACGCCTCCAGCGAAAGAAAGCCTGGATCAATATGTTATTGTTTCGCTGACGAAAATGCCCAAGGGTGTTGAACGCGGTACACCTCTAACGGTATCCATTGTTACCCAACGTACAGAGAACGCGATTGTTATTCCTGTATCCGCTTTGCGCTCCATCGGTTCAAGAACGTATGTGCAAGTGGTGGAGAGTGATGGAAGCAAGCGTGAGGTGGACGTGGAAGTCGGACAGCAGACATCTACGGATGTGGAAATTCTAAAAGGTCTGACCGTTGGACAGAAAGTAGTGGGCCGCTAATGGGGCTGCCATTGCTTCGACTGCTATTCCGCAAAATGTGGAACACTCGCTGGATGACGTTCAGCACACTGATCGGACTAATTGTGGCGGTTGCGTTCACCGTTAGTATTCCAATGTATGCCGATGGTGCGCTCAAGCGGGTCGTGGCCCAGACACTGCAGGATAACAGTGAGGGACTGCCAGCCGGTTCGTTGCTCATGAGTTATCAGGCACCTGGTGGTGTGAAGACTGACACACGTGGTCTGGAAGAGGTGGATCGCTATATTCGCGAGGATGTGCCTCGTGACATCGGTTTTCCTTTTCATACGTATGTGAACTCCCGTTCCATCCGCAGCACGGAAGTGAACCCGGAAGATCCTACTAAAGTGGATGCCAGCCGGGTCCGCAGCATGAGCCTGGGCACGATGACAGGTCTGGATGCACAGGTTAATTATTCTGCGGGAGTGAAGCCGGGCAACCAGGTCAAGGACGATATTATTGAAGCGGTCATGCTGGAAGAGGGCATGTATCGTAACGATCTGCATATCGGAGATGTGCTGGAATATCCGATTAACAGCGGTCTTGATATTACGTTGCGTGTGAAGATTACAGGTTCTTTCAAAGCGGATGATCCTAGCAGCCCGTACTGGGTGCAGGGGTTTGACGGTATGATGAACGGACTATATGTAGATGAATCGGTATTTAATGATGTTTTGTTGAAGGAAAAAGGGATCCCTCTTCAGAATTCACGTTGGTATTATGCATTTGATCTGAAAGAGATTCAAACGAGCCAGCTCTCGGGGCTGACCTCTGTGCTGGAAAGGCTGGATATTGATCTGTATCAGCGGTTGAAGGATACGAAAGTGGACATCACCTTCGGGGATCTGCTGAAACAATTCCGCAGTCAGAGTCTGCAATTGCAGACCATGCTGTTCACACTGGCAGCACCGATGATTGCGATGGTCTTTTATTTTATAGCCATGAATGCCAGACAGTCGTTGCAGAAGCAGGAAAGTGACATCGCGGTTCTGCGCAGTCGCGGAGCTTCTGCCCGGCAGATATTCTCTCTTTATCTGCTTGAAGGTATATTCCTGGGTGCGATTGCTCTCGTCATCGGACCGTTTCTTGGATGGTTTATGGCGAAAAGCATCGGTTCAGCCAGCGGATTCCTGTCGTTCGTGGATCGGAAATCCATTCCGATCGGAATATCGAAAGAAGCGATCCTGCTTGGCCTTATCGCTGTGTTGGTAGCCATCATAGCCTCGCTCATTCCGGCAATAACTTATGCGCGGGCGACGATTGTTTCGGCCAAGCGTCGGCAGGCTCGTACGGATCGTGCGCCGGTATGGCAGCGCTGGTTCCTGGATATTGCGTTGCTGGGGCTTGCGGGGTATGGATATTACTTGTTCTATGAACGGCAAATGTTGACGTTCCAGACCGGAATGACGACAGATCAGCTTCAGGTACAGCCGTTTTTATTTTTTGTTCCGGCACTCGCCATCTTTGCACTGGGACTGTTCTTCTTACGGTTGTTCCCGTGGATTTTGAAGCTCATTCAGCTGATCGGGCGCAAGTTTCTCCCGGTTCCATTGTATCTGACACTGACACAGCTTTCGCGTTCATCGTCTTCTTACTATCCTTTGATGATTCTGCTTGTATTGACACTCGGACTTGGTGTGTATAACTCGGCAGCGGCTCGTACTATTGATCTGAACTCGACCGAGCGCACGTTATACCGATATGGTTCGGATGTTATTATGCAGACCGTATGGGAAGGAACACCTGAGGTTAAGCCAACGGGTTCCGGACAAAGCGGCGGTTCAGGCGGAGGACAGCAAGGTGGAGGAAGCGGTAATGGTGGTTCTGGAGGCGGAGGAAATGGCGGCGGAGGTGGATCAGGTGGGGGTGGTGGTTCACAACCCACGAAGATGATCTATTCCGAGCCACCTTTTGAAGTGTTCCGCAGCTTGAATGGGGTCGAACATGCAGCGAGAGTGCTGCAAACGAAAGGCAATATTATTGTCTCTGGCAAATCGGGTGGACAGGGAATGCTGGTGGGGATCGACAATGTGGATTTTGCTCAAGTGGCTTGGTTCCGCAACGATCTGTTCCCGGCACATCCTTATAAGTACCTCGACTTGCTTGGAAAATATGAAGGGGCCGTATTGATCTCTTCCAAATTTGCAGACAAATTCAAGCTTAAAACCGGAGACCTCGTCTCCATTGGTGTACAGGGTCAGGCGATTGAATTTGTAGTTTTTGGCATTATCCCTTACTGGCCCGCTCAGTACCCGGATCAAATGCCGTTCTTCATTGCCAATCTGGATTACATCTATGATCAAGTGCCTCTGATTCCATATGAGGTCTGGCTGAAGATGAAGCCGGATGCCAAAGTCGCTCCGTTGATGGAGAAGCTTGCAGCAGAAGGCATTGAGTTATCGTCAGTACGCGATGTGCGTACAGAGCTGGTATCCCAGGGCAAACATCCGTCAAGGGGCGGAGTGTTCGGCATACTGAGTCTCGGATTCCTTGTGTCGGTCATTATTTCCCTGATCGGATACATCCTGTACTGGTTCTTCAATCTATCCGGGCGTGTAGTACAGTTCGGTGTTCTGCGGGCGATGGGGTTATCCCGTGCGCAATTGAGCGGCATGTTGCTGCTGGAGCAGGTGTTCACGGCGGGACTTTCGATCATTCTCGGTATTGGCATTGGTCAGGTATCCAGTCGTCTGTTCCTGCCCTTCCTGCAAACCACAGATAATGTGTCCGCACAGGTACCTCCGTTCCGAATTGTATTTGAAGAGAAAGATATGCTGCAGCTGTATGGCGTGACCGTGGTCATGCTGATCATTGGAGCAACAATGCTGCTGTGGCAAATCCGCAGGCTGCGGGTTCACCAGGCAGTCAAAATGGGAGAGGAGAGGTAAACGTGATCCAATGCGAAGGACTTGTCAAAATTTTTAAATCCAGCGATGTGGAAGTCGTTGCCCTTCAAGGTCTCAATCTGACTGTCAATCAAGGTGAAATGATGGCCATTATTGGCAACAGCGGCAGTGGTAAGTCTACCTTGCTCAACATCCTGGGAGGACTCGACCGTCCAACAGCCGGTACAGCCGTTGTCGGAGATTGGGATTTGCTGAAAATGACAGATACCCAATTGGTGGAGTACAAACGTCATACCGTAGGATTCATTTGGCAAAATAACGGTCGTAACCTGCTGCCATACCTCACTGCACTGGAAAATGTGGAAACACCCATGATTTTGGGAGGCAAGCGAGATCGCGCCTATGCCATGCAGCTGTTGGAGTGGGTTGGACTGAAGGACCGGATGCATAACAAGCTGCATCAATTGTCCGGTGGGGAGCAGCAGCGGGTGGCGATTGCCATCTCGTTATCGAATCGCCCCAAACTGCTGCTTGCCGATGAGCCGACAGGTTCGGTGGATTCGGAGACCTGTGATACAATCATGGGCATTTTTCGCAAAATGAACAAAGAGCTCGGGGTCACGATTGTGATTGTTACTCATGATCTGACCCTCGCTGGCAAGGTGGACCGGATCGTGGCGATTCGGGACGGCTTGACCAGCACCGAGTTCGTGAAACGCAATCCGAATCTGGATGATGAGCATGGCTTGTCTGAGGCAGGAGCCGCGGATATTCATGAAGCTTTTGTCATCATTGATCGGGCGGGACGACTTCAGGTGCCCAAGGAGTATCTGGAGGCACTGTCCATTGATAACCGTGCCACATTGGAATTTGACGGTGAACGTATTGTTATTACACCGCCAAGATAATTTTAGAGGGGGAATTGGGAGATGAAGAACAGGTTTTGGGGAAAACGGGTGCTGGCCGTGCTGGCTACAGCCAGTCTGGCATTGCCGCTGCTTGCGGGTTGTACAGCGAGTGAGTCCAAGGATAACGAGCAGCGTGTATTGCGTGTAGCAACGATGTGGGGGGGCCAGGATGACAGCTATTTCCGTCAGCAGTTTACCGATGCTTTTGAATTGACACATCCGAATATAACGATTGAAGTTGTTCCTGCCGTAGATCAGGGCAGTATGTATGGATATGGTAACCAGGAAGAGCAGAAGGACGTCCCGGATACCATGGAAAGCTTGAAGAAGATTATGACAGGGGATAACCCGGTAGACGTCATCGTAGCGGATACGGCGACAATCAAGTCGTTAATTCAGGAAAACATGGTGAAACAACTGGATCCACTGATGCAGGAAGACAAGTTTGATACTTCGGATATTGTGCCAAGTGTTCTCGAAGGAATCAAGGATTTGGGAGATCAGAGCATCTACGCTTTGACACCAACGTTCTCCTCTTCAGCATTGTTCTACAACAAGGGCATGTTTGAGAAAGCAGGCGTGGAACCTCCAACGGATAATATGACGTGGGACGATATTTTCAACCTGGGTACCCGTCTTACGAAGGGTGAAGGCAAAGACCATGTGTTTGGTTTCTCGTTCAGTACCTATCAAGGTGGTTCTCCATACTATACGATGTCCCAGTATTATAACTCACTGCAGCTGAAAATTTTTGATGACAAAGCAGAGAAAATGACCGTAGATTCTCCTCAATGGGAGAAAGTATGGAGCACCATTAGCAAACTTGCTCTTGATAAGGTCATCCCTAAAGGAGACGAACCGCAGGATCAGGATGACAGCGGGCGTTATAATCCAATTCAGGGTGATCTGTTCCTAGGTAGCAAAACAGCGATGGTCATTGGAGATTACAGCTACATTAATCAATTGATTGATGCCAATAAAAATGCGGATAAAATGAAAGATTTTACGAAGGTAGATTGGGATGTTGTTACACCTCCGGTTCATCCGGAAGCTCCCGAAATCGGAGGCAACATTTATCTGAGCAACCTCATGGCCATTAATAGTTCAGCTCAGAACCCTGATGATGCATGGGATTTGATCAAGTACATGAACAGTGAAGATTGGGCGAAGATCAAAGCACGCAGCAGTTATGAGATGGTTTCCCGGAAGAGTTTCATTAAACCGAAGGATGGCTTGGATTACAACATCCAGGCATTCTATACGCTGAAACCTGTACCTCCGACCAATACGAACTTGGATAAAATGTATCAAAAAATGCCTAACCTCTGGCAAGTAAGTGACAAGGGCATGGAATACTTCAATCAAGTGCTTGAGAACAAAAAGACACCAAAAGAAGCGCTTGGTGAATGGGCGGCCAAAGGAAATGAAATGCTGGAGAAGTTGAAAAAGAACCCTAAAGCCACGTTTCAATAAGGTTAGATGATCTTGTGATAAAATTATAGATACAGCCGCTGGAGATTTAGTTCTTTGGCGGCTATTTTTATGGAATTGGGGTATTCTACAAAAGCAGGGAAAAATGATGGCACCAGGAAAGGACGAGTGGAATGCACTGGGTATATTTTAGCAAATTGTATACAACCAAATTTCAGGCAGGGTGTCTTGCGAAGCGAATGGAGCAGGATGGATGGATTTACGGTCATAACGAGCCAGCTGAAGTGGAAGTATATCGTTCAAAAAAGGGGCGGTATGGTGTACGTTTCATTCCCTAACATTACCCCTTGACTTATGGCATAGGAATGGTGTATATTAATTAAGTCGCTGTTTTAATATTTCTTACTGACGCGGGGTGGAGCAGCCCGGTAGCTCGTCGGGCTCATAACCCGAAGGCCGCAGGTTCAAATCCTGCCCCCGCAATTTAGTTTTACTGGATGATTCACAGCCATCATGTGAACGTTATACGTTTTTGTTCAGGGCCCTTAGCTCAGTTGGTTAGAGCGGTCGGCTCATAACCGATTGGTCACAGGTTCGAGTCCTGTAGGGCCCATTCTCTCAAAACCCTTGCGGAGCAAGGGTTTTTTTCTGTTGTTACAACTGAAATATATACGAAAACCTGCAAAACTTGAAGGTGATGAACGTAATGATCTGTTCTGGTTGGCTGCAGTTTGGATCGCGACGACTCCGCCCGCTGGGAAATTGGACGTTTATTTTGGAAGTTGATTATTTTCAAGTGCTGAGAATTTTTAAATAATTCACTTGGAGAAAGCTCTGTTAGCATAAGGCTACCGGAGCTTTTTTTATGGCAGACAAGCGAGTGCTAAAGAATTTGTAAACGAACCTGACGGAGTGAATATATGGTATAATTTTGAAATATTTGCAGTAAAGGTGGTGACAGTTCGGTTATCGATTAACCATGGATGTATTAACGAATAGTCCCTGCCCTGAAAGGCAGGTTTTTTCTTTTTAGGGGAGTACAATATTGGCCTTGATTTGACCAGACGAAGTTTATGTTATAATGCGTTAGAGATTGAAGGGTCGGTCTATGAAATTAGAATGGAAAGCAGGGTTACAATTAATGATGCAAAACGAAGGACAGCGATTCCGCTTCAGTGAAGCTCCGGTGTGGGATTGGCAGCGTGCATATTATGAACAAAAAGGGCTGCATGCTTGGACAGAGAATCAGGTACCGCAATACATAACGAGTAATCCGATGATTGCAACGGCGTATGCCGAGATGATTTTTGGCTTTCTTCAGGACCTCGCAAGCAAAGGGAAGACAACCGAAACGGTGACCATTCTGGAGCTTGGAGCAGGTGTTGGGCGCTTAGCGCACCAAATTTTGCTCAAACTGATAGCGTTGAAGGATTTTGCAGGCTTGGAGTTGCCTGCTTTTCGATATGTAATGACCGATCTGGTAGAAGATAATGTGTTGGGATGGAGAGCGCATCCGTCCATGCAATCCTTCATTGATCAAGGGATCCTGGATTTTGCACGCTTTGACGCAATACAGGATACTGAATTGAATCTGGTGGTGGCGGGTACAGCTATTCGGCCTGGTGATTTGAAACAACCCTTGTTGTTGATTGCCAATTACTTCTTTGACAGTATTCCACAGGAGTTAATTTATGTTGGGGAGGGTGAGATATATGAATGTGATGTACTCGTCCAATCTTCAGCACCTTCTTCTCTTTATTCCAAACCTGACGAGCTGCTGGAAAATATGACACTGAGTTATGAGTACCGTCGTGCACCTGAGTACAGTGCAGAAAACTATCCGTATCATGAACTTATCGCGCTGTACAAGGAAGAGTTGGAGGATTCGCACATTCTGTTCCCGACCATTGGCCTGTCCTGTCTCGAACGGTTGAACACGTTATCAGATTCAGGGTATGTGTTGATTACTGCGGACAAAGGGGACCATCGACTGGACAACTGGAAGTTTGCTGAGCCGCCTGAATTCGTTCTTCATGGAAGTTTTTCTTTGACAGCGAATTATCATGCCATTCAATATATATTGGAACAGCGGGGAGCTCACACTCGTTTCACAACACACCATTATAAGGATCTGAACGTGGGATGTATGTTGATGTTGGACGAACCACTGGGGTACGTAAACACACGGCTGGCATATCACCGATTTGTTGAACGTTTTGGACCCGATGATTTTTTCAGTATAAAGGAATGGATGGATGATCAGGTAGAACGGATGGAGCTGAAGCAAATTTTACCTTTTTGGCGTCTGGGCGGGTATGATGCTGAGTTTTTGATCCATAGTGCCAACCGGATTTCGAGTCTTCTACCTGATGCAAGTGATGAGGAAATGCTTGATATTCAGTCTGGAATCCACATCATGTGGTCTTCTTATTATGCAATGGAGCGACAAGGAGATGTAGCATTTCTTGCAGGTCAGCTGTTATATGGGATGTATATGTATGAGGACGCTAAGCGTTTTCTGGAACTGTCCCTGGATGCGGATTCGAGAAAACAAAATTCTGCTGTGCTATACGACTTGGCCGTGTGTTGTTATGAACTTGAACTGGAAGAAGAAACGTTGGCTTACACGCGGAAAGTATTGGCTTTGGAACCTGAGCATGAAGAAGCAATGGATTTGCTGAATAGCTTCGAATGTTTATAAAGATTGAAACTCACTTCTCTTCATCGTATTATTAGGATAATCACACAATAATTTCCGGTGAACGGAAGAGGAGATGAGAAGATGAAGAAGGTTCTGACTATTTTGCTTTATCCACTTGCGGCGGTTGTGGGAGCGCTGGGTGCAAATTCAGCTGCGACTGGTGATATGGTACTTTTTGCGAAAGATATAGCTGTAGATCGAGGTTCTGACGGGCAGGAGATTAATGATAGAATCGAGCGCAGGAATTCCTAATTACATATCATTTAAACTGTAAAAGTAATTGTTAGACGGAGCGGTATACCAAAGACAATTACTCTTGAAGCGAAGTGCGATGAGCAGAAATTCTGCCTGTACAACCTTTAAGCCGGTTTCGTACCTGATTTAGGTGTGAACCGGCTTTTATTCATGAGGGGGATAACCGTTGAAGATTATAATTGGACAGCCCAAGCTGGAACAGCAGTTACTGCAGCTGGAAGCGGAATTGAAGCAACATCCGGAAGCGGATGTATTGTTTTTTCCTGAAGGTTATCTGAATCAGAACGTGGAAGAGGCCAGTCGTCTGGCAGCAGCATATGGAACGATGATTGTGTCAGGTTATCGCAGGTTGGAAGAACGCCCCAAGGACCGTTCGATCATTATTAACAAGGCGGGGGAGACTGTATTGGAGAAAGCGAAGTATACCTCTGCTGAGGTCGTTAAGGAACAGGAGTGGGCCATCAGCACCTTGTTGTGTGACGAGCTGGTGTTACAAGGTTTTCATAATGCGAATATTGGCAGAGTGGATATAATCATGCATTCCATTGGTGTAGGGATGTTCAGTGAAGAGCAGTATACAGAGTGGATGGAAGAAGCACGGCAGATAGCGGTACAAAATCAATGCATCGTTATGGGTACCAGTCATGCGGACGGTACGTATCGTGACAGTGAAATTTCAATTCCAATCGCTTATTGTATTGCCCCCGATGGGCAAGTGGTCTTGGCATCCAGAAACGATCCACGTACTCGTTTGATTACCCTGGACAAGCAGAATACAGCAGACCGCTGTCATGGAACATCAGGAAATAATGTAAATATTCAAGTCGTTCCTTCGGCATAATTCAACTGACAGAATACGCAATGATTGGGCCGTAAGCTTTCCGAATAGCCCGGTCATTGATGTTAGAATCGACATATGTTATGGCATACCTTGAAATTCAAAGGAGGCCAATCAAATGAGTGAAGTTGGATATGGTTGTAATAATGTTGGAGGAGTAGGAAACGGTATTTGTACTTCCACTGCCGCAATTCTGGTACTCTTCATCCTGCTCGTCATCATCACTAAATCTTTCTGGCTGTAAGCCAGAACAGACAAGGTGAGGACCGGGTTACGTGTACGCTCCGCTGAGACTTCAGCGGGGCTTTTCTGCGTTTCTATGAAAGAGTGATATGATGAAAGAGATTTGACAACCGAAAACAATGTGCTTAAAATCACATAAGAGACTATTAATAGAGATTGAAGGGATAGCAATGCCGTTTATTCGTTTTAAAGGATTCACAGGACCCCAACTGGAGGAAGTTGTACCCCGCATCACGGAGCAATTTGCGTTGATTACCAATATTCCGCGGGAGAGAATGAAAGCAGAACGTCATGACGTACAAGCTCTTACTCCTTCCCCGGCTTCAGTAGAGATTCTTATGTTCCAACGTGATCAGGAGATTCATAATCGGATTGCTTCCTCAATGCAGGCTATTTTGGAAGAAGCGGATTTGCCTGATGTGCATATTTTCTTCAATATACTGTCACCAGCGCTGTATTATAAACAAGGCAAGCCGTTGACAGATTACCGATTGGATTGAGAATAAAAGGGCTGCTCCGATCATGTTCGGAAGCAGTGGAGACGAGCAGATTGTGCTCGTCTTTTATTTTTAACTTAATCTTATAACGTAGCAGTTTCCTATCCCTACTTTTCTTTGATTCGATGCAACTGGAAAGCGCAAAGGGAGGATACGATGAATAAACCACCGCCAATCCAATACACCAGCCGAACCCCCATTTGATCAGCAATCAGACCGAAGATTACCGTAGATATGCTCATGGCAGCTGAGAGAACAATACCATGTGCAGCGTATACCTTGGACAGGAATTCGACAGGTACACTGCTCTGAAAAGCCGTTTGCTGAGCAACATCGCGGATCTGATAAGCGGGACCCATAAGCACACACAATACCAGGGCAAGCCAGGGAAGGCTGTTTAAACCGTATGCAATGGTCAGCAAGCTGATGAGAAGCGAACCTATTGTCATACTGGAGATCAGGTGCTTCTGTATGCGAGTGGCCAGCGCGATAGCCAAAATTCCCCCGAGAATGGTGCCTGCAGAGTAGCTGGAGTTGATAAGTCCCCACCAACCTTCTTCTTGGCCCAAAGCTTCTTTCACAAAAGCAAGCGTGATAGCGCCGACCCATATGGAGCCAGCAGCACCTTCAACCAGATCCATGAACGTAATCAGGCGCAACGACCGATTTTTCCAAAGGATAAGCCAACCTTCCCTTAACACATCCCATCTGGAAGTGGCATTTTCGACTTTTTCCTGAATATTGCGGGTAAGTGAGCTGATCGTAATCATCAGCATCAGGACAGCCCAGGATAAGGCTGTAGCCGCCCAAAATGTTTGTGCAGCACCCCAGTGCATAACGATGAATCCGGTCATCGCATATCCGATAATTGTCACGGTCTGAGTGGAGAAGGAGAGAAAACTGTTCGCCTTCACCAGATCTTCTCCTTGAACCAATCGGGGAGTTAACATGTTTAACATTGGAGCTTCCCATCCGTCCAGAAACGACAGAATCGCTACTCCCACAAGCAGAAGGGGAATATGCGTAGTGAGACCAGTAAATGCGATGGCGATCCCGGTAATCATCAATGTTTTGGCTAAAGGAATGGTAACCATCAGCCTCGAGAATGCGAAACGGTTCACAAGCATAGGAGCAGTAAATCCGGCCACGATACGCGCGGACATTTGAATAAATGGAAACAGCGCAGCGTAAAGGACAGACCCGGTCTGTCCGTAAATAAATGTCGTGATAACCATGATATATATAACATTAATGAGAGAGAGCAGTGTTTTGGCAGCCCAAAATGGATAAAATGCGATGTTCATGCTAAGGTGTCCTTTCCACAACGATAATTATATTTTACGGGTATCGTTGTGAACGCACCACAAACAAAGTTATCATTTTCCCGTCATTGAGCAGCAGAAAGACAGCTGTCCCAAGGGATAGCTGTCTTTCTGTTTTCTATAATTCAAGCCACAACGAGCGAAAAAGCGATAAGCAGCATCAGCAAACTGGTCATTCTGGTCATAGCCATATACGGTCTACTGGGTTCACCTTCACCCCGGGAAATCCAGCCATAACGCAGGTACCAGCCAAACTTAGGGAAGCAAAAATTGATGATACAAAGTGTCATGAATATAAAAAAGAGGGTTCTCATACCCGATCTTCCTTCCTCATTTTACATGACCGCCTCAAAATTAACGCTTACGTCTCGTGAAGAAGAAAACAATCAAAATAATAATAATGACAATTAATAGAAATTTCATAAGTGACCCTCCTGATGGCATGAAGAATATTTGTGAATGTATTTATCAGTTATTACCCAAGGAACACATGTCTTGAATAACTATGTTACAATTAATTATATTGTTTTTATATAAACACATACCAACGGGTTATCGATAGCTTCATTAAATACAATAAAGTTTGGTGAGATGAAGGAGGAAGCATGACTAACTACAATCAACTCGCTATACAATGGGAATTTATTATCTCAAAAATTAAATCTTCCGTGACCGTAGTCGATGCTACCTTGCCTGATTTTCCGCTAATATATGTAAATGAATATTTTAATCAATTAACTGGATATTGTGCGGAAGAGTCGATTGGACAGAATTGTCGGTTCCTGCAAGGGCCGGATACGGACCCGGAAACTGTACAGCACATTCGCGAAGCGTTGAAAAAGCAGCAGTCCATAAAGACAGAGATTTTGAATTATACCAAAGAGGGCAAGAAATTCTGGAATGAACTTAATATTGATCCCATCTTTAATGAAGCAGGGGAGTGCCTGTTTTTTGTAGGGATTCAATATGATATATCAGAACGGAAATATGCCGAGCAGCAGCTGCGGATGGCTGCTTCGATGACAGAAATGAACAGTCGGGGACAATTGGAGTTCATTGGGAAGCTGAACCATGAACTTCGCACGCCGCTGAACGGGATTATGGGCATGATTGAACTTGTCAGCATGGGTGAAAACAGTGAGGAGCAGAAGGAGTACCTGGAGCTTGCGCGTCAGTCCGGGGAAGCTCTTCTGAATATTGTTAACAATAGTCTTGATATGGCCAAGCTGGGCAGAGGAAAAATGAGAGTGGAGCAAATCGAATTCCAGCCGTTGAAGCTGATTCAACAGATTATTAAAACGCATGAACCTGCCGCGCGGAATAAACAAATTCGCTTGCACTGTCAGGCGGATCTGACTATTCCTGACGTACTCACGGGTGATCCTCTGCGTCTCCGGCAAGTGCTGGATAACCTGCTCAGTAACGCCATTAAATTTACGGAACAAGGTGAAGTGCACATACAGATGGATGTACAGGAGCGGCGAGGGGATACCGTTATCCTAGTATTCAATGTACATGACACGGGAATTGGCATTCCGGAACATAAAATCAATCAATTGTTCGAAGCCTTCACGCAGGCGGACGTCTCTCATGCACGCAAATTTGGCGGGAGTGGACTTGGACTCACCATCTGCAAAGAGCTGCTCGAGTTGATGAGTGGTCAAATTTCGGTGGAAAGTATCGAGGGAAAAGGGACGAAGTTTGAGGTTACCGTACCCTTACTTCGACAACGGGCGATTCCTAACGTGGGATAGTCTGTGCAGAACAGCCGGGAGATACCGGCTGTTTTTTTGTGCTTATATATTGTTTAGCGAACTGGCGTTCTGGTATAATGCAAGTGTTGAATGGGGGAGAAGCAGCATGAGTAAAAGGCGCAGAAGGAGAAAGAACAAGGGCATGCAACGATTTAAAAAGCAGATATTGACGTTAGTGGCAATGTTAATCGTCGCCCTGTATGCATGGGTTGGGGGAGAATGGCCACTGGATATACCGTCCCAATTCGGGGGAAGCGACCGGAGTGTGGATCATACCATCACATTCCCTGCCGAGCGTTATCCCGAAACGGCCAATCATATCAAGACGGCGATCAAGGCAGGTCATTCGGATGTTTGCACCATTGATCGCGGTGGGGCTGAGGGTAATCGGGATTTGTCCCTCAAAGGTGTTCCAGTCAAAAAGGGGAAAGATCGGGATGAATGGCCCATGGCGATGTGTGCGGAAGGCGGAGCAGATGCGGATATCCAATATATTAGTCCCAAAGATAATCGTGGTGCAGGGTCATGGGTGGGAAACCAACTAAGTACATATCCGGATGGAACACGAGTAAAGTTTGTGGTGAAATAAACGTCAGACGATGAATAAGAAAGTAATTGTTACAGAAATGCCCTGGCTTTGAAAAAGTGAGGCATAAAATGTAGGACAAAAATAAAACCAGACGTCTAGGCGTCTGGTTTTATGGTATGAAGAGCGAAATAAACACGTCTTGTTCACGTATAAATACATGAAGTGCTTATTCCTTGTTTACAGATCAGCCGTAGATAACTGCATTCCACTTAAATGATGAGAGCGGATGCTTAACAACCGTGTGACTTGCTCTACTTCGTCGAATGGAATCCACAGGCTTCCGTGGACTGTCCGTAAGGACAGAATGGACTCGTCGGCTGTACGCTCTGGAAATCCAGTTACCGTTTGACCGCTTGTATTACGGACGATGATCTGTTGTTTGCGCCGAATGGCAATTTCTACCTCTTTTTTCATATGTCATTGCTCCTGGTTATGGAATAGTAATTCGATATGTCAATAATTTCAATGGTTAATTTGTCTTCATTATCTAGTCTATCAGAACTAGGTATAGATTTCCAGATCAGAAATTATATTTTACATAGGTGAAAGGACTTATTTTATTCTATCCGTTTTTGAAGAAGCAACCAGGGTTATATAAGGGTAAAAGGAGGGGCACGGAAATGACACAATTGCTGATTGGACTTGTACGCACAGAGAATGAAGCCATTATGATGCTGAATAAACTGAAAGAGGAAGGCATAGCAGATAAATATTTGGGGGCGGTAGCCAAGGAACAGGTCAATTTAGAAGTGGTAAGTGAGAAGACGGGTTTACCTATGCCTCTGAAGGGTGCAGGAACTGATGGCGCTTTAGGGGTATTCAAAGGGGTACTCGCTGGTCTGGGCAAACGGATGGATCAGACGATGTCCATTGGGAAAGCTGTACGCAAACTTGCAGGCAACGAGATCGGAAGTGAGACGGATGATCTGGTGCTTACCCTGACAGAAGCAGGGGTCTCGGAAGAAGATGCTAATTACTATGAAGATTGGCTGTTGCAGGGGCATATCCTGGTAATTGTAGAATGCAGTGAGGAAGAGGCCGACCGAATTGCCCCTATTCTTCTTTTTTAGTTTAATTTAAGCCTGATTTTAGGTTTCTTTAATGTTGGGGAGGTATTCTTATTTTACACCTCCCTTAATATAGATGGTTTATAGAAAGTTCGGGACCGCAACTCGAACTTTCTAGGCACTGCTCGCTAACGCTGGCAGTGCCTGTTTCATTTTTTTTAGATTATTTGTTGTTAAGGTGTTGCAATGTTATAAATTTCATGGTAAGATATTTCTTGTCGCCTGAAGTGATGAAGCAATACATACATATGCCGGGGTGGCGGAATTGGCAGACGCACAGGACTTAAAATCCTGCGGTAGGTGACTACCGTACCGGTTCGATCCCGGTCCTCGGCATTACAGTGAAAACCTTGAGAAATCAAGGTTTTTTTACTTATTACCCTTGAATAAAGCTTTCGTCAAAAGCTAAAGGTTCTGTATGTCTGGGAATCACTTTCCAACACACAGAACCCTGACGATCATACTCCTTTTCAGTGCTTGTCTAACCACAAGTTCTGAAGAGGAGTTTTTATTAAAGGAAATAAACGAACGATAGTTAAATTTACCTAATCACTAGAGTTTATCAATTACTTTTGTTAGCTTTTGAAGTGCGGATAAAAAGTTTGTTAATTCTTCGTGTGTTAAACTCGCATAATATTTTTCGGAAATCTGCTGCATGAATTTTTCAATTTCTTTTTTGTAAAGCAGCCCTTTTTCGCCTAATTCAACTGAAAATGTACGCTTATCTTCAGGATGTTGTTTTCTATAAATATAATCTTCCATTTCAAGTTTTACCAACTGTTGGCTGATGGCACTTTTGGTAATATTCAATTTTTCTGCTAACTCTGTAGGAGTGGATGATGGATGCCGAATAATTATTGTTAATAACGTATATTGCTGATTATTTAATTGAAAATTCGTATAAGCTCTTTCTTTTGTTTCAAGTAACAGCCATAGTTCTTCAAGTGTTTGATTAATTTCCTCAGGCAGGTTTTCATTTTTCATCTTTTTGTTTATCACCTTTTCTTCTCCAATTTTTGGGGTTAAGCTTACTTTTATATTTGGTCACCACTTCTTTGCCAACAAAGGCAGCACCTATCAGAAAAAAGATTTCTCCCACTACTATACATGCTGTAATAACAGTGGTCTTTATGTGAATTGGGAATGGGGTAAAGGGCACAATAGCTGCAAATGCCCATAGTATAGGATAAAGGATTAAAAGTGCTATTCCAAGTTTAAAAAGGAATGGTTTCTTTTTCTTATCTCCGTTTGAAACGTTCTCTTTTTTCAATGTAAAGCCTCCATTAATTTAATTTAGTTAACTTAACTAAATTGTATATCGAAGCCTTGTTGATTACAAGACTTTAAAATACATTCAATTTGATCATCCTAATAAGCTAGTCGCATGAAGAGATGTATGCCAAAACATAAAAAGGTCCTGTGTGATTTTCCCAATCACACAGGATCTTTTTTTGATACAGCATCCAAATATATCGTAACCCATTTCTCTTAACGGAGAGAGTGTTTAATTGTTCCTCATCAGTGTAAAAGCCACCGGCAGAATCATAGTCAATCCCGCCAGTATGGCTGTACCTGCTGCGCCCCTGTAGTTCTTTTGTTTCCAGAGTCTTGGAGCCAGACTTCCAATATAGAGGCTTGCCCACAAGGAAATCACGCCTAATATAGAGAGTTTTACAATTACAACCGTCATTTTGTTATTTCATCTCCTTCAACGGCAGGACTGACCTGATCTCCATGCCTTTTCATGTGAAAACGAATATTCAAATGGTATTTCGTTTCTTTGATATGTTCTCGCCATTTATAAGCGTACCACTCCTGAAGTGTGGGGAAAGTCGCCCGGAGGCGGTTTCCAATATGGATACAATCCACATTCCATTTATAGAGTGTTTTATTTAGAAGTTCCGAAGCCATGGATGTCAGTTGTTCCTGAACCGAATCTTCTAACAGCTTAATATTTTGGGGCAACGTGTAGTCTACCTTGGACATGGAGCCTATCAACTCCCCAACCATATGGGGAGACAGGGAGATGTTGATTTGGTCATCTTTCCGTGTCAAAGTAAGCGGGTTTTTTTTCAGCGCATCCATACTGATCGTCAGATTGTATTTCGGATCAACTGGATCATGAAATTCCATAACGGTTTCCTCGAACTCCCCACGCAGAATATTGAGCGTTTTGGTCTCCAGCCCAGTAAGATAACCGGCCAGCTTTTGCCCCTTATATACTGCACTTCCAAAAAAATCAATGGGGGATTCTCCTTTTCTGGGAAGATCACCGGCATAGGTATTACTCGTGATTGGAGGCTCTCCTTTGGAGTTCGATGAAGACGACTCTTCCTTGTCCCACTTCAGGGTACCTTTCTCTACATCAGGACGTTCCGCTGATAGGATTGTTGTGCCTCCAGTTCCGGGTTGTTCAACATCCAGGACAAAATCGTGGAAGCGGGAACGCTTGGGCGTGATGGCTCCTGTATTATGGGGGTCCATCTCAAGCTCAAACCACAGATCAATATCATCCTCCATTATAGGTTTAATATTCTGGATGTAGGTATCGGCCCGACCTTTTGTTGTAATGACATTGACTGTCCGCCTGAATTCTGAATTACGCACAACCTCACCAAGGATGGGCATAACGCCCTGACGGGCAACGCCGTCTCCCAGGATGAATGCCTTGGAATGGATGAGGGTCAGCCTTCGGGCTACATAGCTTTGACTTGTTAACATTGCGGAAGACAGGCTTGAACCCTCTTGAGAAAAAACATTGACGATATTTTTGGATTCAGATTTGCTTTCGCTGCTTGAGCTGCTGCTTGACTTCGGCATGGCGACGGCAAAAGTATAGATATAATCGTTCCTTGGACCGGTATCGACGCCTACAGCCATAATGAATGCCATGTTTTCCGGGTCCAGTCGGTCCCAACACCCCGTCAGCAGCGGAAAAATTAAGATAAGGAGGAGGGAGCACTTGCAGATGGACTGCAATCGTGTCATGTTGGGCGCCTCCTCATTTTCATTTTAATTATGCCGACCAACCATGTAATCATAGGCAGGCCTATAGAGATGATTGACCCGTAAGTGCGCAGAAACTTTCCGTCCCAGGCGACGGCTCTCATTTCACTGGTAGGTAGTAAGGCAAAGGCATACACCAGGAGAGACAGCGGGAAAATAAGCGGCTTGACCTTCGTCAACTTCAAAACCTGGGATAATGTCGCAGCAGCACAATATAATCCGATGGCGAGCTTGATCACGGCGCTAATTAGCCATGCAATAAGGAACAGACTCTCCAGACGCTGAATCCATCGCCCAAAAATAATTAAACGGCTCACTTCAAACATTGGAACATTAAGCCTGATCGCTGTGGGATATGGGAAAACAAACAGATATACAATGGTGGTGCCGAATAGCATGATTGAAGAAATCAAAATGCACCACCACGCGGCCTGTCCCCATTCCTGTTTTTTGCGCAATCGGGGCAGAAGGAATCCAAAGACAAGCATTTCCGAAAATAATGAACTTTTGATAATCCCGAATTTGAACACCTCTGCTCGTCCCGTTCCCCAGAAGGGAGATAGCGCATTGACTTCCGAATGGGTCATTAATCCGCCCATGAGTACAATAACTACACCACCTACAATCAGTAAGATGGCGATCCAGCATAAGCGTCCAATCGCCTCAATGCCTGAATGGGCCATAAAGGCAATCGAGATTAGCAGCGAGACTTGAATAATGTTAATCGGTGTCCGTGGCAAAATATCGGAAGTGAGCAGTTCCGAAAATTCACGCAGAACCAGGAAGGTAATCATGAAAAAGAAGCAGAAATAGATGATATTCAGTAACGTACCGATCAGCGAGCCCCAGATTTCTTCCGTCGCTTCGATCAGCGTAGAGCCCTCAGTAGCATTTTGCAGCACCCCCCGGATTGCCCACCATGTCAGCGGACAGAGAGCAGCCCCAATCAGAACAATGATCCATGCCGCAGTCCCCCCGAGTTCGGCAAGTGATCTTTGAAATGGCAAAAAGATTTTGGTGATGATGAAAATGATCCCGATGGATGCCGCTTCATACACACCAATATAATTTTTTTTCACGAAGGACCTCCTTCTTCTCCGGAAGGAGAGGGTGGAGTTATAGCCTCTGGTTCTCCCATCTTGTTTTTCTTTTGAGGGCGCAGTGAAGCAGGTCTGCGAGTCTGGTGATGCCATGGATTACGGAGCAGGGAGTTATCACCCGGATGCTTAGGTGTAATTGGAGACAAGCTGGGTACTCCGAATCGGTTGGTGGCAATCCAGTCAGTCCATAGAATCATCGACAGCAACAGAATGCCAATCAACCCCATAAACGAAGCACAGGCCAAATAAACAAACCTGAGGATTCGGGTTGCGAATTGCATGTTATAGTTGGGAATGGTGTAGGAGGCAAGTGCCGTCGCCGCCGTGATAATAACCATGATTGGACTTACAATGTTGGCCTGAACAGCAGCTTGTCCCAAAATCAACGCTCCGACAATGCCTATGGTCGGACCGATCACACTTGGAATACGTACACCTGCTTCCCGAATCAGCTCGAACATCGCTTCCAGAAGGAAGGCTTCGGCGGCGACGGGCAGCGGAATGGATTCCCGTGTACTTGCAATTGCGAGCACAAGTGTAGTTGGTATCATCTCCTGATGGAAATTCGCAATAGCAACAAATAATGCGGGCAAATACAACGAAAGGAAAAACCCAACCACCCGGATTATCCGAAGAAAAGAGCTGTATTGCCAGCGAAGATTGCTGTCTTCGGCCGTTTGCAGAAACAAGGGGAACTGACTAGGCACAATGAGTGCAAAAGGAGAGTTATCCACCAGAATGCATACATAGCCATCCACAATTTGACTGGTAGCACGGTCCGGTCTTTCTGTACTTAACATCCCGGGATAGATGGAATTGGGTCTGTCCTCAATCCATTGCTCCAACATCCCGCTGTCGCCGATGTAATCCATTTTAACGTTAGCGATACGTCTGCGTACTTCATTGACAAGGGATGGATTGGCGATAGATTGCAGATAAACGATCGAAATGGAGGTGCGGGAGATCGTACCGACCACACCCGATTCAACCATCAGATCGGGCGTTTGCAGACGTCTTTTGATTAAGGACAGATTGGTTTGTATATTTTCCGTGAATCCAACCTGGGAACCGAGGATTACATTTTCCGTTTTGGGATTCTCCAGGCTTCGTTCATTTCCGTCTTTAACGTCCACGATTACCGCTTCATCTAGTCCGTTTACCATGACGATAGCTGAACCCTTTAGAATGTCTTGCACGATATGTTCAAGAGAAGAGGTCGCATTCTGTTTGCAGTTCGTCAAAATTTCGTTCTCCAGCGTTTCGATCTTCATTGGCTGGTCCATAGATAGATTCGCTCTCAACAAAGGATGAATAACGGTCTCATAGAGCAACCGTGCATCCACCTGACTTTCCATAAAGATGACCATACCCTCAGTGTCCGGAGAGCCAATCGCAACAGGGTGGAAAATTAAACCACTGCTCTGAGGATAAGAAAACTGTTTGCTCAGCCAATCTATATTCTCTTTCATAACCAAAGACAGCGAAGGAGCTTTTTTATCACTACTCCATGGTTGGGCCTGAGGCATTTCTACGTGCTCATCCTGCGATGAGGGCTGACTCGGTTCTCCTTTGTTTTCAGTATTCCAGTGTCCAAGGGAGAAGGTTTGATCAGAGTTGGGGCCCTCCGACAAATCAGCGATCACGTATTTTTTGAATTTTTTCCAGCCACTCATCTGTCTCATCTCCTGGGAAAAGCGAGTCAGCGCTCGCAGTATGATTATATATTGGTAATTGTAGTGTCTCTTCCCAATTTCATATTTATGCGGCGTTGAGGGTTAGAATTTGTATCTCACGTCTGTTGAAAGGGCAAAAAAAGATTTTTCATTACAATGAAAATCTTTTTCGTGTCAGCGATTATTTTATGGTGGGGTTCATAATACATATCAGAAGACGCCTATGGCTGCCCGTTAGGAAGACATGCAACGATGGTGTATAATATCCATAGGCATAAATTACCTTTATCTCTGAACTTGAAGAACTTAAGGTTGCATATCAAAATAAACAATTTTATGGACGGAGGACTCGACCCATGTTGAAACAGCTTAAGCCCTATAAGGTGCTGCAGGAACGCAGAATCGAAGAGTTGAAATCAGATGCGTATCTCCTGGAACATCAGAAATCCGGTGCCAAAATTGTACTCTTATCTAATCAGGATGATAATAAAGTGTTCAGTATCGGTTTCCGTACTCCTCCAGAAGACAATACAGGTGTAGCTCACATTCTGGAACATTCCGTACTTTGTGGTTCCAAGAAATTTCCGGCCAAGGATTCCTTTGTTGAATTGCTGAAGGGTTCACTTAATACATTTCTGAATGCGATGACCTATCCCGATAAAACGATCTATCCGATTGCAAGCCGGAATGATCATGATTTCCATAACCTGATGGATATTTATCTGGATGCGGTACTGCACACCAATATTTATGATAATGAAAAAATATTTCTACAGGAGGGTTGGAATTACAACCTGACCTCAGCTGAAGATGAGTTAACCTATAACGGTGTTGTATATAACGAAATGAAGGGTGCATTTTCTTCACCGGAACGGATTGTACGCAGAGAAGTTCTGAATTCACTGTTCCCGGATACCACGTATTCCTGTGAATCAGGCGGATTTCCCGATGCCATTCCCGATCTGACGTATCAAGGATTGCTGGATTTCCACTCCAGATATTATCATCCGTCCAACAGCTTCATTTATTTATACGGGGATATGGATATGGAAGAGAAGTTGCAGTGGCTGGATGAGAACTATCTGAGCGAATATGATCGAATCGAGATTGATTCTGCCATTCAGCTCCAGCCTGCATTCGGAGAAAGAGTGGATGCCGTCAAGACATATTCTGCCGGAAGTACCGAATCGGAAGTGGACAACAGCTTTTTGACCTATAATGCGGTCATTGGAACAAGTCTGGACAAGGAATTGAATATCTCTTTTCAGATTTTGCTGTACGCACTGCTTAACGCTCCGGGAGCGGTTCTGAAGCAGGCTCTGCTGGATAAGGGCATTGCGAAGGATGTATATGGCACGTATGATGACAGCTTGTATCAGCCTGTGTTCACCGTTGGATTGAAGAAGAGCAATCTGGCGAGCAAAGAAGATTTTCTGGGGACTGTAAAAGAGGTGCTTGAACGTGTTGTGAAGGATGGCTTCGATCCAAAAGCGCTGCTCGCAGGCATTAATTCCTATGAGTTCAATCACCGGGAAGCGGATTATGGAAGAATGCCCAAAGGGCTAATCTACGGTTTCTCCTCATTGCAAAGCTGGCTGTATGATGTGGAAGCTCCATTTACTCATTTGGAAGCGAATGACGTATTTGCCGAGCTGAGAACGAAGATGAATGAGGGTTACTTCGAAAAGTTGATTGAGACGTATTTACTGCACAATACGCATACTTCTTTTGTCGCAGTCACGCCGGATAAAGGGTTGAACGCCCGTAAAGAGGAAGCACTGAAAGCACATCTGAAATCGGTTCAGGCAGGACTGAGTCAGGAAGAAATTCAGCAGCTCATTCAGAGAACCGAGGCTCTCGCCGAGTACCAGAATGCACCTTCAACCAAGGAGCAACAGCAGGTGATTCCGACGTTGTCGATAGAGGATATTGAACCAAAAGCTTCCACCCTGTATCAGACGGTAAACCAGGTTGAAGGGACAACCGTTCTGCATCACAACATCTATACCAATGGGATCGGTTATCTCCGCCTGTTGTTTGATATTAAGGAAGTCCCACGGCGTTTGCTGCCCTATGTTGGATTGTTGAAAAGTGTGCTGGGTTACGTCGACACTCAAAATTACTCGTTTAATGAATTGTCGAATGAAATTCACATTCATTCCGGGGGCATTCATAGTGGCATTGGTACGTATGCAAACGCGCATGATCACCATGATTTCAAGGCTACCTATGAATTCAACGCCAAAGTGCTGTATGACAAGCTTGGATTTGCTTTTGACATGATCAAAGAAATTGTGTTTACATCCAAATTTGATGATTCGAAGCGTTTATACGAAATTATCGCCCAATTGAAGGGCAACCTGCAGCGCAATCTGATCAGCGGAGGGCACTCAGCGGGAATTGGCCGCTCTACCTCTAAACACTCGGCTGTTGCCAACTTCAGGGAAGCCGTTAGCGGCATCGCCTTTTACCAGTGGCTGGAGGATCTTCAGGCGAACTTTGAGGCAAGAAAAGAAGAGCTGTCGACCAGCCTTCAATCGCTGACAGGCTTTATTTTCAGACCGGAAAACTTGCTGGTGAGTTACACTGCGGATGATCAGGGATATGCGGGCTTGGAGGAGCAGGTGTCTGATTTAAAAGCGAAGCTGTTCACCCAAGACGTTGCGAAGGAAAAAGCAGCATTTACACCTGTGCAGCACAAAGAAGGATTCAGATCACCATCTGAAGTCCAATACGTCGTTCAAACAGGCAATTTTATCGATAAAGGGTATGCATACACTGGCTCGCTTCGTGTCTTGCAGGGGATTCTATCGCTGGATTACTTGTGGAACAATATCAGGGCCAAAGGCGGAGCATATGGCTGCATGTCAGGCTTCAGACGTAATGGAGACAGCTATGTAGCATCGTATCGCGACCCGAATCTCGAAAAAACATATAAGATTTATGAAGAGATGCCGCAATACTTGAAGGATTTCAAAGCAGATACGCGGGAAATGACGAGATATATCATTGGTGCCATTCAGGATCTCGATACGCCGAGAACACCTCATGGCGAAGGGTCATTCTCCCTGGAGTGTTATCTGTCCAATGTTACCGAGGCCGATCTCCAGAAAGAACGGGATGAAGTGCTGAGCACAACGGAAAGTGATATTATCGGTTTTGCTGAACTGATATCCTCCATATTGGAACAGCAGCAACGCTGTGTTATCGGTAATGAAAACAAGATTGAGGACCAAAAGCAATTATTTGACGAAACGCTGGATTTGATCAAAAACTAATGCTTGAGTTGAAGGTTGCAACAAGGCTGAAGGCTTGGAAGGAATGCATAAACAAATGATTCAAAAGGGCGCTTTTATGAGCTGTAATAGCTTATAACTGCCGCCCTTTACTTGTTGCAGGGGTTCTTTCTCTAATGCAATCGGAGCAAGTTTATGTTAAAGGTTTAAGTGACGGCGAGCATATTATAGATCTTTAACGTACGCAGGTCTTCTTTGGAAATTTTCAGTTCGTTATATAACTCCTGATTCTCAGGCAAGGGTGTTCGAGAGAATAACATTTTCAAGGCGATGGGCATAAAGGGACGGAAGGAGACACCTGCCATTAACCCCCACTTTTTCTCGGATTCCTGAAAAGACGCCAGAATGTTAATGTACAGCTTTTCCAGCGGTGTGGCCTGATTTTTCAAAATCAGCGTGGTGAGTGTGTCGTAATGCTCGGTGTGACCCCAATACATATTTTCGCATTCCTGATAATTCTCAAAATTCTTCACATTCATATACATTACGGTTCGATAACAATTGGCATCTGACTGTGCCATCATGTCAATGACACAACGGATGAGGCTATTGTTGCGCCCGTCATAAAAGTAGGAATAAAAGCGTGTAGAATTTTTGAAAAAGCTGGACGGTACCGTATTCATAAGCGGAGAGGCTTGCTTAGGTTCAATATACAGCAGTTGCTCTACTTGAATGTTCAATGAATCAGCAATTTGATGCAGCGTGACTACATCAAGTGTTATATCGCCGCTCTCATATTTGGACAGGGTCGCTTTGCTTTTGTGAATCTGATCCGCCAACT
Organism: Paenibacillus vandeheii; assembly: GCF_030433635.1. Lineage (NCBI taxonomy): Bacteria > Bacillati > Bacillota > Bacilli > Caryophanales > Paenibacillaceae > Paenibacillus > Paenibacillus vandeheii. Next base: position 452,036 of record NZ_JAROCD010000001.1, read on the forward strand.
GCTGGACTGTCAACCCTTTCCATTTGCGAAAATTACGGATTTTCTTGCCCACTTCTTTGTTGATGATGTTCATATCCGGATCTCCTTCTGCTAAGTTTCTTAAGAATATGTGAAAAGGTGAAACCCGTTGGGAAAATCAATCTCTACGAAGAATATAACACTTTTATCGTGAAAAAACCTATTCTGAAGAAACATTTAGATATATTTGTTTCTTTTGAATAGATTGTATTACGTTTGATGTAGCTTCCGTGCCATGAAATAATACATCTAACAGAAACTCATTCCAGGATGGATAACAGAGAGAAAGAGGCGCAGAAGGCTATGAAGTATGATTTTGATGAGATAATTGATCGCACAGGAACTAATGCCATGAATACGGATGGTTTCCGTCAATATATTTTTAACGCAACAGAAGATATGAAATTTCCTTTCAAGGATGAAGAATTTATACGGATGTGGATCGCAGATATGGAGTTTGCCACACCTCCCGAAATACGGGAAGCAGTCAAGGAGCGCCTGGACCGAAAAATTATGGGGTACTCCCAGGTGTTCGATCCCGCATACTACGAAGCTGTCTCCAACTGGATGAACAGATACTACGACTGGTCTTTTCCCAAAGAGCATCTGGAGACATCGCATGGCATCATACCTGCTCTATATGAATTAGTTGAATATATTTGCAAACCGAATGAGAAGGTGCTGATTGTGACGCCATCCTATGGTTTTTTCAAATCGGCTGCGGAGCATAATCATCTTGAGCTGGTTTGCTCAGATTTGATCAATGAGCAGGGACATTATTCGATAGACTTTGCAGATTTTGAAGCCAAAGCTAGCGATGAACAAGTCACGTTGTGTATTTTCTGCAATCCGCATAATCCGTCTGGACGGGTATGGACAACAGAAGAGTTACAGCGTGTGGGCGAGATTTGTCTCAAGTATAACGTGTGGGTGATCTCGGATGAAATTCACTGTGATTTGCTGCGTACAGGAAGGAAGCATACACCTCTTGCCAAGCTGTTCCCAGATACGGATCGAATCGTTACCTGTATGTCTCCAAGCAAAACCTTCAACATGGCGGGTCTGATGTTTTCCAACGTGATTATTGCAAATGAAGGACTCCGAACGATCTGGCAAACCCGGCATTATGGATTTAAAAATCCGCTTAGCATTGCTGCAACTCAAGCCGCTTACGAACATGGCGACGAATGGCTGAAGCAGTTGAAAACGTATCTCGATGACAATTTTGCCTTTGTGGATCAATATGTGAAACGTGATCTGCCGCAGGCGGTCTTTCATATTCCGGAAGCTACGTATCTGGCATGGATTGATATCAGGGCATACGTCCCCAAAGATGTAAATCTGCCTTTATTTTTCGCTGAACAAGCAGGGGTATTACTTGAAGATGGTCATATGTTTGTAGCTAACGGAGGTGGGTGTATCCGCCTAAACCTGGCCTGCCCGCGTTCGGTTCTTGAAGAGGGGCTCAGAAGAATAAGCACCGTATTGGTTAATAAAAGTGAGAGCGAACCCGTTCAGGTCTGATTGTAATTATCTGTAGACAGCAATAGCCATCCCATGGTTAGTCTGGAGCAATGATTTGTTATACAAGTTATACAGGCATCCCTAACCCTAATGTACACTTCTGGTCTGCCGTCCCCGGTTATGTTAAAATGGTGGATAGTCTATGAGTCGTAGAATACGGCTCTCGCAGGTGGCAGTTCGTTATGTGGACTGCACGGATATGTATTTATGAGGGAAAGGAGCCTTTACATATGTTTGGAAATGATTGGGACACTGTGCTTCAGGAAGAGACTGAAGCCGAGTATTTCAACAACATTCGTTATGCACTCGCCGCCGAGTATAAAACACAGACCATCTTTCCACCCAAGGAAGATTTGTTCTCGGCTCTAAAACTGACCCCGTATCATAAGGTCAAGGCTGTTATTATCGGTCAGGACCCTTATCATGGAGCGGGTCAGGCACAAGGATTAAGTTTTTCGGTCAGACCCGGGGTACGTATTCCTCCTTCTTTGAAAAATATATATAAGGAGCTCCACGCGGATCTGGGCCTGCCGATCCCTAAGCACGGATCGCTGGTTCATTGGGCTGAGCAGGGGGTGCTGTTGCTTAATGCCGTTCTGACGGTACGGGAAGGGCAGCCGAACTCCCATCAGGGACTGGGTTGGCAGACGTTTACAGACGCTGTCATTCGGGCATTGAATGAACGTTCAGAACCGATGGTATTTATGCTGTGGGGCAGTCATGCCCAGAAGAAAGGGGCATTCATTAACCGGGATAAACACCTGGTGTTGGAGTCTACACATCCAAGTCCGCTTGCAGCGCATCGTGGCTTTCTGGGTAGTCGTCCTTTTTCCAAAGCCAATGAATTCTTGACCTCCAAAGGTATTGAACCGATCGATTGGACGATACCGGATAACTAGACAAACAGGGGGTGAAGGCATTGCGACATTGGGTAGGACGGAAAGTAGCCGTATATCGTGCAACCGGCATACGAGAGCCACTGAAAGGAACGCTGGTCGAGTGGGATGAAGAAGCGGATTGTGTACGAATCGGACCGAAACGGATCAAGGTATCGTTCGACAATATCGCAATGATCCGGCCTCTGCCTGAAGAGAGCCTTCCCTTAAAAAAAGCGCGTTCCGAGGTGCATAAGGTTGGATATGTGATGAAAAAGGCCGTACAGTTTGAAAATGCCATCTATTTCAAATCACAGGTTATGATTTGGCGTCGGGCCAAAATTGTAGCATTATCCACAACGATTTTACGCCATGACGATGATCAGGTTGAGCTTGCAGACGGCCGGATTCTTCGCAAGGACAAGCATATGTTTGTGGTACGCTCACGACGTGGAATACGATAAGTCACTCATATTTAATATTCATTTCATGCAAAGATCATATGGATTTAATGTTCGGCCTTTATAGTAAACAGTATAACAACCCCTTCTAAATGATGTGTATGAATTATGGGAGCCCGGCCGGCTGCAAACGGCCGGGTTTTTTTTATTCACATGTGTATGAGGAGTGATGTAACATAGTATTTACATTCATGTTATACACTAATGAAATAGTTAATGAGAAGGAGTGAAACCCATTGAAACGTATATGTGTTTTTGCAGGCTCCAATCCGGGAAATCACCCCGATTACACACAGCAGGCTATTAAATTGGGTAAACAGATCGCGGATAACGGGTACGCACTCGTCTATGGCGGTTCTTGTATGGGACTAATGGGTGCGGTCGCCGATGCTGCTCTGGAACAGGGTGGGGAAGTGATTGGCGTCATGCCAACTGGCCTGTTCCGGGGAGAGGTCGTACATGGAGGTCTTACGCAGCTGATTGAAGTGGGAACGATGCATGAACGCAAGGCGACGATGGCCGAGCTGTCCGACGGATTTGTGGCGCTTCCTGGCGGTATGGGAACATTTGAAGAATTGTTCGAGGTTCTTTGCTGGGCCCAAATCGGCATACATCGTAAACCTGTGGGTCTGATAAATGTAAACGGATATTATGAGCCGCTGATGAAAATGGTTGAGCACAGCGTGCAGGAAGGGTTCTCCAATACTTCACATCTCAGTCTATGGAGCCTGGAATCGGACCCGGCTGAGCTGTTGAACCGGATGTCATCCTATATTCCGGCCCAGTTGACCCAGAAGTGGTCACAGCTTCAAGATAAATAACTACCTGCTCCAGCGGAAACTTTCCAGTGTGCCCAATCAAGTTCCCTCCCCAAACATAGTCTATAGTGTACTTTCTTAAAAGAGGGGAGTGTCACTCATGAGCGAAATCAAAGGCACAGGATACGGTTGCGGATACGGCGGCTTTGGCGGTGGAGCTTGGACATCAACAGGCGCGATTCTGGTGTTGTTCATCCTGCTCGTTATCATCTCTCGTACATTCATTCTGTAATTCGATCAGCCATTCCGGGACGGTGACTTCATCGCCGTGGCAGTACCCGATGAAGAAATGGCCTTTCCAAAGAGACGTCGGTGGTGCTGGCGTCTCAGGGGAACGGTTTTTTTGTTTGCCGCAAAAAGAAAACTCTGTCTCCATGGAAAAGAGATACAGAGTTGAGGAAGGAAGCTAGAAAGTTACAACTGTACCGGTACTGCTTGGCAGGAAAAGTGTTTTCCAGGCAATGTATAGCCCAATGGCGGCAGCAATAAGAACCAATATAGCAGCGACAAATGCTAGCTGATCCAGTCCATGCTGTGTTTCAAAAGTGGAGGATTGATCGCTCGTTTGGTCAGATGCAGCCATGCCTCGAATGGACGCCCGCGTTATGCTTTGGCGTGATTTGGGGGGAGTTCGTGGTCTACTGCCCGGTCTGCCCGATCGGTTTTTGACAGGAGTCTTGGGCAATAGAACATGATTGGAGTAAGATTTGGAAGATACGGATTTCTTTTTCGTTAGGGGTTTCAATGGGCAACCTCCTTACAGCGGAGTGCAGATATCTATGACTGATACTATGTTATGTCTGCTCTACAGATTGAGTTCGCAAAATGAGTGAATCCCCAGGTCTTCAATCCTATGTCCTATACACGGACGGAGCATACAATTAAACCCTCTGTTAATACAGGTATGACAAACTGCGTATATAGTGAGAATCATAGAGTTCATGTTACACTCAGGAGGCGCTGGAATGAGAAGAATTGAGAATATCGCCCATAGGGGAGCATCTGCCGTATGCCCCGAGAATACGATGGTTGCGTTTGAACGCAGCTTGGAACTTGGAGCGACTGGCATTGAAACGGACGTACAGTTGTCCAGTGATGGTACACTGGTGTTGATACATGATGAGACGTTAAGCCGCACGGCTGGAGCAGAAGGCTGGGTTAAAGATAAATCGGTTGAAGAATTGCGTACTCTTGACGCAGGCGCTTGGTTCCATGCTGATTTTGCTGGAGAACGTATTCCATCTTTGGATGAATTATTTGATCTGGTTCGAGGCAAAAACATTCTACTTAACCTGGAATTGAAAAATGGTATTATTAGTTATAAGGGAATGGAAGAAAAGATTATTCAAGCGATTCGGGATTGGGACATGGAGCAGCAGGTGATTTTATCCAGCTTCAATCATGCTTCATTAGTAAGATGCAAACGTCTTGCCCCTGAGATTCGCACAGCACTTCTATATATGGAAAAGCTCTACCGCCCATATGATTATGCTGCCAGACTGGAAGCCTCTGCGCTGCATCCCTACAAGCTGGCTGTAACACGTGAAGAAGTTATTGCTGCGCTGGCTCAGGGAATTGCAACACATCCGTTCACAGTAAATGATCCTGCCGAAATGCAGGAACTGATTGACATGGGCGTGCAAGCGATTATTACCGATGTGCCTGATGTTCTGGCAGCACTGACTGCGGTACAGGCTCGTTAAGAATTACACCAATACAAGTGAAGTTAGTCCAAAATAAAGTGGGAATTGCCGACGAATAACTCGTTTGCAGTTCCTTTTTTGCGTGGTAGATCGTAAATCAAGGTGCTGTATTCCGAGCTACGATGCTTCGTGCAGCCCTTTTTACGTACAAAAATTCATTTATGCAATAAACTTGTCCCATTTGTCCATTGCCAGAGACAGTTCGTTGACATACAATGATCTATGGGAATGAGAATCAATATCATTATCAGTTTTGTATTAATAGAGAGGTGATTGTTATGTACATAGGATCTGTCTACACCACTCATAACAAGGGTGGAGACATATGAGCTCGAAAGTTTCATCGGAAAATCAGCCTGCGGAATCACCGACAGCCAAAATACACACTCGTCCCTGGGCTGCCACATTGATCCTGACCGGGGGGATTCTGCTGCTCGCGCTGGGGATGGCGTTGTCCATTTCGTTTGGTGCCGCAGATATCAAGCTGGGCGTTGTATGGCAGGCGATTTTCAACTTCAATCCTGATCTGACTCCGCATCAGATCATATGGGAGATTCGGTTACCGCGTATTCTGGGCGGAGCGATGGTTGGTGCCTGCTTCGCTGTAGCTGGTGCGATTATGCAGGGGATGACCCGTAACCCGCTGGCAGATTCGGGGTTGCTCGGATTGAATGCTGGCGCAGGATTTGCGCTCGCTATCTGCTTTGCCTTCTTCCCGGGCATGCCATATATGTATATCATTTTGTACTCCTTCGTCGGGGCAGGACTTGGGGTATTGCTAGTCTATGGTTTCGGTGCTGCGTCCAAATCTGGACTTACACCTCTCCGGCTCGTTCTCGCGGGAGCGGCAGTATCTGCCATGTTGTCCGCGCTGAGTGAAGGGATTGCGTTATATTTCAAAATTGGACAAGACCTCGCATTCTGGACAGCGGGCGGTGTGGCCGGGACGAAGTGGTCCCAGTTGGAAGTCATGTTCCCATGGGTTTTGGCTGCGCTTATTGCAGGGATTATTATCTCTCGTTCCATCACGCTGCTTAGCTTGGGAGAAGACATCGCCGTTGGATTGGGTCAACGTACTGGCCTGATCAAGCTGGTTGGTCTGGTTGTCGTACTGATTCTCGCAGGTACAGCCGTATCCGTGGTTGGTGCGGTTGGTTTTGTAGGACTCATCATTCCCCATCTGACTCGTAAATTGGTTGGGGTCGATTATCGCTGGATTATTCCATGTTCCGCAGTGATGGGCAGTCTGCTGCTTGTGTTCGCGGATCTGGCTGCACGTATGATTAACCCGCCATACGAGACGCCGATTGGCGCCCTGGTTGCCCTGATTGGGGTACCTTTCTTCCTCTATCTGGCGCGTAAAGAAAGGAGGACGCTGTAACGATGGAATCCTCAACTCTGGTTGGAGCGGAACGCAAAAAGAGAACAAAAAGCACCATTGTCTTGATTGTGCTTGGTGCGTTGATTATTACAGCTTTTATTATCAGTATGAATACAGGCTTCACTCGGCTTTCTCCACTTGAGGTCATGCGTACCTTGTTTGGTGGTGGGACGGCTAAGCAGGAACTCATCCTGTTTGAATTCCGTTTGCCGCGTATCGTCATTTCGGTTTTGGTCGGTGCGGGACTTGCTCTGTCCGGCTGTATTTTGCAGGGAGTGTCCCGAAATCCTCTGGCTGATCCAGGGATTCTCGGCATCAACGCTGGAGCCGGATTGGTTGTTATGCTGTTCGTTTCCTTTTTCCCGACAACGACGGCTGCTCCCGTATTTTTACTGCCGATCCTGGCCCTTATTGGGGCAACCTTTGCTGCCTTCCTGATTTATGTGCTCTCTTACAAAAAGGGAGAAGGTCTCATGCCTACGCGCATGCTGCTTACAGGGATTGGTGTAGCAGCAGGGATTAGCTCTGCCATGATCGTGCTTACTCTTCGGCTGAGCCCGGAGAAGTATCAATTTGTGGCGACCTGGATGGCAGGAAGCATCTGGGGTTCGAATTGGAAATTCGTTAAGGCGTTACTGCCATTTCTCCTGGTGCTGGTACCGCTTGTCCTGTACAAGGCCCGTGTGCTCAATGTACTGAACCTTGGGGATCAAACAGCGAGCGGTCTTGGCGCTCCGGTTGAGCGTGAAAGACTGATCCTGCTCGCTGCTGCCGTGGGACTGGCCGGATCTTGCGTATCCGTCAGTGGCGGAATTGGTTTTGTGGGTCTGATCGGTCCACATCTGGCCCGTCGTCTCGTGGGGCCGAAGCATCAGTTCCTTTTGCCTGCATCCGCATTGGTCGGTTCATTGCTTGTGCTTGTTGCAGATACGCTCGGGCGTGTCATTTTACAGCCTTCTGAGATTCCGGCAGGGATTCTGGTTGCCATCATTGGAGCCCCATACTTCCTGTATCTCTTGAGCAAAACGAAATAGAAAGCAATCATGTGGTATGGTTGCTATAAGGAGGGCTTCAGCCCATGCTTCGCCGTTTCTTTGCCTATTACAGGCCGTACAAAAAGCTGTTCATTCTGGACTTTAGCTGCGCGATTTTCGTAGCTCTGCTGGAGCTGGCCTTCCCGCTGGCAGTCAATCGAGTCGTGGATGACCTGTTGCCAGGGGGCCGCTGGGACTGGATTTTATGGGCGTGTCTTGCACTGCTCGCGATCTATCTGTTAAGCTCGTTCCTTAACTTTGTGGTGACCTATTGGGGACATAAACTTGGGATTAACATCGAGACCGATATGCGTAAGGCGCTCTTCAATCATGTACAGAAGCTGTCGTTCCGTTTCTTTGACAATACCAAAACTGGGCACCTGGTCTCCCGCATGACCAATGATCTGATGGATATCGGGGAGATTGCCCACCATGGTCCGGAGGATGCCTTTATTGCGGTGATGACCTTGATTGGTGCATTCAGCATTATGATGAGCATTAATGGAAATCTGGCCGTGTTAACATTTATCATCGTACCGCTCATTATTTATCTTTCCCTGTATTTTGGCAGCAAGATGTCCAAGGCCTTTAGCCGAATGTTCGGGGATATTGCGGACTTCAATGCACGTGTAGAAAACAATGTAAGTGGTATCCGCGTTGTTCAGGCTTTTGCCAATGAAGAACATGAAAAAGCTCAATTCGCTGTAAACAACAGTCGTTTCCGCCAAACGAAGCTGATTGCGTACAAAATTATGGCCTGGAACTCTTCCGTCAGTTACATGCTGATGAAGCTGGTTTCCCTCTTTGTACTCGTATGCGGCACATGGTTTGTCATTCAAGGCAGCATGAGCTATGGTCAATTTATTGCATTTATTATGCTGTCCAATGTATTCCTCACGCCGATCCAGAAGATTAACTCCGTGATTGAGACGTATCCCAAAGGGATTGCGGGTTTCAAACGTTATACGGAACTGCTCGATATGGAGCCGGATGTTGAAGACCGCCCGAGTGCCGTTAAGGTATCCCACCTGCGTGGAGATATCCGTTATGAGCAAGTGACGTTTGGTTATTCGGATCAGGAGCCTGTTCTGAAAGGAATCGATCTGAATATCCAGGCTGGTGAAACGGTGGCCCTGGTTGGACCATCTGGTGCAGGGAAAACAACGTTGTGCAGTCTGCTGCCTCGTTTCTATGATGTGCTGGAAGGTCGCATCACGATCGATGGTCAGGAGATTCAGGACATGACGCTGGATTCATTGCGCAGCCAGATCGGGATTGTTCAGCAGGATGTGTTCCTGTTCGATGGGAGTATCCGGGAGAACATTGCCTACGGCAAGCTGAATGCATCCGAAGACGAAATCTGGATGGCCGCTCGCCGTGCACAGATGGAAACACTGATACTATCCATGCCGGAAGGGCTGGATACGTTAATTGGTGAACGCGGCGTGAAGTTGTCCGGTGGACAAAAACAACGTTTGTCGATTGCTCGCATGTTCCTGAAGAATCCACCGATTCTCATTTTGGACGAAGCCACATCTGCACTCGACACGGAAACCGAAGCTGCAATCCAGCAATCGCTTGCTGAATTGTCTGAAGGACGGACTACCCTGGTCATTGCCCACAGATTGGCTACCATCAAAAATGCGGATCGCATTATTGTTGTTGCCGAGCAGGGAATTACGGAGCAGGGCAGACATGAGGAGTTGCTTGCAGCGGGTGGAGTTTACAGCCGCCTGCATTATGCACAGTTTGGTGCCTGAACGTAACACGGTGTGTTTTGTAACAACTAAATAATGATGAAAATAACGCCCTTCGTCTACTACTCTACAGGAGTAAGAACCGAGGCGTTATTTTGCTTTTTAATCTGTCCATACTGCTCCTGTTGGCAAGGTCTGTGAAAATAATGCGTTTGCGTTTGGCATGTACCAGAATGTCTGCTTTGTGAGCCGGAAAACGTATAAATGTTGCTATCCTTTTGTACTGGTTTGCTTAAGTTGGGTTGGTGGTAATATTCATTAAAAGGGTACCAAATTTGCATGCTGCTTTTATCGTTAAGGTTCATGCTTAGGGAGGGGAACATCGATATGCTATACATTTTCATAACTTGGCTAATATTGATTTTATCGCTGATTATCCTGGCTCAAGGCATCCAGAAGAACTCCGAAGATGGCGGGGAATTGGTTTATAAACGTTGGGGCGGATGGCTGATCGGACTTTTTGTTGTAGGCAGCGTGCCTTTGGGGTTTGCGTTATATACGGAGCTACGCGGGGGCTATATTGGGGCCAACATCGGGTTGGGACTGGCTTTGTTTTTTACCTGGGGATTATGTGCGCTTTTGTTATGTGTGGCATTGATTATATGGGTTAGGTACTGGTACAAGAGGAATAGAGTAGAGTAATTGATGTAGCCAGCACAGTTGTTGAATTACATTTATTGGAAACCTTTATCATATGTGAAACGTCAGAGTTAGAAAGAGGCAGTGAATAGAGGGGATATACACATGTTCAATGTTCGTATAGTGCTCATATCGTTCTCGGTCTTGATATTATGTCTTACAGGATGTACCGGGCAAAACGAATGTGAGACGCATGTTCAAGCGGATGCACAGAGAGAAAAAGGCTTCACTGGTTATGTGGTTGACCGCAAAGATGATTCCATCCTTGTTGTTGATCCTGTATATGAAGATTTAAGTGCCAATGGGGGAGCAGATCGGTATTATCCGGCAAAATGGTTCTCCAATGCGCCTGATCCACAGATCGGCTCATACGTTGAGATCTGGACGGATGGTGGTCCGGAAAACCAGCCTTACCCTGGGCAGGCGAAAGCAGAAACGATTGCTGTATCTTGTCCGGCCACTCCAGATGGTGCTTACATGAGTGAGGCTGACGCGGTTCGGGGTGGGCTCTATTCATCAGATGGAGAGAAAGTTCGTATTCCCGTGATCAAGGATGTCAATTTCGATGAGGATTCAAATACATGGACCATTCGGATACGAGATGCGATGTCAACGACAGATAGTGAGAATGAGATTAATGTGCAAGTAGATGATGTAGAGCCAGTGGGGGAGCAAAAGTAAGAATGATGGAATTCATTTATGGAGTTAGAAGTAGAAGAGAGGAAATCTGTATGGATATTAGGGAATGGCTTCCCCGAGACAAGCATGATTTTGAAGCGGTGCGTAAGTTAAGTAAATGTAGTGATGCAGAATTTAAGGAGATCATTCCCGAACTTATGGAGTGGTTACAAGATGGAAATTGGCCCATTTCTAAATCCGTCGAAGATTTACTTTTGAGATTTGGAGAAGAACTAATTCCTCATATAAAAAATGTTTTTAAAACAAAAGATCCACAGTGGGAATATTTTATGCTGACGCGACTAATTAGTAGATAGCCTTCTAAGTATTTGGTTTTGTTGAACGAAGATTAGAAAGATTATTAAAAAATCCTACGGAAGATGAGATGCTTGAGGAATTGGATGAGGTTATAGTGCCGCTACTGAATAAAATACAATAACAAGCAGTTCAGTGATTCAGGAAAGTTCATACTGAAGAGCAGCCCTTAACAACCTTGAACGGCTTAACGCCTTTCAGGGGTGTTTTTTTGTCAAACATATAACTTGAGTAATATTTTTCTGAGTTGAACTGAGATCCACTTGTGTTTAATTTGGAAACCACAAAAAAACGAACGTATGTTTTACAAATGAATTGACTTTTTGTTGCTACAATAATATATTTATTATGGACACAAAAAGTGGGGTGAAGCGATGTCGTCCAAAAAGATGGGGCGTCCACTATCTGACAATCCCAAAAGTGAATTAATTCGAGTACGTGCCGATCAGGCCATTCTGAGTAAGCTTGATGCTTGCACCGAAAAGCTGAACACCACTCGCTCGGATGTTATTCGTAAAGGGATTGAGAAGATCTACGACGAGCTCCAAAAATAAAAAAAGGAAGCAGCGTGAGTCCCGAGAAGAACACCGCTACTTCCTATCCCGCAATCACTATGAGAATGAGCTGACTGCATAAATATCCTACCATGTGCAGAAGGCTCATTCAAGTCGATGCGATTACATTCCTAGGAGGATGCACATGAATTCGATTTTGGAAGCACTTTATAGTGGACGACTTCGCCCGGATGAGACGATGATGCCAACTCATCCTGAATATCAAATGTTGGGTCGACAAATTGCAGTTATGACAGAACAATGGAAGAATCGATTGAGCGAGGAAGAATTCCGTGAGCTTGAACAGTTGTTTGACTTGTGTGGTCAATGTGATGGTATGCATAGCGAAGCTGCATTTGTTCAGGGGTTTAGGTTGGGAGCTAACATGCTGATTGAAGTGATGAGTCGACGTGAAGAGTCAGTTCTGGCGACTTCATAGGCTTCTGAGTGAACATGAGTTAAGTTTTACTTCAAATATGCACATACAAAAACAAGCCCTCGATCCTGCCACCAAAGCAGCAAAATCCGAGGGCTTTATCTATTTTTCATGCCATATCAACAACAACTAATACATCCACTACATAACGCTACCTTAATCCGCAATATTCCCCGCCATCTTCAGACGACGTGCAATTTCTTGGAAGTCTTCGTGAGAAATGCCTGGTGCGAATTCTTCTTCCACCGCAGGAGCTTCGGGGATCGGGAACCCTTCAGGTACGCCTTGAATGACTTCCAGCGGTTGTCCATCTTCGGGGTGTGTCCCTTTCCAGATCTGACTGATCGCAGTAAAGTCTTTATCACTATAAGTGTACAGCTTGGTGTGCAGGCCTTTTTCTTCGTATTTCCACGCTTCGTTAAAGGATTTATTACTCAGGGATGGAACCGGCACCAATTTGGTTACATTTACTCCGGTTGCAATCTCAAGCGCCTTGGCATAAGCAACCACATGCACACCGCCGCGTACCAGTAGGTAACCAACTACCGCCCGGGCTGCAGGGTGATCGGTCATTTCGTAAACTTTCATCTTATGAGTACGTGCTCCGCATTCGAGGAAAAAGTTATGCAGCAGATCTTCGACCAGATTGCCACTGTTGAAGACATGTGCGCCTGTCCATGGATTGCCCATGGAGTCGAAAGGCATGGCTCCCTGTGCACCAGCCAGGAAATGATAGGACAGACGAGCATCCTTCACGGAACCAAGCGGTGTATCATCAGGCTCTTTGTACTCGGTGGAACCTCTGAGGCATTTGTTAATGCCATGAGACACAAGCTCCACATGCCCCAATTCTTCGGCGGTGATACTCATCACCAGGTCGTAGAAGGGTTTCAATTTTTCCTTGGAGCGAAAATTAAACGATTGATAGAGGTAGTTGTTCAACGTTGACATCTCTCCGAATTTACCACCCAGCAATTCTTGGATCGCTGCCGCTGCATTCGGGTCTGGTTTCTCGACATTGGGGATTTCAATTGCGATTTCATCCATACGTTTGAACATTCGGGTGTAACCTCCTCAAAATGATTGTTCAGAATTCAGAATAATGAAGTGATGCCGTCAAGGCCTATTACACGTATATCCACTTTGCTAAACCCATAATTATGCAAATGAGGCTTTAGACGTATACTATGGAGTCTACATTTGTTATTTCCAATCTCATGTTATTTATGTACAATCAGGACGAATGAAGTATATCTGGTTGTGATGATGTTATTTAAATGAAGGAGAAACAGGAGAAATGCACAAACGTTGGTTTATGGTGGGATGGAGTGTTCTATTATTTGCAGTTTTGGGATGTCGTGATGTCACGGCATATGCAGATGCTCCGATTGAGTTGGATCAACAAACACGAGATGCAATTGCAGAAAAGTACGGTTTGGAAAAGCCGGAAGATCCACCACCGCGAAATCTGTTATTGGAGGGTGACTGGGGGATAAGCTTCAGTTCTCCAATCGAACGGTATAAGATGGCGGTAAGTACAGTTCAAACGCTCCAGCAACCGGTTACGGTTATCCTTCGTTTACTGGTGTAAAATAAACTTCTACAGGGCAGGCTAACGTAAACGTTGCCCAAGGAGTGAATGATATGAGAATGCTCATTGTTGCACTGATCACGGTGGTACTAAGTTTAAGTGGACTAACAACAAGTTCAGCAACCGCGATCCCTGATTATGCGAAGTGGGGAATCATTGCAGTGAAGGAAACGCAAACCAAGTACAATGTGGACATTTTGGATTACAAGCATATCGGCCGCACCTCGCTCACAGCAGACCAATCCCGTGAACAGTTCAAGTTATGGGTACGTAATAAAGAGGGCAAACAATTTGCTGTATATGTGAATGTTGATTTTAATCCGTCTACCCAGCAGCTGAAAAAAGTACAATTCACGGAATCAGATCGAAAATGAGGCCATATAACAGTAGCACGAAAGGTTTATAGATTGATTGCTTGCTTAGCAAGCTGAATAAGAACCAGACTTCCCTATAAAAAGGAGGGAGTCTGGTTTTTTTAATTTCAAAAAATCCTTTTTTTAGTTGTTGAATAAAGAACTTATGTTCGCATATAATAATAAAACAAACACATGTTCTTATTGGAGGGATGATTATGCTAGGAAAATATATTGGTCAGATGGTGGAACTCGTCTACATGGATCGTGCAGGGCATATTACACAGCGGCAGATTCGAATCAACAGTGTACGAGGAGGGATGATTAGAGCATCCGCAGGAAAAGAAGGGGCCCCCCGAACATTTCTGGAACAAGGTATTCTGGCATGGCGTCCCGTTCTCCATAAGGAAGGGAAGGAAGAAATATGCTGAATGATTTTGAGCGCAAAATTTTGCGTATTATTGTTAATTATGCAGGGCAGCGTCGCCGAGTGCCTCGAATGGATGAGCTGGAGAATAAGACAGGAAGAAGCAAGGCGTTCATTCACGAGTCATTGCTGGAGCTTGAGCGCAGGCAACATATTGTGTGGGAGAACAAGTCTACACTGGAAGGCATATTAATTCTTCAGGCATGGGAGCAGGAACCACAACCCATTCGCAAAAGCCAGCCTGCTGGCGATGCCGTGAAATATTTTACCGAATATTAGAACGTAAAAACGCCAACCCGGAAATCCGGATTGGCGCCTTGTTAAGCAGCAAGCATCTATTTTAGAAAATTGGAAGTTGATCAAGGTTATTGGTCGGGTCGCCGTCTGCGTCACCACGAATGTACATTTCACCATCTCTGCCTTTAAAGACGTTCACACCTGCAATTGATCCTGCTTTGACTTCCGCCAGTGCCTGTTGGTAATCCAGCACACGTCCAGATGAAGTTTGAAACGCCGTCAGATCGCCGTCACCATTTTTTTGTACTGCTGTGAAGCTTTCGCGTGTCGTTTGATCCATGATGTCACACTCTCCTTTATCTGACCAAATAGGAATCTGGGTTCCTCTTTAGCATGTCCGGAACAAAAAAAAGTATGCACAACATGGCTTCATATTGCACTAAAAGGATAGTTACAGGCTCTTTTGCATACGAACGTGCAGAATGTCTGCATCATAAAAAGGCTCTTCCGAGATCACTTCATATCCGAGCTTTTCATAGAACTTTTGCGCCTGACATTGGGCATCCAAAATCGAGTAAACCAATCCCAATTCGCGAGCTCGTTCTTCCATGGCTAACAGAAGTACACGACCATAGCCGAATGCACGATGAGATTGGAGCACAGCGATCCGCTGCATTTTGGCAGTATCCTTGGTGTAATAGATCAGACGCCCTGTGGCTACAGCTTGTCCATCTGTACTCAACAGTACGTGATGCACATCAGGACTGATGATATCATATTGATCAATCTCAATGTCAGCAGGCACCTGCTGCTCGATCACAAAAACATGATTGCGAATCTCCAGCGCTTTCTGGAGTTGTTCTTCAGTCGTTACATAACTAATCTCAGCTGCCAATTCCATTCCTTCTTTCTGCTCTACGCTATCAGTCTGAATTATACAAAAAAATGCTTTTCCTGTATAGTTAAGTCTGGAACATACTGGGAGAGGAGGTGCGAACCATGGGCATGGCAGGAGTGATGGCAATCACATTTTTGATGTCGGCCGGAATGATAGCTTTATTGTATTATGTGACCAAGAAGGCGTACTCCAAAAAGTGGGACGAAGACGAGTGAAATGCGATATCATGTTTCTCAGGGTAAGACTTCAACATGGCCTTGTGGGGAGTAAACATCATGCACAACAGACTTGGAATACACATCCAGCCAGACAGGCAGATCATCATCAACTTCATTGGGCTCCTTTAACTGTTGGAACTGTACCGTATGTTCATCCCGCTCTAAACTGCAACCTGCAGCAGCGCTGATTAGTATGACAAGCACAAGTAGACAGATTAAATTTTTGGCTGTTATATATAAATGTAGCTTGCGTTCTTTCTTGTTTCTCATATGGAAGTCACCTCGTCATCGAAATGGTAATCATTCCTTTATTGTGCCCAATACGGATAAAATATTACCAATAAAACGATTGACAATGAACACGGTTACTTGGTATGATACTGTTACTTGATTGGAAAACAATTAGATATCATGATCTGTTAGCTCAGCTGGGAGAGCACTATCTTGACAGGGTAGGGGTCAGTGGTTCGAGCCCACTACAGATCATACAGAAAAAACCCTTGTGTGCCAAGGGTTTGAGCGTTTAGACAGTCAAGGTGTAAAGCTCCAAATTTTGCGATTTGGGGGAGAAATGGGGGAGGATTTTTAAGTCGTTAGTTTTCTTCTTTTGGATTTCGAGAAAACTTATCGAACTTATTAGCTGACCTCTTTTTTATTTTTTTTGTAGCATGGACATATATATCAGCAGAGGTTGATAAACGGGAATGCCCCAAACGTTCCTGAATCACTTTTAAAATTGAATCAAAATTATTTTCAGATTCATCTTCAAGCAATAACGTGCCCGAGCTGTGTCTAAGCCCGTGAAATTTTATATATCGTATTTCGTGCCGGGTGCAAAATCTTCTCCACCATTTTGACGGATGTTGATAGTAATAAGGATTTCCTTCGCCATTATGAAAAACATACTGTCGATCCCCTCCAAGCCATTTTGTTCCAAGGCGCTTTCGTTCGCGAATCCATTCATCATAGTAGTCTTCTAATTCTTTCATATACCATTCTGGGAAATCTACATTTCTATGTGATGATATAGATTTGGGGCTTTTTTCTATTGCTTTTCCATTTTTAGATAAAGGAATATTGTTGTTTACCGTTAAAGTTCCTTCTTCAAAGTTTACATTCGGCCACTCTAAGGCAATTAACTCACCTCTTCGCCATCCTCCAAACATGGAACCAAGGATAAGTAGCCTCCATTTTCTTGATTCTTTGTAAAGAGCGTCTACTACCAGTTGCGCTTCCTTTTCTTCGTAATATTGTGGATTCTCTAATTTCATTAGTTGCTTTGCTCTTGCATTTTTATCTTTAGGTTTCTTGACTCCTTCCATGGGATTGGTTTCAATGTAATTCCATTCCTTCGCACGACTCAAAATGTTTTTCAATACTCTATAAATATAGCCGATCGTTCCAGCATCTAAGCCATCGGATTTCCCATCAAGTCTTGCTCCGGGTTGTTCCAAATCTTTAAGGAAATTTAGGATATGCATTGATTTTATTTCTCCTAGCTGCATGTGACCAAAACGGGGGATTAACCTGGAATCTAAATGTGTTTGGTAAACTTCCAATGTTGCTGGAGAAAGTTCATCTCTCGCGTAATTGTTGTACCAGTCCTTGAAAACAAAATCGTTAAATGTTAACTTTTCGGGTTTTACATAATTGGAAGCAAGTACTTTGTTGGTAAAGTTTCTAAGAGCGTCTTGAAGATACTCTTTTGTTTTTTTTGGGGATTTAAGTATGTCAGGATCGTCAATTGTGATCTTATCGCGTTCTCTTATTTGAGTAACCCCGTCAGCTTCATAGCCAGTAACCACAACCATTCTCCAAGTGTTTTTACCTCTTTTTTCTACATATCCCAAAAAAATCACCTCATATAAGAACGTATGTTCTATTTTTGTGTATAAAAAGACATTACTGGAGTGAAAAAGTGATGCATTTCAAGCGGAATTTTATTTCTTAGGAAAAATTTTTCTACGGTTTCTCCGCTTGAAATCTTGTTATCTCCAAGCAGTAGGATTATAGCGAAACTATTCGCCTGCCGCTCGAATTTACCAGGTAGATAGAATGACTTTTCATCAACAAAAAATCTCCCTATTCCTTTGTGCAATCTCTCATGTGCCAATTCATGTGCGCAGACAAAGCGTTTCCATTCATCTGGCAAGTCCTTATGTATACAGATATACTTTCGCTTTAGTTTTTTATAATAGAAACCACGAGTACCTTTGCCTAAATCAGCGAACATGACATTGATATTCAGATGAGCTGCAAGTTCGTAAGGGCAATTAGTTTTGTATTTAGATGTGAGTTTATCCACAATGTCACGCATAATATTTCCCCCGTGTTAGTCATCTATTGGTTTTCTTTTATTTTTCTTCTTGGCATCCCAGAACATCGCTTCCATTACTCTAATTATTTTTTCTTTGTCTTCATCCGCAATTGGAACCCCATCAAACATGACTTCTTCATCCTCTTCTAACATTCTCTTGAAATCCCGCTTGTCTTTAGAAGTTGCCCAAGGAGGGATGATTTTTCCATCTGCATTCTGCTCTACTCCTAAAAGAGAATCTACAGAAACGTTATGGATTGCTGCCAGTTTAGCTATCATTTCGATATCTGGTTTGGATATATTGTTCTCCCATGCATTATAACGTGCTCTTTTAATGTCTAATAATTCTGCCATTTGATCTTGGGTGTATGTTTTTTTGTTTCTTAATTGAGTTAATTTGTCTCCGATTTTCATAATGATCTGACAACCCCCTGAAAGTTTTGATAAAAATATTATCTAAATATGTTGACGATAATTAAATTATCAAATATAATCAGAAGTACATAAAGGAGGTGCACCAATTGATGGCTGCTAAACGTCTACTGTTTAGGCAATGTCGCGAACAAATCGGCTCTCAAGCTTTAGTTGCTTCTGAATTAAAAATTTCAACTGTCTACGTTAGAATGATTGAAAACGGAACTTTCACTCCTGGTAGAGATTTGATGTTCCGCATTGCACAACACTTTGGCAAAACCGAAAAAGAATTATTCCCAGATTACTTTGACAAAATCAAAGTTACTTAGCATCCCAAAAGCGATAAAAATATTATCTATTACGATTATAATTGATAAGTATATTATCGTCAAATATTTTGTTTGTTATGCATTTTTTTTACTATTATTGATAATTTAATTATCATTTGGAGGTGGAATATGATTGATAGTAATGCTTCTGATAATTTCCTTAATGATCTGGCGAAGCGAGTAGCTCAAATAATTTTGCCCGAAGTCATTAAGGTAGTGGGTAGCGAACAATTTAAAGAATCAGAAGATGCAACATTGGAAGCGGATGAAGCTGCTGCATACATTAATATTTCACGAGTCACCCTTTATCGGATGTGCGCAGAAAACTTATTACCGCATATGAAAATAGGTAGTAAAGGCAGCAAGCGATCAAAGTTGTTGTTCAGTTCCAACGCCTTAGATAAGTGGAAACGAGATCAGCTTAATGCTAATTATCAACCAGATGAAAAGTGAATATAAGGAATTTTATGACGATGTTGCTCAACATTATTAATTCAAAGTTAAAGGAGAGTTCATATGTCAGCGTTATTACCTACAACCCCTGCATTCGCTTTTCACCTGTTCAATGTAATGCAAGCACATAACGTATTGTGTGGCTTGGAATTTAAAGGAGGGCAAGCAGATCCGTTGCTCGGAATCGCTTATCAGCCAGTGAAGGTCGATCGCATCCTTGATAGCGCCCCCGAGGATCAATCATTAATTGTGAGTCTTGGAGAAGCGGAGTTTGCATTTGGATTGAAGGAACATCAGTTTTCTTACACAGTATCAGGCAGTCAAATTGATATTTGCATCACATCAGAAAATCATTCAGCTTGGTTCAACACTACTGGTATGAAACGATCTGCATTGAATGCAGCACTGGACTACGATTCAGATTCTGATGACAAAATCATTCATATGGAAGTTACCTCTGATGACTTCGAGGATGCTTTCCAGTTCTTAACGAACCTGATCCGTGAAGGAAGAGTCATCAAGAGTGTGAAGGTGCTGGGAGACGGGAATCAAGTACTGACGGTGGGTTACGTTGGTAAGGTGAGTTCATGACCCTTCCTGAACTGGCTCGACTCTGGTTCGGTAACCCCCTTCAACACGCCATTATTGTACGTAACATCCAAAAACAAACCAAAGGAGCGAAAATCCATGAAGCTGTCTGATCAAGAATCAGCCCTGATCCAATATATTCGAACGCTGAATTTCGAAACCATGTTGGACGCTTGCGATGCAATCGGGGAATCATCACGTGAATCCAAACGCAATGCCCTGGAAGAGTCCTATGATCGGAGCAATGCCGCTAGCGTTGCAGTGTGGTTTGTTCGTCACGATCAATTAAGTAAATTGCAGAAGCTGCTTGGAGCGGCAAACAAAGAATACCAGGAGCGGATTTCTCATGAATCCATCTGAGATTGAAAGTTTACTCAGCCGTCCCCTTACTCATGAAGAACGTCAAAAAATAGAATGGATGAACGGATGGGAGCGGGATACTCAGACTGTGGTTTGGGGTTTGCTACAAGCGGCGTATAAAGCCGGAGCGAAGGCGGCTCCCGCTCTTGCTCCGGATGTTATCCAGGACTACAAGGAACGCATGGTTAAAGAACTGGATTATCACGGTTTTGTACGTGAAGAGTCCTACACTATTATCGCACATGCAGTCATGAGTACCGATCTTCCCGACAATCAGAAGTTTGAGTATGTTCAAGCGTTGGACGATGTGTACACGGATTTACAAGATAAGGAGGGGAAGCTATGACCCATTCTAAAACAAAACATCGTGGTATGAGGGAAGAACTTCGGACGATTTACAGTCAAATCCTTGAAACTACGGATGTTGAACTGCAGGCGAATTTGAGAGTGAGAGCCCAGCGGATTTCAAATAAGTTGAAAGACAAAGAAGAATCCAGAAGCATGGAAGAATTCAGGATGGACAAGTATACCGCGGGTTATTGCATGAACTGCGAATATCACGTTCATGTCTGCGATCCGAGGAAAGTTATTGTAAAGGGTTACCTGTATTGTTGTGAAGGTTGTGCGGTGCATGATCAGGAGATGTCAGGGTATAGAAAAATGACCGCGTCTCGCGAACGCAGTCACCCATTTGAACACTTTTACAATTCATACGCCGTTATCATACCAAAGATCGTAAAAAAGGACAAGTTCGCGTATCCTGGGGTCCATTCATGACATTTGAACATCGGCCTTATAGTAAATCACAACAGACCGGAAGTAAGCGCATCAAGCCTACACAGCGCCAAATGGGTGACATTCGCAAGTCGGTAGACACTTCACTTAAAAAGCGCTCAGGCGGTGTGTGTGAAGCATGTGGCGAAGCAAGAGCAACGGAACGTGCTCATTTAACTGGTCGCAAGCAGCTTGAACATCGTACTGAGGTTTATGATTTAGCCCATTTATGCAAAGAGTGCCATGTCATGTTGGACGAGACGATCCAAGGGCTAAGGTTTCGACGCATGGCGGCGACGATCATAGCATCAATTTTGAAATAAAGAAAGAGTAGGTGAGACGGGTGACCGACTCTCGCAGGAAGAACGGATATGTAGCCATTGCCAACGAGATATGGGATGAGGTCATTCGTCGGGATTTCACCAAGCGCCAGAAAGATATTTTGTTCTTCATTTGGCGGCTTTCCTACGGCTGTAATCAACAGGTTGCAGTAATCCCGATGCAGAAGGATTTCTCCCTCTGTGGCGTGGGCAAGGGTCACATAGGGGCTGAACTGAAGCATCTGGAGACCTGCAAGGTGATTACACGAACGGACGCCGAGTATTGGTTTAACGAAAATTATGACTTATGGAAAATCGACTCAGTTCGTGGTTGGGAAAAAGAACGCTTTCATGAACTTATACATTTGAACTTAAAAAATAGTCGCTTATCTCGGCAAAAAGTTACTGAAACAGGAACCGAACCACTACCAGATTTGAGCGACAAACCGCCAGATGATGGTTACCGAAACAGTAACTCAGAACCTGTCCCAGAGTTACCAAAACAGGAACCGAAGATAATTCCTAAAGTTACTGAAACGGGAACCGAAATCGGAAACGAGTTACCAAAACAGGGACTTGCGGTTACTAAAACGGGAACTGAGAGTGCCGATGATCCTAAACAGGACGCGGCTTCCCGGCTCTCTAAAGACAGTTTAAAGACATTAAAAGATAAAGACAGTAAAGATATGTCCGTTTCTGATTTCGAAACCTTCTGGTCTGCCTATCCAAAAAAGGTTGCCAAAAAAGCAGCATTGAACATGTGGGAAAGAGCGATCAAGGCGAAGGTAGATCCTGCACTCTTGATTCGTTGTTCACAGAACTATGCAACACATTGCAAGGCGAACAGGACGGAAGAGAATTTCATCCTTCATGGTTCAACCTTTTTAAACCCGAAAAACGAACGGTATGCCGATTTCGAAGAAACTCCAGAACAAACAACAGTTGCTCCGGTGATTAAAGGCCAAGGCAATTCCCGGTCAGATCGGAACAAGGACATTTTACAAAAGCGGATGGAGGCAGCGCGATTTGAACAATCAAGAGGTACTAAGAATTTTGGCGGTAGTGGTTACAGCCTACCCCATAGTGGAACTTACTGACGAAATGGTCACGCTTTGGGAACGAATGCTTCATGATGTTCCTTTTTCACAAGCAGAACAGAACCTTTCGTATCACATCAAAACATCGCATTTTCCACCAGCGATTTCACAGATATACGGAAATCCAGCAGCTTCGAACATAGACAGGCTTCGCGCAGAGACACAGGAGCGCTTTGCCCTTATGGAGTCTTGGGAGAAAAGCGCCGTGCCGCTTCTGAAAGACGGTGAACCGGTTGAATAACCTTTACAACCTGCAGGCTGAACAGGCGGTAATAGGCAGCCTTCTGCTAGATCGTTCAGGAGATAATACAGCACTTGCTGTAGCTCTACTTACCCCGCAGGACTTTTCTTCACAGCACCGCCTAATTTTTGAATCGGTAATCGTGTTGCATGAATCTGAAAAAGCCGTCGATCTGGTAACACTTTACGCCGATCTGGAGACGCGAGGCGTTACGGAAGATATTGGAGGTATTGAATATCTTGGCAATCTGGTTGATGCAGTGCCGACCGTAGCGAATGCCAAGGAATACATTGCAATTGTTCAGAGTCTTGGACTCAAGCGGCAGGCATTGCGATTGTTGGAGGAACAACGCCAATCTCTTGAAGAATCTGCGGACCCGCTTGAAGTGATTGCAGGCATCAAGGCGGGGGCGGAAGAGTTATCAGGACGTTCACCAGTTGAAGGCGGCATGGTCAAGATTAATGACGTGATGACAGGTCATGATGACGATCTGGAGACACGTAGTAAATCTAAAGGCATAACGGGCGTTCCTACGTGCGGTGTTGATCTGAACAGGCTCACGGGCGGCAGACAGAAGCAGGATTTAATCATTGTTGCTGCAAGGCCTTCGGTGGGGAAGACGGCATTCATGCTGAACAACTCCAGAGCAGCGGCCATGTCTGGCGTAACCGTAGGGATATTCAGTCTTGAGATGCCCGGTAAGAAGCTTGGGGAACGGTTGATAGGCAGTATCGGAAATTTGGATGGTACCCTTCTTCGAACTGGTCAACTTGGACCGGAACACTGGCCGGAATACACGATGTCCCGCTCTATATTGAACGAGCTACCAATCTACATTGACGACACTCCTGGTATCACCATTCAGCAGATAGCAGCCAAGGTGAAGAAGCTCAAGAAAGAGCATGACAACTTGTTTATCCAGATCGATTATCTCCAGTTGATCAGCGCAGGCAAAAAATTCTCAAGTCGTGAACAGGAAATCGCTTATATCAGTCGTTCCTTGAAGCAAATTGCCCGAGACAATGATTGTCCGGTGGAAGTCCTGTCACAGCTCAGCCGGGGTGTAGAGCAACGACAGGACAAACGTCCGATGATGTCAGATTTGAGGGAGTCAGGTTCTATTGAACAGGATGCAGACGAGATTGATTTCTTGTATCGGGATGACTACTACAACGCCGAGACTGAGAAAAAGAACATCGTAGAAATCATTGTAGCTAAGGGACGGAATACAGGTACCGGACTTGCAGAGATGATCTATCTCAAGAATTTCAGCAAATTCGTAAATATAGAACGCATGCAGTACTGACGAGAAAGGCGGGGTGAAGATGACAAGTTCAGCAGATGAACTGGAGATCGAAAACAGCGTAAGGCTGATCATGAGATATCAAATCATGTTGGTCAGCCATTTAGAAAATGCGTTAAAAAACGGTCGAATCGACGAACACACATTCACCCGCTTGAAAAGTCAGGGCTGCATTGCTCAAACGCATGACGAAATATTGGATCATTTCGAGGGAATTTTTCACGAATTGCTGGCCTATTATCAGGATCGGTTACGAGAACGGATTGTGAAGGGTGCAGAATTTATTGATTCGCTTTCCCCAACTGATCCACGCAGGGAACCTGCATTAGATAAATACGACAGGCTGTGTGAGCAGCTAAGGGGGACAAGACACGCATGATCATCACAGGAAACTGCATCGACGTGATGCCGGAGTTGGATCCGGAATCATTCCACACATGCGTAACGTCTCCACCATACTGGGGTCTGCGTGATTACGGACTGGAGCATTCATACTGGCCCGAAACAACTTACACGCCGATGCCAGGGCTTCCACCGATTACAGTACCTGAGTGGACTGGATGCCTTGGTCTGGAGCCAACACCGGAAATGTTTGTTGCTCATACGGTACTTGTGTTCAGAGAAGTATTCCGGTTGTTACGACAGGATGGAACGTTATGGATGAACTTTGGAGATAGCTATTGTTCAACTGCTCCAGGCACACAAGGAGATCCAATTCATGCAAGGGGATATTTTAGCGGAGTCACTGAACAACGTGCTGCAGCAAGCGCAAAAATGAGACCTAACATTCCGGAAGGATTGAAGAAAAAAGACCTGATTGGTATTCCGTGGCGAGTAGCTTTTGCGCTTCAGGCGGATGGGTGGTATCTACGAAGCGACGTTATATGGGCGAAGCCTAACCCCATGCCAGAGAGTGTAGGGGATAGACCGACAAAGGCCCATGAATACATGTTCCTCTTGAGTAAATCGGAGCGCTATTACTACGACAAAGAAGCTATTAAAGAACCTGGAGTCCAGGACGAATGGGCAAACGGGTTCCGAGGTGGTAGCTACACAGGGAACGAAACGTTTGACAATCAAGATGGTGGCAAACGAAAAAATAAAGGGAACTTTAGAGTGCCAGCGGGGTGGGATACTGAACCGGGATCTCACGGCGCAATTCATCGGTCGGGACGTAGCAAATCGAACTCTTTCGCAAGAGCTGTTAAAGAATCTCCACCGCCAGGACAACCGCAACAACATCGACCTGATCGTAAAGACGTGGAATACAGTGGAATGCGGAATAAGCGCAGCGTTTGGACAGTGGCCACACAAGCTTTTCCAGAAGCTCATTACGCCACATTCCCCGAAAAGCTAATTGAACCTTGCATACTGGCAGGCGCCCCAGTCGGCGGACGTGTACTTGATCCATTTGGCGGATCGGGAACAACGCTGAAAGTAGCACATGAGAACAATCGGGAATGCACAATCATTGAAATGGGACGGCATAACGTTGAGATAGCAGAACGGCGTACTGCTGTGGTACAGCCAACATTGATTTTTTAAAGGAGCGGATGGAGCGTGGAAGCACTTAACATATACGAAATTTCATACCCTGGATTCTTTGATGATTATCCAGACTATTCAGTAACTAAAACCGCAAAATCAGCAGGTGCCGCTAAATACGATGCTTACCTTGGGTTTAACGATGGTTATGACATGACATTCCGAGAATACCTGAAAATTATTAAGGTTCGTAAGATCGGGCAATCAACTCCGGCAAGAAACGAAAAGCCGTTCCCGGGCCAGAACAGAATTGACACAGTAAACGCCTTAATTCGCGAGATTGGCAGCAGGGGAAGGAAGTTTTTGTATTCGAGCAGGCACGACAGATTTGCTTCTTTCCACTGGGCAGGAGGAAAGTTGTGGTTAACGGACGATCACACAGGTCTACCGCTTGTTATGCATGAATCAATGCCTGATGAGCATTACCATTTCAGTCATGGTGGAACACTTTGGGCGCTGATGTGTGATTTCCGAGATTATATCAGTGGTGACGACGACGCTAATCATAACAACGGATACGGCGGTCTGTACTGCCCTCATTGGGGATACTCAGCAGAGGATATGGATGTTATTCAGACTTATGCGATTGAAATTGGATATTTAAAACCACGGGTATAGGCCCACCAAAGGAGAGATATACCATGGTTAGCTTAATTACAACAGTCATTGGCAGATTCAAGTTGTTCAAGCAGCCGTACAAGGTCGGGCAAACCATAGAAGTTCGTGGTGAACCTTTGCTTGTATTAGGGATTGAGAATTTCGAAATATTCAGCTCTACGATCCTTATACGGTACACCTGCCAACGGCTCAATAAGATGGATTTTGTGAGTAAAGCGAAGGCATATAGGCAACCTTTCAACGCTGAGATGGTCATTGAAATTCCCCACAAACAGTGGGAAGAAATAGTTCCAGGCATCCGATTAGGTTCTATTCATTCGATCAAGGGAGAAGTATACAAGGTTACAGAATACACGGGCATAGCGTTGAAGAGCACTGATCTGATCATAGACATGATAGCCCGTCCTGTTTACCCGATAGATCGTAAAGAGGCAAAAGCCAAGTTGTTTAGCGAACGGCGGAAAAAACTGAAAATTGAAGTGTTATAAGGAGGTAGAACAACCATGAAGGCAATAACAATTATTCAACCGTGGGCGACACTGATCGCCATTGGAGCAAAACAATATGAGACACGCAGCTGGCCTACCAAGCATCGGGGAGAGATTGCTATCCATGCAGGGAAGAAGATTGACAATGAAGCCTGCAAAGAGCCTGAAATCCGTGCAGCACTGGAACGGTACGGATACACAGTAGACAATCTGCCTACAGGCGCGGTTGTGGCGACAGCTAAATTAACCAACTGCCTTAAATCGCTTGACACATGGACGGATGGGTATGAGCTTGAGGGTAACAGATTGGTTTACTCTCCAGAATACGAATTTGGAGACTTTACACCAGGTCGGTATGCATGGGAAATGTCGGATGTAAAACTTCTGAACGAGCCGATATCAGCTAAAGGGCAGCAAAGGCTTTGGAATTGGAATGAGGAGGAAGTAAGTCATGAGTAATGAAAAAGTAAAAGCTAATACACATTGGGTATGGACAGAAAAGGCCGCTGCGCAAAACCCAGCACATTCTCGTGTAGGTGAACCGATATGGCCCCATTTCAAGACCGCTGCTCCAAAAGATTGGTTGGAAGAGGGTTTGATCCAAGATGCATCGGAAATTGAACTTGAAGGGCAAACGACTATAGATGATTATATATAAGGGGTGTAAGGAATGGGGGAAACTGGTCAGATGGAGTTATTCCCGTCCCCCAGCCCTTCAGACATTCAACAGACTCGCGAACTGTTGAACAAGTATGTTCGGATGAGGAAGGCAGTTCAGGAAATCGGGACAATGACTAATCCATCAGAAAGATGGAAACAAGTTCAGATGGAGTATGAGGAGAAAACAGCTAATATTGAAATGGCTGTACGTTTAATAGTTGATGATAATGTACGAAGAGTAATGGACTTTCGGTTCATCCGAGGTAACCCGAGATGGGGAACTATTAAAAGATTCAGCAGTGTAACGGATAGGTCGATCGATCGGCAAATTATTAGAGGGATTGAGTCAGTAGCAGAAACTCTCAAACTAATTGGAGTAATTTAGACAAACTTTAGATTAATACAAAAAAAGAGGGTGTACATCCCTCTTTTTTTGCTCCACAGCTATGTAGTTCGGCCATACTTTCTTAAAACTTTCTAAGTATGAAATACAACGTTGCCCATAATAGCGTAGCTGGTACTAATCCCATTGAAGATGCATATACACCCAATAAGAAGAGCATGTACTCCAACAATGTCCTGGTAGTTTGATAACCCATTTATTTCGCCTCCTCTAACAAATATACAAGGGCAGACCCTTGCTGGGGAACGGATTCTCACCTTTCCCCAGAGTTAGAAGAAGTTAATTAATGGGAAATACCAAGATATTGCGGTGGATATTAGTGTGAGGTGGTAAATCAGGCTCAATGACATAAACCATAATAGAGGAGTTCTAAATGGGCCGGTTACCCTACCAGGAGTAAGCCGTTCATAATTACCAGAAAAATTAACGATCAATGATCACTTTGATAAATGGTATTTAATCAAGTAATACAACAAGACGTTAATTTTCTCTTGAAACATCCTTCCCTATATGTATTTTATGTACGCTTGATTTTCCTCACGTAAATCATTATATTTTCGAATGGGAAAACAATCAAGGGATTATATGGTAATTCTTATTCGTTTATAGTTTGGCTTGTCTGTATCGTGTCTTGTGTAGGACACTAGTAAGACAACATACCGTCTGGGGTTTGGAACTAAACTAGGGACATAAGGCAATTGCCTGGGTGTCCCTGCAAACCCGACGAACTATTCGATGCAGGACTCGACTGTGCTGTGGGAAGGTGAACTTCCTTAGACGTGGATCGCTTCGGCGGTCTCCTAGATCGTCAAGGGTGCAGATTGTGGGAAAGGCGGGTAAGATTCCTGCCGTTATATTATGACCTATTGGTGTAAGCTTGGTTCGATTCCCGGCAAGGTCAATACAAAAGGACAATTTCTTTCTCTGCCGAATTATGTTTAGTAAGGAAAGGAGGGGGAAATGGTGAGTTATTCCAACGAAAGACAAATATTAGCATCGGACATTGCAGCTAAAGAACTTCGTATTGATGACCTTAAGAGTAGGAGAGGTTATCCTGGGTTGTCAGATGAAGAAATTGATAAAAGCATCGCTAAAGAAAAAGAGGAAATTGAGCGAATGAAAGCTCGTATATTTGAACTTAATAAAGATTAACATTAGCACCCTTCGGGGTGTTTTTTTAGTCGCCCCGTTTAACCATCAAGCTATCAATAGTAAGCTGGTTCTTCAGGTAGCACGGAGTCGATGTTGAGATAGCGTAACATTGGAGATAATAGGAATTATGAAGGAGGGATGATCATGAGCCAAAGCACAAAGGATCTGAGCCAAGAGCTTTCAAATCGTGAAGGTGTTCAAGCTATTTCGGTTGAGCCTCACCAGGAATTCAAAATCACAGTAGGCCAGCAGGAACAAACATTTACTGGCCCAGCTGTGATCTTAATTAATCAAGATTAGAGCTTGCGATAACTATAGCCGCCTTTCTTGATATGGGCGTCGAAATAACTCCCATGCGAACTTGCAGACAGGAGTCCTGCATATTTGCTTTGCGGCACATTGGCATAAGAATATTCGCCACCATTGTTGAACCTTACGAAGAGCGTGGACGTGCTATCGTCGTAAGCCACAGCATCAAGGTTAGATGAAGATACAGATGTCCAATTCATGATGAAACACCTCCTTTCGTCCTAGTTCTTTCGACACCAAAAGAGGGAAATCCTTCCTATGCGTCGAAATGTGTTGTCGACGAGAGGAGGTGGGGGAATATGTGGATAGAGCAAACTTTTGTGTTAAAAAGCGGTTATGTCGTAACTAATACTATTGAAATTACAACAGACATTGAAACACATGGAAAAGAAACAGCAAGAGCTTTACAGAAATTTGACGGAATACTAACTTTTGAAAAAGGAAAAAACAGCGAGGGTGTTTGGTCGATCAGAACATCAGAGATTGCAGCACATTCTGTAAGAATACTAGATTAAAGATTAAGCATCCTTCGGGGTGCTTTTTTTATATCCAAAATGTGAGGTGGTGACATGAACGAGGTTCAACCGATCCGAGATAAGGCAGTTGTTGAACAGATCAAAAATTACCTGAAGGTAACCAGCTTCCGTAATTACATTTTCTTTAGTATGGGCGTTCATAGTGGATTGCGTGTTTCTGACTTACTGCAGCTCAAAGTCGTTTCCGTTCGGGATCAGGAACACATCAACTATGTGGCACAGAAAACAAAGAATCGGAAACGTAAGAAGCGTAAGCGGAAAAAGTTCATCATTCACCCTGATATCTACGATGATCTAATGATTTACATTGCAGATATGGACGATGATGATTACTTGTTCCCCAGCAGGCAACGGAAGACGCTCACTGGAGCCGTGGGAGAGCCAATCCATAGGATAACAGCATATAAAATGATTAGCGGTATAGCCAAGCGTTTTGGGCTTACGGACATCGGTGTCCATTCGCTCAGAAAGACGTGGGGTTATCACCTTTATAATGACGATCCACGCAATCTGGCGTTACTAATGGAGATGTTCGGGCATGAGGATATGGCAACCACGCTGATGTATTTGGGTATCACCCAGGACGCCATGGATGATGCAATACGCCGTTTGAGTTTTACACAATCCGGCTAATGTTGCACTCAAACGTGGGAATGGGACAAAGCTTGATTTAATCAGATTCTTGAACTTTCTCCAGTGCAACAGAAATAGAGTTATGTTTCACTCTACTTACTTAAATTGGTTCTAAATGGATCAAAAATGGTTTTTATTTTGGGTTGTATTTCAAGAAAAACAATTAGAAGTTTGTCTATTTAGACTGATTCTAAGAAAACCGACTCAATTATGGCTGTATAAACGATGAATAAACGCCCCATTTGAGGGCAATAAGTCGGGAAATAATCAAAATCGGCAAAATCGAAAAATCCAGTAATGACGCGGGTTTTCGGGTTTATGCATAAACTATGTATATTCACACAATTCAGTTAGCTGTCAAAAAGCCCGTAAAATCAGGGTTTTCGGCGTGGTTGTGGGAAAGTACATATGTACAAAAGACCGGGTTTTGAACACATGTCTTTGCATAAATATTGCATAAACGATGTCAGGGGTGAGGTGTATTATGTAATGGCGAGAGAGAGAAGCCCGGACCGCAAGAAAGCATTAGCGATGTGGTTCGCCAGTGGCAAGGAAATGAAGCCAGGAGAGATTGCCGAAAAGCTTGGAATCAGTGCTGGTCTTGTTCGTAAATGGAAAAGCCTTGATGAATGGGAGAAGCAGCCTGAGCCGCGGCCAGGAGCGCCCAAGGGCAATCAGAATGCAGTAGGCAATAGAGGTGGGCACGGTGGACCATATGGCAATGATAAAGCCGTCAAGCATGGTCTATTCCGTAAGTTTCTGCCAGATGATGAAGAAACACAAGAGATTTATGATACGACAGCCGAACTTTCCACGTTGGACATCTTGTGGGAGGGCATACGCATCCAGCTCACGAATATCATACGTGCCTTGAAGATCCAGCACGTAACGGGCAAGGATGAAATGATTAAGGAACTCAAAAAACAGAAGTTCGAAGTCCATAACACGGGCACCAAGAAGGAACCCAACATTGAACAAATACCGATTGAACAGGAATACGAATTCCAGTTTGCGTGGGATCGATCAGCGAACAGCCTGAAAGCCATGGCTGCTGCTTGGACGGCGCTGGGTAGCTCCATTAAGAAGTATGAAGACGTTTTGCGGATGGCTTCCCCTGATGAGGTGAACGAAGTCCAGAAGCAGCGTCTGGAGCAGATCAAGGCCAGTATTGCTGTGATGCGGGGTAAGGTGCCAGATAACAGCAAGCTTGATCTAAACCAGCAAATCACCGCATTGGCTGACTTGATCAACAACCCAGTGCCGGAGCGGGTGATAGACAATGACTGACACAGCCTTGATCCCCTATGCTCCATTTAATACAAAGCAGTCAGAGTATATCCGGCGTTGCCAGGACTCATGGCTGAACGTAGCTGAGGGCGGCAAGCGTGCAGGCAAGAACATCATTAATCTGATTGCCTATGCCATGTGCTTGGAGGTTCACCCCGACAAGCTCCATTTGGTTGCTGGTGTGAGTATGGCAGCCACGAAGATGAATGCCATAGACTCCAATGGATTCGGGCTGCAATGGCTGTTCAAGGGCCGTTGCCGCGAAGGTGAATACAAGGACCGTGCAGCACTCTTCATCCAGACCAAGACGGGCGAGAAGATCGTTATTATCGCAGGCGGGGGTAAGGCAAACAACGCCGCACTGATCAAGGGTAACTCCTACGGTACCGCATATGTGACAGAGGTTAACGAGTGCCACCCATCGTTCGTGAAGGAAGTATTTGACCGGACATTGGCGTCCACCAAGCGCCAGTTGTTCTTTGATCTTAACCCCAAGCCGCCAGCCCATTGGTTCTATGCAGACATTCTGGACTTTCAGGACGAGTTGTTAAAGCAGGGGCAGAACGCAGGGTACAATTATCAGCACTTTACCGTGTTCGATAATCTGAGCATACCTGATGATCGACTCAAGGCGTTGCTATTGACTTATGACAAGTCCAGTCTGTGGTACAAGTCAGAAATTAAGGGAGAGCGCACAGCAGCTACAGGACGGATATACACGGGCTACACCGTCAAGGATGTCATCATTGCTCGGGAGCAGATACGGGCCGAACGGTTCATTGAGTTTTCGGTTGGCATAGACGTTGGGGGCACGGACGCCACAGTTGCCACGCTCACTGGATTTACGCCGCGATATGGAGCGGTTATGCTGCTGGATGGCTTCTACCACAAGCAGGGCAAGGAGAATGGCTATACACATGATCGTTACGCCAAGGAGATCGTTGAAAAGATAGTCGAATGGTCGGAAACCTATCCGGCCTTTTTGTCGTGTGCCCATATATTTGCTGAATCTGCTGATAAACTGTTCCGGCAGGCGTTGTCTAATGAGCTTAAACGCCGTGGGATACACATTCCTGTGGTGCCTGCTTATAAGAAAGAGGGCATTGTTGACCGGATCAGATTGACGAACGTCCTGATTAACCAAGGGCGGTACAAAATCATGGCCCATCTTAAACATTGGATTGAAGCCATAGAGAATGCCACTTGGGACGAGACAGAACGCCAGAAGGGTGAATGGGTGCGGACGGATGATGGAAGTTACCCGGTGGACTGCTTGGATAGTAGCGAATACGCCGTTCAGCCGTTCAAGAAGAGACTGGAGGTATAGAAATGGGGTGGATCAAGAATATGGTCATGAAAATGCTGCGTATTAACCCAGCGCCGGAGAATCGAATTGTAAACATCACTGAGCCGCTATCATATCGGACGAATGTACTGCGTAACCGTTTATGGTTCCGTGGTGATGCTTCTGAGCTGGATCAGTTTTACAAGCAGACCGGGACGGATGCAGTGGGCAAGGCAAGGTTCTGGGCAGCGGTACCCAGTCAGAACATGGCGATTAGGAAAATCCATTCTGGAATGCCTGCCATGATTGTAGAGCGTCTATCGGATATCGTCGTTGCTGATCTAGAAGCCGTTGAGGTAGACAAGGAAACCGCATGGGATGATATCAGTGAGGACAATGATTTTCCTGAGTTGTTAGGGCAGAACATCATAGATGCTTTAGTGGCTGGGGATGGTGCATACAAGATTACCGTGGACACAGCGGTCACGGAGTATCCCATCATTGAGTTTTACAGTGGGGATCAGGTGGAGTATAGACGTAACCGGGGCAGGCTGCATGAGGTTGTGTTCTTTACGGATCACACGCTAAAGGGCAAGGACTACCGGTTGGAAGAAACCTATGGCCGTGGTTACATCCGGTATCAGCTTTATGATGCTTACGGAAAAGGCGTGCCGCTTACTGTATTACCTGAGACGGCAGCACTGGCTAACATTGAATACGATGGCAAGTTTATTATGGCCGTGCCGCTGATGTTCTTCCGCAGCTCCAAGTGGGAGGGACGAGGGAAATCCTTGTTTGATAGCAAGTCAGACAACTTTGACGCATTGGATGAGGTGGTCAGCCAATGGTGGGATGCAATCCGGGCCGGACGGGTGCAGAAGTACATTCCAGACGACTTGGTGCCGAAGAACCCTGAAACGGGGGCTCCAATGCGTGCCAATCCATTTGATAACCAGTTCATCAAGGTTGGCAGCTCCATGGCTGAGGACGGTAAAGACCAAATCACCATGTTACAACCGCAAATCCTGTATGAAGCATTCGTGGGGTCCTATGCCAGCGCACTGGACATGTGCTTGCAGGGCGTTATGTCGCCATCCACGCTGGGCATTGACTTGAAGAAGACCGACAATGCAGAAGCGCAGCGGGAGAAGGAGAAAGCCACGCTGTATACCCGCGGGAAGATCATTGATGCGCTGAATGAGGTGTTACCCCGTCTGGTGGAAACTGTATTGAAGGTACACGACACGATGCAGAGCCGGGCAGCAGGCGAGTATGAAGTATCGGTTAAGTTCGGAGAATATGCCAGTCCATCCTTTGACGCCGTTGTAGAGACGGTGGGCAAGGCCCGGACGTTCGGTGTGATGAGCGTAGAACGTGCCGTGGAAGAAATGTATGGTGACACCTGGACGGAGGATGAGAAGGCCGCTGAGGTTGCGCTCTTGAAGGCAGAGCAAGGATACATTTTAGACGAACCGGCACTGAATCGCGATGCCCCACCTGATCCCGAGGACGATGATGAGTCAGAAGAGGATGAGGTATGAAGAAGCGATATGACATCCGTCAAATCTTCTCTGACATGGAAATGGATCTGATCAAGTCCATGAAGCGCAACCTGAAACGCCATGAGCTTGCCGAAGAAGAGGAAGGCAAGGAATGGGAACAGTGGCAGCAACGCAAGCTGCAAGACATCCAGCAGTACCGCAAGGAGACACGCCAGATATCCAAGAAGTATGAGCCAGAAGTGAAGAAGGCAGCCGAGGAAGAGGTTAAAGGTTCCTGGCGGCGTGGGGCAGATCGTGTTGTTAACACGGTCAAGGGCTTGTGGAACAAGATCACGGGCAAAAAGCCGGATATCGAAGTTGAAGATGGTTCAGACCGAAGCTTCTTCAAGATCAACGAGAAGCGAGTTAACGCTTTGGCAGATGCAGCAGAGAACAATCTTCAAATTGCCCGCCATGCCATGCTGAGACAAGCAGATGACGTGTACAGACAGACCATCTACAAGTCCCAGGTGTATTTGAACAGTGGTGCTGCTTCGCTGAATCAGGCTATAGACATGGCGACGAAGGAGTTTCTGGAGAAGGGGTTTGACAATATCACCTATGCCAATGGACGGCGGGTGAACATTGCTTCCTACGCTGAAGTGGCGTTGCGTACATCTTCACAGCGTGCGGTGTTTGCCGGAGAGGGTGCCAAACGGGATCAACTGGGCATTCGAACCGTGGTCATATCTTCACACGGCAACTGTTCGAAGCTGTGTCTGCCTTATCAGGGCAAGGTGTTCATTGACGATGTGTATTCCGGGGGATCGGCTGCAGACGGGAAGTACCCGCTTCTGAGTACCGCCATAGCTGGGGGCTTGTTCCATCCGAACTGTCGTCACAACATGACCACGTTCATTCCGGGTACCAGTTCACTACCCAAGCCAGTTGACGATGAGCAGGCGGTATCCAACTATCAAGCGGAACAGAAACAGCGATACATGGAACGTCAGATACGCAAGTACAAGCGCTTGGAAGCGGGTAGTGTGGACGAAGAGAACCAAGCGAACTACAAGGCCAAGATTAGACAATGGCAAGCTCAGATGAGGATGCACCTGCGAGAACATGATTACTTACGCAGGGATTCCAAACGTGAAAAACTCAGAATACCGTCTAATTAGCACCTTCTCATGTAGAGGGTGCTTTTTGTATGGGCTCCAAATGAGACTTTTGGGGCTCACCGCTCAATAACCGGAGCATAACGGTTAACTCCCTTAGCTGGAGAGCAGCTATACAAATCTATGGAGGTTGATGATATATGGATTGGCTGAAAACGTTGTTGAAGAATGCGGGATTGGATGATTCAAAGATTGACGGGATCGTAACGGATGCAGGCAAGGAGCTTCCAAAACATTTTGTTCCCAAATCGCAGTACAACGACTTATCGGATGTGAAGAAAAAGCTGGAGAAGGACGTCACGGATCGGGACGCACAGCTTGAAACGCTCAGTAAGGATGCAGGAGCTTCGGAATCGCTCAAGGCTGAGATTGCCCGCCTTCAGGGGGAAAACACCACAGCCAAGCAGCAGTACGAAGCAGATTTGAAGGATATTCAGATGAACAATGCAATTTCTACCGCGCTTAATGGGAAGGTCCATAACGAGAAGGTGGTTACGGGCATGATCGACAAAGCCAAGTTAGTTATTGGCGATGACGGCAAGGTGGTTGGGCTGGATGAGCAATTGAAGGGGCTTCAAACATCGGATGCCTACTTGTTCAAGCCTGATGAAGCAGGCGGCGGTAACGGTGGCGGTGCTGGTGCTGGTGGTTTCCGTGTTGGTACGCCGGGACAAGGAACAGGACAAGCCACAAATGAACAACTGGCAAATATTTTCGGCGTTGCTGAAACGAAGTAATAAACCAATTTACTCATTTAAGGGAGAGATGAACACATGGCGTTCAACTATGTAGAAAGTTTTTTGACCACATTGCAGCAAAAGTATACGAAAGAGCTGGCTTCCGATGCCCTGACCACGCAAAATGCGATCTGGGTGAATACCAAAACAATCCAGGTGCCGAGTTTGGATGTAGCGGGATATAAGAACCACAACCGTTCTGGGGGCTGGAACCGACAGGCGGTTAGTAATACTTTTGTTAACCTGACTTTGGACTTTGACCGTGACGTCGAGTTCTTCGTTGACGCGATGAACGTAGATGAAACGAATCAAATCGTGTCTGCTGCTAATCTGACAGCTACATTTGAGAAGGAACAGGCCATTCCTGAGCTTGATAAATACCGTTTCTCCAAAATGTATGCAGATTATGTGGCGATGGGCTACACACCGGATACGACTGTGCTTGATGTTACAAACGCTTTGGAAGTGTTCGATGAAATGATGATGAACATGGACGAAGCAGAGGTACCACAGGAAGGCCGGATCATGTACGTAACGCCAACCTATATGAAGCTGCTGAAATCCGCTGAGAAGATTCGCCAGATCGTCACCGTGGGTCAGAACAGCGGGGTGATTGACCGGGCAGTACGAAGCTTGGATGAGGTTGTGTTGAAATCCGTACCTTCTAGCCGTATGAAGACAGTTTATGACTTCACAAACGGTGCTGTAGCGGGTGTGGGTGCAAAACAGATTAACTTGATCCTTGTTCATCCTGAGTGCGTGTTGGCGCCGATCAAACACAGTGCGGTTTATCTGTGGGAGCCAGGTAGCCATACACAAGGGGATGGGTATCTGTACCAGAACCGCCGTTACACGGATCTGTTCTTGATCGAGCGCAAAGCCGCAGCAATCCAAATGAATGTTCAAGCCTAAACATAACAGGCCAATAGAGAGGGGCAAATCACATGTTGATTGCAGTAAAGGGAAATACACAATTGAAGATTGATGATGCTGACCGGGATACCTATCTTAAACTCGGTTACGATATCGCTGAACAGTCGGGGAATACGCTTGAGGTGGTAGAGAATTCTTCAAGCAAAAAGGTGTCTTGGAAGGAATACGAAACCCTGGTAAGAGAGAATGAGGATTTGAGAAAACAGATTGCGGCATCCGGTTCCGGCACACCGGAAGCACTAGAGGGGATGAAAACCCAGTTGGATGACGCAAACAAGGAAATCAAATCACTCAAAAAGCAGCTTGCAGCCGCAGCCACACCTGATGACAAGTAGGTGATGGTATGTCATATGTAACGGCAGAAGAGTATGAACTGTATGGGGACGGCGTGATTCCGGCTGAGGACTTGAATAAGGCTCTCAGTCGGGCATCCGACCAAATAGACAGCCTGACCTATAATCGCATCGTACAACGCAAACTGGACGGTCTGACAGCCTTCCAGCGTGGGAACGTGGTCAAGGCGGTATGCCAACAAGCGGATTTCCAATACCAATACGGTGATTACTTGGATTTCCCACTCTCTGGATACTCCGCAGGCAGCGTGAGCGTGTCTTTTAAGGCCGTTGACGGTCCCGGAGGGGTTAGGACTACCGAAGGTGTTACAAGCCTGCTGAGGGCCACAGGGTTGATGAATAGGGGGCTACGTTGATGCGGGGCAAGTTTCCGTTTCCACATTGGATATTGAAGACACCGGTTCAAGTGTTTCACACCAAACTGTCAGAAGACGGGGAGCCTATCGAGGATTTAATCTTTGATGGGCTTGCTTGTTATGACGAAAAGATGCGTCAGAAGCTGGACAAGGAGCGCCGCTTGGTTACGCTGTCCGGTAAGGTGATTATTCGAGGTGACATTTTGCCCGGTCAACTGATTGAGGGTTTTGTCCGGGTTGGCGGTACTAATCGAATCATATTCAGCGCATCACGGCCGCAGCATCCAGACGGAAGCGTCTTTTCTACGGAATTGGAGCTGAGTTGATATGAAGGTTAAAGTGACGATGGATCCCAGAGCAATGCAAAAGCTTGCTAAAGCACCCATCGAAGCGCTTGAGGTTGTGGTGAACGGTAAGGAACAAAGCATTTTGACCGAGATTGCCAATGCGGGTGTTGTTCCGAAGCAGACAGGTGAGTTGGAGCGAAGCGCCTGGGTGGACAAAACAGGGCTGAAAAAGGGCCAGGTGAAGATTGTCTATGACACGCCATATGCACGCCGTCTATACTGGCACCCAGAATACAACTTCCGCAGGGATAAGAACGCAAACGCCCAAGGGTTGTGGCTGGAAGCTTGGCAGAAGGAACAGAAGGGCTGGATTCGCAAGACGTTTGAAAAGCTGATCAAGAAGTTTGGGGGTGGATTCATCAAATGATGCTGTCCGAGTTTCGGGATTGGCTGAAAACACAGATCGATTCCCCAAATTGGTACATTGGCAAGATTGATGGGAAAAAGGAACAGTCCGTTGGAATCTACAACCTCAACACCGGACAACCCTACATTGCCATCGGAGGGCTGGAGAACACCAGCTATGCCAGCAAGTCCATATCCATCTTGGTTCACTGGTCCAAGAATGCAGATACAGCGGAGCGTAAGGCCCATGAGGTCTATGCTGCGCTATTTGGTCGTTCTGATGGTGAGATTGCAGGGCGCCGTGTCATTGCCTTTGAGATGCACACGCCATGGCCTATTGATGTGGGTACCGACGATGCGGGAATTTACGAGTATGTGATTGAGACAACGATTTATTACGAGAGGTAGGGGAATGGAATGGCGACAACAGGCGTATTTCCGGTTCATAACAATATTTTCAAAGTGGGTATCAAAGGCCGTGAGTCTACGGATTCGGACATGAAAACGATCAAGGATTTGGAGAACTTCGCTCCGGCCATTGATGGTAATACCGAAGAGTGGAGCGCGATGGACCAAGGGGGCTGGACAAGACGTGCTGTAACAGGTAAATCCTTGTCTTTCAGCTTTTCAGGTAAACGGAACTATGGTGATCCCGGTAATGATTACGTTGCGGGATTGCTGCTTGGTACCGGGCAAGAGGTGGAAACGATCTTCGAGTGGACCATGCCATCCGGTGCGAAGCTGACCATGGATTGTGTCATTAACTTGACCACACCAGCAGGCGGCGATGCAACGAATATTGACGGTCTGGAATTTGAATTGTTGTCTGACGGTAAGCCGGAATTTGAGAAAGCACCAACTACACCATAATTCATAAACCAAGGGGGATTCACCATGTCAAATGTTATTAATATCACTGATAAGTTTTCTACTGAACTACCATCAATTCAGATTGGCGATAAGTTGTATCCGGTCAATAACGGTATTTCAGCCATGTTAGCGTTTGAAGAAGCGGCAACGGGTGGAATTGCTGGCATCCTGAAAGCCTTGGAAGGTGCGTTTGGCAAAAAGGCATATAAGGACATGGATGTCGAGGGCATGAGCATGGTAAATATCATGGTTCTGGCATCGGCAGTTCTTGCAGCAATGATGAACATCACCTACGAGGAAGCGAATGCGCGATTTCAGCGGGAAGTCCAGTCCTGATGGGTGGTATGACCTGTACGAAGATTGGGGGCTAATCGAAGCCAGTCTTGCCAAGCAATATGGAATCCGCATCCGACAACACGGGGATATGCCGTGGGAAGAGTTCTGTACATTAGTTGGCGGCCTTATGCCGGATACACCGCTGGGAAGCATTGTATCAATCCGGGCAGAGCAAGATCCCAAGACTATTAAGGGGTTCAACTCCGATCAGCGCCGCATCTACAATGATTGGCGTAAACGGCAGGCTGACAAACAATTGGACAACCCTGATAAGTTGGATCAGGAGATGAAGAATCTGGAAGCCGCAATGGCTCGGGCCTTTGGGGGTGAGTAGATGTCAAGTGCAGGCCGCGTAGATTTAGACTTGGGCTTGAACTACGGAGCCTTTCAACAGCAGCTCAACGGTATCTCCGGTACCGCTACGAATATGGTTGGCGGGGCATTTAAAAAGTTGGGTGGGATCGTTGCCGCAGCCTTTGCTGTTAATAGCTTAAAAGAGTTTGGTAAGGAAGCCATTAACCTGGCATCGGATTTGGCCGAAGTACAGAACGTGGTTAACGTCACGTTTGGATCAATGACAAACCAGATTAACAACTGGTCATCGAACCTGATTGAGTCATTCGGTCTGTCCGAGTTGTCCGGTAAACGATACGCATCCACTATGGGTGCCATGCTTAAATCTTCCGGTATTTCCGGTGAAGCCATGAAACAGATGTCCGTTAGATTGACGGAATTATCTGCTGACATGGCTTCTTTTTATAACATCACTAATGACGAAGCGTATTACAAAGTATTTAGCGGTATGGTCGGTGAGACTGAGCCGTTGAAACAATTGGGCGTAAACATGTCCGTGGTCAATATGGAAGCCTATGCGATGTCACAGGGCATCACAAAGTCCTGGTTATCCATGACGCAATCGGAACAGGCCATGCTTCGGTATGGCTATTTGTTACAGGTCACAGCCGATGCTCAGGGTGACTTTGCCCGTAATGGTCAATCATGGGCGAACCAAGTCCGTATGATGTCGGAACAGTGGAACATCTTCAAGGGTACAATGGGTGCGGGATTCATTAACATTCTGACGCCGATCCTGAAAGGGCTCAACTGGATCATAGCCAAGCTACAAGTTGCGGCAGCTTATTTCAAAGCATTTACGGAACTGGTCTTTGGTGACGCCGTTAATGCGGGTGGTGCTGGAATGACGGTGGCTACCGATGCCATGGGCGGCATGGGTGATGCAGCGGCCGCGGCAGCTCCTGCTGTAGAAGATACAGGGAAAGCCGCAGAGAAGGCAGGCAAGAAAGCCAAAAAAGCTGGAAAAGACATGAAGGGCAGTCTGGCCGGATTCGATCAGCTCAATACGCTGGCACAATCGGCAGCGTCGGCTTTGGATGATGCAGGGTCAAAAGCTGCAGGAGCTGGCAAAGGAATTGGCGGCCTGGGTGGTATGGCTGGGTTTGGTGACCTGGACTTGGGCACGCCTTCGATAGACGTCGATCCGATCAAGCAGCAAGTGGCGGCGTTCCTGGAGGACATCAAATCCCGATTCTCAAAAGCTTGGGCGTATATCTCTTCCGGCTGGGGTGAGATGCGTCCGGCATTGCAACCCTTCATCGACATGATGGTTCCCATTCGGAAGTCAGTTGATAACATTGGGAAGACATTCCTGGATCTGAAAGACAAGGTTCTAGTGCCGATGGCCAAATATGTATTGGGCGATTTTATCCCATCCATCGTTACTGGCTTTGTGAAGGCTTTTGCCCCGGTTATTGCGAAGCAGATTGTTTGGGCATTTGACATGTTCGACAAGACATTCCGCAATTCCACCGATCAGGCAATTAAGCTGTGGGATACTGTATGGCTGCCTAGTCTGGAGAAGGTGAAGAACGCCTTCGTTACCAACATGCCGTTAATTGCCACAGCTTTACAAAGCCTGCTGGACGGGACGCTTAATCCATTTACAGACTTCATGCTGAATGATTTTGCTATCCCGGTATCCACGGTGCTGGCTGAGACATTGGTACCTATCTTCACGGATACATTGGTTTGGGCCATTGATTTGTTCACCAAGACGTTTACGAATGCGGTCAACCACATCAACGATCTATGGTCAGGGACGTTGAATCCAGCATTGGAGAAGTTCAGGGATTTGTTCTTGGACATCATTCCGCAGATTGGGAAATCATTTTCTGACTTGCTGAATGGTACGATTAAACCTTTTGTGGATTATGCCTTGAATGACTTCATCATTCCGATTGCCGCGAAGGTCATTGATACGCTGGTGCCCGTATTTACAGACACGTTGGTCTGGGCTTTCAAGGAAGCAGCCAATACGTTTGAATGGGCTGTCAAGCTCATCAATGACATTTACAATACGGTACTCAAGCCTGTGTTCGATCTGATCAAGAAAATTGTCTTGGATACGCTGGAGACGATTAAGGGCCTATGGAACAAATACGGGGCCGAATTGCTTGCGAAGCTGACGGAGTTCATGACGAATACACGGAATCTGTTCCAGAAGCTTTGGGACGATATCCTGAAACCGATCATAGAGCCGTTCCTTAAAAAGCTGAATGAAATTTGGGACGGAACGCTCAAAGACATTATCAAGCAAATCGGTGAAGTGGTCATGAAACTGGTTAGCGCTGCGCTGGACATCTATAACAAGTTCATCGTGCCATTGATCAGTTATGTCATAGACAAGCTGGCTCCAAGCTTCACGAAGGGCTTTAACATCATACTGAACATCGTGACAACGGTCATCGAGAGCGTAGGCGGGATCATCAAGGGGCTACTGAAAACACTTGGCGGGGTCATTGACTTTGTGGCGGGTGCTTTCACGGGTGACTGGAAGAAGGCATGGACAGGCGTAAAAGACATTTTTGGTGGCATATTCGATTCCTTGTACAGCCTGGTCAAAGCGCCGCTGAATCTGATCATTGATGGCATCAACAAGGTCATTGAAGGGTTTAACAGCCTGAGTGTAAGCATTCCTGAGTTTGAGGTCTTTGGTCAGAAGGTGGGCGGGGGCTCCATTGGGGTACCGCAGATACCGAAGATTCCGAAGTTGGCAAAAGGTGGTTTGGCTTACGGGCCGACACTCGCGATGGTCGGGGATAACCGGGGTGCTTCCGTTGACCCCGAAGTCGTGTCGCCGCTGTCCAAGCTTCAAGACATGATCAGCGGGAATAATCAGCCGTTGGTGGAAATATTGCTCCTGATTCTGGATGCAATCCGTAACGGAGATAAGCAGACCGTCATTCAGCTCAACGGTACGGAGCTGGGGCGGGCTACCGTAGCCGCCATAAATGACATCACAAGGCGTCAAGGCCGTTCACCATTAACGACATAGGGAGGGATGCAGATTGGAAATCAAAATTAATGGTCAAGCGATTGCAGCCTATCCTTCATCTTATCAGGTGACGGTCCTTGACTTGGATGATGCGAATTCATCCGTGCGTACTGCAAATGGAACCTTGAACCGGGACCGGATAGCCGTCAAACGGCAGATAGACATGACTTGGGGGATGCTGACGTGGGCAGAGATGTCCTCCATCCTTCAATCCATGTCCAATGTGTTTTTTGATTGTACTTTTCCAGATCCGATGACAGGTAAGCACGAAACTAAACGAATGTATGTCGGTAATCGGCCTGCACCGTTTAGCGTCATGAGTGGCGGCGTCATGTACTGGAATGGGCTCAAATTGACGCTGACAGAGAGGTGATGAGATGTATCCAATATCGCCGCTCTACACGGATTATTTAAGACGGCCAGACCGGGAATTTATCGTCAAGGCTCTGGTGGGCAGCGAGGAATACGATAGCAGTAGAATCGTGGATTTCAGTATTGAGAACAGTTTGAGCCTGACCGATGGTTTCCAGATCGGGACGGCCATCCCTTCTAAACTGACAATTAAGCTACGAACAAACGAAATCATTCCAGCGAATGCGCGTATCGTGCCATACCTCTCGCTGTCTCTGGCTGGCCTGACGTGGCTAGAAGCGCAGTACCCATGGCAAGACATGAATATTACTTGGACGGGCTC
This sequence comes from Paenibacillus vandeheii, assembly GCF_030433635.1. NCBI lineage: Bacteria > Bacillati > Bacillota > Bacilli > Caryophanales > Paenibacillaceae > Paenibacillus > Paenibacillus vandeheii. Next base: position 496,047 of record NZ_JAROCD010000001.1, read on the forward strand.
AGGGACGGACTGGTTGCCGCTGGGTGAGTTCTTTGTCGATGATCGGGAAAAGATCAATGATGTCTGGACGTACACCTGTTACGACAAGCTGGTTATGGCTGACGTGGCGTACATATCATCATTGACGTATCCGACCACGCAAAGAGCGGTCTTCAACGAAATTTGCAACCGGCTTGGCTGGACGTATGATAGCAGCGTAGTGATTAATCCGGCCTATCAAGTGCAGGCAGGGCCAGCAGGGTACACTATGCGCCAAGTCCTTGCCTATATCGCTTCCGCGAATAGCGCTAGTATTTTTATTGATAAGGCTGGCACATTGAAATTCAAGCGGTTTACGGCTGCTGAAGAACCTGTATTTGAAATGACCACCGCAGATTATGTGGTTGCCAAAATGACTAACCCTGTCAAGTCATACAGCCGTGTAGTAGTGACGTACAACACCGAGGATGATTTGCAATATGAAGCGGGTACCGGGGATGAGAACCATACCCTCTACCTGGAAAACCCGTTCATGACCCAATCGCAAGTAAACAATCTTCACGCTGCACTGAATGGCTTTGCTTATCTGCCTTTGACGATGGAAGCGCGGGGGTATCCTCAGTTGGAACAAGGGGATGTCATCGGATTTGTGCAGCAGGAAGGCAGCACTTGGATTGATACCGTGTCAACATGGGAAGATACTCAAATCCCATGGAACGGGCTTGTAGAATACAAGTCAATCATCTTACACCAGGTGTTCAGTTTTGCAGGTGGCTTGAAGATGAGTCTGGAAGCACCGTCTGTGTCCGAACAGCGGAGCGAATTTGTGGTTGAAGGTAGCCTAACGCAACAAGTGAACAAGCTGAATAAGGATGCGGTCAAGGAAGGGAAGTCCTACTATGGGGCTACCATCACCCGTACAGAGGGGTTGATCATTGAACGGGAAGATCATAAAAGCAAGGTCATTCTGAACAGCGACAAACTATCATTCCAGGCCGATGGTCAGGACAAATTGTACTTCGATCCGGTTGCAGGCAAATACAAATTCATAGGCACGCTGGAAGCTTCGGATGGTGTGTTCAGCGGCACAGTTTCCGGTGGACGCATTGTGGGTGGTAGTATCCAGATAGGCAACTCATTTTCCGTCAACGAGTCCGGCCATATGGTTGCGGTTGGCGGGGAGTTTAGCGGTACGATCACGGCGGCAGTCATCACAGGGGGCCAGATTAACGGTGGTACCATCAATGGTTCAACCATCATTGGTTCGGTTCTGAAAACAGCCAATAGTGGTAGGCGCATTGAGATTGATACGGCTGGCTTCCGATCGTATGATTCCAGTGGACGCAACCGGATACAGATGGCGACTACAGATGATTCTTTGGCCGCTGCTCTAATCTTTAGGGATGCAAACGGAACATCGGTGGGCGAGATCAATTCCTATTCAAACAGTGGCGTCCTGACCATGTATGGAAATAGCATCATAATTGGTTCGAACAATACATCAAACCCTATACGGATGCAAGGGGCAGTCACCTTTGCTGGGGCTGTAACGTTTAACAGCTCTAACATAAGCGGTAGCATCCCTATGTCAGTTATCTCAGGATTGATGAATGAGATTAATGCGCTCTGGACAGCTGTGAATGGTAAGGCTTCAGCAAACCATACACATACAGTAACTACCGCTCATCATAATCACGGTAATAGTGCAAATAATCCGAATACTGGTGGTGGAACCTTTACGACATCGACCCCGTAATGTATCATATTAGGTAAATTGAACCAATTGCGGAGGTATAGTCATGAAGAAGTTTGCACACAAAGTTGCATATATTGCTGGCGGTATTATTATCGGCGTTGTTTTTTCGACATCAGCAGGCGCATTTGCCGATACGATCAAGAGTATGGTAGGAAAAAAAGTAACCGGAGAATATAGTATCGTTGTTAATGGACAATCTCTTGTCGAAAAAGGGGCGGTAATAGATTCTCGGGCAAACGTACCTGCTAGAGCTCTTTCAGAAGCGTTGGGAGCTGACGTTAAAGTGGAGGGGAGAACGATTAGCATTACATCTGATGAGGTACTTACGGATACAGGGAATACTGAAACGTCCACAACAAACAAATATGATGGTTTGTCAAAAACTTCGATTGAAGAAAGCATAAAAACTTTGAAAGAAAACATCATTCCTTTCAATGAGAGAATGAGAGCGAGTGTCCTCGCCGAGATAGAACAAGCCAAAACTGCCGGAGCAGATGAGTTGGTAAAAACAAAACAGAACCAGCTCAAGGAAGTTGAAAGTCAACTTTCTCAAGCTAAACAAGATTTGTCTAATGCCGAATCTGCTCTGTCTACAGCAAAATAATATCAACATTTCAGAGAGTCCATTCATGGGCTCTTTTTTTGTTGCCCTGGAAAGGTGTGATTAGCATGGAAGAACAGCGATTACGCGAGATTATCCGTGAGGAATTGATTGCCCATGACGAACGGACCAAGTCCGAGGTTATCACGATCCGCGTCAATGATCAGATGAAGGGCACTATGCTTGGAATCATGAAGAATATGAATTGGAGTGGTACAAGTGAAAATTAAGAAGGTGCTTGAACTATCTGTAGACGTGACTGACATTTTCCGCGAGAGTCCTTTGGTAATCCGGGCCATGGTTGATACATTGCCCACGCTGGATTCACAGGTTGCGTTCCTTCGGGCAATTCACCAGGACGTTGAAACATTATTGAAAGGAGTTGTTACGAATGGCGAACCGGTTCGCGAATCTGGAGGGCAGCAAAAAGATAAGTGAGGATTTCCAAAATATTAACATCGGCTTTGACCGTGTGCAGGCTGAAATGGATACCAAAGGTACACCAGCAGATGCCCAGGCTAAAGCCGATGCAGCCAAGGCTGCTGCTATTGCTACTGCAGCCGAAGCTCTGGCAACCCACAAGGCACGGGGAGCTGATGAGCATCCCACGGCAAAAGGCAATGCAGCGGGATTCATGAGTGCTGCGGATAAGCTCAAATCTGATGCCAGTACCAGCGCCGCAACGGCTGACACACTTATGCAGCGTGACGCAGAGGGACGGGCCAAGGTAGCAGCTCCAGCCGCAGCGGATGACATTGCCCGTAAAGCTGAAACGGATGCGGTACAGACCAAGCTGGACAGTCATGCAGCTGATACGGTTAAGCATGTGACCCAGGCTGAGCATGACAAGCTAAACGGGATTGCTGCAGGAGCTGAGGTCAACCAAAATGCCTTTGCCAAGGTGAATGACGTGGAAGCTTCCAGCAAGTCCGATACAATTAATTTTGTGGGCGGTGTCGGGATTACAGTCTCCACAAATCCAGAGACAAAACAGGTGACCGTAACCGCAACAGGGGAAGCAACGCCGGGGGCTCACGCGTTAACCCACCTTCCGGGAGGTACAGACGTCATTCCTGACGCAGTGACAGGCGGGTTGTCAGGACTCATGAGCGGAGCGGATGCCAAATTTGTTCGTGAAGATGGCGAGAGTAAAACTGGAGCGCAAGCAAAGGCAGATGCAGCTAAACAGGCCGCAATAGATGTGAGTCTGCCCCGTGCAGGCGGTGCTTTGACAGGACCGCTACGTATAAGTAGCTGGGGAGATATCAGCGCAAGCAGTGGTGGATATGTGTTGTATGGTCATAACTGTTATCTGGATGCGACTGGCGTTGTATATCGTTACCGTAACACTCACGCCAATATGGGGGCGCGAGGGATCGTGTTTAGGCTTGGTTCTGGACTTCAAGGAGCTTGGATGTTTGACATGGGGGCAATCGCGACAACAGCAGGGGCATCCTTTACGCCTGTCCTAAAGCGTATGCTTAATACAGATGACTATAGCGCAATCGTGCAGGATTATATCCGGCAGCCCGGATATGCGGCTACTACTGGCACGGCAACAACGTACACAGCTGCGCTTGATCCGGCGCCTGCATCTCTACCTGATGGATTTGGAATTACGATTGTGCCGCACGTTGCAAACGGAGCAAATCCTACCCTCAACGTTAACGGTCTTGGTGCGGTTGCGCTAAAGGATCAAAAAGGGGTAGCTTACACTGCTGGAAAACTGGTCGCAGGAAAACCATACACATTTCGAAAAGTTGGGTCGGATTTTTTGGCCGATAGCGGGTCGAGTAGCGGTACGGCTCAACCCGCACAAGTATTAGCTGGAGCAACGTTTGGGAATGACAACGGAGATCAAGTCGGAACCATGCCTAATAATGGTGCGGTTACGCAGAACATCACAACTCAGAATGGAACTTACACTGTGCCGGAGGGATACCATAACGGGACTGGCACTGTTCGCGCCGCTATAACAAATTTATCCGCAGGAAATATCAAGTCTGGAGTATCAGTAGGTGGAGTCGCCGGATCTTTTACTGGAAACTCATATGTCAATAACGTTCTATTACCAGGGAGGGGTAGCATTAATATTGATGTAGGGTTCACATACAATTCTGTCTTTGCATCATCCGATGCGAATACAGCTTATTGGGCTTTTTTGATTAAAAACAAGAAGACGTACAACAATCAGCCGTATTTGCAGGTAGCGAGTGGCGGGTCAAATATAATAACTTTGTCTGCCTCGGATTACGCTGCGAACCAAAACGTTGGATTAGATGTCTATTAGGAGGGTAACTATGTCTGACCAAATTAGAGAATTTCTAGCATCAAGTTTTGGAAATGCTATCTGTTTTAAATCATCGGATTTAAAAATAACTTACTTCTGCACCTATGAAGACTTTATCATCATGTTTGGCGAAGTGATTCGAAATGGTATAGAGAACGGCTTGGGTACGGATCAGTTAATTGAAGAAATCAAGGTTCATGATCAAGTTATGGGCTATGGCTGGTCCAATATTCTACAAACAAGTACAGACCAAAACGGAAATATCGTGTAACGGGCGTTCCGAAATCGGAGCGCTTTTATTATGCCCTCTGGAGTGGTCAGGGGGCTTTTTATATTCAGATAGAGACGGGGGAACGGTATGGAATGGACGGTACTGATCAGCGTTGTCGCAGCTATTAGCGGACTAATATTAGGGTGGTCAGGGCGCACTAGATCTTTTAGGCAAGACATTATCCAAGAAGCGGGAGCTGATGCCTTGCAACGCGCAGATGTGGATTACATCAAGCGCGGCGTGGATGATATTCGACTGGAACAGAGAGTTCAGGCGCAGCGTGTAGATGCTTTGTCGGAGCGGGTGACACGGGTCGAAGAGTCGGCCAAGCAAGCCCATAAACGGATTGACCGAAAAGAAGATAATGGGGGCGTATAAACTATGGAATGGGAAATTATTAACGGTTTGATTGATGCGAGATTACTTGTTGTCCTGGCTGCCTGCTGGGTTATAGGTTACATCCTCAAGCAAACGCCACGGGTACCGGACTGGACCATCATTTTTATTGTGACGGCGGTCGCTATCGTGTTTGTGTTGCTGATGCTGGGCCTGTCGGTTGAGAGTGTGGTACAGGGCATCCTGGTAGGCGCTGTGGCGGTCTATGGTAATCAATTGGTTAAGCAGACGAAAAAGGGAGTTGATACAGATGCAAGCGCGTAAAACAGGTAATGCCCAAGGGATTGACGTATCCCATCACAACGGTAATATCGATTTTAGAAAGGTAGCCGCTGACGGGATTTCATTCGTATTTATTAAGGCGACACAGGGTAAGTCCTTCCGGTCAAACAAGTTTCTGCAGTTTGTCAAAGATGCAAAGGCAGCTGGCCTGCTGATCGGTGCATATCATTACGTGGATGACTCTGCTGGCAGCGTTGATGCTGCGAAGGCAGAAGCGCAGAATTTCTACAGGGCTATCCATGATGCTGGCGGGATTGGCACGTTCGACTTACCACCTGTCATGGATTACGAGTCCAACAAAAATGGCTATAGCAAATCGGTTATCACAGCCGTAGCGAGGGCTTTCCTTGAAGAAACTCATAGGCTGACCGGAGTTAAGCCGCTGGTATATACATACCCGGCGTTCATTGGCAACTTTACAGGCTTGTCCTCCTATCCGCTCTGGATTGCACGATACAGCACACAAACGCCTGCTGATGCTTCTGGTTGGACACGATGGGATTTTTGGCAATATTCAGACGGATCAGCAGGGGCTTATCTGCCACGGGGAAACCGAAAGGTGGACGGAATCAGCGGAGCCGTGGACCTGAATGAATTTGACGGCACAGTGGAAGAGATGAAAGCAAAGTATTCTAAGAAGAGTGAACCCGTGAAGGAGGACAAGCCAGTGACACAGGAGAGAGACATTAACGTCCCAAGTAAGTGGGCCGAAGCAGCATGGGCAGAGGTTACAGCCAATGGTTATTTTGATGGGACACGTCCAGGGGCAACTATTACACGTGAGGAAGCTGGAATTGTTGTTAATCGGCTAAGGGAAAATTTCCTTAAGCTGATTGCAGGAATTAATGGTGATGTAGCCGATATGGATGAGCGTTTGAAAAAGATTGAAGCAACGCAGGAATAATACTAATCGCTTGGAAATACAAAAGGCCCTACCAGTACGTTCTGGCGGGGTCTTATTTGCGTTTGTAAGACTCATTCTGCTGGAGCTTCACCTTTCCCTCTTCTGAATAACTACCTTAAGTTCCATATTGTTAACCTTCCGCTGAAATTCAGAAGCGTATTCCTTACATTGTCTAAGCCCTCTTTCCTCAGTTTCACTATAGAAAACGTGAAGCGAAAAGCCGTTTGCCATAACTTCCAGTCTGTATAGGTTCATTATGTATACCCTCTCGTTGAGATGTTTCCATAAATCATACCAAAAACAAACGAAAAAACTACTTCATTTAAACAAATAAGCGATAATATGAAGTTTATATTCGACAATATAATATCTATTAACAGGAACATATGTTCCGTGTATAATGTTAGGTATATCTTTGGCACAAAGTCAATTCGCGGTTTTGTGAAGTATTGAGATGTAAAGTTTTACCTTCGGGACGTTCGACACATTGCGACACAACATGTCATAGGAAAAAGGTATTATTTTCTTATAAGTTTAGAACAAAATGTTCTAAATAATCCGGGGGAGTGCGGTAATACCGCCTCATGTAAGCTTCATATCAAACTCATATAAATCTTCCCATTTACACCCTAATATCATCACGGCAGTGTACATATCTTCAGGCAGCATCACACGGGTGTCATTACAATAATGGGAAATCATTCGCTGGGATCGACCAGACCGATTAGCATATTCAGTCTGGGTCCACCCCCTAGCGGTTATGAGTTCAAGAAGCCTACATCTCCCTCGGGAGATTTCCACTTAGACAACTCCTTGTAACTTGTTACTTTTCGAGACAATTATATCACGATAAGTTTAGATGAGAAAACAAAGACCGGGGAAGAAATTTTACATCAAGGGAGAGGGTCGCATGATAGAAGAGTGGATTAAAATTGCTGCTGATATTAAGCAAGAAGAAATGGTGGATATCTGTGAAGAAGCAACTGATACAACCTATAAAGAATTGATAAAAAATTTAGAGGAAATAAAGCGGAGCCACCCTGAGTTAATTTTAGTTACTGATAAAATTGAAAACTTGTTTATAAAAAAGACGAGAGAGGACGTTGCTGCAATTTTCTATAAAACGCTTGTTGATGGAATAGAAATAGGAAAAAATATAAGATGAAAATCAAATAGGGGAGTTGGGGGAGAAATGGGGGAGGAATTGGGGGAGAACCAGATAAATACAGATAAAACTAGATTAAAGCGAATTAGAAAAGTCCTTATGTATCAACGGTTTGTGTAACATTAGATAGGATTAGATAGTGGCTAAACCGACTTTGACAGGGTAGGGGTCAGTGGTTCGAGCCCACTACAGATCATAACAAAAAGTCCTTGCGCAGCAAGGGCTTTTTTCTTTTTGTCTGTTTTTTTGAGAAGGCATTATGGAAGACTTGGGGAACAATTGGGGGAGGAAAGTAAAAGAAATCTATCCTTCGTGGCAACCTTTTCACTGAGTTGTTTTCTGCAAATCAGCAAGATTCTGTCTCCCCCAATTGCAGAGAATCTCCAGCACAGGCATCAGCGTTAATCCTTCACGAGACAAAGAGTATTCTACTTTTGGCGGTAATTGCGGGTACTCTGTACGGATAATTAATTGATCGGCCTCTAATTCCTTCAGTTGAGAACTTAACATTTTATGCGTAATTCCATCCAAGGCTCTTTTTAATTCTCCATATCGCAATGTTTCTTTTTTCCATAACCAAAACAAAATATGCATTTTCCATTTTCCACCGATCAACGACATGGCGTGTGAGAATGGTCTAACGTTTACTTCCTCAGCAGTTTCCATATTCCACTCTCCTTTTAGATAGTATCTATCTTTTAAGTGCATACTATACTCTCATTTCACCCTACTATACAATAACTCATGAAACAGAGACAAGGGCGAGCAAGCCCAATAGAAGGAGAGAACATATATGGAAAATAATAATCATAATTTCTTGCAGCCTTATACATTTACGAATGGTTTTACGTTGAAAAATAGAGTGGTTATGGCGCCGATGACAACGATGTCCAGTTTCTTCGATGGTTCAATCACCAATGATGAAGTTGATTATTATGCAGAACGTGCTGGTGGCCCTGGTATGATCATTACGGGTGTTGCGTATGTAACCGAAGGGGGAAAAGGCTTCGAAGGTGAGCTTTCCATCGCAAGTGATTCTACAATTAAAGGACTTTCCAAAATTGCAAGAGCTATTCAGAAGGACGGAACCAGAGCGATTGCACAAATCTTTCATGCAGGACGCAAAACGAATTCCAAAACGCTAAGAGGTGTTCAACCCACCAGTGCGAGCGCAATCGCCTCCGTGCATCCAACAGGCTCGGAGACGCCGCGCGAGCTGACTTCCGAGGAAATCGAAAGCATTATCAAAGACTTCGGCAGAGCAACCTTACGCGCGATTCATGCCGGTTTTGACGGGGTAGAGCTTCACGGGGCGAACACGTATCTTTTGCAGCAATTTTTCTCCGTGAATTCCAATCAACGGACGGATCAATGGGGCGGCAGCTTTGAGAATCGCATGCGATTTCCGCTGGCGGTCATTCAGGAGGTCGCATCGATTATCGACGCCCATGCGGATAAACCCTTTATCCTCGGTTACCGGATTTCACCGGAAGAAATTCATATGCCGGGCATCCGACTCGAAGACTCTTTGGCTTTTGCCCAAGCTCTGACAGACACTCGGGTTGATTACATTCATCTGTCGATGGCCAGCTACAAACGAACATCCTTAAATCAACCTGAGGACAAGGAGCCGATCTTAGCCAAATTCGTCCGGGTTTTGGACAACAAGAAGCCTCTGATTGGCATTGGATCGATTGAACGGCCAGAAGATGCGGAAGAAGTCATCCATGCCGGGGCAACCTTGGCTGCACTCGGCCGGGAATTGATTCGCGAGCCAAAATGGGTGCAGAAGGTGGAAGCAGGAGACCTTGCCAGCATTCGCTATCAAATATCTCCATATGATATGGATGAATTGCGCATTCCATTGGCGATGCAGACTTATCTGGAGGGCTCGTTCCGGGAGGTCATGCACTTCACCACCGACGGTCAGGTGGATAATGACTACCAGAATTCGCTTGCGCCGATGGAGGGATTTGAGAAGAAGATGTAGTGGGTCGAATATATAAATAGGTGAATTCAACTTTTGGATAAGTAATAGACATTAGACATTTATCTATTAAGAAGCAACCATTTCCTTGTATTACACGAGGGGATGGTTGTTTTTTTATTTTACAATAATGATTTACAAACACAATTAAATTGTGTACAATTTAATTGTTAGCTAAACAAAAAGCGGCATCATCATTACAAAATAAATTAAAACATACAGAGGAGCCAAACCAAATGAAAACATTATATGAAACGACAGTAATCAATACAGGTGGACGTCAAGGAATTGTACAATCGCCAGATAACGTATTTATGCTTGATGTTGCTGCCCCACCTGAGCTGGGAGGCAAAGTAACGACAGCTACGAATCCAGAGCAATTGTTTGCAGCGGGCTACAGTGCTTGCTTTAATTCCGCGTTAGAGTTTCAGTTGAAGAAACACAACGTCGAAATTGAGAAAAGCACGGTTTCTGCAACGGTTATGCTTGTAACGGACCCTACGGATAATGGTGTGAAGCTGGAAGTGGAACTTGAAGTTAAAATTGAGGGGCTGGACGAGGAGACTGCACAGAAGTTTGTCAAACTTGCTCATGACTACTGCCCGTACTCCAAAGGCATCAAAGGAAATGTTAATGTTTCCGTAGAACTGGCATAATTACTGCGTTGGTCATATTTGAAGGTCGAAGTAATGCTTAAACTACAAGATTTTGTTTTGTTGTTCATTCTAAGCCTCCGAGAAATCGGGGGTTTTTTCGTATTCTGTTATTCCATGGGCGATGTCTCTGGGCACAAGGGAAATAAATGATAGAACTCAATTTTGATTGAAATATACCCATATGGGGTATATTATAGACGTAGAATTAAAAACCCAAAGGAGTGCAACTCATGAAAAAGTATGCAATGTTATTACTGACTACGGTGATTATGGGCAGTCTGATGTTAAGTGGATGTGGCAAGAATGCTGAGCAGGACAATCACAGTAGTGACAGTCATACAACGAGCACAGGCGAGATGCACCACTCCGAATCAGGGGAGTTACCGGAAGGAATTCACGTAAAGAGCAATCCTACATATCCAGTAGGCAGCCAAGCCATAATGAGCGCGGACCATATGCAAGGAATGAAAGGTGCAAAAGCGAAGATTGTGGGGGCTTATGAGACGACGGCGTATGCAGTCTCGTACACACCAACCACAGGTGGAGATCCAGTGGAAAATCATAAATGGGTTATACAAGAGGAAATTCAGGACCATACAGATCAACCGTTTGCAGCAGGAACAGAGGTTGTGCTGAACGCTGATCATATGCCAGGAATGAAAGGCGCTAAGGCCATAATTGACTCGGCAGAGCAAACCACGGTATATATGGTTGATTACACACCAACTACAGGTGGAGATCCGGTGAAGAATCATAAATGGGTCACGGAAGAAGAATTGTCTGCAAAATAAAAGAGTTTCCATAGATACTAGCGTAGCTCGTTCATATCTTCTTTTTTGAGAATTAACAAATTTTCATTCAATTATGGGTTATAATGGGATGAGAATGAACCAAAGTTGTTGGAAAGGAGAATGCATATGATGGACTTCAGCAAGCCACCCCATGCCTCCGAGTCACATACACACAAACAGCGTCATGAAGAAAAGGAACAACAGCTTTTAGCCGGAGGGAAAAGCATTTGGTGGGAAATCAGTAACTGGCTGATTCTCGGTGGCATACTCGTGGTGATCTTCGTATTGTTTAAGTACGTTTTCTAGTAAAGAATAATCGTTGAATTTAATCTAATAATGGATGTATGAATAGTGCAATACTCAAAACTCCATCCTTAAAATGGAGCATATACACAATCATGTAGGAGAAATATTAAAACGTTGTAAAAGGGCCATATTAAATGGGCTCTTTTTTTCTTGTACGGATAAAATGACATCTCAAGCTCATGACAAATGACAAAAATAAATATTTGTCATTTGTCATGAGCGATGTTAATCTATTTTCAATGGAGGTGACTTGAGGATGGTGTACCCATCTTATTCATATGGAAAAAACTTCTGAATTTTTAACCAAAGAACAAATCATCGCAGCAACGCAGGAAACGCTCAGACGTTTCGGTGTTGCCAAGACATCTGTTACGGATGTCGCTAAATTGCTCGGGGTCAGTCACGGAACCATTTACAGGCACTATAAAAGCAAGAAAGAATTACTTGAAGGCGTGACTGCACAATGGCTCGAAGATGAGATTATCGCGCCTTTGACAGCAATAACTAAGGATCAGAGTTATAGCGGAGAGGGAATACGTCATCTTAAAGTATATATAGAAGCATTAATTCGTCTTAAACGTCATTATGCCGAATCCGATGCAGAGTTGTTTGAGATGTACGCACGGGTGACACAGGAATCGGCAGAGATCATCAATAAACATGTGCAGCATCTTATACGTCATTTGAGTGAAATCATTCAGCAGGAGAACCAGTTCAAATACAGCAATCCAGATGTAGTTGCAACGGCGATTCTTCAAGCTACAGCTCGTTTTCATCATCCGGCACACGCCTATGAGTGGCTAAGCCCTACCATTGATGCGGAATTCGCACAGGTATGGTTGTTGTTAGAAAAAGGATTATTACATTTGGATCAAGAGAGGGAGTAATCGTAAATGAAAAAGCTAACAGGTAAAGTGGCCATTGTAACAGGCTCATCCCGGGGCATAGGACGTGCCATTGCAGAGCAGCTCGCTGAATTGGGAGCGGATGTCGTCATCAACTATGCGAGCAGTCCCGACAAAGCAGAACAAGTGGCGGACATTGCTCGCCAAAAAGGAGTACGTGCCATTATCGTTCAGGCTGACCTTGCCCGGAAGGATGATGTGGAGCGTTTATTTTCACAAACGATGAGTGAGCTCGGTAAAGTTGATATTCTGATCAACAATGCAGGTATCATGAAGACGACGCCTTTAGCGGATGTAACGGAGGAAGAATTTGATCAGCAGTTTGCAATCAATGTGAAAGGTACGTTCTTTGCCTGCCAGCAAGCGCTGAAACATATGGAGGACCAAGGCCGAATTGTTAACTTCTCCACCTCTGTAACGGGACAGATGTTTCCGGGGTACAGCGTGTATGCAGGAACCAAAGGAGCAGTAGAACAGATCACCCGTCAGCTTGCCAAAGAATTTGGTTCAAGACAAATCACCATCAATGCCGTTGCACCAGGCCCGGTGAATACCGAATTGTTTTCTGCTGGCAAGACGGAGCAACAGCTTGAAGGCATGCGTAAAATGAATGCCTTTGGTCGTCTGGGTGAGCCGGAAGACATCGCAAATGTGATCTCTTTCCTCGTCAGTGCAGAGTCTCAGTGGGTTACAGGACAGACGTTGCGTGCAAACGGTGGCTTCATTTAACGATATCATGCACGAAGTTTATTCCTTTTGACACACAACCGGGCGAATCCCCATATGATGCATTACATCAGCAAGCAATTGGGGAAATGGGGAATCCGGGATGGCAAAAGCAAAGGTAAAAAAAGCTCCCGTATTAAAGAGTGACAAACTTCGTGTATCGATGAAGTTGGTTACTTCGGATGTATGTGAGCGTTGCAAGACCCCCTGTACACGAGGAATGGATTATGCAGCACGGATGCGAACGGATGGAGCTGTAGGCAAGGGCGTACCTTGTATATTGACTCGTCATACTTCGTAGTTCCAGCAGTATAATAAGGGACTCACAAGAAGTTCGTATAATTACGCATTGCCAACAACAATACTATAGAGGCGCCCTTTAACAGGGAACGCCTCTTTTTGATCGTTCCAAGGGGTGGAAAATATTCTGGATAAAAAATGAAAAATGATGAAAAACAGCGCAACTTTGTTGCTGAATCTGCAGTATAAATGTACAACAGCTAGCAGCAGGGGAGGGAATATTGACGGAATGAAATGGAAAAGAATTTTGCTGTGTGTCACGGTATTCTCCTTGCTCGGCGGGTCTTTATTGTTTGCAGATTCAGTGAACGAGAAGATTCGGGTTCTCATAAACGGCAAGGAAGCAGCTGACGGTGGTTATCTCATTGACGGAACGACCTATGTACCTGTAAGGGAAGCGGGAGGAATCGCCAGATGGGATAGCACAAACAAGAGAGTAACGGTTATCAAACCGAATGTACATATTTTTCTCTTCAAGGGAGATACCGTGTTTGGCAACGTGAACGTGGGTAAGCTGAAATTTAATGTGTTCTCACAAGTCGACAGTTTGACAACAGATATAGCTGCCGTGAAGGTGACGATTACCAATCCAAGTGGTGATGTTAAGGATATACAGTCCCAGGAGCTTAAGACCCAGAAGGATAACTTCTGGTTCCGAACGTACGATTTTACGTATGACTTCAGCCGGGCTGGCAAGTACCAAGTCGGTTTTTATATTAAAGAAAATGCAAACAGTAACTATGTGCTGGCAGCTGAGAAAATCATTACCGCGCTGAACGAATGAAGCAAAAATAACCTTGTCGGTTAAATTGACCTGGCCCTATGAACATGTTACGATATGCAAGGTTACACAATATCTATTTATAAAGCGAGGTATTTCAATGAGCGATCACACACATGAACACGGCGATGCCTGCGGTCACGACCACGATCACGACCACGACCACGAGCATGAAGAAGTTCTTCTGACACTGACAGACGAGAACGGAAATGACGTGGAGATGGTTTTGGTGGAGACGTTTGACGTGGAGAAGCATGTTTATGCGCTCCTGCTGGAACGTAACAATCCTGAAGCTGACGGCATCATTCTGCGTATGGAAGAAGAAGACGAGGAAATGGTGCTCTACAATATTGAAGACGAAGAAGAGTGGACCCGTGTTGAAGCGGCGTACAACGAACTCGTTGCAAGCCAAGAATAGTCATCCTTTTGGAATAAAGCAAGAAGGCTCCTTGATCACAGGGGGCCTTTTGTTTGCTTTTTATTAGGCTTAAATGCTGCTTTTTCTTGCGAAAGGGACAGTGGAATAGGTGGAAAAATGCAAACGATACAGCGATCATAAGCCCATGGCAGTTCAATCTTCTTGGAGAAAAAAATAAAAAGGACCAAGCATCCCGCTTGGTCCGTAGAGATCGATTAACTCCATGTAGAAATGGCTGTTTTAGAAAATGGCATCTGCTTCCACAATGACTTTCACGTTGGTTACGCTGCGGTCCTCGGGTCCTTTTACAGGAAGTCCCACTTCAACATGATCAATGATGTAATCGATGTTTTCCTGAGTGATAACCTCACCTGGCAGCAGAATCGGAATTCCTGGTGGATAGACATAGATGAATTCCGAAATAATCCGGCCCGCGGATTCCTTGAATGGAATGACTTCGGTATCACCGTAGAACGCATCGCGTGGAGTCAGCATCAACTGTGGTACATCGGGTACCTTGACTACCAGCTCATGGGCTGGATTCACTTGATAATACGTACGGGATAGATCTTGCAGGGCGTTCAGCAAGATTTCTATGGAATCATCCGTATCTCCAGGCGTAATGAGGCACAGAATATTATACATATCACTGAGCTCCACCTCGATTTTGTAATGCTCACGTAGCCAGTTCTCTGTTTCGTAGCCTGTAATGCCCAGGTGGCGAACATGAATGGTTACTTTGGTTGGGTCGTAATTAAAGGTAGCCTCTGTGCCCAGCACCTCTCTGCCGAAGCAATACAGTCCGTCCATATCATTAATGGAGCGTCTTGCAAACTCAGCCAGATCAATGGCTTTCTGTGCCATCTGATGGCCATTCAGAGCCAGATTACGTCTCGACGTGTCGAGCGAAGCCAGCAGGATGTAAGAAGTCGACGTTGAAGTCAACATACTCAGAATGGTTTGAACACGTTGTGGATTCACATATCCATTCTTGGTGTTCAGATTGAGTACAGAACTCTGTGTCATCGAACCACCCAGTTTGTGCACACTCGTTGCAGCCATATCAGCACCGGCTGCCATGGCAGAGAGCGGCAGATCTTCATGGAAATGAATGAGTACGCCATGCGCTTCATCCACAAGTACTGGGACCTGATAGCTATGCGCCAGTTCAACAATTTCTTTCAGATCGGTACATACGCCGAAGTACGTTGGGTTAATGACGAGCAAGGCCTTGGCATCGGGATGACGCTCAAGGGCACGTCGGATCGCGCCTGTAGTAACACCGTGATCAATCCCCAGATTGGCATCCTGCGCAGGAGAGACGAACACGGGTTTCGCTCCTGAGAAAATAATGGCAGACATGACCGATTTATGCACATTACGGGGCACAATAATCTTGTCACCCGGCTCACATACCGACAGAATCATGGTCATGATGGCACTGCTTGTGCCCTGTACACTAAAATAGGTATAATCGGCTCCGAAGGCATCGGCTGCCAAAATCTGCGCTTCCTCAATGACACCGGTTGGCTGATGCAAATCATCTAGCGGAGCGATGTTAATCAAATCTATGGAGAGGGCGTTATCGCCGATAAATTCACGAAATTCGGTATCCGTTCCCAATCCTTTTTTATGTCCCGGAATATGAAATTGCACCGGATTGAGTGCCGCGTGATTTTTTAAAGCGGTAAACAGCGGCGTACGGCGGTGATCCATCAGTGCTGTCACAACCTTTCCTAATTATAATTTGTAAGAAAAACGTCTTTCGACGTAAATTCTATGAAGACAGACCGCATGTAGCGGAAGTTTTTCTTGCGATCACGGATGGATTTAGTTCAGCTTCGCTGAGAACTTATCATTTTGTAATCTTAAACAAATTTGAGTATAGCAAATTAAGAACCGAATGCAAGCAGTATTGCTTGACAATTTTTCGAATTGCTGAGATTTGGACACATCCCCGAGGGTTACAGTAAGCATAGGAGATGGGCAAGCAAGCATCGAAAGGGGAAAAAGAATGCAAACCAATACAAAACCAGCCAAAATCTTGCGATCACCTTTTTTTATCGCTATGTGGCTAACGCTTTTTCTAGTTGAGATTATCAAGGGTGCCTTGCTGGTCGCTGTTTTGCCCGTGTATATGGACAATATTCTGGGCCTGTCCGCTGGCGTGATTGGTGTGGCCTTTGCCCTTCAATATTTGGGTGATAATCTGTTCCGGGCTCCCTCTGGCTGGGCAGCAGAACGAATCGGGTTCCGTGCCACGATGGTAACGGCCCTAATTTGTACATTAGTCGCTGTAATCATGATTATCTTTTTCAAAAGTGCATTTGGACTTGCCATGGCTTGTCTTATTCTTGGAATTGGTACGTCACCCCTTTGGCCGTGTGCCATGACAGGTGTGACGGCGATGTCGGGGCCGCAGAACAAGAACGGCACAGCCATGGGCGCGCTGGAGATGGCGGCTCTTGGAGGGACCGGACTTGGTCCAATCGGCATGAACTGGCTGCTGGAACGGACGCATCACGATTATCGCACCATTTTCCTGGTATTGATGGGTGTTGCCATTCTGGTCATTCTGGTCGCGCTGATTTTGCCCGGACGTGTCGTTGTTGAGGGAGAGCATGCGGAAGGGGAGAGCAAGCGGGCGGATATGAAATATCCAGCTAAACCGAATTTGCTTACGCCTTTCATCCGACTCAAAAAGAGCGTCCAGGGTACACTGCAACGGGTACGTAGTACTCTTAATGTGAATCCGCTTGTATATCCTGCATTGTTCATGCAGTCCTTTGTTATTGGTCTGCTTAGTCCGGTAATCACGCTGTACACACGCACAGACCTGCATATCTCACCCAACCTGTACAGCCTGTTGCTGATAGCAGGGGGTGGGATTACGGTCATTGCACTGCTGCCTGTAGGGAAAATGGTAGACCGGTTTGGAACAGCACCCTTCCTGAACATCGGGTTTTTGATGGCAGCAGCGAGTCTGTTTGCATTTTCATCCATTACGTCCATTCCTGTGGTGTTCGGTATCGTTATGCTGGTTGGCGTCAGCTATGCGATGATTCTCCCGGCCTGGAATGCGTTTGTAGCCACATTGATTCCCAAAGGAGAACGCGGAGCGATCTGGGGGTTCTTCCTGACCCTACAGGGGTCAGGCATGGTCGTAGGACCGATTGTATCCGGACTGCTGTGGGATCACATTAGTCATCCGGCTCCATTTATCGGAAGTGCTGTCGTTATGGCTGGACTTGCTGTTGTGCACTATGTGTTATCCCGTAATCCGTATCGTACGGCCCCTGCAAAATGATGCGATTGAAGTCCGATGAGGATGAGTTGATAAGAAGAGGGAGTTCCAACGACCGTACAGGTTGTGGAACTCCCTTTTGGTGTAGATAATGCATCCATTCAGCTAACGACCAGAAGGTAATTCTGCCCGGCTTATGTTTCATTTCTGAATAAGAATCAATCGCTCTCTGACTCCATCCTCTTTAAGAGAATGACATCTGTATACCTTCATTTCGCGTCCATCATAGCATGAAAATCGGGGGCTTGCCCCTGTGCATCTGCGGAAAGCTGCGATCCCTCGGATCAATCGGTGAAAAATAGTCAAATAACCAAGTACCCTTACATAAAATGAAGTATAAAATAGGGTAAGCCGATTGAGTAGAAGCGATTGAAGAAGATGGCCGGAGCATCTCCGGTACAGATGGAGGGAGTGCCGTGAATAAGAGTTATGAAGTTGAATATTGCAATCTGGAGCTGCGGTTCAACCGTCGGCATATCCAAAATTTGATCAAAGACCTTATTCGTGAGGGGTATTCACTATATTGGAGCGAGGACGAATCCTTTTTTATTCTGTCAGTCCGCACCGGACGCAAGCTGGTAAAGCTCCGTTTTCAACAGACGCGCAGTGGGAATTACAAGATGACGGGGGATTATATTATTAAGGATGCAAAGCTTGCGGAATGGTTGGAGAAGCTGATTGGGGATACGCGCGGGCATGCCGTTGTGAAACGGTTTAAGGATCAGCAGATGACCGTGGAGAACATTTTGTTTGGTGAAGTCATCCGTCTCGTTGAAGTGTCCGGGTTCAAACAGCGCGTTATTTTTCAAAAGGAACCTGCGCCGACGGCGGAAGAAATGGAAGAGATGTTCCTCTCGCGCGAAGGCGAGGAGCGCCTCCTGCTGCTGCGTATGGAAGTGGACGATGAACTGGAGCGTCTGCATGCCGCCATTCAGATGGATAATATCGAAAAAGCAGATGCCTGTCGTAAAGTCCTAAAGCAGTTGTCAGGGCACATGTTGATGCTGGAAGGCTGACATTTAACGCTGTATTTATGAAAATACGATGAACACCTCAGGCAATTGGGGTGTTTTCTCGCTGTGCGACCATGGTCCGGGGTTCACTTCTATGCGTAAAACCGTTAAAATGAGGGTATTGTTGAGAGTACATTTCAATAAAATTAATTGGAGCAAAGGATGGAGGACCAGATGGCGAAACAACAGATCGGTGTCATTGGACTTGCAGTAATGGGCAAAAATTTGGCCCTTAACATTGAAAGCAGAGGTTTCTCTGTATCGGTATTTAACCGTTCCCCGGAGAAAACCAACGATCTTCTGAAAGAAGCCGAAGGTAAAAACCTGACAGGCACATTCTCCATTGAAGAGTTTGTGGCATCCCTGGAATCCCCGCGCAAAATCCTAATCATGGTACAAGCTGGTTACGCAACCGACGCAACCATTGAGCAACTGCTTCCTCATTTGGATGAGGGTGACATCATCATTGATGGCGGTAACGCCTATTTCCCTGACACCCAACGTCGCAGCAAAGAGCTGGAAGACAAAGGCATTCGCTTCATCGGTACAGGCGTATCCGGTGGGGAAGAAGGCGCGTTGAAAGGCCCGGCTATCATGCCAGGTGGACAAGAGAGTGCGTACAAGCTGGTTGAACCGATCCTGACAGCCATTTCGGCCAAAGTCGGTGACGATCCTTGTTGTACATATATCGGACCAGACGGTGCCGGACACTATGTGAAAATGGTGCACAACGGTATCGAATACGGAGACATGCAGTTGATTGGTGAAGCTTACCACCTGCTCAAATCCGTGTTGAATGTGTCCGTTGAGGAGCTTCATGCCATCTTTACAGAATGGAATCAGGGAGAGCTGGACAGCTACCTGATCGAAATCACGGCAGACATCTTCTCCAAATACGATCCGGAAACGGGTAAACCAATGGTTGATGTCATTCTGGATGCAGCTGGACAAAAAGGAACAGGCAAATGGACAAGCCAAAGTGCGCTGGATCTCGGCGTACCTTTGTCCATGATTACGGAATCCGTATTCTCCCGCTTCCTGTCTGCGATGAAAGACGAGCGTGTGGCAGCGAGCAAAATCCTGAACGGACCTGCGGTTGAAGCATTCTCCGGTGACAAAAAAGCGTTCATCGAGAATGTGCGCAAAGCGCTGTTTGCAAGTAAAATCGTATCCTACGCACAAGGCTTTGCCCAAATGCGCGCAGCTTCGGACGAGTACGGCTGGGATCTGAAATATGGCAACATCGCCATGATCTTCCGTGGTGGCTGCATCATCCGTTCGCAGTTCCTGCAAAACATCAAGGAAGCGTATGACAAGGATGCAGCACTGAAAAACCTGCTTCTGGACCCATACTTCCAAAACATTGTTGAATCCTACCAAGGTGCATGGCGTGAAGTTGTGGCTGCTGCAGTAACTCAAGGGGTTCCGGTTCCTGGATTCTCCAGTGCATTGTCCTACTACGATAGTTATCGCACAGAGCGTTTGCCTGCAAACCTGTTGCAAGCACAACGTGACTACTTCGGCGCACATACGTTCAAACGTCTGGACAAAGAAGGCAGCTTCCACCACAACTGGATGGAATAGTAATGTATATACGCAAGTCCGTGAGTTTGGCTAAAGCGTCTTGAATCAGGGGCCTTGGCTGGAAGAAAGGCATGGACGAACGCTTGGAAAAGGGGACTTGGAGAGTCGGTTCATACCGATGAACTCCAGGTCTCTTTTTTTAACCGCATGTGTAAGCTGGTCCTACATCTTACGAACCCGAGAAGCTCTATTTCGTGAATATGAGCCTTTTCTATTCTCTAACGAACTCAGAAGGTCCTATTTAGATCATTTGGAGTGAAATTCCGCTGTGTTGAGGGTGTTTTTGAAAAATAAGTTTTCTGAGATTCGTTACAATTTTATAATCGCCTATCATTCAGAAATAAGCTCATCTGAGTTCGTTAGAAATCTATGGAGTAAGTGGACTTGCTTTGAGATACCTTAGAAGTGCTTGTGACCAAAGGGAGGGGAGTCGTTAGTAGGATAGCCTTCCCCAGTCCGCAGGGCTGTGTTATGATAGGACAAAAGTGCTCACGAATTGCTTGAATTAAAGGAGTGTACACCTTGAGCAAGTCTAATAATATTATTCTCATCGGCATGATGGGAACTGGCAAATCAACCGTCGCTGACATGCTCGCTCGAGAGCTGGGCTATCGACTGATTGATGTGGACGCTGCGGTGGAGAAAGAGGAAGGCTATACGATTCCTGAATTGTTCACAGGCAAGGGAGAGACGTATTTCCGGGATGCGGAGAGTCGAATGTTGTGCTCGGTGCTGGAGAAAAAGGCGCAGGTGATTGCAACCGGAGGCGGTGTCGTTCTGCGTTCCGACAACTGTGATGTCATGTCGAAGAACGGCTGGGTGGTTGCCCTGACTGCCGATCCGGCAGTGATTGTAGAACGCGTCAGCGGCTGTGAAAATCGTCCGCTCTTGGCAGGCAATGCGGAGGAACGCATTCAGACCATTATGCAGGAACGGAAGGACGCATACCGGTTTGCGCATTACACGGTGGATACAACCGAGTTATCCGCTTCTGAAGTGACTCGTTTAATTTTAGCGCATTACCGCGTCTAAGCTTGTAATTGTTTCTATGCCGGAGGATGTTAGTGGTGAGTGGGGTCATGTAATTTTGGCGGATAGATGTGAAAAACGGGCCGATTGGCCCGTTTGACTGACTGTAAGGATCATGATGTACAGGGCTTATGATGAACTGCTGATTGCAGCTGTCCTAACCCCTATATCCCGATACTGATGTTTTTTAGTCTTCCTGCTGCCATTGCAGCATGCCGCCAACCATATTGGTGCAGCCATCATATCCGAGCTGCTGCAAATACTCACAGGCACGCTCGCTGCGGTAACCGCTGCGGCAGATCAGAACAATCTCACCGGACTTTTGAATTTCAGACAGTCTGTCCGGAATCTGTCCGAGTGGGATGTGTTTGGCTCCCTCGATCATGCCTTGAGCGACTTCATCGTCCTCACGGACGTCTATCATCTGCAGCTTCTCTCCCGCCTGCAAACGGCGGCGCAGCTCAGAAGGTTCAATTTCAGCAATTTGTGTCATATTCAGGTCCTCTTTTCTGTATGGACTTAACGCCTATAATGATACCCAAGCGATGTATGGAATGTCAATTTGGCAGTATAGCATCACCACATGTATCCTGAACCAAATACGTAGCAGGATCATCTAACGAAGCACATTATAATCAATGAAGGAGAATTTCATCCATGGACGTTATCGTTAAACCGACCCCATCCCTGAACGGGGAAATTGGAGCTTTGTCTTCCAAAAACTACACTACACGCTACCTGCTTGCTGCCGCATTGGCAGAAGGCACGAGTACGATCCATTACCCGGCCCATAGTGAAGATAGTGACGCAATGCGCAGATGTATTCGTGATCTTGGAGCAGTCCTTGAAGAAGATGACAGCAAAATCGTCATCCAGGGCTTTGGCAGCCATCCACGGGATGTGCGTGAATTGAATGTAGGCAATGCAGGTGCAGTGCTCCGTTTCCTGATGGGGGTAACGGCACTTTGTCCTGAGGTTACGTTTGTGAATACGTACCCGGATTCTCTGGGCAAACGTCCACATGATGACTTGATCGATGCACTTGGTCAGCTCGGGGTTGAAGTACAGCACGAACAAGGGCGCTTGCCGATCACGATCAAAGGCGGTCAGGCCAAGGGAGGACATATCCGTGTATCCGGTTCGGTCAGCTCCCAGTACTTGAGCGCATTACTGTTTGTCACGCCTCTTCTGGCCGAAGACAGCACCATTGAAGTATTGAACGACCTGAAATCCAAAGTGGTCATTGGTCAGACGCTGGAAGTACTGGAACAGGCGGGCATTGTCATTCATGCGAGTGATGATTACATGTCCTTCCGCGTACCTGGCGGTCAAGCCTATAAACCACAAACATATACGGTTCAAGGAGATTACCCGGGGTCAGCAGCTGTTCTCGCGGCCGCGGCAGTTACCCAATCCGATGTTAAAATTTTGCGATTGATGGAACAGAGCAAACAGGGTGAACGTGCCATTGTTGACGTTCTGCGCATGATGGAAGTACCTTTAACTCATGAGAACGATGTGGTACACGTTCAAGGTAACGGTACATTGAAAGCCGTAGAATTCGACGGAGATGCCGCGACAGACGCGGTTTTGGCGATGGTAGCGGCAGCTGTGTTTGCGGAAGGCACTTCACGGTTCTATAATGTAGAGAACTTACGTTACAAGGAATGTGACCGAATTACGGATTATTTGAACGAACTGCGGAAGGCGGGAGCCAACGTAGAGGAACGCCAAGCCGAAATTATCGTACACGGTCGTCCGGAAGGTGTAGAAGGCGGCGTTGAGATTAATGCTCACTACGATCATCGTGTAATTATGGCACTGACCGTTGTCGGTCTGCGTTCGAAAGAACCGCTTCGTATTCGGGATGCACACCATGTAGCGAAGTCTTATCCGCAATATTTTGATCATTTGCAGGCGCTTGGCGCCTCGGTTCAATGGGTAAAAGAGTAAAATAACACGTTTAAGAGGTTGTTCAAAAAACCGCTTTTGATTACGAAGGATGCCTGGAGGCATCATCAGCATCGAATATGGAATTCAGCCGAAATAAGCGGATGCTTGCGAAGTATGTTTCCTTCGGAAACATTGTAGTTGCTCACGTAGTTTTCCCTACGCTCCGCTACTCCATTTCTAACTGCACCCCATCTTCTCGGTACTGAGAACCGGTCTTTTTGAACACGCACTTTAAGCAGAAAAGGATGGTGCTTGAACATGGAATTTAACAATCCTACTCGTGAAGAAATTGGACAAATTTTGCGCAAGGCAGGCAACATCGCAGTCGTCGGCTTATCGGACAAATCAGATCGAACTTCCTATATGGTAGCGGAAGCCATGCAAAGCAGAGGGTATCGCATCATCCCGGTAAATCCACAGGTACAAGGTGAGATTCTCGGTGAGACCGTATATGCAACTCTTGCGGATATCCCTGAGCCAGTCGATATCGTGAACGTATTCCGCCGCGATGAATATTGCGCGGATGTCGCTCGTGAAGCTGCCGCGATCAAAGCGAATGTATTGTGGCTCCAGCTTGGTATCCATAGTGATGAGGCCGTACAGATTGCTGCTGAGAACGGCATGACAGCGGTGACGAATCGTTGTATCAAGGTAGAGGATTCCATCGTTCTGCGCGGTGCTGGACGCGGTTAAATCTCGATCAAGCAAAAATCCCGTCAACGTTGACGGGATTTTTGCTGTTGTATAATTGAAACACAGAATATAGTTTGCAGAAGAGGGTCGGATAAAGTTAAATCCAAGCGGTAACCAAATTGCCAACAGCTTACTGTTTTGCTTTGACAAAACGTGGCGTAAAGCTTACCATCTAGGATAGAAAGGAGAGGTCGCCATGAATTGGCTCGGATCCTTGCAGCAGCTCGGACGAGCGGTAATGCTGCCTACAATGGTCCTGCCCGCCGCCGCAATTTTGCTGAGTGTTGGCAGTTTGCCCTGGGACGCCTGGGGATTGAAAGTTGTTGGTGAAGTGTCTACCGTGGCCGGACACGGTATTTTTTATTTTTTGCCGTATTTGTTTGCTGTCGGCGTAGCACTGGGACTCTCCAACCAGGCTGGACAAGCGGGACTCGCTGCTCTGGCTGGTATTGTGATATATGATCAGGTGACTCGCAACTTCGGCGATGGCACCGTTCAACCTGCTTCCTTAATCGGAATTATTCTCGGTGCACTTGCCGGGGTGACGCATAATCGCTTTAAAAGCATTAAACTGCCTGAAATTTTACAATTTTTCGGTGGTTCCAGGTTTGTTTTGCTCATTGTTGGACTATGCTCCGCACTGTTCTCTTGTTTTATGTTATGGATCGCTCCAATTCTGCAACATGGATTGAACGCCATCGCCACCTGGGAATACAGTCTCGGCGGTTTTGGGCTGTTTATATATGGGGTCCTGTACAGGGTGTTGGTTGCCTTTGGACTGCATCATCTGCTTAACAATGTATTTTGGTTCCAACTGGGGACGTATGAAACACCAGACGGAAACATTGTTCAGGGGGATTTGCCGCGATTTTTTGCAGGTGATCCAACAGCAGGATTTTTTATGGCCGGTTTGTTCCCGATCATGATGTTTGCGATACCAGCGATAGCCTTTGCAATCATTCAGGAGGCAAGGGAAGACCTGAAGCCGAAAATCAAGAAAACATTTCTCACTTCCGCACTCGTTTGTTTTCTGACAGGGGTATCGGAGCAGATCGAATTTGCCTTTTTGTTCGCGGCACCTTATCTGTTCATCGTGCATGCAGTCATGTCGGGACTTGCGATGTGGATCAGTTACTGGCTTGATATACGCCATGGTTTCTCCTATTCAGCAGGCATTATTGACTACATACTCAATTTCCATCTATCGGAGAATGCTTGGAAGCTCATACCGATTGGCATACTATATGGGTTGGTCTATTATTTCCTGTTTAGGTGGGCGATTCGCACGTTCAAGATTCCAACGCCAGGGCGTGAAGAGGGCTCCATGCTGGAAGATTGGGTTGGAAACATACCTTATCAGGCTCCTCTTATTTTGGAAGCACTGGGTGGGAAAGAAAACATTGTGCAGGTAGAGGCTTGCATTACGCGACTTCGCCTCACGGTGCATAATGATCGGTTAATTGATACTGGTGCAATGAAGAGTATGGGTTCCGCAGGGCTCATCAAGCTGGGTGGCGGTAACGTACAAGTGGTATTTGGCACCTATTCGGAATTAATCCGGGAAGAGATTGCAAAGCTGCTTGAACGCGATCTGCAGCAGGTTCTGTTCTGTGCTCCGGTGCAGGGCAAAATGCTGCCGATTGAAGAAGTACCTGACCAGATTTTTGCAGCCAAGCTTGTGGGTGACGGAGTCGCCTTTGTCCCGGAAAAAGGAGAGCTGGTCTCCCCCGTGTACGGAACGATTATGCACATGTATCCGACGATGCATGCCTTGGGCATCTCAACCAGGGAAGGACTTGAGGTCCTGTTGCATATCGGTATTGACACATCCCAACTGAAAGGCCATTTTGAAGCCTTTGTTCAGGAAGGGGATACGGTGGAGCCGGGGCAATTGTTAATTAAATTTGACCTGGCTGTATTGCGAGCCGAGGCGGCATCGCTGACGACACCAATGGTGATCACGAATCCAGATCGAGTCAAATCATGGAGCTTTGCTCCATTTAAGCAAGTTAAGAAAGGTCAGGCATCCGTTATGTCCGTGGTGCTCTATGACAGGAACGTTGGAGGGGTAGAATGAAGATACAAGGCATCAACGGCGCTGCAGGCATAGCCATCGGCAAAGCATTTGTCCTGCCCAGTTGGGAATGGGATCTGCCGGATCAGAAGATGGATTCGGTGGATCTCGCCCAAGAGTTCGAACGGCTGTACGAGGGCATACGGACATCGAAGGATGAGATTGAATATATCAAGAACGAGTTCAAGGAAGTGGTCGGTCCTGAAGAGTCCAGCATCTTTGATGCGCATCTGGCTATTCTGGAAGATCCGGTGTTCATGAACGAAATTCGCGGCATTATTGAGCGGCAATACAAGGCGGCAGAAGTGGCCGTCAAAGAGGCCATTGATCATTTTGTCACGATGTTTGACCTGCTTGAGGATGAATACATGAAGGAACGGGCCATAGACATCAAGGACGTGGGCAACCGTTTGTTGAAACATTTGCTGGGCGCACCAGAAATTACGCTCCCATCGGATACCCAGCCTTATATACTCGTGGCCAAAGAGCTGTCTCCCTCTCAATTGGCGCATTTGAATCCAAGCCACGTGCTTGGCATTGTGACACTCATCGGAGGCAAGACGTCACATTCGGCAATTATGGCTCGGGCCCTTGGCATTCCACTCGTTTCCGGTCTGGAAGCGAGTCTTGGCATGCCGGTGGAGACCGGGGATATGCTGGTTGTCGATGGAGATAACGGTCTCGTATTTACAGAGCCGGATCGCAAGACGATTGAACGTTACACGATGATTCGCAGCAAACAACTGAAGAAAAAAGAACAGTTACAGGTACTTGCAACAGTGGATGCGGTAACGAAAGACGGTTCCGTTCTGCATCTGGCTTCTAACATCAGTTCCGTCAAGGAACTGGACATGGCACTGAAACATGGGGCGAAGGGCGTAGGGTTGTTCCGCACAGAGTTCCTATACATGGACCGTGCTACGTTTCCGGGTGAGCAAGAACAATATGAGGTCTATCGTCTTGTCGCTGAGAAAACTGCAGGTCAGTCTGTAGTTATTCGTACGCTCGATATTGGTGGTGACAAGCATCTGGACTATTTTGAACTTCCGGAAGAAGATAACCCGTTTCTGGGATATCGAGCAATCCGGATCAGCCTGGACCGTAAAGATCTGTTCAAAACACAGCTTACAGCCATTCTGCGCGCCAGTGCTGCAGGCAATGTCAAAATTATGTACCCGATGATCTCTTCGGTAGAAGAACTTCAGGAGGCCAATGAAATCCTGCGTGAAGCAATGTCTGATCTGGATGAGCGCCAATTGCCGTATGATCCACATATTCAGGTGGGCATCATGATTGAGGTTCCGGCAGCGGTGATGATCGCCGATCTACTTGCAGAAGAAGCTGATTTCTTTAGTATCGGTACGAATGATCTCGTGCAGTATGTATTGGCGGTAGACCGAATGAATGAGCAGATTGCACATATGTATCATCCTTATCATCCGGCTGTACTGCGCATGCTGCGTGCGACAGTGGATGCGGCTCATACGGCAGGGATTGATATCAGTGTGTGCGGGGAGATGGCAGGAGACGAACGTTCGATTCCCCTGTGGCTTGAGCTTGGAATTAGCAATCTGAGCATGTCCCCGCAATCCTTGCTGCGTGTGAAGCACAGGGTCTTGAATACGACAGCCGCTGCTGCCAAAGAGGCAGCATCTGATTGCTTCACCCTGCGGACAAGTGCAGATATCGAACAACGTCTTCAGGTCTTCAATGATTCGATGGGCAGTCCGGATGAACAGAGCGGATCAAATGCATCTTAGAATGGTTGATTTCAATTAAATACCTTTAAATGAAAATATTTACTTTTGTACAATTTTGGAAAAAAGAAGTATTTAACAACAAAACCCCACGCCAATATCAATATGGCATGGGGTTTTGCTTTATTTTTCAGCAAGGGCATCACAAAATGCTTTGCCATACGGAGGAAGGTCAGGCGGACGACGAGCCGAAATAATGTGTCCATCTACGACAACAGCTTCATCTTTCCAGATGGCTCCGGCATTTTCCATGTCATCTCTGATTCCAGGCGTAGATGTGACCGTAACCCCATCCAGTATTTTAGCTGAGATCAGCACCCACCCTGCATGACAGATCTGTCCGATGGGCTTACGCTCCGCGTGCATTTCCTTAACCAGTTCAATTACTTTAGGGTAGCGCCGAAGCTTGTCCGGAGCCCAACCTCCGGGTACAAGAATACCATCGTATTGTGAACTATCCAGTTCATCAAAACTGTATTCCGCTTCAGCGGGAACACCATATTTACCGATGTAGATTTTACCTTTTTTTTCTCCGGCGAGATGCACCTCAGCGCCTTCCTCACGGACACGATGCACCGG
Organism: Paenibacillus vandeheii; assembly: GCF_030433635.1. Taxonomy (NCBI): domain Bacteria; kingdom Bacillati; phylum Bacillota; class Bacilli; order Caryophanales; family Paenibacillaceae; genus Paenibacillus; species Paenibacillus vandeheii. Next base: position 524,547 of record NZ_JAROCD010000001.1, read on the forward strand.
ATACCACAGTTCCAGATCTTCGAATTCTTCATCGACCAGGGCGATGACTTTTTTGCCTGTTAATCTCATTCATCATCTCTCCTTTTGCGGTAATTAGTACATAGCGTCCTTATTGTAACAGATTCTCACAGTGACTTCATTGTCATGCATTTTCTCCATCACGTAAGCGATTCCAACTCAATGTATGCCTGCATTCGACAACCTTCATCTGGAGGTAGTGGTAATTTGTGCAACCTATGGTTTATAGCAGGATTTGAGCGGAAATAGGTCGAATGGTATCTATATAAGAGTATAGAACGAATGAGGTGATGACTGTGCGTAAGACGTGCAGATGCGGACATGTAATGGAACTTGAATTAAGAACGGTGGTATACGCCAAAAAGGTGGAGATCCGTAACGTACCTGTATTTGCTTGTACAGACTGCGTTTCCTATGAAGTGCTTCAGCCGGTCAAGCCGGATTTGAAAGAGTGCATCAGTACACTTGGGGAACAACCTGCCAAACAGGATGTATCGTTTGGAGAGCGAAATGAACTTGCAGACCTTTTTCATGAGCAGCTGCTGGCCTGGCCTGACGCTACGGATCGAGAGATGGAGCATCGGATGCAATGTGCTGTTGAAGAGCGAATTAATCTGCTGCTGGACATTATGGGGTACGCCCAAAAGTCTAATGATGAGGAATGGATCGAAACAACACAGCGCAGATTGGGTCAATTATCCGGATTTGTATGGCAGGCGCATTTCTCGAATGCTGTCTAATTTTGACGTGCAAAATGCTTGTTTTCATGAAAATTGGCTTTTTCGGCCGCTTTTTGTTAAGATATCGTAGAGTGAAAACGCTCAACATAGCGGTATTCCTGGTAAAGGGGGATGTATATCAAATGGCTGACATGACTAAAATGACAAGTATTGAACAGCTAAACTCCGCAGTGGAGGCTACCGAGGATCAACCTTTGCTTCTGTTTAAGCACAGTACACGCTGCCCGATCAGCGCGAACGCCTATCAGGAGATGAACGATTATTTGCAAAATAGTCCAAATGAACAAGTGAAATACGGTATCATCTATGTAGTGGAAGATCGCCCTGTATCCAACGAAGCAGCAGACAAGCTGGGTGTTAAGCACGAATCTCCACAGGCGATTCTAGTCAAAAAGGGAATTCCTGTATGGCATACTTCCCACTCGGATATTACGTCAACCACAATCACGAAAGCACTGCGTGAGTCCTAAAGCCTATTTTAATTGATTAATGCATAAATTTGTCGTAATATAAATCTTAATGAAAATGGTATGAAAATTTACTGGTAATGGAGAGAAGTACTGTGACGGTAACCATTTATGATGTGGCACGTGAAGCCGGTGTCTCTATGGCAACGGTATCACGGGTTGTTAATAATAACCCTAATGTTAAGCCACAGACGCGCAAAAAAGTATATGAAGCCATCGATCGGTTGGGATATCGTCCGAATGCGGTAGCCAGAGGTTTGGCGAGCAAGAAGACAACCACGGTCGGGGTCGTTATTCCGGACATTTCGAACTCAACCTTTGCAGAGATTGCCCGCGGGATTGAAGATATCGCGAATATGTATCACTACAACATTATTTTGTGTAACGCGGACAAGAAGAAAGAAAAAGAAATTCGTGTAATTAACACACTGCTGGAGAAACAGGTGGACGGTCTGCTCTTCATGGGTGGAACGGTAACGGACGAGCATATTCAGGCGTTCCAGTCAGCGGCTGTGCCGATCGTTCTCTGTGCAACAAGTGACGAGAAGGGCACGTACCCTTCTGTAGATATCGATCATGAAGCTGCGGCATTTGACGCTGTAAACACGTTGATCCGTCACGGACACAAGGAAATCGCAATGATCAGTGGTACATTGCAGGATCCTGCCAACGGTTATGCTCGTTTCCAAGGCTACAAGAAAGCACTTGAAGCAGCAGGTATGGAATATCAGGAAGATCTCGTACGCATTGGTAACTATCGTTATGAGTCTGGTGTGGAAGCGATGAAGTATTTCCTCGGATTGAAGAAAAAACCATCGGCAATCTTCGCTGCAACAGATGAGATGGCGATCGGTGCTATTCACAGCATTCAGGATGAAGGTCTGAAAGTACCGGATGACTTCTCCATCATCAGTGTGGATAACATCCGTATGGCTTCCATGGTCCGTCCTCAGCTGACTACTGTAGCTCAACCGATGTATGACCTGGGCGCTGTAGCAATGCGTTTGCTGACCAAGCTGATGAAGAAGGAAAATGTGGAGAACCCACGGGTTATTTTGCCGCATGAAACGATTCTCCGTCTGTCTGTAAGCCACGCAGACGTAGTTTAAATAAGAAAGGGAGAAGACATTCTCTCTACATAGTGGAATGACGGAAGCTCCGGAAACGGAGCTTTTGTGCTGAATGGGCTCTGAACGTAAACGGAAAATCACACTTGGTTGGGTCAAGATTAAGTTCAACATGCAGAACGTATACAGGAGGTCAGAACATGCGTGAAACGATCGGCATCATTGGTGCAATGGATGAGGAAGTAGAACTTCTCTTGGCTGATATGAAGCAATTAGAGACTGTAAAACAAACCGGTATTACCTATGTTGCAGGCGAATGGTTGGGTAAGCAGATTGTGGTCTGCAAATCAGGCGTAGGTAAAGTAAATGCCGCTGTGACGACACAGATTTTAATTGATCGTTTTCAGGTTAATCGTATTATTTTCACAGGTGTCGCGGGCGCAGTTAATCCGGAATTAAACATTGGGGATATGGTCATCTCGTCGGTATGTGTACAGCATGATATGGATGTGACCCCACTTGGATTCGAGCGTGGGGTTATTCCTTACCAGGAGACGTCTGCCTTCCCGGCGGAAGCATCTCTTATCGCATTAGCTGAAGAAGCCTGCAAAGCGCAGGGAGCGAACTATATGATCGGCAAAGTGCTGTCAGGAGATCAATTCATTGCAAGCAAGGATACCGTGAAAATGCTGTATACCGAAATGGATGGGGCCTGTGCGGAGATGGAGGGAGCTGCTGTAGCGCAAGTGAGCTTCATGAACCGTGTTCCGTTCGTTGTACTTCGTGCGATGTCTGACAAAGCCGATGGATCAGCGCATGTAAACTTTGCCGAGTTTACGGTGGCGTCGTCCCAGCGTTCCCACCGAATTGTGGAACATATGCTGGAACATATGTAGACCCTGAGATATGCAAGTTTTGAGTATGACAGAGGGTTAAGAGGGCAACAAAAAACCGCTTCTTCGTAGCAGATCATCCATGATGAAACTGTTCACGAAGGGGCGGTTTTACTATGTATACCTATTTCAAAATCATCCATGTGGATTCATGATCAGTACATAAAACGATGGCGGAATCGCACGCGGTCGAACTGTTCTTCCGACTCCAGGGGAACCTGACTGCCAATACGGACCATGAGGCAGTTGGCTGGATGTGAACAGATCTCGGGATCATCGGTGGCGTACCAGGTCATGTCTACGGTTTGCATCAATTTTTCCATCATCTTGCGGTAATCCCATACGGAAAGGCCGCTGCCTTTCAAATCCCAATGCCAGTAGTATTCTGTTGTGAATATGATATATTTCTCCATCTGTCCGTTTTCAAACGCGGTGAGCAGCATTTCACGTCCAATCCCGAGAGAACGATAGGAATCGGCAACCTCAATGGCGCCCAGCTCAATTAGATCGGTCATATTGCCTTCGGACCAACGCTCGCAATCATCTGCATAATGGAAAGTCACATAACCGACAATGGTCTCATTTTCCCGTGCAATGATGATTCGACCTTCGGGCAATGCGGCAATTTCAGCTAATGCCTCCTGTTGTTCCGAAGGGCGCCTGAAGGCATCCAGATCTGTATGAAATCCAAGCTGCTCGATCGTCTCGGCCTGAACGGGTCCTTCAATAGTGATTCGGTGGCCGGACTTGAAGATGGAACGCACATGATGCTCCTTAATATGCTCCATGGTTCATGCTCCTCTCTTCCCCTACTTGTAGAGGTTGTTCAAAAAGCCCGCTTTTGATTACGAAGGATGCCTAATGGCATCATCAGCATCGAATATGGAATTCAGCCGAAATGTCCGTTGCTCACGTAGTTTCCCTACGCTCCGCTACTCCCTTTCTAGCTTCATCCCATCTTCTTGGTACTGAAAACCGATTTTTTTGAACACATATTTATAGCAAAAAACCAAAAATTTGAAAAGCCATAGACGATGATTGAAAAGATTTGCTATAATTGCGTAGACAAAAAATGTTCACAATTCAACTGCAGTTTGGGTTCATCGGTTTGACCTGGCAAGTACATGATGAAAAGTTCTCTCTACTAATGTAAGCGCTAACTGGAAGTTCAGTCAACACAAAGGCAATCAGAAGTGACCCATAATGGGAATCGAAATGTCGAGTTGAAGGAGGCTGGCAAGCATGAGTCAAGCACATGGTGAGATGCTGCAAACGGTTGTGTCTGAATCTAATCTGGGCGATTATACGGAGGCCCGAAGCCGGTTTGATTGGGAATCGGTTGAAAGGCACTTTACGTGGCACGCCAGCGGGAAAGTCAACATGGCGCATGAAGCGATAGATCGTCATGTGCTGGAAGGAAGAGGCGGGAGAACGGCACTGTTATACAGTGATGCTTCTCGTGAAGAGGCGTATACGTTTGCCGACTTGAGCGAGCAGTCGAGTCGCTTCGGTAATGTACTGCGCAAATATGGCATAGCCAAGGGAGATCGGGTATTTATTTTTATGCCTCGCAGTCCTGAGCTCTATTTCAGTCTGTTAGGCATATTGAAGGTTGGAGCTATTGCAGGTCCGCTATTTGAAGCCTTTATGGAAACTGCGGTGAAGGATCGGCTGGAGGATAGCGGAGCTGTGGCACTGGTGACGACCCCTCAATTGCTGGGACGAATTAAACGTTCCGAATTGCCGGAACTCAAGCATATCTTTGTTGTGGGTGGCGGTGCGCAGACGGAAGAAGGACTCATCGACTTTGATGCAGAGATGTCTGCTGCTTCGGACGATATGGAAGTGAAATGGTTGACTCGTGAAGATGGTCTGCTAATACACTATACATCCGGTTCTACTGGTAAACCCAAAGGTGTATATCATGTGCAGAATGCGATGATTCAGCATTATTATACCGGCAAGGTTGTGCTGGATTTGCGGGAGGATGACGTGTACTGGTGCACAGCTGATCCGGGGTGGGTCACAGGTACATCCTACGGGATCTTTGCACCCTGGTTGAATGGCGTGACCAACGTTATTCGTGGGGGACGATTTAGTCCAGGAGACTGGTACAGCACCATTGAGAAAAATAAAGTCACCGTATGGTACAGTGCGCCGACTGCTTTCCGGATGCTGATGGGTGCGGGCGAAGAGACCATTGCCCAGCATGATCTGAGCAGTCTTCGTCACGTCATGTCCGTCGGTGAACCTCTTAATCCGGAGGTCGTTCGTTGGGGCTGGAAAGCCTATGGTCAGCGAATTCACGATACCTGGTGGATGACGGAGACGGGTGGACAGTTGATTTGTAATTATCCGGGCATGCCGATCAAACCAGGTTCCATGGGTCGTCCATTACCAGGAATTGATGCAGCCATTATTGATGATCAAGGACAGGAATTGCCACCATACAGTATGGGAAACCTGGCGATTCGTACATCCTGGCCGTCCATGATGGCGAAGATCTGGAATAACCCGGCTAAGTACGAGGAGTATTTCCGGCTTTCTGGCTGGTATGTATCCGGAGATTCTGCGTATATGGACGAAGATGGCTATTTCTGGTTCCAGGGCCGGATTGATGATGTCATTAATTCTTCAGGGGAACGAATTGGCCCCTTTGAGGTGGAGAGCAAGCTTGTAGAGCATCCTGCGGTAGCAGAAGCAGGTGTTATCGGCAAACCGGATGTAACTCGTGGAGAGATCATCAAGGCCTTTGTGGCACTGCGTGAGGGCTATGAGCCGACACCGGAGCTGAAGGAAGAGATCTATCGATTTGTAAAAGAAGGCTTGTCTGCCCACGCCGCTCCACGTGAGATTGAATTCAAGGATAAACTGCCCAAGACCCGCTCCGGCAAGATTATGCGCCGTGTGTTGAAAGCCTGGGAGCTGGATCTGCCAACAGGCGACCTATCGACCATTGAAGATTAAAGAGTAAACCAATGGATGCAGCGTGTCTGCCTGCCCCATGATTCCAATGCAAAGCCTGATCCGTGTTTCATTGCGGATCAGGCTTTTGCTTTTGGATATCAATGCTTCAATGCAAAACAAAAACCCCATCCTCAACATACGAGAATGGGGTTAAAAGTGGAATCTTGATAACTCAGTATTTACGGTTGGAAAAGCACGGCCCCGGACGCTTCAGATTCGCCTATACTGTTGCTGGCGGATACCTTGAACCATCCACTGGTGGATGCAGGCACTCCGTAGTCCATGGAGGTACCTGAAGTTGTGCCAATTTTGGTGTATGGGGCTGCCCCCGTTTCACTAAAATATACAGCATAACTTTGAACGCCATCCGATTCCGGATTGGAGGCCCACTGAATGCGAAGTCCTTGGGAGAGCGCCGACACGCTCACTTGGCCCGGTGTAGCCGGAGCCGTAGTTGCGGCGTTCTCATTCTGGGAATCTTCCGGTGTAACGACCGTTCCCGGAACATTAATCGGTTCATTTATTTCTTCATCTGGAGGAGGCTGTGCCACTCCTGCACTGCTAACTGCTGCACTAGGAGCGGACTCTCGGCCAGCGACATCCACTGCTGTAACGTAGAATGCAAAGTCCCCACCTTGTGCATAAGCGCTGAATGATCTGGACTCACCTGTCAGGACAACCTGGCCCTGATTTTGGAATCCGGCACCATTTACTGAGCGATACAGGCGATAACCAACCACGTCACTTTCCGGTGTGGCATTAAACGTAATGACGGCGTTCCCGTTAGCAACGGAAATTCTTACATTGCCTGGTGCATCCGGTGCCTTGCCGTTATCTGTTCTTGGATCGATCTGTGTCGGCATGTCTGCATCAGCATCTTCCGGCAGGTAATAAGACAATGATTCATGACGACTCATGCGTGAGAATGCACTTTGAAGTTCCTTGATGAGATCAGAGATCGGTTTTTTGCGCTTGACGACCGTTTTCTCCTTCGTCATGTCTCCAGGCGTTTCATCACGCGGAATGTAGTTGACACCATTGTAAGTGATATATTTGGCTTTTGCGACGCCATCATCGCTATCCTTCGGCACAAATTTGCTATTGAAAATATCAGTGACAAATCTGTCCGTCAGAGATGTTGGCAATTTGCCGCTATAAGCCGATACGGTTCGTGTCTCGATTCCGGATGGTTTCTTGAACGAATCGGTTACAAACATCTCTTTATCTGTAGCAATGACTTGATTCATAATTTGGGTCCACAGCTGCTGGGCACGTTTCTTCTGTGATCTTGTTTCCAGCGTGTTTACCGGCTGTTTGTATCCCACCCATACACCTAGTGTGACATCCGGCGTATAGCCTTCAAACCAGACATCCGCATAGTTTTGGGTTGAACCCGTTTTGCCTACGATTGGCACACTCTTGGAGTACTTGTAATTTTCACGAACTTTATCCGCTGTACCTTCCGTAATAACGGTGCGAAGCATATCTGTCATCAGGTATGCCGTCTGTTCTGAGAAGGCCTGAACAGGTTCTGCATCGTGTTTATATACGATATTGCCATTGGAGTCTACAATTTTGCTGATCATATAGGAATCATTGTATACACCATTGTTGGCAATGGCTCCATAGGCATTGGTAAGCTCCTCGACGGTAACACCGTACTGAAGTCCTCCAAGAACACCAGTCTGAGCTTGGTAATCAATCGGCTGGATGGTGGTAATCCCCAGCTTCTTGGCAAAAGCCCATGATTTGTCGATGCCAACTTCTTCGTTGAACAGCTTCAATGCAGGCACATTCAGCGAGTAGTTGAGTGCTCTGCGGGCAGTCACAAGTCCTTGGTAGCGATTGTTGGCATTTTTCGGAATATGGAATCCATTCGGACCGTCCTTCAGAATAATCGGTGAATCATCAATAATGGAAGCTGGTTGAACAAGTCCTTCATCCAGTGCAGGCAGATAAGCGGCAATAGGTTTCATGGTTGAACCTGGCTGACGCACCATCTGGGTTGCATAGTTCATCTGCTCATCCTGGAAATCACGGCCTTCAATCATGCCGAGAATAGCGCCTGTTTTGTGATTAATCAACATGGCAGCCGTCTGTTCTTTTCCCTTCACGGGATCGTCAGCAGAGAAACTACTGTCATCTTCAGCAATGGTACGCATGGTTTTGTAGATACTCTTGTTGATGGTCGTGTAGATACGATATCCGCCAGTACGCAATTGCTGCTGGGCTTCTTCCAGCAAGGCACTGCTTTCTTTTTGCGGTGTATCGGTATCCGTATTCTTGGCAGTATCCGCTTTGGCATCCGTGCCTTCAGCTTTATCCGAATTGAGTTGCATTAGAATCTGTGCAGCTTGTCGTTCCGTTTCCATCATAAGGTATGGATAAGTATTGTAAGCTTTGATGGTTTTGGGTGCGAGTGAACTCTTGATGTCAAAAGCAAGAGCTTCGTCATACTCGGATTGATCGATTTTGCCCAGTTCCAGCATACGGCGCAAGACCAGATGCTGACGATTGATTGCACGCTCAAAATTATCCTCAACAAAATCGCCTTTTCCATTAAAGGCAGAGTAAGAGGAGGGGAGCTGAGGCAAACCTGCAAGATAAGCAGCCTGAGCTGTGTTTAATTTGCTCAAATCATTGATATTGAACAGTCCTTTGGCAGCTGCCTTGACTCCATATACATTATATCCACTGGAGCCGTTACCAAAAGGAACCTTGTTCAGATACGCTGTCATAATTTCGTCTTTGGTCAGGAAACGTTCGAGTCGGAGCGAGAGTAATATTTCTTTCACTTTTCGGTCCTCGGTTCGATCCAGATTGAGGAATACACGTCGGGCCAATTGTTGAGTCAGTGTGCTTCCGCCCGTTTGAACAGATTCTTTCAGCACTTTCTGTTTCACGGCTCGGAGCGTTCCGCTCATGTCTACACCTTTATGTTCGTAAAAATGATTGTCTTCAATCGAAATGACTGCATCAATAACCTTTTGCGGAATCTGGTCAAACGTGACCGGACGCCTGTCTTCTTCTGTTCGTAATTGACCGATCGGGCTGCCGTCGGCAAAGTAAGCAAAGCCTGTGATGGAGTTTTCGCTGACTTTTTGTTCAATCAGCGCCCTTGAACGGACGGGTTCGTCTTTCACAATGGAACTGACGTATCCCATCAGAGCACCGCCTACAAATAGTACCCCCATGAATCCCAGGACAACCATCCATTTGACGAAACTACCCAGTCTGCGGGCAAAGCTGCGCTTGCGTGCAGGCTGTTCATCGGGCTTATTCTTATTAACATCAACCATTCAGTGTCTTCCTCCTTTTAACAGCACTTATTATAGCATAAAAAGGCTGGTTTGCATGCCTGAGAAATACAAGCAATGGTCGAAAATTGCCATTCTTTCTTGGATTATGATATATATCATACGGAATTGAATTACATATCATGAGAAGTCGTGGAGAATTTCAGTAAAACGTGGAAGTATTGAGCATGCAAGTGTAGATGAAAATAGATGGCTAACCATACGAAGGAGGCCGCATCCATGCATTAGTGCAGGTACGACCTCCTTGTTCTTTCCCTGTTGTTTCTTTTGTAATAAAAAACAGCTGCCGAGAAAATCTCGACAGCTGTTTGGAGTAGAGCTTAATGAAATTCCAACGATTAACGGTTGTAGAACTCGACGATTTGTTTTTCGTCGATATCTTGGGACAATTCCGAGCGCTCAGGCAAACGAATAAATTTACCTTCCAGAGCAGTATCGTTGAATTCTACGTATGCCGGAAGATGCGAACGGTTTTCAATAGCTTCCTTAACGGAAGAAAGACCGCGGCTTCTTTCACGCAGGCTGATAACGTCGCCAGTGCTTACTTGGTAAGAAGCGATGTCAACTTTTTTGCCGTTTACAGTTACGTGACCGTGGGATACCAACTGACGCGAACCAGCGCGGGAGTTAGCGAATCCAAGGCGGTATACGAGGTTATCCAGGCGGCTCTCAAGCAAGAACATGAAGTTTTCACCCGCGATACCTTGCATTTTTTGCGCTTTAGCAAAGAGAGTGCGGAATTGCTTCTCGCCCAAACCGTACATGTGACGCAGTTTTTGTTTTTCTTGCAATTGCATACCGTAGTTGCTGATTTTTCTCCGTTGGTTAGCTCCGTGCTGACCTGGAGGGAAAGGACGTTTCAATTCTTTGCCTGTTCCGCTCAGGGAAATGCCGAGGCGACGGCTCAATTTAAATTTAGGACCAGTGTAACGTGCCATGTTTAAAGTAGCTCCTTTTTAGTTAAAGTTCATATAGGGCTCTGTTTGCGCTCCAATTTGTTGATGCGGGCTATGCCTCGCATAAAACGATCAGGAAAGTTCAGCCGCTGTCCTGAAAGCAACAAAAAGAATGAGGGTGACACAACCGGTAATGCCCAAATTTAAAGACCCATTAGTAGTCTTCATCAACAATTTATTTTACAGTTTACTAGAACCAAAGTCAAGCATGTGATAAAAGCAAAAAAACGTCTAAATTTGTCGATAGGTCATTAGGCCCAAAATAATGGGACAATTTTCTGAAATATGGATGCAAAAAACCTTTAAAGAGAGTAAAATAGATTGTATCTTAACTTTAAATGATCTTGTACATTAAGGTTATCGCACAGAATTTGCAGGTTTGCGATAACGTCTGCAGATTAATGCATCCGAGTGGATGCAAAAACGGTGCAAAGGAGCGCCTGACATGTTAGAACATCTAAGAAGTAAACCCGCCAGCTTGAATTCGCGAAGTTCGGGCGATTCCGCATCTTCTGCCGCTCCTCACGAAGCGCATGTATTCTGGATGCAAAAAATGGATATCACACCTTTTGATTTTTCATATCTGGGAAGCCTGCTGCAGCAAGCGTATACCGACTGGTATACCCAACGACGGCCACACTCAGACAGATCATCGATAATATACAACGTATGGAATACAGAAGGGATCTGTATGGGGCAAGGGAATGAAGGGGCTCCTCCGCTGGACGTACATTCGACTGTAATGCAATGTCTTGAATCGGGACAGGCACAGTCGTTACGTGGAACCACTGAAAACGGAGAATATCATCTAATGGCTGAGCCTCTTTTCTCCAGGACAAACAGGGATATGTTTGCTGTCTTCACTGCTGTAACCTACGAGCAAAATCGAGATGACACGTCTGAAGCTGTTGTTCGATCGGAGGGATTGCATTATCGTACCTGCTTTTACCGAAGATTTGAATACATATTTATGACGGACATGTTACATGCTCATGAACAAACTGCCCGTGAAGAACACCGAAGGTCGATTCTGTTCCAAATCGTTCAACGGATGCATGACAAGATGGATGTGGACGCCATTTTGGATGAAGTGTTTGACAGCATTGACTACTTATATCCAACAACGGGCATGACACTGTATATGTCTCAGGATCAGAGCAGCCTTAACCCTCGCATCAAGCCGCTGCTTGTTCATGAACGTGGAGAAGACATCTGTGTACAATCGTTCATGGAGGGCAAGCTCATTGTTGTTCGGGCACGTGAAGGTGATGATCGCATACTGGAGGTTGGCCTTCCTCTAAAAGGCAAGCAAGGGATCTATGGTGTATTTCACATTGAGATGAATGAGGAGTTAATGGGAGATTCCGATCTGCAACTCATTACGATGATGGCGGATACAGCCGGAACTGCCTTTGAAAATGCCAAGCTTCACGAGCAATCGAATATGTTAATCCAGGAACTTCGTCTAATCAATGATCTGACACAACGTTTGAATAAGAGCCTGCAGCTGATGGAGATCTATCAATTCTCAGAGCAGGAGTTGAAGGACATCTTTCAGGCTGAATCCTGCTGTATCCTTCAACTGGATGACACTACGAGTCATTTTGAAGTGATGTCATCCAATGTAAATGAGCTATGTCGCAAATCATTTCCAATAGACTACGGAATTGCAGGGGTGCTGTATGAGACAGAAGAACCGCTCATTCTATCCAATTATGCGGATTATGATAAAGTGTCATCCGTCTTCATGGATATTACCGGTTCAATGTCACTAATAGCCACGCCCGTTCGGGTGAATGGTGAAGTGAAGGGTGCCATTCTGCTGGGACATCCCAAAACACAGTATTTTTCGTACGATAATTATCGTCTGTTGCAGATGCTGTCCATTCATATAGGACTTGCACTTTCCAATGCAACACTTCATGCCGAGGTACGACGCTTGGCAAACCTGGATATGCTGACAGGGCTGTATGTAAGGCATTACCTGGATAGTGTGATCCATGAACGTCAGGCCCATGATTTCTGTGGGGCGCTGGTGGTCGTGGACATTGACCAGTTCAAGCAGGTGAATGACACATTTGGGCACCAAACAGGTGATCAGGTATTGAAGCAGGTGAGCGACATTGTAACGAGTTCTGTCAGACCTGAGGACATCTGCGCCCGATGGGGCGGGGAAGAGTTGGCCATCTATATGCCCCAGATTGGTGCTCGTCAGGCACTGGAATATGCCGAGACCATTCGCACGAGGGTTGCTGAAGAGACAAGGCCTGCGGTGACCGTATCCAGTGGTATTGCGGAATGGAACTGGATGGATGAGAAAGTCAGTGTGGAATCGTTATTTTACCGGTCTGATATGGCTCTGTACGATGCGAAGCATGGCGGTCGAAACCGGATCGTCATGGAAGAACAGGAAGTTACACGTTAAGAGAGGACTATTCCGATTGCGGAGTCGTCCTCTCTTTATTTTTTTGAAATGGCGATGCCAAAGGAAGGAAGTATAAGCAAATAAGGGAGGGGCAGGCTATGGAGAAAAGTTGACGGAAGGGTGGAATAAAACATGTTGAAGCGTCGGTCTATACGTGGGCTATTGTTGATTCTAAGTATTGTTGTGTTATGTGCTCCTGGTTGTGGATTGTTAGAGCGTGATCGAAGTCCCGAGGAATTATTCTCACTGGCTTTATCAGGGATAGCAGGCAAAGAAAAGCTGAGTTTTGACGGAGAAGCGGGACTGCGACGTGAAAGCAGCGGGTTGTTCGAAAATCAGTTCAAATTTGAAGGCAAGCTGGAGGATCATGACCGCTTGACCTTGCAAACGAGACTGCCTGGAGCTGTGACTGCTGCCGGAACGGGAGTGAAAGGAGTGAATGCCAAGGCTGTTAACAATAGCGGTCAACCAAGCGGATTTAGCGCTTCTTTTGTACGAAAACAAGGACAATGGATGGCTTTAACTGCCGAGCATGAGCCTCTTCGCGGCTCGCTGTCCCGCTTTAATCCCATTGCTCAAATGGAAAGTATCGATCGGTTGAACAAAACGATAAAGTCCGAGTACGGTTCAGGCCATCGAACAAAAATACTGCGGATTGAACTCGAACCGAAAGATGCCAAAACCTGGGCGCTCGCGCAGCTTAACGACGAGATGAACGCAATCCGGGCAGAGTATATGCACAAGGCAGCTACAGTTAAGGGAGGCAGTCAGGAGGAGCTTGAGAAGGATCTGAGCAACGTGTGGGAGCAAGGGGAAACATCGATGCAAGAGATGATGAAACAGGCCGAGGTACATACGGTGTATCATCTAACCGTGGATCGGAAAACCAGCTTGCCCTTGCGTCTGTCCTCTGAAAGCCAGGTGAGCTATAAGGATATGAACAGCAAAAAGAATAAAGAAGCTCTTGTCACAGATGTAAACTTTAGGTCCTATGAGTAAATGAATTGCGGGACTGCCTGCTGACGGGATGGTTGTTGCGTGCTACAATAGTATCGTAATTTACCGTTGTTCAATTCAGGAATGGCAGATGACAGGAGGAGTTTACAAGATGAAGGACCCAAGAATTCAGAAGCTCGCAGCCAATCTGGTGGGCTATTCTGTAGATGTACAACCCGGCGAGAATGTGCTGGTAGAGATGATTGGTACAGAACGTGATCTGATTAATGCAATTATTGAAGAAGTAGGCAAAAAGGGCGGTAACGTCTTTGTACAGCTGACTGACAAGACAGTACAGCGTGCGATGTTCAAAAATGCGACAGAAGAGATGATGAAAACCTGGGCAGAGATCGATCTGAACCGGATGAAACAAATGGATTGTTACATTGGTATTCGTGCAGGGGAGAACGTGAATGATCTGTCCGATGTACCGGAAGAAAAAATGAAAATGTACAATTCACTTTATTCCCATCCGGTACATAGCGAGCAACGGGTAAAACATACGAAATGGGTTGTGCTTCGTTACCCGAATGCAAGTATGGCACAGTTGGCGAATACAAGCACAGAAGCGTTTGAAGATTTCTACTTTGACGTATGCAACCTGGATTATGCCAAAATGGATAAAGCGCAGGATTCACTGGCTAACCTGATGAAACGCACAGACAAAGTGCGTATCACTGGACCGGGAACAGACCTGAGCTTCTCCATTAAAGATATCGGTGCAGAGAAATGTTCTGGTCAAAAAAATATTCCGGATGGCGAAGTGTACAGTGCCCCTGTACGTAATTCCGTGAACGGAACAATTAGTTATAACGCGCCAACGCTGTATAACGGAGTTACTTTTGAGAATATCAAATTCACCTTCAAAGACGGTAAAATTGTTGAAGCAACGAGCAATGACACAGAACGTCTGAATGAAATTCTGAATTCAGATGATGGTGCCCGTCATATCGGTGAATTCGCGATTGGATTCAATCCACATATCCTGCATCCGATGAAGGACATCCTGTTTGATGAAAAAATCGCAGGCAGCCTGCACTTTACGCCAGGACAGGCTTATGAAGAAACAGATAACGGGAACCGCTCATCCATTCACTGGGATCTGGTGCTGATCCAGCGTCCAGACTACGGTGGTGGCGAGATTTATTTTGATGATGTACTGATCCGTAAAGACGGTATTTTCGTTATTCCTGAGCTGGAATGCCTTAATCCGGATAACCTGAAGTAGGAACAGTATTTTGCTGTTGCTAGGAAAGCGGATTCACGGTATCATGTAGTGGTAATTAATAGATGATACCAAAAGTGAAAAGACGGAGGGATTCCTATGTCGAGTAATAACGCAGCGGTAGTTGAAATTGCTCAAACAGCGAGCAAATTTACTTCTTCAATCGTACTTCATTCAGAGAACAAGTATATCGATGTAAAAAGTATTCTCGGGCTGTTTACAACGCTGATCAGCACGCACAGCTATGAACTGCACGTTCATGGCCCGGATGCAGCCGAAGCCAAAGCAGCCATGTCAGAAGTATTTGCCAAGCATGGACTGAATGTGAGTATCGCATCCGAGTAATGGCACTAAGAAGCATCTCTGCCTATTATGGCAGAGGTGCTTTTTTGGCATGAGATCATTCAGGTGTTCGGCAAGACCTCTGTAAAATAGGGGGATTATGCAGGAATAAAGCTCTTCAGAATGTATGGTTATTTTGGTCAGGTTCTTGTATTAGCTCCTGATTTCGTCTAATATTAGAGGTAGAACGTCTTTACGCGATTTTTGGGACATAGGGGGGAAAAATGCATGACTTCATCTGATCTGCAGGACCAGTTGCACTTGAAAGCGATCAGTCTTCTTCAAGAAGATGCAGATAAAATACAGAAGCTTATTGAAGTACAGATGGAGAATCTGGCTACCCGCTACTGCCCTCTCTATGAGGAAGTATTGGATACACAGATGTATGGGTTCTCCAAGGAAGTCGATTTTGCTGTTCGTGCAGGGCTTCTTCCAGAAGGTGCTGGTAAGCAGCTGGTAAGCGCGCTTGAGCGGAATCTGGCAATTCTATATGAAGCTTTGAACAAGAAGAATGAGCAATAGCCTGCAATAGCGCGGGTCAGAATAGAAGGCATGCAGGTATTTGCATGCTTTTTTTGTGCGGTTGAATCGGTAGATAGGTTGGTGGGATAGAGGCAGAGGGATAAATGAAAAAACAACCTGGAAAATGCGATTTCCAGGCTGCTTCTTGCGCTAAATGGTCTACCAAATCGTACGAGTGAAGTAGGTTATACCAGGAAGAACGATACACCCAAAATAATATACACAACCATCAGGAGCAGACCTTCGTACCAGTTCGTTGAACCGTCCTGGGTGATGGATTTGGCTATAAATACGGCTACGCCAATGGCTACCAGCTCAATCGTTGTAAACACAATGTCCATCGTTCTGCCTGTGAAGTAGCTGACAAAAACGAGTACAGGAGCAACAAAGAGTGCGATTTGCAAACTGCTGCCGACCGCGATCTCTACAGCGGCGCCAATTTTGTTTTTCATGGCAAGCATGATGGCTGCACTATGCTCTGCGGCGTTACCGATAATGGCAACGAGGAACGCACCGACGAACAGTTCGCTGAGTCCAAATTGTTCAGTAAACACCTCAAGTGTGCCAACAAGCCATTCACTGACGAAGGCAACCATGACAGTGGCAAGAACGAGATAGAGAATTGATTTTTTCTTGGACCACTCGGGTGCATGTTCATGCGGTAATTCTTCATCTTCATCCACAGTGACATCTGCGAGATAGTTCTTGTGTGTGACCATGGAGAACACTAACCATGCTATGTAGGCAAGGATCAGCAAACCTGCGACAATGAGACTGAGTGTATTTGTATCCTTCTGTGTGATGGAATGGGTATTCAGGAATACGGCTGGAATAAACAGGGCAATGATGGCTACAATCATGAGAGAGCCGTTCAAACCGGCAAGTGATACATTGTAATTCTGAATTTTGAACTTGAGTCCTCCCGCAAAAATACTTAAACCAAGCACCAGCAGCAGGTTACCAATAATCGAGCCTGTTAAACTGGCCTTAACCATGTCAAACAGTCCCTCTTTGACGAGAAAAATGGCGATAATCAATTCGGCGGCATTCCCGAATGTTGCATTCAAAAATCCGCCTAACCGCTGTCCGGCATAATGGGCTACATTTTCGGTGGCTTTTCCTAAAAAACCGGCCACAAAAATAACCGAAATAGCTGAAATGACGAATTGCAGAATCGAATCCCATTTCATGTAGTGGGCGACGGCGCTGAGCGCAAAAAAAGCAATCAGCAAAATGGATGAAATCCGGTTTCTCACAACTAACACCTCGGTTATCTAATTATTTTGTTTTAAACGACATCATAGAACGGTTTATGAGAATATTTTCATATTTCAATATAACCAAATCGTGGTAGGTTGTAAACGCATCTTTTTGAGTTTAATTTGCTTTTTGGGGTGGAAAGGATTTAAAATACGAGTAACGAAGTGAAGGAGGATGTGGCATGGCAGAACAACTTCAACTAGAGGGCGGAAACATCCGGATTGCCGATGACGTAGTGGCGAAAATTGCCGGAATGGCTGCGATGGAGACACCCGGAATTGCCGCAATGTCTGGAGGATTGTCAGAGGGCTGGGCCAAGCGCCTGAGCGGTAAAAACGTACAGAAAGGCGTAGGCGTGGAGGTCGGCCAGCTGGAAGCAGCCATTGATCTGCGCATCATCGTCCTGTACGAGACACCGATTCATGAAGTTTCCCGCATGCTTCAACAAAATGTAAGAGAAGCGGTAGAGACCATGACGGGATTACGTGTTGTTGAAGTCAATGTAAAGGTAGAAGGCGTATCTTTCAGAGGCGACGATCTGTAAACCTTAGCAATCCGCGATGGAAGAACAGCAGTACATTGAACCTGGTTCTTCATCTAGATAGACAACACCAAAAAGACTTCGCATCGAAATCGATGCGAAGTCTTTTTGTGTTTACTTCATTTTGTTCCAAAACCATTCGTATACCGTTCCTTCTCATTACCGAATTCGGCGAATGGATTCACGTGAACGAAGTGCAGGAGATGTACGTGATGTTTGAACGGTCACCGACTTTGTTTTTTCTTCCTTGATGACGTCCAAGTTATTGGTACGAGAGATGCTGAGCAGGATGCCCATTGCCACCATCATCACAAACAGTGAGGTACCGCCATAACTGATAAACGGAAGGGTAACCCCTGTCACCGGAATGGTTTGGGTCACACCCCCAATGTTGATAAAGGCCTGAATTGCAATTAATCCCATAATCCCAATACCGACCAGTGTCCCAAATGGATCGGGACATCGAAGGGAGACGATAATGCCTCGCCAAATGAAGTAAAGGTAGACCAACAGGAACAGGGCTGTTCCAACAAAGCCAAGCTCTTCTCCAATGACGGAGAAAATGAAGTCATTATAAGCATTTGGCAAGTAATGCAGCTTCATCGTGCCTTGTCCGATTCCTGAGCCAGTGATGCCTCCATCCCCGATTGCAACAAGGGAGCGGTAAAGGTTAAGACTTCCGCCGGTTTTGTCGGATAAAGGATCAAGGAATGCTTGAATGCGCCCGATTTTGTAGTTCTGTGTAGCTTCCGTAGCTATGGTGCTATCTGCAATATCTGAAGAAGACACGGAAGAAAACAAGGCATTCGCTCCAAGCGCCAATGCTGCTCCTAACACTACCAGCAGAATGGAAGCCATAATGTGTTTCATGCTTGCGCCACCTGCATAAATGACCAGACCGCAAGTAGCCACGAGAATGAAGCACGTACCAAAGTCCGGTTGCAGCATAATCAGTCCGGCGATGAACCCAACAATAACCAGCACAGGGAAATACCCTGTCTTAAGATCCCTGAAGCGTTCCCCTTTTTTGGTGATCAGGGCAGCAAGGTACAGAATAATAGCGATTTTGGCAAACTCGGCTGGCTGAATACTAAAGCCAAAAATGTGAATCCAGCTTCGTGCGCCGTTCAGCACCTTGCCTGAAACCAAAACAATCAGGAGTAATACCGTGGTGAACAGGAAAAACGGTGCATAAAGTTTCTTGTATTTGTTAAATCGGATATTCATGGCAAAAAACATGCCCACTAAACCGATAACCGCCCACATAAGTTGTTTTTTCGTGAAGAATAGGGCATCATTGTTAAAACTTTTGCTTGCAATTGCAATGCTGGAACTGGAGCTGAACACCATCACCAGTCCGAAGCCCACCAACAATAAAGTGAGGATTAGCAGTTGAAAATCCGGCGTGCCTCTCTTCGTTTTCGTTTGGGCCGTTTGTTGTTTCATGGTTAGGCCCAGCCTATGCTTCCAGCAGTTCTTTAAGCTGCTGTAATTTTTGGGCCGCCAGCTTCACGACTGGCTGTGGTACGGTAGACTCATAATCCAGACCATGCGGAAAGGTTGCTTTTCCAAGGTAAACAGCTTCAACTGCGAGAACCGTATCCGGTTTTTCGAGTTTGCCATCGATCGCACGGGTATTAATACGTACAAAGTATTCCGATTTGGTTTGTTCATCTTCAATTTTGTAGTCATATGTAGCACGATAATATTCCCATTGCCACCGGACAAATCCGACTTTCTCGGCGCTCTCATCCAGGTATGCCAAGTCGCTCTTCAAGCCATCCAAGCCTGTATTCTCAAAAATCATAAGCGTCTGATCCTCCTCATAAGCTTCCGAGAGTATAATTCTCGTTCTTTTCTCTATTTTATGATAGTATGTTTCCCCTTCCCGTGCAAGCTTTCCAGGGGTCATTCGTATCGGTTTTCTTCCAATTCTGCTACAATATACAGCAATAGGTTTCAAGAGGAAGGTTCGGGCTTGATGAAAGTCCCGTACAGAGAGCGAAAGGATGGGGAGACATGACAAACAATATATGGTGGGATGATTTGCAAATCCACATGGTAGAATGGCGTCGTCATCTTCATCGGAATCCTGAGGTTTCCTTTCATGAGGAGAAGACATCCTCTTTTGTAGCGGGTATGCTGGAGAGCTTTGGCGTTGAAGTGAAACGACACGTGGGCGGACACGGGGTTATTGGTACCCTTCGCGGAGACAAGCCAGGGCCTGTCGTAATGCTTCGTGCGGATATGGATGCACTTCCGATCCAGGATGAGAAGGACGTGGAGTACGCGTCACAACAAGCAGGGGCCATGCATGCCTGTGGCCATGATGGGCACATCTCCATTTTGCTGGGCACTGCACTGTATTTCAGTCGCCATAAACATGAGATTAAGGGTGAGATTCGCTTTTTGTTCCAACCTGCAGAAGAATTGCTCCCAGGCGGGGCGCTCAAGGTCATTGCAGACGGTGGACTGGAAGGGGTAGATGTCATCTATGGCATTCATTTGTGGACCCCATTACCTGTTGGTGTGGCTGCGAGTACCCCGGGGCCGATGATGGCAGCGGCAGATGATTTCTATATTGAAATCAAAGGAAAAGGCGGTCATGGCGGCATGCCGCAATCTACAGTGGACAGTCTGGTAGCGGGATCGGCGCTTGTGATGCAATTGCAGACAGTTGTCAGTCGCTCGGTTGATCCCTTGCGTCCTGCGGTGTTAACCATTGGCACGATGCAGGCGGGTTCCGCGCAGAATGTCATCGCCGAATTATGCAAAATGACGGGTACGGTGAGAACGTTCGACGAAGAGACACGCAGTATCATGAAAGAACGTGTGCATACGGTCGTTGCCCAGACAGGGGCAATCTACGGAGCAGAGACGCAGTTGAACTATATCATGGGGTACCCTCCGGTCGTGAATGATGAGCAGGAAACGGCCCGTTTCTTCAGGGAAGCAGTGGACGTATTCGGGGCAGACTCTGTACAGAAGTCACCCATGATGATGCCCGCGGAAGATTTTGCTTATTATCTGCAGCAGATTCCCGGCTGCTTTATGTTTGTTGGTGCAGGCAACCCGGAGAAAGATGCAATTTATCCGCATCATCATCCTAAGTTTGACTTTGATGAGGATGCCATGCAGAATGCTGTAAAACTATTTATAGCAATGGCTAAAGGATATACAGCCGAATGATTTGAGTATAGTTGGGCATCCTATTCATACGAAAGTATGAGCAGGGTGCTTTTTTTTGTAGGGTCTACCTAAAGGTTAAGGTAAGGTCGAACTGTTGTACTAAACAGGTTCAATTTCGGAAGACACCGGAACTGAACTTTTTGTGATGCCTGTTAATCAGATAACATATGGATCATTTTTTAAATGAAGGAGGAAGCGGAATGGAAAAAACGGACGCCTGTATTGTCCAGCGCGATTTTACAGTATTGCTTGAAGTGGGTCATCCTGGATTTGATCAGGCCAGAGCACAACTGGGGATGTATGCCGAACTGGTAAAGACACCTGCGGCTTTCCATACCTATCGTATTACTGCATTATCGCTGTGGAACGCTGCTGCACTTGGATGGAGTGCTGATCAAGTGATTGCAAATCTGGAATCAGTGTCACGTTGGAATGTTCCTGCCGCCCTCATTCAGGATATCCAACGGATTATTGATCAATATGGAAAGTTGAAATTGCAGCCAGAGGCCGATCACAAGAGAATGCGTCTCGTGAGTGAAGATAAGGGATTGCTGGATGAATTAAGTGGTATGAAGACCATCTCGGCTTTTCGGATGGAACGTGTCGACCCCCATGAGCTCGTGCTTGGCGGGGAGCAGCGCGGACTGCTGAAACGTGAATTGACCCGTTTGGGGTATCCGGTGCTGGATTATGCCGGATATCGAGAAGGAACAAGCCTTCCGTTTGAATGGCGGGCGAATACTCCAGGGGGAAGTGTAGAAGGCTTCGGGTTGCGTCCATACCAGCGAGATGCTGTGGATGCTTTTGAAGGTAGCGAGGGCATGGGAGGAAGTGGGCTGCTTGTTCTTCCCTGCGGTGCAGGCAAAACGGTTATTGGGATGGCCGTGTTGGAACGTCTGCAATGTGAATGCCTTATCCTAACCTCGAACACGACATCCGTGCGGCAATGGATTCAGGAATTGCAGGACAAAACAACGATAACGAGTGAACAAATTGGTGAGTATTCCGGTCAGAAAAAACAAGTTAAACCTGTGACTGTGGCTACCTATCAGATTCTTACACATAGAAAATCCAAAGATGCTGATTTTACGCATATCAAATTGCTTAGTGAACGCCAGTGGGGGCTTATCATTTATGATGAGGTCCATCTGCTTCCAGCGCCTGTATTCCGTGCTACTGCAGATATTCAGGCAACAAGAAGACTGGGATTAACAGCAACATTGGTGCGTGAGGATGGCTGTGAACGGGATGTATTCTCACTTATTGGCCCGAAATTATATGACATGCCGTGGAAAGAATTGGAGCAGCAAGGCTGGATTGCTAATGTTCAGTGCCAGGAAATACGCATCCCGTTCACTCCTGAGCTACGATCTAACTATTTGGAAGCGGAGGTGAAACATCAGTTTCGTCTTGCAGCCGAAAATCCGGCTAAATTGGCTGTGATCAAACGGATATTGGAGCATCATAAAGGGGTGCCGGCACTTGTCATCGGACAGTATTTGGATCAGCTTGAGAGCATTGCCCGGGAAATTGAAGCACCCCTCATTTCGGGCACGATGTCCCAGCAAGAACGGGTAAAATGGTATGCAGCGTTCAGGCGGGGGGAAATCAAAACGATAGTGGTGTCCAAGGTTGCCAACTTTGCCGTAGATCTGCCAGATGCAGCCGTTGCACTTGAAATATCCGGAAGTTTCGGTTCAAGGCAGGAAGAAGCCCAGCGATTGGGTCGGATTCTAAGGCCGAAGTCCGGAGAAAATAAAGCATATTTCTATGCCCTTGTATCTGAGGATAGTAAGGAACAAGAGTTTGCATTACGGCGTCAAATGTTTCTGGTCGAGCAGGGATATGAGTATAAAATCGTTCATGAATTGCAATGAAAAGATCTGTTCACATCACCAACTAAAATAATGGGAAAGGCAAGATAAGCCATGCATACACAAAGTAATCTGGATATGAATTCATTCCAAGAGCTATCATGCGTTGAAAGAACGGTACTTGGAGCGATTTTTTGCAAATATGCCGGACAACCCTTTTCCAACATGATGACACCAGCAGAGTGGGCAGCGGATGGTCTTAGCAGAGCTGAAGCGGTGACAGCCTTTATAACACTTCGGCACAAAGGATGGATCAAAGCTGTGCGCAAGTCGTGGGGCGAACGTCTGTATTACATACCGAATTCACTGCTTTCTTTGTTATCCATTCCCTATGCAGCAAGGGTTGGACCGTTTGTTCAGCAGAAGGTGAATGTGATACAGGATGAAGGTGCACTTCATAAGTCCGTATCCAGTAATGAAGTCCGAAGTGTGAAGATTGTTCGAGAGGGAAAGCCCCATATTGCTGCTGAGCTTCTTCATGTATTGGCTTGGATGCTAAGAGAAGGTCAAGCGCAAGGAGGACTTCCATTAACAAGTAAAGGGACTATCCACAAGAGAATGGTGCAGCGATTAAGTCGCATGACAGTTCTGGTACCTGAAGACTTCTCTGGATTAGGCATTCACTACGATCACGCAGATGTATATCCAGTCCATGTAGCCATTATGATTGATATGCTGCTCCGTCTGGGTTTAATTGAAAAGACGCACAACCGCCTGCAGGTGTCCCCTGACCGTCTTGATCATTGGTTAACATTGTCGTGGTCTTCAATGCATCGAGAAATCTATAGTGTATGCATGGACCGATATGGCTTAGCAGAGCCCAATCTTCAGCATTTTCGCCATCAATTAATGATGTTTGCTTCACGGGGAAATGAATGGTTGAGTATTACGGCAGGGACGTTAGATAACGATGGGTTGGAAGAAGCCATTGAGAGTAAAGAGAGTGGAGGTTCTTCAGAATCATCCTTCTTAACACATATCCGGGGATGGCTCATTGCTCTGGCGGGTTTGGGGTTTGGTGAGGTAGGGGAGTCCGCTGAGGGAGAGTTATATTATCGTTGGCAGATTGAACCTGACATTTTAAAGGAATTTGCGAAGGACGAAGCAGAAAATGCTGGGGAGAATTTGATTTTTGTACAGCCTGACTTTGAAATTATGGTTCCGCCAGATGTAACCCCACAGGTCCGTTGGGTTCTGGAAATGAGTACAGAGCTTATAAGCCGTGATCGCATGTCCATATACCGAATGACAAAGGAACGAATCATCGCTGCATCAGAGCTCGGTCTTACAGCCGATGAAATGATAAACTTCCTTAGGCGATATGCCGGATCGGGTGTGCCTGAGCATGTGGAACTAGCAATCCAGCAGTGGGGACTGGAGGTAAACAGACTTCACATGGACGTAGGCCAGAACGTTGATCTGGATGAGTCGGTGGATAAAGCCAACAAAAAGGATACATGGACATATGAATCAAGAAGTGCATTACATGAGAAGCTGAACCCCCCATGTTGGCGAGCCTTTGCAGATGAGTCCATAGTCGGAGCAGATGAGGAGTTCAATGTCGGACTTAAGGTAGAGAAGGAACTCTTTTATATGCGTGGAAGAGTAGGGCTCATTGAAGGTGAACTCAATCTGCATGCGTATGAACCGGATCACTCCATTACAGAGCAATCGGGTCTGTTTCCCGGATACGGAGAGATCCCGGAAATGTGGCATAACGAGTGGCGAGGATATCATGTGTCCACAGCTCGTCAGATTGCTGCAAAAGCCATTGAATGGCAGACAAAACTAGGTCTGAAGCTGGACAGTAATATCTTTTATGTTATCCCCGATCAGATTCATGGTCATGAAGATTGGACACTAACGGGCTGGTCCATATCGGATAGTGGTACAAATCCCGCAGAACGTCGCTCTTTTTCGCCTAACGAATGGAGTCAGATACGACTGATTATGCCGGACCATGCTCAAACTTGAATCGACTTTGCAAAAGCAGATCCCTTGTTCCCCTTATTTCTATTTGCAGGAAAAACACTTCTTAACTTTTCGGGGATATGATATGATGAAGTAGTCTACGTGAAGTAGAACTTTATATATAGATAGGATGAATTTCATGAGCGTAGCGGAAATGAACACGGTCGATATGGCCCAAGTGTTAACGGGCGCATATGAACTGGGCGACATGATTAACCAATCAGCCGAAGTATCGGATTATTTATATTGGAAACAGCAAGTGGAGACGAACCCTGACATTCAGGTGGGAATACGCAAGCTGAACGCCAAAAAGGAATTATTTGAAGAAACCCAGCGTTTTGGGCATTTTCACCCGGACTATCATGCGGCAAAAGATCAGGTTCAGGCTTTGGAGCTGGAGTTGGAGCGTTTCGAGGCGGTAGCCCGCTTCAAACAGGCGGAGAAGGCATTGGACGATATGTTGTTCCAGATGTCGGAGACGATTGCATTCGCGGTGTCAACGACCATTAAGGTACCGAGCAATGATCCCAATCCGAAGGGCGGCTGCGGTAGCGGAGGCAAGTGCGGTTGCAGCTAAGGCTGGATAAGAAAAAATTCGTGACAGACCGGACCTTTCCGAGGTCCGGTCTCCATTATAGAGAGGCGGGGAAAATGATGTTTGCGGAAAGGACAGGATTCATCATATGGGTCAGTGATTTGAAAGCGGCTCGTAATCTCGAAAAGTATGGTACCGTTCATTACATCTCCCGCCGTATGCATTATGTCGTTATGTATGTTAATGCAGAGCGGGCTGAAGATACGATGAAAAATGTGAACAGACTTTCCTATGTGCGCAAGGTCGAACGTTCTTACCGGAATGAGATCAAAACGGAGTATGCCAGCAAAACATTGGACAAAACAAGTTTTTACGGGATATAACAAAATGGTTTGGGAATGTATAGTGAACTTCTCTTGTTGCTATTGAACATTTCGAAACGATTAACCAGAGGGGTCCTTCGGGACCGCTCTTTTATTGAATTAGGCATAAACTGGATTTTGTGAAAAAATCTGAACTTACGCCTTGAGGTTGCGGGACTTATGTTGTAATATATTGGGTAAATAAATAGATAGAAAGTCCTATCTGGTGGAGAGTGATTCCCATGCGTGATAAGGTGATGCAACGTTGGAGCACGTACGAGCCTTTTTTCGTGGCTCTTGGAGACAAAAAAGTGGCCGACATCGTCATTACCCATCATGCCAAGATGCGGTATGCAGACCGTATTGAGCCGGCACGTAATGATGATGACCATATTGCGGCATGGTTATGGGAGTGTCTGAAGCAGGACCGTATTACACCATACTACCGTAATGAGCAGGATGTCTACCTGATCGACGAGGATCTGGTCGTGGTTGCTGAATTCTCCGAACTTGAAGGGGAATATGATATTGCTGGCAATCCGCTTCATAAGATGATTGTAGTTACGTTTCTGGGGAAAATGTCCGAGACGATTGAACTGCGGGATCTGAAATCGTATTATTCCTGGCTGAGACATTCAAGACGAATGACTCTGGTCAAGAACAGTCGCAAGCATAAGTGAGTTCGGAATAATCCATATTTTCGAATTGATAGATTCAGGTTACATCGCATGCAGACAAGCTGCATGCTTTTTTTGTTGTAATTATAGAAATCGGCTACAATGAGGGAAGCGTACAGAAGAGGGGCGAAGATATGAATTTTCATCAATTGCATATTTTTTATACCGTAGCAGAGAAGGGAAGTTTTTCAGCGGCTGCGCAAGCACTACATATGACACAACCTGCGGTGACGATGCAGATCCAATCGCTTGAGGATTATTTTGGGACCAAGCTGCTGCACCGTTCTACCAAGAAAATAGAATTATCCGAGGCGGGTCGGACATTATTGCCTCATGCCAAACGCAGTGTAGAGTTAGTCAGACAGACAGATGAGGCGATGTCTGCATTTACGCAGATGCTGCAAGGCAGATTGCAGCTCGGGGCAAGTTTGACGATTGGTGAGTATGTGCTGCCACGGATGCTGGGTCCATTTGCCCGCCAATACCCGGATATCTCGATTGTCATGAAAGTGATGAATACGACGCAGATTATGGACGATATCTTGAAACATCAGCTTAACTTTGGACTGATTGAAGCGCCAGTTCATCACCCGGATATGATTGTTGAGCCGATCATGCAGGATGAATTGAAGCTGGTTGTTCCGGCAGGGCATGCATTGGCAGATCGTGGGGCAGTAGAACTGGAAGATGTGATGAACTACGCATTTGTGCTGAGGGAAAAAGGTTCGGGTACCCGTCAGGTGATGGAAGATCAGCTTCAGAAGAGAAATATAGATCCACAGGACATGAATGTGGTGATGGAACTTGGCAGTACAGGTGCCGTGAAATCCGCCGTCGAAGCGGGTGTAGGTATCACGATGTTATCTCCGTCATCGGTTCAGCATGAGCTGGCCCTTGGCCTGGTTCATATCGTGGATATTCGTGGGCTTGAGTTCAAAAGACAATTCTACGCTATACATCTGAAATCTTCATTGCTTCCCCTGTCAGCAGTTGCTTTCCTGAATTATTTGCGTCAGCATGAGCAGACAACATCAGAAGGACAGGCGGAATAGGGACAATAAATGCAGAGCTGGAATAATGCATGATTGATCCAAAGAATGGTGGAAGGCAATAAATTGCAATGGTCTGACCTATAATGAGCCGATTAAAGGGAGTTGTTATTTATGAATCATCATCAAGGACGTTGTGATCTTCATACCCATAGCCAAGCTTCGGACGGAATGCAGCCACCTGCCGAGAATGTGAAGCTAGCCAAACAAAGAGGTCTCTCTGCGGTTGCGCTGACGGATCACGATACAGTAGCGGGTGTATCTGAGGCACAGCGGGCGGGCCGTGAATATGGTATTGACGTTGTTGCAGGAGTAGAGATCAGTACTCGTGCGGGCGGCAAGGATATTCATGTGCTGGGGTATTATGTGAATATAGAAGATGAGCAATTTCTGGAGCGACTGCGCGGGCTTCGGGAAGCGAGGGAAGAACGCAATCATCTGATCATTGCCAAGCTGCAGGAGCTTGGACTTGAGATTAGCTGGCAGGAGGTCATCGATGGCCTTGGCCGACCGCTGGAACCGGATGAAAGCATCGGTAGACCTCACATGGCCGATGTGTTGGTACGGAAAGGATATGCCGCTGATATGAGGGATGCATTCAATCGTTATTTGGCTGAAGGCCAACCGGGATTTGTATCGGTTCCCCGAGTTGCACCGGAAGATGCATGCCAGTGGATTAAAGATGCCGGTGGTGCTGCGGTTATTGCCCATCCTGGTTTATACGGAGACGATGAATTGGTTCGTCGCATTCTGGTGGATGCCCATCCTGACGGAATTGAAGTGGTTCATTCGGATCATGGACCGGAAGAAGAGCGCAGATATGCGGAGTTGGCACGGGAATTTGGACTTATCCAGACAGGTGGTTCTGATTACCATGGTGTAAGACAAGGAGTAGTTTTCCACGGAGATCTGGGTAGCAAAACTGTATC
Organism: Paenibacillus vandeheii; assembly: GCF_030433635.1. Taxonomy (NCBI): domain Bacteria; kingdom Bacillati; phylum Bacillota; class Bacilli; order Caryophanales; family Paenibacillaceae; genus Paenibacillus; species Paenibacillus vandeheii. Next base: position 552,869 of record NZ_JAROCD010000001.1, read on the forward strand.
CATTGATGTGCTCGATAAGCTTCGCGCTGCAGCTGGAAGGTCTTGATTCGGAAACTTTGCATCCGTTGTGTGAGACTGGAGTAGAAGTAATCGGTTGTTATCATGCGGAATGAAACGGGAAAATAATGAAAGGACATAGAATGGTGTGACCATTAGTCACTAGCCATGTCTCTATGTCCTTTTTTGAATCCACTATAATTAGGTGATGGAATAATTCACCCAAGTGCCTCGAGCAGCTTCAAGACGTTCAAATAATTGCTGTGCCCGCTCGTTGGTTGCTGCTGTGATCCAGGACATGTAAGCACATCCGTGTTCACGTGTATACTGCTGACAGTGTTCGAATAGGCTGGCCTCGGCTTCGCCTTCTCTCCAAGCCTCCGTCACAAACAAGTCATTCATAATGGCAACGCGGTTTGCCTTCATCGTGCTATAGGTAAAATAGAGAGTAGCGAACCCGATGAGTTCACCGTCCTGTTCTGCAACAAATTGAACTCCTATCTGCTGATCAAGCAGGTTTTTGATCAAAAGCTCGATTGCCTGATCACCAGGCCAGGGGTTGTTATAAAACCCGACGACATACTCGTGTATTAATGCACTCAACGGAAGCAAATCATTAGGTTGAGTTGGTCTGATATGTAGAGTCATGGGACACATCCTTAGAAGTTTATTTACAAAAAATCCCCCGAACATTCTTTTGTTCCGGGGGATTTTACGTTGTCTAACAGGATTGAAAGCAAGCATCCTATCCATTTTTGATGGTGGATGGCAGACTCTTAACCAGTTCTTCGTTTGGCGTCACAAACAGGGTCTTCTGGTGGTCATAAATGACAAAGCCTGGTTTGGAGCCACTTGGCTTGCGTACATGTCGGATAAAGGTGTAATCCACCGGCACGCTGCTGGATTCTTTGGCCTGACTGAAGTAAGCCGCAAGTTGAGCTGCTTCCTCCAGGGTAGCTTCGCCAAAGTCAGTGCTGCGAATGACGACATGTGAACCCGGGATGTCTTTAGTATGCAGCCAGGTGTCATTGGACGAAGCCAGACGGTTGGTGACGTACTCATTTTGCAGATTGTTTTTGCCTACGAGAAGTTCAATTCCCTCCGAAGAAGTAAACTGATGCACTGTAGGGCGGTCGTTTTTCTTTTTCTTTTTGCCTTTTTTGTTACGGTCACGAAGATAACCCTGTTGTACAAGCTCCTCGCGAATTTCCTCGATGTCGTTCATGGATGCGATAGACAGCTGCTGGAGCAGATTATCGAGATAGTTGATCTCGTCTTTGGTTTTACCAAGTTGCTCATGAATAACAGCCAGACTGTTCTTATATTTGTTATATCGCTTGAAATAACGTTGTGCGTTGTCAGACGGAGTTAGTAATGGGTCAAGCTGAATGGTAATGTTGGCTTGATCTTCATCATAGAAGTTCACAAGCTCCACACTTTTGTCCCCTTTATTAACCTGATGCAGGGAGGCAAACAGCAGCTCACCCCATAATCTGAATTTGTCCGCATCGTCGGCTTCCAGCAGATCCTTGTTCAGGTTGTCCAGCTTTTTAATATTTTTGCTTCGCTCATTTTGCAGAAAACGCAGCAGATCGCTCACTCTTTGTTTGACCGTATCGCGCTCAGCCTTGTCTCCGTAATAATCTTCCATACACTTGCTCATCGTGTCATAGGTTTTCTCCGCGTCCTGAATGCTTTGAAGCTGAACGGCTGAGAAAATCATTTTGCCTTTGGCATTCAGCCCGGTCACAGGCGTGTAGCTGTTATCTCTAACTGGCCCCATGATGGACTCAAAAGCATTCCATAGGGCATCGGCTTCGATTCGAGAGTCCCCTTCGCTTGCAGCTTGATCAGCTCCTGGATCGGCAGATACCCGAGAGGTAATCTCTCCTGCGATCAGCGGACTAAGACCGCTGAATGAATTTACCAGCCAACGAGAGGCCTCTTCTTCAGCGGCAGTATAGCTATTTTTGAATTCAGTGCTGCTCACTTCCAGTGGATTGCTCTTATGCTGCTCTGGTGGTTCAGTGTACGAAAATCCAGGCATAATGACCCGGTAACTGCTGATGGACGGAGTTACGTGGTGAATACCATCCAGAATCGTTCCCGTTATCGGATCGACCAAAACAATATTACTGTGACGTCCCATCAATTCAATGATGATCCGTTTGACCGAAACATCACCCAGCTCATCGCGCTGACGCACGTCAATATGGATAATCCGCTCCATGCCAATCTGACGAATCTCCTCAATGATCGCTCCTTCACAGTGCTTGCGGAGCAGCATGCAGAACATCGGAGCTTCAGTAGGATTAACAAACGTTTTCTCTGTAAAGTGCACACGCGGATATGTTGGGCTGGCCGAAATTAGCAATTTGCTATTTCCACGCTGAGCACGGAGGGTCAGAACAACATCATGGCCGTTAGGTTGATGTATTTTGCTGATTCGTCCGCCCTTGCAGCCTTGCAGTTCATGTACGATGGCTCGTGTTACGATGCCGTCCAATGCCATTTTTTTCAACGTCCTCTCTATCTATAACTGAAATGAACACCGGGATATGTAAAAAAGAACCCGTTGCAGATTCGTATTCGTTTGCATAGCAAAAATCGGATTGCCACTGCGTGTATAACCACAGACCTTTATTTTAGCTTATTCTGCCCATCAGGGAAAGGATTCGCCATTGGGTGCTAATTAAGGTCCTGTCCGAATACATATAGAGCAGGTAGTTTGTCCGGCATCGCGTACAACCTGTTGATGAGCATAGCCGGTGTAGTATGTGTGACGTTTTACAGAGGAAATACAGACTGGGAGGGAATTTTGAAGCATGGAACATACCAAGTGGCACCAACTAAGCGTTGAAGAGCTTCGCAACACTCTTGGCGTCAGTCTTGAGGACGGGTTAACTGAAGAGACTGCAACAGAGAAGAGGAAAGCCGCAGGTTCGAATGAACTGAGTGAAGGAAAGCGCATATCTCCAATTACATTATTGCTTAATCAATTTAAGGATTTCATGGTTCTGGTGTTGATGGGGGCCACACTGGTGTCCGGATTGCTTGGAGAATATTTGGATGCTGTAACGATTGTTGCCATTATCGTGCTTAATGCCATTCTTGGTTTTGTGCAGGAATTCCGGGCAGAGCGTTCCCTTCGTGCACTGAAACAATTGTCGGCACCATTGGCCAAAGTGCTCAGGTCGGGTCAGGAAGTACATCTTGCAGCCAAGCTTCTGGTGCCAGGGGATATCGTTCTCGTGGAGAGCGGTGATCGCATACCTGCTGATGTGCGCTGGCTGTCCACGAACAGCCTCGATGTGGAGGAATCTGCACTGACCGGGGAATCAGTTCCTGTAAGCAAACATTGCCATCCCATAGCTGCAGATGACGTGCCTCTTGGAGATCAGAAGAACATTGGATTTATGGGGACGATGGTCACTCGCGGTACGGCTAGGGGCGTTGTAGTTCGAACGGGCATGGGTACCGAGATGGGCAAAATCGCTGATCTGATCCAGAATACAGAGGAACAGGAAACACCGCTGCAACACAGATTGGAGCAGTTGGGTAAAATTTTGATTTTTGTCGCGCTTGGATTAACTGTCATGGTTGTTGTTGCGGGTATTCTGCATGGACAACCGGCAGTAGGCATGTTTCTGGCAGGGGTCAGCCTCGCAGTCGCTGCCATACCAGAGGGGCTGCCAGCGATTGTAACGATTGCGCTAGCTCTAGGTGTACAGCGCATGATCAAGCGTAAAGCAATTGTACGCAAGCTTCCTTCCGTCGAAACCCTTGGTTGTGCCTCGGTCATCTGTTCGGATAAAACAGGTACGTTGACCCAGAACAAGATGACAGTTACGGACGTGTGGCTGGAGGGACGCAGCATCAAGGTAACCGGGGATGGTTATGCGCCGGAAGGGCAGATGCTGGAGAATGGTCGTACCTTGGAGCTGAAGAGTGATCAGACATTGCGAAGAATGCTCCAAATCAGTGCGCTATGCAATAATGCCAGTATTATTGAGAGTATCGCGGATGACACGCCGAATAAAAAGAAAGGCAAAGAGAGCAAAAAGGATAGCAAGCATGATAATCATGACTCCAAGAAAGAGCATAAAAAGGAAATGGTCAAGGAAGACAGCGTCGTATGGGAGCTGAAAGGCGATCCTACGGAAGGAGCACTTGTAACACTGGCTTCCAAAATGGGTCTTACCCCTGCTGGGCTCAAAGAGTTATATGCACGTGAGCAGGAATTTCCGTTTGACTCTGATCGGAAGCGAATGTCTGTGCTGGTTCATCATCAGGGTGGGCGCATGATCTACACCAAAGGTGCACCGGATGTGCTGATTGGGCATTGCAGCTACATTTTGTGGGAAGGCAATGTTGTACCATTCACGGGAACACTGCGGCAGAAAGTCATGGCGGCGAATGAGAGCATGGCTGGGGCTGCGCTGCGGGTTCTCGGGATGGCTTATCGCGATGTAAGGCCGGAAGAAAAAGTGGAGAATGAGCATGCTGCCGAGAACCAACTCGTCTTTGTCGGGCTTGCAGGCATGATTGATCCACCGCGGCGTGAGGCACGGGATGCCATTGCCACTTGCCGCAGAGCAGGCATACGTACCGTTATGATTACCGGCGATCATGGCACGACGGCAGAGGCGATCGCCCAGCAGCTGGGTATCCTCCCCCGGGGTGGGTCTTCCCTTAGCGGCCAGCAATTGGCGGGCATGACGGACGAGCAGCTGGATAAACAGGTGGAGGGCATCTACGTGTTTTCACGAGTATCGCCTGAGCACAAACTGCGAATTGTGAAATCGTTGCAGCGCAAAGGACATGTCGTAGCCATGACCGGAGATGGTGTGAACGATGCACCGGCTATCAAAGCGGCAGATATCGGTATTGCGATGGGGATTACAGGCACGGATGTGACAAAGGAAGCATCGGCATTAATTTTGAGTGATGATAATTTTTCTACTATAGTAGCTGCGATCGAAGAAGGGCGTAATATTTATGAGAACATTCGCAAGTTTATCCGGTATTTGCTGGCATCGAATGTAGGCGAGATTTTAACGATGTTTTTCGCGATGATGATGGGTTTGCCATTGCCACTTGTGCCGATCCAGATTCTATGGGTCAACCTGGTGACGGATGGCCTGCCAGCGATGGCGCTGGGCGTGGATCAGCCGGAAAAAGATCTGATGGAACACAAGCCTCGCGGCTCCAAGGAAAATATTTTTGCCAGACGACTAGGCTGGAAAATCGTCAGTAGGGGTGTATTGATTGGACTTTGTACACTCGGCGCGTTCTGGCTCACCCTACAGGCCGCACCCGATCAACCGGGTCAGCTCATTAAAGCTCAATCTGTGGCCTTTGCTACGCTCGTTTTGGCACAGCTCATTCATGTATTTGACTGCCGGAGTTCCCGCTCCATTTTCCACCGGAATCCATTGCAGAACAAGTACCTGGTGTTTGCAGTCATTTCATCCGTCGTACTGATGCTGGCGGTTATGTATGTAGAACCATTGCAGCCTATCTTCAAAACAGTACCACTGGGTATGCGCGAATGGGCCATTTCCATCGTTGCCGCAGGTATTCCAACCTTCCTCATGGGAATTGGCAGCGTATGGGGAGGTCGCCGCAACCGTCGCCGGATGGGCCCTGAGCGCTTCGTACCGAAAAGTACAAAGTTTTCGGCATAAAATCAATAGCAATTACTTATCGTTTTCGTTATGCTATCCTCAAAATGATTCGAGGCGAGAATCCTCGGCATTTTGCAGGATAGCTTTTTCTATTGGGGAATGTTGGATATGAATGTTCCTAGGGCATCCTGTAGAGGAGCAAGAATAACGCTTTGGCAGCAGACTGCCAAAAGGAGTGGGCAAGATGATGGAATTTACAAAAATGCATGGACTCGGCAACGATTTTATTGTTGTGTTTGGAGAGAAACAGCTCCCGGCTGATGCAGCAGAATTGGCTGTAAAATGGTGCAATCGATTTTTCGGCATCGGTGCGGATGGCCTGGTTTATATACTGCCTTCGGAGAAGGCGGATTTTCAGATGCGCATCATGAACTCGGACGGTTCGGAAGCAGAGCAATGTGGCAATGCCATACGCTGTGTATCCAAATATGTATATGATCACGGCCATGTGACACAAGCACAGATTACGATTGAAACCATCGGTGCCGGTGTACAACCAGTCAGCCTGAACATTCGAGATGGTAAAGTGGAAACCGTTCGTGTGGATATGGGAGAGCCTATCCTGAATGGACTTCAGGTTCCAACAACCGTCGATGCCAATCCGGTGGTGGATCATTCCATTGAAGCCAATGGACAGGAGTTCAAATTTACGGCTGTATCCATGGGTAATCCTCACGCAGTCATCTATGTGGAGGATGCTGTGAATTTTGATCTCTCAACATGGGGGCCACTTCTTGAAGTTCATCCCATGTTCCCGAAAAAAATCAATGTAGAGTTCGCAACGGTTCGCGATCGCGGATATGTGGACATGCGTGTGTGGGAACGCGGTGCTGGCCCGACACTCGCTTGTGGAACTGGAGCTTGCGCAACCCTGGTATCCTCCGTTTTGAATGGACATACGGATCGAACAGCGGTGATCAGCCTCAAGGGCGGCGATCTTCATATTGAGTGGAGCGAAGCCGACAATCACGTGTACATGACTGGACCTGCTGAAGTTGTTTTCAAAGGAGTCATTTCGTAAAGAAGACGTTTAAATGAGGAGGCCTAAGGCCTCTTTTTTGCATTAATATGAGAATTCCTACTGGTTCAGATGGTTATGGAGACTGGATTTCACGAAAAACCTGTGTTTTTCTTCGTTTTCAGATGTTTTTTGTGTTACATTAGTATGAAATGATCAGTCAGGCGGGGGGAAAAGGGATGAAGGCGGATTTGCGGAGTGTAATGCAGGAACGGGTCCTCATTGGGGATGGGGCAATGGGAACATTCCTGTATCAGATGGGATTCCCGGTAGGGATTTCTTATGAAGAGCTGAACTTGATTTCACCTGAAGTAGTGGCAGATGTGCATCGTCGTTATCGCGATGCGGGTACAGAAATTCATGAAACGAATACGTACTCTGCCAATTACGACAAGTTGTCCAAGTTTGGTCTGGAGTCCAAGGTGGAGGATGTTAACCGTGCCGGTGTACGCATTGCCAAAGAAGTAGCTGGTGCGAACGGTTATGTTCTGGGTGCGGTTGGTTCCATTCGTGGAGGAAAGCGGACGAACGTTTCAACGAGTGAATTGAAGCGTTTCTACCAACAACAAATTTTTGCGCTGCTCGATGAAGGAGTGGACGGCATTCTGCTCGAAACCTTCTATGATATTGAGGAGATGGATATCGCCCTTCTGCAGGCACGCAAGTTGAGTGATCTGCCGGTAATTGGACAGTTTGCTGTTGAGGATGTAGGGCACACTCTGGACGGATATACAATGCCTGAAGCTTTCCGTATCATGCGTGAGCAAGGGGCTGACGTTATTGGTTTTAACTGCCGTTCCGGTCCAAACGGAATTATGCGCGCGATGGAAACAGTGTCAGGCCGTATCGGAATCCCGATGTCCGTATATCCGAATGCGGGTGCAGCGGACTACGTCGATGGTCAGTTCCGTTATGGAGCGTCCCCGGAATATTTCGGACAGACTGCCGTGCAATTCGCTGATCTGGGTGCGCGTATCATTGGAGGGTGCTGTGGTACGACGCCTGATCATATCTCGGCCATAGCCAAGGCTCTTGTTGAATACACACCTGTGCCGATACTGGAACCAGATCCATCCGAGTCAAAACCGCGTATTATCCTGCATGAGAATGTAGATGAACGGTCTGGACGAGGTGGGCAGCCTACGATTGTGGATCTGGTCAAACAACGCCATACGGTCATCGTCGAACTTGACCCTCCGCGTGATCTCGACATTGCGAAATTTATGAAAGGTGCCGAGACACTGAAAGCGGCTGGTGCAGATGCGTTAACATTGGCGGATAATTCCCTGGCGGTTACCCGCATGAGTAATATGGCTCTCGGCCATCTGGTTCAGGATCGCACTGGATTGCGCCCTCTGGTGCATATTGCATGTCGTGACCGGAATCTGATCGGGACACAGTCGCACATGATGGGGTTTGATGCTCTCGGCATTAATCATGTACTCGCTGTAACAGGTGACCCTGCACGATTTGGTGACTTACCGGGATCGAGCTCGGTATACGATCTGACTTCTTTTGAAATTATACGTATGATCAAGCAGTTGAACGACGGTGTGTCCTTCTCCGGTAAGCCACTGAAGCAGAAGGCAGGTTTTGTTATTGGTGCCGCATTTAACCCGAATGTGAAACATCTGGATAAGGCCGTACAGCGGCTTGAGAAAAAGATGGCTTCCGGAGCCGATTATATTATGACGCAGCCGATATACGATCCCGAACTAATCGTAGCCATGTATGAAGCGACCAAGCATCTGGATGTGCCGATCTTTGTAGGGGTGATGCCGCTAGCCAGTGGCCGAAATGCGGAATATCTGCATAATGAGGTTCCGGGTATTCAGCTGTCGGATGAAGTGCGCTCCCGGATGGCCGGTCTCGAAGGTGAAGAAGGTCGGGCCATGGGTGTGAAGATCGCCAAGGAGCTTCTGGATGTAGCGACAGCGCACTTTAAAGGAATCTATCTCATGACTCCATTTATGTTCTATAGTATGACGGCCGAATTGACCCAATATGTGTGGGAGAAGTCGGAGCATCAATGTCCTACTTGTTTCAACCCTAATAATCAATTACAATAGTGTAACGGATGTGATGCCGATGTCATTCAGTATGACCGGATACGGTCAATCCGCCTTTCATTTTGGAGGCTATAAGGTACAATTGGAAATCAAGTCTGTCAATCATCGTTATTGCGAAGTGATGATGCGCCTCCCGAGAGAGTGGACGTGTTATGAAGATGGATTGAGGAAAAAGGTACAGAGCCGATTGAAACGTGGGCGGATTGATGTTTATGTAATGAAAGAAAAAGATGAAGACCAGGCTCTTCCCGCTGTTCTGAATGAGCAGGCGGTCAGGGCCTATCTTCAGGCCGCAGAGCAATTGGAGAGCCGCTATGGTATGCAGGGCAAACCGAGCATTATGGATATGCTGGCACTTCCAGAGGTCATGGTTCATTCGGATGGGACGAGTTCGCTTCCGGAAGAGCAGAAGGACGAATGGGAGCGTGTCCTGCAGCAGGGGTTGGAAGAGGCTTTGTCCGGTCTGGAACAGATGCGCGCCCGCGAGGGTCTTCATCTGGCCAGTGATCTGGAACGACGAATCAGTCGTCTGGAATCACTGCATACCGAGATGCTTGATCTTGCGCCGACTGTGGTGAGTGATCATCGCAACAAGTTAAGACAACGACTTACGGAAATGCAGGAAGAAGGCTCTTTCCCTTTTGACGAGCATAAATTGGGTATGGAAATTGCTATGTTTGCCGATCGTTCTAACATAGAGGAAGAGCTTACGCGTCTACTGAGTCACTTTGGACAGAGCAGGGAACTGCTGAAAAGTGATGAGCCAGTAGGCCGCAAGTTGGACTTTCTTATTCAGGAAATGAATAGGGAAGTTAATACGATTGGATCAAAAGCCAACCATTTGGCTCTGGTGAACCGTGTTGTCGAGATGAAGGCGGAACTGGAGAAAATTCGTGAGCAAGCGGCGAATATCGAATGAACGGTCATATTTCGGCAAAGAGTCGCATGTATAGGGGGAAGAACCTGATTATGGCAATCAAACTCATTAACATTGGATTCGGTAACATCGTATCGGCGAACCGGATTATATCCATCGTGAGTCCGGAATCGGCGCCGATCAAGAGGATTATACAAGAGGCAAGAGACCGTCATATGCTGATAGACGCAACGTACGGAAGACGTACTCGTGCCGTGATTATCACGGATAGCGATCATGTCATTCTGTCTGCGGTTCAGCCAGAAACGGTCGCCCATCGTCTTTCTTCGAAAGATGATGACAACGACGAATAAAATGGAGTGTAATATGTCTAAGGGATTACTGGTAGTGTTGTCCGGCCCATCTGGGGTCGGGAAGGGTACAGTATGCAGCGCTTTGCGCAAACGGGTGCCGGAATTGATTTATTCTGTATCGGCAACGACTCGTCAGCCTCGTCTGGGTGAGGAACATGGCGTCAATTATTTCTTCAGAAGCCATGAGGAATTCCTGAACATGATTGCTGAAGATCAACTGCTGGAACACGCAGAGTATGTAGGGAACTATTATGGAACACCGCGTGATTTTGTGGAGAAAACGATTAACGAAGGCCGGGACATCATTCTTGAGATTGAAGTTCAAGGCGCGTTAAAAGTGAAAGAAAAGTTCCCGGAAGGGATCTTTGTATTTCTGTTGCCTCCTTCATTGGACGAGCTTAAAGATCGCATTCAGGGCCGTGGTACGGAAAGTCAGGCGACGATTGATCACCGGATGTCCGTCGCGGTAGATGAGATCAGTCTGCTGGAGCAATACGATTACGCTGTCGTTAACGATGAAATTGATTTGGCGTGTAAACGAATAGAAAGCATCATTATCGCCGAACATTGTAAGATCAATAAATAATTCATTTGCCGCCGCAACATGCGATAATCAGTGGAGCTGCTGTCATAGGATATATAGGTAGAGCAGCTCCAGTCTGGTTAGCGTGATCAGCGGGGCACCATGATTCCGTCAGGCGGGTATTTGAATTATACTAATGCAAAGAGGTGTTTTGTAAATATGCTGTATCCTTCTATTGATGAAATGATGAACAAAGTCGACAGCAAGTATTCTCTTGTTGTTGCCGCTTCCCGCCGGGCCAGACAGCTTCGTGAAGGTGAGAAAACGGATTTGAGAAATGCCAGATCCCATAAACAGGTTGGCGTTGCACTTGAAGAAATTTATGGTGATCTGCTCGTTGTCATCAAAGGACAGGACGAAGAGGAAGAAGAGTAAGCCGCCTGCGGCTGCTCTTCAACTGCATACGGCGCAAGCCGGATTTATTTGACAACCGCGAGGTTGTTATTTTTTTCTTTATTCATCCTTTTTAACGTCGTATATATCGGGGGGATAACCATGTTGAACGGTAAAAAAATCGTGCTTGGTGTGACTGGCGGCATAGCCGCATACAAGGCGGCTACATTATGCAGCAGGCTGGTGCAAAAAGGAGCGGACGTTCATGTCATTATGACGAATTCCGCCAAACAGTTTATTACCGAATTAACGCTGCAAACCTTGACCCGAAATGCAGTATATAGTGATACATTTGATGAGCGGGAGCCCTCAGTGGTCTCGCATATCCATCTGGCCGATATGGCCGATCTTGTTTTGGTTGCTCCGGCAACAGCCAATGTGATTGCCAAAATGGCACATGGCATGGCAGACGATATGCTCTCAACAACCCTGCTTGCCACCACTGCACCGGTGATGATTGCGCCAGCGATGAATGTACATATGTATGATCATCCGGCTGTACAGCAGAATATGTGCCTGTTAACCGGGCGCGGAACCATGATGATTGAACCGGGTGAAGGACAACTGGCGTGTGGGTATGTGGGTAAAGGGCGTTTGGAAGAGCCGGAAACGATTGTTGAGGTAGTCGAACGTTTTTTTGAACAGCAGGAGTCTGCAAAACGGGAACGCAAAGAACAGCTTTCTTTGTTGAGTGGCAAGAAGGTTGTGGTTACTGCAGGAGGCACCATTGAACGCATTGATCCAGTGAGATATATTACCAATGATTCTTCTGGAAAAATGGGTTTTGCCATTGCAGCGGCGGCGCGTGATCTGGGAGCGGATGTGACCTTGGTTATGGGAAATACTCAAGTTCAGCCACCGGCCAATGTACATGTGATTCCGGTAAAGTCAGCGCAGGATATGTATGATGCGGTAGCAGGTCAATGGGATGATGCAGATATCGTTGTTAAGGCCGCAGCTGTTGCGGATTATCGCCCCAAGGAAGTGTACACAGAGAAAATCAAGAAGAAAGGCGATACGTTATCGCTTGAACTTGTTAAAAATATAGATATTCTTGAAACATTGGGCAAGCAGAAGAGCTATCAGTTTTTGATTGGTTTTGCTGCCGAGACGAATTCGATGGAATTGTATGCACGTGAGAAACTGGAACGGAAAAACTGTGATCTGATCGTAGCCAATGATGTCACCCGGGCGGGTGTCGGATTTGGAACAGATACCAACGCGGTGCACATTTATGACCGTGAAGGATTGGTGGAAGAGCTTCAGGTGGTGGCGAAGGAAGAGGTCGCTCGCCGGTTGCTTTCAATTGCGGCGGAGCGCATTGCCGGGAGGAATTAATATGGAGATCGCCAAGGTTATTGTCGATGTTCCTGTGAAGCAGACGGACCGGCCCTTTGATTATCTGGTGCCGGAATCCATGCGTGAATGGATTGAGATTGGCAGCAGGGTAGGTGTACCTTTTGGTCATCGGACGGTGCAGGGATTTGTCATTGATTTGGTGCCTCGTACGGGTACGGAGTCTTTCAAACTCAAACCGATTCAGGAGCTGTTGGATATCGTTCCCCCGTTGTCTGAAGATTTGGTGGAATTGGCCGAATGGATGAGTGAGCGTTATGCCAGCAACCGCATTTTGTCTTTGCAGGTGATGGTGCCGACCGCGCTGAAAGGCAAAGCGGAACGGTATATTTCGCTTGGAGATGGTCTTGATGGACAAAAGGCTGGTTTGGAGTCAGGTGAAGAAGTCCTTTTTGTGTGGGGAGAGGAATCGACATCAGAGAAAGTACAGCAAGATATTATTCGTTTTGTGAAGAGTCGTGGGCAGGTTCCCTTACAACAACTGAGTCGCAAGTACCCCAATCATGCTGCGCTGATCAAGAAGTTGCTGCTCAACGGTGTCCTGCTGGAAAGCCAGGCGATCAAGGACAAGCTGAATAAAAAAACGATGAAGTCTATTGATCTGGCTGTGGATGTGGCAGCTGCGGAAGAGGCGTTGACTTCGTTTCCTGCAAAAGCACAACGGCAGAAGGAAATTTTGGCTTTTTTGCTAGAGATGAAAGAACTGCTACCCATGGCGATGAAAGAGTTGCTGGCTACACTTCAGGTATCAGCGGCTACAGTCAAAGGGCTGGAGGAGAAGGGGCTAGTTGTAACGGAGGACGTCGAAGTCTTTCGTGATCCCTATCAGGGCCGTAAGTTCCGTGCGACAGAGCCACTGAATTTGACCGACGAGCAGCAGCATGTATATAACAATATCAATGGTCGATTACAGGAGAGACGCCATGGCGTCTTTTTGCTTCATGGTGTAACAGGCAGCGGCAAGACGGAAGTCTACCTCCAGACCATTCAGCGCTGTATTGAACAGGATCGACAGGCGATTGTGCTTGTACCTGAAATTGCACTGACACCGCAGATGGTGGAACGTTTCAAAGGGCGCTTTGGCGATCAGGTCGCTGTGATGCACAGTCGTCTGTCTGGTGGAGAGCGTTATGATGAGTGGCGTAAAATTCGGGAAGGCCAGGTGACGGTTGCCATTGGTGCCCGGTCGGCCGTTTTTGCTCCGTTCAGTCGTCTTGGCCTGATCATTATGGATGAAGAGCATGAGACTTCATATAAACAGGAAGAAACCCCGAAATATCATGCCCGTGATGTAGCGGTAAAAAGAGCACAGCAGCATCAGGCGGTCGTTGTTCTTGGTTCGGCGACACCCTCGCTGGAAAGTTACTATGCTGCACGTTCACAGAGTAATGATGAATTTGCACCACTTTTGCTGGAGATGCCTACCCGTGCACTGGGCAACAAGTTGCCAGAGGTGCGGATTGTGGATATGCGCGAAGAGCTGAAGGATGGAAATCGCTCGATGTTCAGCCGCGCCTTGCACAAAGGGCTGGAGGAGCGGTTGGAGCGTGGGGAACAGACGGTGCTTCTGCTGAATCGACGCGGATATTCGACATTTGTGATGTGTCGCAGTTGTGGATACGTTGCAGGCTGTCCCGAATGTGATATTTCACTAACCTATCATCAGCGCTCCAACAATCTTCGTTGTCACTATTGTGGATATGCGGAAGCAGCACCAGAGGTGTGTCCGGATTGCGGCAGTGAGCATATTCGATATTTCGGTACGGGTACACAGCGGGTAGAGGAAGAATTGGCCAAGCTGTTCCCGGGTATTCGCGTTATTCGGATGGACGTGGATACAACGAGCGAAAAAGGGTCACATGAGAAGCTATTGAAGCAGTTTCGCGAGAAAAAGGCAGATGTATTGCTGGGTACCCAGATGGTTGCCAAAGGACTTGATTTTCCGGATGTAACCCTGGTTGGTGTTATAACAGCAGACTCGGCACTCAATTTGCCTGATTTCCGGGCTGCCGAAAAAACATTTCAGCTGCTCACTCAGGTGGCGGGCCGTGCAGGACGGCATCAACTGCCGGGTGAAGTATTTGTTCAATCCTACACACCAGAGCACTATTCGATTGGGCATGCGAGCCAGCATGACTATGTTTCGTTTGTCCGTGAGGAATTATTGCATCGGCGCAATTTGCAGTACCCGCCTTACTGTCGTCTGATTCTGGTGACATTCTCGCATGAACAGCTTCCGGTGCTGATCCGGCTGGCAGAGAACTACACAAGAATATTAAAAGAAAAGGCGAATGCGGCTGGCTGGCTGGGAAGTCTGGATCGTTTCAGCAATGAAGCCTTTGACGTGCTGGGCCCGGTAGCATCGCCCATTCCTCGGATCAAGAATAGATACCGATTCCAATGTATGATAAAATGGCGGGGGGATGTCGACGCCATTGGATTGGCGCTCGCAACGGCCCGGCGTATGGACGACGATGTTCAGGCGCAGAAGCTTCAAATTAGTCTGGATGTAGACCCGCAAATGTTAATGTAAGCATTTTGTAGTAAAATGCGGATGCAAACAAGCGGTATAAACATAGATTAAAAACAACATGAATGATGGCTCGATCTTTAAAATCAGTTTTTGATACCTGCTACATAGCAGAAAATCAGTACTTATTTTTGAATGAGCCTGATGTCCTGAAATTATGATGAGGATTAGGAAGGTGCTTACAACATGTCGATTCGTATTATCGTGAAAGAACCGGATGAGGTACTACACAAAAGAGCTAAAGAAGTAACCAAAGTTACACCGAATGTTCAGAAGCTGCTGGATGATATGGCAGATACAATGTATGACGCAGAAGGCGTAGGTCTTGCTGCACCACAGGTTGGTATTTTGAAGCGCCTCATTGTGATTGATTGCGGAGATGAGCAGGGCCTGATCAAGATGATCAATCCGGAAATCATTTCGAGCGAGGGAGAGCAATTTGGACCCGAAGGCTGCTTGAGTATCCCTGGCATTAACGGTGATGTGCGTCGTTTTGAGACGGTTACCGTAAAGGGACTGGACCGTGAAGGCAAAGAACTGATTATTACGGGTAGTGGCTTGTTGTCTCGTGCGTTCCAGCATGAGATTGACCATTTGGATGGCGTACTCTTTACGGATATTGCTGAAAAAGTGTACGAAATTGCAGCCGATCAAACCGGGCCGCGTCGTAACTAAGGAGTGATTGATTTGAATATTGTTTTTATGGGAACGCCTGAATTCGCAGTTCCGTCTCTCGACATGCTTATCGCCGAGGGATATAACGTGGTTGGTGTAGTTACACAGCCGGATAAACCACAGGGCCGCAAAAAGGTGCTTACACCAACACCAGTCAAGGCTGCGGCAGAACGCCACGGCCTGCCTGTATTTCAACCCGTGAAACTGCGTGCTCCAGAAGCTGTAGCCCGATTGGCTGAATGGAACCCGGATCTGATTGTGACTGCGGCTTTTGGGCAGATTCTGCCCAAAGCTGTGCTGGATATGCCCGTTCGTGGTTGTGTGAACGTGCATGGTTCTCTTTTGCCCAAATATCGCGGTGGTGCCCCGATTCAACGTTCCATTATTAATGGAGAGTCGATGACGGGAGTTACGCTGATGTTCATGGCTGAAGGCCTGGATACGGGGGATATGATCTCACGTGTGGAAGTGGCGATTACGGATGAAGATACATCAGGCTCCATGTTTGTGAAGCTTAGTGAAGCAGGCTCCAAATTGCTTCAGGAAGAAATGCCGCGACTGGTTGCAGGCGAAACAACGGCTGTTCCTCAGGATGAAGCCGAGGCTTCGTATGCTCGCAATCTGACTCGGGATGACGAGAAGATGGACTGGAATCGAACGTCGCGTGAATTGTTCAATCAAATTCGCGGTCTTGTGCCGTTCTCGGGTGCATTTACGATGTGGGATGAGCAGGTCTTCAAGGTCTGGGCAGCAGCAAATCCGGGGCAGGCGGGTCTACTCACGTCTTCGGATGCTGGACAAGCTGAGCCGGGAACGGTATTACAATTGGGCAAGAACGGCATTGAAGTTCGCACAGGTGACGGTTCTCTCTGGCTTACTGAGGTTCAGCCTGCGGGTAAAAAGGTAATGCAAGCTGCAGACTTTGCACGTGGCGGAACCCTGAAACCGGGAACGGTGCTGCAATGAGCGGAAATACACCGGGCCGCCCGTTAGGAACTGGTCATAAAGTCGCAGGTAATGCGTCCGGGCGTGGAGGAAACGAGCGTCGTCCGAACTCCGGGAAATCTGGTGGTGCAGGGAATAGGTCTGCATCCCAGTCTGCCGCTAATAGCGCTTCACGCACTCCACGGCCCAAAACATCTGCTCGTGCACTCGCAGTGAAGGTGCTCAGCGCTGTTGAGCAAGAAGGAGCCTACAGCAACCTTGAGCTGAACCGGCGTTTGAAGGAAGCTGAGCTTAGTCCGGCAGATGCTGGATTAGCAACCGAACTGGTCTATGGTACGATCGCAAGACGGAATACCCTTGATTATTTTCTGGAACGCTATGTAGCCAAAGGTGTATCCAAGCTGCAACCGTGGGTTCGCAGCCTGCTGCGCATTAGCGTGTATCAGATGCTGTATCTGGACCGTATTCCGGAACACGCCGTGGTGAGTGAAGCTGTCAATCTGGCTAAGAAATTGGGTCATCAGGGCATCTCAGGCATGGTGAATGGCGTTCTGCGGAATATGATCCGCAATCGGGATGAACTGCGCATTCCCGAACATCTGCCTGCTGCTGAACGTATCTCACTGGAGCATTCTCACCCGCTGTGGATGGTCGAACGCTGGATCAGCCAATATGGCGAAGATAAAGCGGAAGCGATCTGTCGTGCAAATAATGAGCCGCCTGCGGTTAGTGTTCGTGTGAACACGACAATGACCACACGCGAGAAAATGATGCAAGAGATGGAGAGCACGGGGGCAGTCGTGGAACCCTCCCGGCTTAGTCCCGACGGCATTCTCGTTCGCAGTGGTGGTAATATGGCACTTACGTCCTGGTATCGGGATGGCCTGTTATCCGTACAGGATGAGAGTTCGATGCTTGTAGCTGAGGCTGTTGGACCTGAGGAAGGTGAGACGGTACTGGACTGCTGTGCAGCTCCTGGTGGCAAGACAGCCCATATGGCAGAGAAAATGCAGGACCGTGGACGGATTGTTGCCAATGATGTACATGCTCATAAACGTCAGTTGATCATGGATCATGCAGATCGTCTCGGACTCAGCTGTATTGATGCGGTGACAGGTGATGCCCTTGATCTGGATGAGCGTTATCCAGAGGCATCGTTTGACCGCATCCTGCTGGATGCGCCGTGTTCCGGTCTGGGTGTTATTCGCCGCAAGCCGGATGTCAAATGGACCAAAACTGCTGAAGACATTCAGGATATCTCCAATCTGCAGCGTGAACTGCTGGATCGGGTTGCACCACTACTAAAGCCAGGTGGTATTCTGGTATATAGCACGTGTACAATTGAGCCAGCGGAGAACGAGCATAGGGTTGCTGACTTTTTGGACCGGCATCCGGAATACAAGGCGGCTGAAGAGTCAGCCTGGTCTGGTCTGGAAACAGGCGAGTGGAAGGTTGTGAACGGTGGTGTGCAGATTCTGCCACAGTACGCTCACAGTGACGGTTTTTTCATTGCCAGGTTGACAAGGATAGCGGATTAACAGTTTAATAGAGCACTGAAGGACAGCCGCCGAGGGGAACTTCGGCGGATTTCTTTGTGATAAGACTGAAGGTTAATGATCAGTTAAAAGTGATGATAGGGTGCGATGCAGGCATTGAGGTGTTATAATGCATGAAGTAAAGGCATCAAGGGTATACATGGATGTAAAGTGGTCTTTGTGATAGAATAGGACGAATGGAACGAAAATAAGGAAGCCAAACGAAAAGAAAAGAAGGAATAGGTGTTGACAACAAAATGAAACCTTTTATATATGATTATTCCCTGGAGGAGCTGCAGCAGTGGGCTGTTGAGAATGGGGAACCGGCTTTTCGCGGTGGTCAGATCTTCGACTGGATTTATGTGAAACGTGTGAATGATTTCAGTGAAATGACGAACCTGTCCAAAGCGCTCCGTGAAAAGCTGACTGAACAATTTGAATTTGTTACACTTACTGAAATTACGAAATTTGAATCCAAGGATGGAACAGTGAAATTCCTGTTTGGTTTGCATGATGATCATGCGATCGAAACAGTTATCATGAAGCACAACTATGGTAACAGCATCTGTGTAACGACACAGGTTGGATGCCGGATTGGCTGCACGTTCTGTGCCTCCACGCTGGGCGGACTCAAGCGTAACCTTACAGCTGGCGAAATTGTCGCTCAGGTTGTGCAAGCCCAAAAAATTCTGGATGAACGCGGTGAGCGGGTCAGCAGTATCGTGATCATGGGTTCAGGGGAGCCTTTTGAAAACTATGAAGCCACGATGACGTTCCTGCGGATCATGATTCACGAAAAAGGGCTGAATATCGGTCAGCGCCATATCACCGTGTCTACAAGTGGAATCGTACCGAACATCTATAAATTTGCAGATGAAGATACGCAGATTAACCTGGCGATTTCCATCCATGCGCCAAATGATGCTTTGCGTTCCAAGTTGATGCCGGTAAACCGCCGTTTTCCTTTCGAAGATGTAATGGAGTCTTTGCGTTATTATTTGGCCAAAACGGGTCGCAGAATTACGTTTGAGTACGCACTTATCGGCGGTGTGAATGATCAGCCGGAACATGCGGCAGAATTGGCAGGCGTGCTTAAGAACATGCTGTGCCACGTAAACCTGATTCCGGTCAACCATGTACCTGAGCGCAAGTACGTAAGAACATCCAGAAGCGACATTTTCAATTTTCAGAAGATTCTCTCGGAGCAGGGTGTTAATGTAACCATTCGTCGTGAACAGGGACATGATATTGCTGCCGCTTGCGGTCAGCTTCGTGCAAAGCATATGGAGTTGAGGTGAGAACGTTTTGATCAAAACAGTTCATGTGAGCCATATCGGACGGGTGCGTTCGGTGAATGAAGATTCAGCCTGGATTCGAAATCTCGATACAGGTTATATTCTGGGTATTGTTGCCGATGGTATGGGCGGTCATCTTGCAGGAGATACGGCGAGCCGCCTGGCGGTCGAGACGTTGGTGCAGGATCTGGGGACACTTGAGCCAGGTCTTTCACATGCGTCTTTGTCAGCCGCATTGAGCGATGCTATTTTGCATGCCAACGAAGTGATCTTCCGCACGGCTTCTACGGATGATAATTACCATAACATGGGGACCACCGTAGTTGCGGCATTGCTGAATGATACGGAAGGCGTTATTGGTCACATCGGTGACAGCAGGGCATACAAAATTGCAAATAAACATGTGATCCAGTTGACCGAGGACCATACACTGGTGAATGAATTGTTCAAAAATGGTCAGATCAGCAAAGAAGATGTCTCTCATCATCCGCGTCGCAACGTGCTCACACGTGCACTTGGGACAGATGCTGAAGTGAAGGTGGATCTGGATACCGTCAAGTTGGAAGAAGGCGAAGTTCTTCTCTTGTGCAGCGACGGGCTTAGTAATCTGGTCAGTAATGAGCAGATCATTCAGGTCGCAGGTAATCTGGAACTGGCGTTGGAAGATCGGGCTGATCGTTTACTTCAGCTGGCTTTGCTTGCGGGTGGAGATGACAATATCACGATAGCTTTGTTTGAACTGCAAAAGGAAGGTTCCGTGATATCGGAAACGGGGTGTGAGTCATGATTGGGCACCAGCTAGGCGGACGCTATGAAGTGATCGAGCGTGTCGGCGGCGGAGGCATGGCTCTTGTGTATAAGGCCCAGGATCTGTTGCTCAACCGGAATGTTGCCATCAAAGTGTTAAGACAGCAATTTGTGCATGACGAAGAATTTATACGCCGTTTCCGCAGGGAAGCACAATCCGCAGCATCGCTGTCTCACCCTAACGTGGTCAGTATTTATGATGTGGGTCAGGAAGATGAAGTTCATTACATTGTTATGGAGTATGTCGAAGGCAAAAACCTGAATGAAATTATTAAAGAGCGGGCGCCTTTGCAGGTGGACGAAGCGGTTCGAATCGCCTCCCAGATTGCAGATGCTCTCGATCATGCACATCATAATCAGATCATTCATCGGGATATCAAACCCCATAATATATTGATTGGCCGTAATGGCCGTGTGAAAGTAACAGATTTCGGGATAGCCCGTGCGGTTACGTCCACAACGATTACACAGACCGGCTCAGTGGTCGGTTCCGTTCATTACTTCTCACCTGAGCATGCCAAAGGCATTGTGACTGGCGAGAAATCGGACTTATATTCTCTTGGTATCGTACTCTATCAAATGCTAACTGGGCAGCTTCCGTTCCTGGGAGAAAGTCCGATCAGCGTTGCTTTGAAGCATTTACAGGAAGAGTTTGATGAACCGCGCAAATTCAATCCGCTGATTCCGCAAAGCGTGGAGAACGTTATTCTGAAATCCATGCGCAAAAATCCGCAGGAGCGTTACCAATCTGCGAAAGAAATGCAGACAGATCTGGAAACCTGTCTGATGCCGGAAAGACGTAATGAAATGAAGATTGATTTTCCGGATGAGGATGATATCGATCAGACCCGTGTTATGCCGGCGATCAAGCCGGAGCCGCGAGGGGTTACATCTACAGGTGCTGTGCCCGTGATGGAGTCTGACGATGATAATAACAAGGGTAAACCCAAAACAAAGAATTGGAAGAAGCCAGCGCTGCTGATCTCGTTGACGGTGCTTATTCTTATCGCGATGGTTGGAGTTGTATGGTACGTGAAGGGCATGCTTGTTGTGCCTGATGTGAAGGTGCCCAATGTTGTGAGTCAGACCGAAGAAAAGGCTCGTCAAATGCTGCAGGATAACGGGCTTGTTGTCAGTGATAATGTCATCCGGGAGTACAAGGAAGGCATTGAGCCGGGTATTGTATTCGATCAGAGCAGGGATGAAGGCGATATCGTCAAAGAAGGCTCTGAGGTCCAGCTGAGTGTTGGGGCGGAAAAAGCACTGTCGAAGATGACTGACCTCAAAGACCTTTCATATGATGAGGCGGTCAAAAAACTTACAGCTCTGGGCATTAAAGAGGATCAGATTCAGCGTAAGGAAGAGTTCTCGAATGATAAGTCATCAGGTACTGTTCTGTCCCAAACGCCTGGGGTAAATGAAGAATACGATCCGGCGGAGGTTCAGATTGTTTTAACTGTAAGCAAAGGATCCGAAACAGTAAAAATGCCTGACTTGAAAAATCACACTCGAAGTGAGGCGGAGAGTATACTTAAATCCGCCGGCTTAGTCCTTGCTCAGGTTCAGGAAGAGTCGAGCTACACCGTAGCTGAAGGCAAAGTGACACAGCAATGGCCTGTGGAAGCCGGTGCAGACGTAAATCCTGGTGATAAAATTACCATTTTCATTAGTACAGGATACCCGCCAGAGGCATTGAACTACCCCTATAACATTAACGTTTCGCCAAAAGAAGTAGGAAAGAGCAGCAAAATTCGAATTACTTTCGAGGATGCTCGTGGCAAAAGTCAGGAATGGGGAACCCGGACAATCAAGTCTGCCCAAACGCTGACAATTCCGCTTATTTTGGCTCCAAACGTCGATGGTGTTGTCTCTGTCTACCGGGATGGGCAATTCCTGGATACGTATCTGGTGTCCTATAGTGATGCCAAAAACGGAACGGTAGTTGTGCCTACCATTGAGCCTGAGAAGGGTGCAGACCCCCCTCCAACAACGGAGGAGCCTGATCAAGGTGGCGGTGGCGATGACGAAGGCACCGTGGATACACATCAGGAAGGTGAACCGGATACACCTGTTGAGGGTGAAGGGGACAACGAAGAGACAGATACTTCTGCGATGAAAAACGGTAATGGTCACGTCAAGGGAAAAGATAAGAAAAAGGAAGTCGTTAACGCATCAAGCCGTCCATAAGGGCGGCTTATTGCTGACGTTCAGGGTAGATGTATTGTAAATTAAAGGAGGGCGACGGAGCTATGCCAGAAGGTATCATCGTTAAAGCGCTAAGCGGTTACTATTATGTCATGCCACTGGAAGACAGCGGGGTGCCTTCGGTTGAAGGCTCCGCCGTTCAATGCCGGGCCAGAGGCATCTTCAGAAAACGAGGTACCTCACCGCTTGTGGGTGACCGAGTCAGTTATATGCTGACAGAGAACGGGGAAGGAACAGTAGATGAGATTCGAAAACGTGAGACGGAGTTGATTCGTCCCCCGGTAGCCAATGTAAGTCTGGCTGTTCTGTTATTTTCCGTGAAGGAACCGGACATGAATCTCAATCTGTTGGACAAATTTCTGGTACATATCGAGCAAGCCGGACTGGATGCACTGATTGTGCTCACCAAGCAGGACCTGGCTGATCCGGAAAACGATGCACGTGATACAGTAGCTGAAGTAAAGGCATTATATGAGCAGATCGGATATGAAGTTATCTCGACCAGTTCACGAACCGGTGAAGGCAATGAACAGCTCAAGAAGCGTCTTGCCGGCAAGATTAGCGTATTCTCCGGGCAATCCGGTGTAGGTAAATCTTCCATGCTAAACGCCCTGATGCCAGGCCTGACGCTGGAGACCAGTGCAATCAGTATGCGTCTAGGCCGAGGGAAACACACCACCAGACACGTGGAGCTCATCCCCCTGGATAATGGTGGCTTTGTCGCCGATACGCCGGGATTCAGCCAACTGGACTTTCTAGAGATTGGTGTGGAGGAGCTATCCACTTGTTTCCGGGAGTTCGCTCAATATGCGGACCAGTGTAAGTTTCGAGGTTGTACGCATACGCATGAACCAGGTTGCCGAGTGCTTGCAGCCAAAGCGGAGGGAATGATCTCCGAAAGCCGTTATCACCATTACGAACAATTCCTTACAGAAATGAAAGACAAGAAGCGGAGGTACTAACATGATTAAAATTGCCCCATCTATTTTATCTGCGGATTTTGCCCGTCTCGGCGCGGAAGTGGCGGAAGCCCAAGCTGCTGGCGGAGACTGGATTCATATTGATGTCATGGACGGTCATTTCGTCCCTAATATTACGCTTGGACCTGCGATTGTAAAAGCGATCGCTCCACATACAAGCTTGCCGCTTGATGTTCATTTGATGATTGAGAATCCGGAGCGTTATGTGGAGGATTTTGCGAAAGCTGGCGCTGCAGTCATTACGGTTCATGCCGAGGCTTGTGTGCATCTGCACCGGGTTATTCATCTGATCAAGGAACAGGGAGTTAAGGCAGGGGTTGCCCTTAATCCGGGAACTCCGGCGAGTGCTATTCAGGAAGTGCTGGACGATGTGGATATGGTCCTTGTCATGACGGTGAATCCAGGTTTTGGTGGACAAGCCTTCATCTCCGGCACTATGAACAAAATCAAGCAAATTCGCAGCTGGCTGAACGAAAAAGGACGTCATGATGTGCACATTGAAGTAGATGGCGGTATTGCTGCAGACACGGCTCCACTTGTGGTGGAAGCTGGAGCGGATGTGCTCGTCGCGGGAAGTGCTGTATTTGGTCGTGAAGATCGGGCTGCGGCGATTGCCGAAATTCGCAGTAGCTACGGAGGCTGAGCATGAACCTCAAGGAGACGCTGTGGACAATGGCTGCGAGTCTCGTTACGGGACTGGTGCTTGCGATGTTTGCGGTTATTCAATCCCCTTACAATGCGATTACGTCATTGATCGGGGTTGGTGTTGTGATTATGTACTTCCGCAAATTTGACCGTACAGGACTTCGGGTTACTTTTGTGATATTCAGCATACTGTATTACTTATTGAGTGTATTCATGATTGCTGTCTATCAATATATCCCTACCCAAACCTAAATGAGCTGATAACCGGGCTCGTCATTGTGGAATAGGGACAAAGGGTTCCGCATAAATATGGTTACATGAGCAGGTTTCTCATGTAGCCTTTTTTGTCGTGTTTAACGTAAAGAAGGCCTGGAGCATAGGATACGGCGGATGCATGAGCATGATGGGGAGGGTGAAGTATGAAATTTTACACATTCAAACTGCCGAAGTTTTTGGGAGGGTTTGTAAAGGCAATCCTTAATACGTTTCAAAAGAACTGACATGATTAAATGGTTACATTGGCGAATACCGCCGCTTTGGCTTCAGGATCATCTGGAATTCGGACCTGCGAAGCGCCATGCGGCGGCCATTCACATGCTGATGTGTGTATTCATGATTTTATTTCTGAATACCAAAAAAGCACCTGCAAGGAACAAGGTGCTTTTTGCTTACCCGATTTATAGTAGCTGTGCGTGATTATACGCGAGTCACTTTACCGGCTTTCAGTGCACGGGTGCTTACGTATACACGTTTTGGTTTACCGTTCACGAGAATACGGACCTTCTGAACGTTTACGCCCCAAGAACGACGGTTACGGTTGTTAGCGTGGGATACGTGGTTACCGGTGCCCGGTTTCTTACCTGTCACATAACATTTGCGAGACATAGATTACACCTCCTATCCTAAAATAACCAGTTGCCCTCTGGAGACACGAATGTCATTCCATACGGACTAAAATTGTTCTTCCTGACCGCAATGGCCAGGTTCCAGTAGCTAATGGTGTGTTCAAGCGGCATAGCCGGATCATTTCCATTACTAAACCTGCATAAAACAATACTTGAATATAATATCATATTGAAAAAAGCTTCGTCAACTGATCCAAAAACTTTATTTATTTCTCCTGTCTAATATAGTACAATGTTGAATAGTCCATAATACAGTGGTGAACAGGCTGTTGCCGCGGGGAAGCCGGAGGAAAATCGGCCTTAGAGGTCGGTGGTCTGCTTTTTTGGCAACGCTGTAAGCTGCGGCATTCCATCATTGGCACCAGTCTCCATGCGGCATTCATGCCGGCTCTTGATACCGGTGCATATCCGTATGCCCCGAATTAGGGGTTACAGAGCAATTGCAGGATATCGGTTGCCTGGCCGCCCAGACCGTTAATCCGGCTGACATTATGTATTGTATGCCTGTGCCGGACAAGGTATGGACGAAGAATAACGCGATAGCGTTTGCGCATGAACAGACCAGTTAACATCTTGGTGCAAGATGTTCGTGTATCAAGCTAGGAAGGGGAATTCTCACTTGAGTATACGTTCTTTAAATGGAACAGATTTCACCGCAATGGTACTTGCCGGAGCGGAACAACTTGGACAGCATGCAGAGCACGTCAATTCCCTGAATGTTTTCCCTGTGCCGGATGGCGACACGGGAACGAACATGAATTTGACAATGAGTGCAGGAGTCGCAGAGATTAAACGCAAGAGTTCTGCCTCCATCGGAGAAGCTGCCGGTATTTTATCGAAAGGCCTGCTTATGGGTGCACGGGGGAACTCCGGAGTAATTTTATCTCAATTGTTCCGTGGATTCAGTCGTTCAGCTGCTCCTTACGAGGAACTGAATACACTCCAGTTCGCCGCAGCCCTGCAGAACGGTGTGGACGCAGCTTACAAAGCTGTAGTGAAACCCGTTGAAGGGACCATTCTTACCGTAGCCAAGGAAGCGGCGAAACATGCCAGCTACTACGCAAGACGGACGAATGATATAACTGAATTAATGAATGAAGTTTTGTTAAAAGCAAAAGAAGCACTGGCAATGACTCCAGAATTGCTGCCTGTATTAAAACAGGTCGGCGTTGTGGATTCAGGCGGTCAGGGGCTTGTATATATTTACGAGGGCTTTATGGACGTTCTGCTGCAAACGGACGGGGCTAGTCGCACATCCTTTCAGAAAGACGTACAGCCAACCGTAGCTTCATCTGCATTGAAACCGACTGCACCGTCAGAACTAATTCCTGCGAAGCCTGCACAGCAGGTAATCGTGCCGGAGATGCCAATGTCTGCTCAGGCGAGACTGGAAACGGAAGATATTGAGTTCCTCTATGACATGGAGTTCTTTATTAATCGCGAGCTGGGAGAGAACGCAGGCGTTGCATTCGATGACGAGGCATTCCGGAAAGCGTTGTCAGTAAACGGAGATTCCATCATCATTATTGCTGACGATGAAGTGATTAAGGTTCACGTGCATTCCAAGACACCTGGAGATGTATTAAACCTGGCCCTCCGTTATGGAGAAATCACACAAATTCACATTCTTAATATGCGTGAGCAGCATCGTGATCTGCTGACTGCTGGCATGGACATAGCACCTTCGCCTGAATTGTTCGCAGAGATCCCGCCTGAAGCCACACGCAGTCTGGAGCAAGCGGAGCCACCAGCAGATGAGATGGCGCCATATGGCTTTATCGCGGTATCTTCCGGTGACGGCATTGCAGAGATTTTCAAGAGTCTCGGCGTGGATGTTGTTCTGTCTGGTGGACAGACGATGAATCCGAGTACTGAAGATTTTGTAAAAGCGGTGCGTTCGATTGCAGCGGAACAGGTATTTATTTTGCCGAACAACTCCAACATTGTACTTGCTGCGCAGCAGGCTGGAGAGTTGCTTGAGGATGAGCGCCGAATTACTGTGATTCCGAGCAAGACGATTCCTCAGGGCATGGCAGCGGCTTTTGCTTTCCAGGAGGATGAGTCTGCTGAAACCAACCGTGACCATATGCTTGAGGCGATTAGCCGGGTACAGTCCGGTCAAGTGACTCATGCGGTCAGAGATACGCAATATGATGAGCTTGATATCAAAGCGGGACACTTCATCGGTATCCACAATTCCAAGATCGTGGCAACAGACGAAAGCATGCTGCACGCATGTGAAGGCTTGCTGCAACAGATGATGGCGAGCGGAGATGAAGTAATCACCATCCTTGAAGGGGACGAGGCGGCCCCGGAGATTACTGATGCGCTTGTAGCTTGGCTTGAAGAACAATATCCTGATGCTGAGGTAGAGGTGCATCTTGGAGGACAGCCGGTTTATTATTATTTGTTCTCTGTAGAGTCCTAATAGAGGTTGTTCAAAAAGTCCCCAATGGACTCTTTGAACTTGCACTAATAGCACTTAAGCAAAGAGGAGGGATCTCATGAGCCACAAGGTTGCAATTGTAACCGACAGTACCGCAGATATACCCGAAGAACTGGTGCGTAAATACGGGATTCACATTGTTCCGCTACGTGTTCTGTTTGGGGAAGAAGCTTATGCAGACGGTGTTGAGCTGACTTCAGAACAGTTCTATGCAAAGTTGGAGAAGGTATCTGTGCTGCCTACAACCTCACAGCCTTCTCCCACCGATTTCATGAATATCTATAACACACTGTTGGATGAGGACCCGGAACGGCCCATTGTATCGATTCATTTGTCTTCGGGCATGAGTGGTACCTATCAATCGGCACTGCTCGGCAAATCGTTGCTGGAACGTGAAGGCGATATAACGGTACTGGATTCGAAGTCTGCATCCTATGGATACGGTTTATTGGTTGTACAGGCTGCCGAGCTTGCCGAACAAGGCAAATCCGCAGCGGAGATCGCTGAGGCTGTAGCAGCCATGCAGCGAAGCCGCAAGCTGTTCTTTCTTGTAGATACCTTGGAGTACTTACAAAAAGGCGGTCGGATTGGCAAGGCTGCGGCCATCTTGGGAACACTGCTGAATATTAAACCGATCTTGTCCATTGATGAGGAAGGCGTTATTTACGCAGTGGAGAAAGTCAGAGGTCACAAAAAAGCCATGGCACGCATTATTGAGCTGTTTCAGCAGGATCTGGCGGGTCAACGTGTTAATCTGGCGGTAGGTCATACCGCGGACCCCGGATCAGCGATCGCTTGTGCAGAGCAGTTGCGCGGGCATTTTACACTGAATGAAGTGGTGTATACCAATATTGGAGCCGTCATTGGCAGCCATGTTGGGCCAGGCGTAATTGCCATCTTTATGTGGCCTGTTCCGGAATGAGGGATTAGACATGAAATGGGAAGAAATATCGGTTAAACAAATTAGCGGCGTGAGTGCTCTCAAAGAGGGAGAGCTTCACGCCTTTGGTATCTCTACTGTAAAAGACCTGCTTGAGTACTATCCGTTCCGTTATGAGGACTATCGTCTGCGTTCGCTCAGCGAAGTGAAGGATGGAGACAAAATTACGGTACAGGGCAAAGTGATGGGCATCCCGGTGTTGCAGCGCTACGGCAAAAAGTCACGCCTTACCTGTAAGGTGATGACGGAAGAATGGATGATTTCAGCGACTTGGTTCAATCGGCATTTTCTGAAGGAGCAGCTTACCCCCAACCGGGAGATTGTCATTACGGGAAAATGGGAACAAAAACGTATGCAGATGACCGTAACAGATTCGGAATTCCCGGATAAAGGGGAAGGGCGATCAGGCACGCTGCAGCCTGTGTATTCGGTAACCGGCAAGATTACGCAGTCCTGGATGCGCAAAACGATCAATCAGGGGTTAGTCCAATTCGGGGATATGATCCCCGAAATTTTGCCTCAATCACTCATGAAGAAATATGGATTCATGCCCCGCAAACAGGCGATTGCCGGAATTCATCGCCCACAGGATAACCGGGAAGGTCAGCAGGCCAGACAGCGGATGGTGTATGAGGAACTATTTTTGTTTCAACTCAAGATGCAGGCTTATCGTGCATTAAACCGGGACCGCATGGATGGTGTAGTGCATACAACGGATAATACAACGATTCGCGAGTTTGTTCGCAGTCTGCCATTTGAACTGACGGATGCGCAGAAGAAGGTAGAGCTTGAAATTCTGCATGATATGCGTTCATCGTATTCGATGAACCGTCTGTTGCAGGGCGATGTAGGCTCGGGTAAAACGGTTATTGCGGCAATTGCCCTGTATACCACAGTTCGTTCCGGCTTTCAGGGGGCTCTGATGGTGCCTACGGAGATTCTGGCAGAACAGCATATGCGCTCACTGCAAAAGCTGTTTGAACCTTTTGGCGTAACGGTGGGGCTGTTAACGGGCAGTGTGAATGGACGGAAGCGCAAAGATCTGATTGCATCTTTGCAGATGGGCATGATCGACATCGTGGTGGGTACACATGCTTTAATACAGGAGGATGTATTTTTCCGCGACCTGGGGCTTGTCGTTACGGATGAACAGCATCGCTTCGGTGTGAACCAGCGCAGTATTTTGCGGCGTAAAGGGTACAACCCGGATGTGTTAACGATGACGGCGACGCCGATACCGCGGACACTGGCCATTACGGCTTTTGGTGATATTGAAGTATCGACCATCTCTGAACGTCCAAAAGGAAGGATTCCAATCTCGACGTACTGGGTCAAGCATGACATGATGGACCGGGTGCTTGGCTTTATTTCGCGAGAAGTGGACCAGGGACGTCAGGCCTATCTGATCTGTCCGCTCATTGAAGAGTCTGAGAAGCTGGATGTACAGAATGCGATTGACCTGCATATCCAGATGCAGCAGAATTTTCCGAAGTACCGTGTAGGTCTGCTGCATGGACGGATGACGGCTGGCGAGAAGGAAGAGATGATGCGTGACTTCTACAGCAACGACATTCAGCTTCTCGTCTCGACTACGGTCGTGGAGGTCGGGGTCGATGTGCCTAACGCAACACTGATGGTCATTATGGATGCGGACCGCTTCGGTCTGTCGCAGCTGCATCAGCTTCGTGGCCGGGTCGGTCGGGGAGCTCATGCCTCCTATTGTGTGCTCATTGCTGACCCCAAGACGGAGGTTGGGCAGGAGCGCATGAAGGTCATGACAGAAACCGAAGATGGATTCGAAGTATCCCGTCGGGATCTGGATCTGCGGGGACCGGGTGATTTCTTTGGCACAAAGCAAAGTGGATTACCCGAGTTCCGTCTTGCCGACATGGTTGCGGATTTTGCCGTATTGGAGCAGGCCCGGGATGACGTGTCCAGTCTGATTGCGGATGCAAGCTTCTGGACCTCTGTTGACTACGCGCCTTTACGTGATTTTTTACAGCAGCAGCAAGTATTCCAGGGGGATCTGATCGATTGATTGGGCTGCCGAGTTGTGGTTTTCCACATTTTCCGTGGGAATATGTCAAGTGTACAGGCCCTTCTGTCATATGAATAAGAAGTGAGTTCATTATTCAGGAGGTGCTGTACGTTTTGGGTTACCAACAATATGGAATCAGTCCGCAGCTGGTGGAGCGGATCAAAACGAAGATGAAAAATCCCGCTGTCAAAGAGCGTATCAAAAAGTTGATAGATGGGGTTACCAAGTCTGATTTACAGGATAAGGCCAAGGTGAGAAGATTGGTCAAGTCGTCAGCGGTCATTTTGAATGAGAATTTTTCTACAGCTCAGGAGGAACAATTCGTTGCTTTTGTCCTTGCGCAGAAGATCGATCCGAACAATACATTTCATTTGATTAAGCTGTGGGGCATGTTTAGATAGGGATTCGATGGAATGTTGGGTGGTATAAAATGAACTACGGGGTGTTGTTACATGTGGCCACTCCGAGTGCAGTACCATCTTCCGATCGCTGTTACCCCCGGATTTTTAGATTAGAATTTTAAAAGGGTAAAATCCGGGGATAAAGGCGAGCGCTTCGCTTCTCCAGATTGGTTCTGCACTCTCCGTTACTGTGTAACTGGAAGTTCACTTTATAAAACCAAATTACATCGAATGTGTATGAAGTAATTATAGTGGATGGGGCGGTTCATAAGTCAGCAAGATGACTTATGGACCGCCCCTTTTGGACTTAGCTCCAGGACCAATGATACAAACGTACTCAACGAAAAGCTAATCTAGTTTAACGAACTGAGCCCACGCTATTCGGGGAAATTCCATAGCTTCGAAGTTGTAACGAATCGTAGAGTCCTTATTTCCTCGTTTCGAGCTATTAATTGCAGATTTATATTGGAATAGCGTGGCTAGGGTTCGTTAGAACTTTTATTCCATGCTAATTCTCATAATAAGGTGTAACCGATTCCTTAGCGCGTGCCCTGAAGGATAGGCCACTATTCGCTACATCCTTTTGCATCTCATTTTCACAGGATTGACTTTGTTCTCTTTTTGGTGGAGCTTAAACTTGCTTTTTTATTTACGTTCTCATCTAAATTTCTTCCATGAGGTGTCTATAGGCACTGCTTGATAAATAGTTCTCCATGAATTGTAGATCGAGATTTTTGGACTTTACGATCACACAGATTGCTTTAACACGATCCGGTTTCTGTTGTTCATAGCTGGAATGCAGTGCAATCCTAAGGGGACTACGGGAATCCACATTCCAGAATACGCCTCGTATCTTTTCAATTCCCACACTACAGGGCTTAATTCAAGGTATTCGTCTGACACGGTGTTGGCAATTTCAATAATGATTCCGTGAATGTTCAGTCAGGCAAAAGCCCATTTCTCTTTATCGTTATTCATCTTAAAGGTTGGTAAGCGCTTTGTAGAAACCCAATAATTGTTGAATAGAAGAGAGGGATTTGTCTCGGGCAAATAGTCCATAAATAGATTGACGATTTTATCAACATCACTGTTTTGTTTAACCAAGATATCAATATCATTAGGCCTAATATTGTTACAACCTTGAATCAAAGAAGCTGTTGAGCCAACTATAATCCAATCCATATCTGTACAAACTGAAACCCGATCAGAGAAGACTTTCAAAACCTCCTTGATTGTTGTCATCTTTTTATCCCCCGTTGGTTGCTAAACTAGTTATAAATTACTCTGTAACAAAATCTTTTTTTAGACCCTCTAGTGCCATCTCATCACTCTTTATTCTTAACAAAGAATGAACTGGTAGCTATTAAGGATGCAACAAATACTAAAATTAAAAAATTGTTAGAGGGTACTGTTTTATATATGTAGTTTTCAGCTATTAGTACGAGGGTTGAAATACTTAAAATCACTCTCAGCACATGAGCTGAGGAACGAGTAGGGTTTTTGGTGCGCTTCGAGATAAAGTAAACGATGTACCACAAACCACCAAAAAGCAGGAGTGAACCTATCCATAGCATTATAAACATGTAATACACCTTTCTTAAATAAATTACATTGAACCAATTAGCATAATATTCCAATTGATTATAACACCGTGGATTTATGAAAGTGGCATTTTATGTGTAGAGAAGAGAATCAATTGGAATAAAATGAATTCTGTTTCATCTATTCAACAGTTTAGAGACTGTCCACTACATTCCTGTACATCTCATTTTCACAGGATTGACTTTGCTTTCCTCCTGGGGGAGCGGTAAACTGTTGCATACGAGCATACATGGATTTCAAGGTGAGGAAAACGCTGCTGCGATGAGGGGCGTTTATTTTTGACGGATGTGGAGGAAGTCAGATTGACGGAGATGTTTACGATGCTGCTGGGTTTGTTCGAACGGGCGGCACTGCTGATTATATTTTTATTCTTCCTGTCGAGGGTACCGCGGTTTAGGCAGATTTTGCAAAAGGGAAAATTGAGATGGCAGGAGTACATTGCGGTTACCTTGTTGTTCTGTGGTTTTGCCATCTTTGGTACCTATACCGGTATTAATGTAGAAGGCTCGTTGGTGAATGTGCGTATTATTGCGATCATGTCTGGCGGCATTCTGTTTGGAGCGCCTGTGGGCATCATTACCGGGATTGTCTCCGGGGTGCATCGGTACTTGATCGATATGGATGGGATTACGGCGATCCCCTGTCTGATTACGAGTATCCTGGCAGGTCTCGTGTCCGGTTATATACATAAGTATACGCCCAAGTCTAAGCGCTGGATGATCGGTATCGCGGCGGGAATGATCTGTGAGGCGCTTACGATGCTGCTGATTCTGCTGTATTCCTATCCCGATCCACTGGGTGCGGATATCGTCTCAAAGATTGCACTCCCGATGATATTGGGTGAGATGAATATTGGGCTGATCGTGCTGTTGGTGCAGAGTGTGGAAGGGGAAAAGGAAATGATTGCGGCTCGTCAGGCCAAGCTGGCGCTGGAGATTGCCAACAAGACCTTGCCATACTTCCGTTCCATCGATGAGGACTCTCTACGGAAGATCTGCCGAATTATTCAGGAGGACATTCAGGCGGATGCGGTTGCGATTACGGATACTCGAAATGTACTGGCATATGTAGGGTTTGGTGAGGAACGATATCACATCGGTAATGAAATTATTAGTGAGATGACGAAGAAAACGATCTCCAGCGGTGAGATTACGATCAGTAATGACGTGATAGATGAAAAAACGCCGGATATCCACTCCCTGCTCATCATTCCGCTCAAAGAGCGGGGCGAAGTGACGGGTGCGCTGAAAATCTATTACCGCAAAGCGTACAAGATTACGTATCCGTTGCAAACGATGGCTGTTGGCTTGTCGCAGATTATTTCCACCCAGATGGAAGTATCACGTGTGGAGGAGATTAAGGCTGCGGCCAATAAAGCGGAACTGCGTGCATTACAGACCACAATCCATCCTCATTTTCTATTCAATGCACTGAATGCCATTGCTTCATCGATTCGCACCAAGCCTGATCGGGCACGCGAGCTGATTGTGAATCTGTCTGGATATATGCGTTATAACCTGGAGCTTTCGGATGAACTGATCGATATTCATAAGGAACTGGAGCAGGTCCGCAATTATGTGGAAATCGAGAAGGCGCGCTTCGGCAGCAGGCTTAACGTCATCTATGATATTGATGAAGTGGCTGTGCATATTCCAAGTCTGGTCATCCAGCCGCTTGTGGAAAATGCCATCATCCACGGCATTCTCAAGGTAAAAGGGCCCGGAACCGTACGGATACGGGTACAGGATTATCCTGACTTTGTGCGAATTGGGGTCAGTGACACAGGAGCAGGCATTGGAGCCGACATTATTCAGCGTGTATACCATGACCGGATGCCTTCCAACCAGATCGGGTTGTACAATGTGCATCGGCGGGTGAAGCTCATTTATG
The DNA here is from genome assembly GCF_030433635.1 of Paenibacillus vandeheii. NCBI lineage: Bacteria > Bacillati > Bacillota > Bacilli > Caryophanales > Paenibacillaceae > Paenibacillus > Paenibacillus vandeheii. The sequence continues at coordinate 587,041 of NZ_JAROCD010000001.1, forward strand.
GACAGGGGTTAACGATTACCCGGCTGGAGCAAGGAACTGATATTTTATTTGATGTACCCAAAGGAGATGCAGTGACTAGGTGATGAACGGTCAATGAGAGCCCTTATTGTTGAAGATGAAATTCCGGCAAGTGAGGAACTGAATTACTTGATACAGGAACATAGCCAAATTGAAGTGGTAGATTGTCTGGAAGATGGACTGGATGTGCTGAAGTTTCTGCAAGAGCAGGAAGTCGACGTTATTTTTCTAGACATTAACATTCCTTCGCTGGATGGCATGATGCTGGCACATCATATTGGGAAGTTTGCGAGCAAGCCTTATATCGTATTTACAACGGCATACAAGGAACATGCGGCAGAAGCATTTGAGCTGGAGGCGTTTGACTATATTCTGAAGCCCTATGATGAGAAACGAATTGCCGCGATGCTGAATAAACTCGAAACGGCATTCAAACGGGATCATGAGCAGGAGAATCGTGAACGTGGCAGCGACGATGGACAGGCTAACCATGCGGCTCAAGTGAACGATGAATGGTCTGCATCCACGATGCAGGCGCGGGAATCCAATGCACAGACGGGACGACGTATCAATCTGCTGCGCAATGACAATATTATTGTGACAGACACCGCCGATATTTATTATGCGGAAGCGCAAGAGAAAGTAACGAAGGTCTATACCAAAAATGGTGAGTTTACGATGCCGGTCAGCATTACCGATTTTCACGGCCGTTTGCCGCAGGAAACCTTTTTCCGCTGCCATCGTTCTTACGTGGTGAATTTGTCTCAAATCCGTGAAATTGTGCCCTGGTTTAACAATACGTATCTGCTTCGCCTGCGTGATCTGGAAGCTGAGGTGCCTGTCAGCCGTGGCAAGGTCAAGGAATTCAGGCAGCTCATGCGCATCTAGAGGCATTTCATTCCGCATCTGATGCAACTCATGCTCAAATCGGTGTAATGAATCCCCTTTCATGTATGATTAGCTTGTGAACGCATTCATATATATGACATCGGCAAAGGGGAGATCACGATGAAAGCAGCTATTTCATCCACATCTAATTCAGCATCTGCATCTATGAAAATGAACCGCTGGCTTATTGTACTGGGTACCATTATTGTACAAATGGGTCTCGGAACCATCTACACCTGGAGTTTATTTAATCAACCGCTGTCTGATCGTTTCGGATGGGACGTCAGCTCGGTCGCGATAACCTTTTCGATTACCAGCTTTGCTTTGGCATTTGCCACATTATTTGCAGGCCGACTGCAAGAACGATGGGGGCTTCGTCGCCTGATTCGGGTAGCCGGTGTGGTGCTTGGTCTGGGACTCGTGCTCAGTTCGCAAGTGAGTTCGTTGACATTGCTCTACATTCTGGCTGGATTTGTGGTTGGATTCGCGGATGGTACGGCATATATTACTTCCCTGTCCAACCTGATCAAGTGGTTCCCTGAGCGAAAAGGGCTGATTTCGGGTATTTCGGTGGGTGCCTTTGGTACGGGCAGTCTGTTGTTCAAATATGTGAACTCGGCATTAATCGGTGCCGTTGGTCCTGCTCAGGCCTTTATGTACTGGGGTATTATCGTATTGGTGTTGATCGTGGGCGGCTCGTTCCTGATCCGTGAAGCGGTTGTTCGGGAACAGGCTCCAGCAAGCAGCACCGAAGGTGCGAAGAAACAAGCAGCACCTCATGATTATACGGTCAAAGAAATGCTGCGTACGAAAGAAGCTTACATGCTGTTCGTTATTTTCTTTACGGCATGTATGAGTGGACTGTATCTAATCGGTATTGTGAAAGACATCGGTGTGCAGCTGGCAGGTCTTAACGTGGCTACAGCTGCCAATGCCGTGGCGATGGTTGCGATCTTTAACACCGCTGGCCGTATCATTCTGGGGGCGTTGTCGGATAAAGTGGGACGGATGAAAGTCATTGCCGGAGCACTGCTGGTTACGGCTGTTGCCGTAATGACGCTTAGCCTGGTACCTCTGAGCTTTGGCATCTTCTTCGCCTGTGTGGCCGCTATCGCGTTCTGCTTTGGTGGCAATATCACGGTTTTCCCGGCGATTGTGGCAGATTACTTTGGATTGAAAAATCAGAGCAAAAACTACGGCGTCATCTATCAGGGCTTTGGATTGGGTGCCTTGGCTGGATCGTTTATCAGCGCCCTGCTGGGCGGATTCCATCTTACCTTTATTGTGATCGCTGTACTGTGTGCCGTCTCGCTCTTGCTGGCGTTGATTATTACACCTCCGGGTCAGGGACGTCGTACACGTGAGCGTGAACAGCAGATGAATCTTAACCCTTCATCCCGGGCAAGCTGAGCGTAGTGGAGACGAAGTTCTATTTTATAAAAAGCAAACTGGGCGGTCTCTGCGGAGGCCGCTTTTTGGGTACCAGCTCTACCCGAGAAGAATGAGACTCCTGATACATAATACGGTTGTGTGCAATGCACACTTTGCTTCTGGTATACTCTAGGTGAAATCAAAAGAGCAAGTTCTTGTTAGCCATTTAGAGGAGGTATGTCCATCATGAATTTCTTGAAATATGCATCATCTGATTTTGCTGATTATTATGCTCTTGTGTCCAATATTGAAGTTATGCAACAAATTACCGAACGTGCTCTGCCTGAGCATGAAGCTACAGCGGAATTTGAATCCATGCTGAATTATAATCAGGGGAATGACTGCGGATATTATCGGATATCCGGTGAAGACGGGGTAGGGATGGCCTACGCTAAACTGATCCCGGATGAAACGGATCCATCCCGGGCGGAAATGGGTTATATGATTCTGCCTGAATACTGGGGGAAAGGACACGGGACTTCCATTGCAGCTCGGCTGATTATTCAGGCACAGGCGGCAGGAATTGCTGTACTCTATGCGGTTATCGATCCGTCCAATGCGGTATCCCGTCAAATATTGCTCAGACAGAACTTTGTATCCACATGGGTGGGGGATTATGAGGGATTACCTGGCGAGATTCTGGAGCTGAATCTTCAGGTGAAGCGCTAAGGGATCAGGCTTGCGGGTAATACATACTATCCCGGGCATTTTGCATCACTTCGATGGGAACTCGTCATTCGAAAGCATGCGAAATGCTCATACAGAGATTTGGAGGAGATTGAGATGAGCAATGCTGCAATGGAACAATTGAATTTATTGCTACCGGAATGGCTGGAGACCAGCCGCTTGCACACCGGACAGGGGAAAGTTGCTTCTTATATTCCCGAGTTGTTCAAGGCTTCGCAGGACGAACTGGGTATACATATCATGAACGCCGAAGGCAATCATGTGTCGGCCGGAGATTGTGGTATCCCGTTTACGATGCAAAGTATCTCCAAGGTATTTACACTTATTCTGGCTCTGATGGATCATGGGGAGGAAGCGGTCTTCTTTAATGTAGGAAAAGAACCTACCGGGGATGATTATGACTCCATGATCAAGCTCGAACTGGTGGAACCGGGCATTCCGTTTAATCCATTGATCAATGCGGGAGCGATTACGGTATCGTCCCTGATTGGCGGGGATTGCAAAGAGGAGAAGTCCCGGCGCATTTTGGAATTTTTCCGCACGCTGGCGAATAATGATCGACTGGACTACAACGAAGCGGTATATCGGTCCGAATGGGAAACAGGCCATCTGAACCGTTCGCTTGGTTATTTTCTGAAGCATAATGGTGTACTCAAGGATGATGTCGAAGATGTGCTTGCCGTCTATTTCCGCCATTGCTCCATCGAGGTGACTTGTGCGGATCTGGCCCGTATGGCACTGGTGCTTGCTTATGACGGGACAGATCCCATCACTGGAAATGAGCTTATTCCTCGTCGTTATGTACAGATTGCCAAAACGTTCATGACCACCTGCGGTATGTATAATGCATCCGGCGAATTTGCGATTCAGGTCGGACTGCCTGCCAAGAGTGGAGTATCGGGTGGAATACTGACCCTGGTTCCAGGACAGTTTGGCATCGGTCTTGTAGGTCCGGCTCTGAATCGGAAAGGAAACAGCATTGCAGGCGTGCATCTGCTTGAGCGTCTTTCCAAGGAATTTGACTGGAGTTTATTCTAATGAAGTCACCTTTGAAGTCATCTCCTTACCCTCCTGAGTAGCCGATGAATCACCAATCCGTCCTTTTGCTTCTTTGGAACGAAATGACCCATGTGGATGTGGCTTGTCGGCTGCTTCTGTCCTGCAACAGAATGTGTAGGAAAACGGTCCTGCATGGCAACGGCCATGCTGCATCTATTCCGGTATTCCCACAATGCCAGCCCGCATCATTCATTTGCGAGTACCACACCTGTAATGAGATTCATCTGAATGTCCCGGGTCCCGCTCTCCATCAGCAGCTTAAGGGTACGGGCAGGGGAGTCCAATCGGAGCACCTGTCCGGTAAAGCGGATATCATCATGTTCATGGAACAGGGTGATGGTGACAGCATCCCCGAGCACCATCGAGTTACTAAGCAAACGGGACATTTCTTCCGCTGCCTGGGCATCCAGGGATGGACGGGTACGGGGAGCGAGCTGCTCCTGATGAATGATATAGGCCTCCCGGTGTTCGGGAAGCATCATGCGCGAGGACTCGAAAATTCCGTTTTGCTGCAATTTTTTACTCATTTATAGTGACCTCCAATTTTATGAGAACGGTCCTGTGCCTGTGCGGACGAGCAGAGCGAGGAGGCCCGCATAATCGCGGTATCTCCGAACTTGCGCTTGATGTCATCCGTGGCGCGTTCCAGTTCTCTTTTACGTTCACGGTCATCGAACCAGGATAGCTGTACTTCGGAATCGGGTACGAGTCCGGTCAATGACACGCTGATGCGGCGAATGGGTAATCCGTCCCAATGGCGCAGAAACAGAGCAGCTGCCGCATCGTATACTTCATCGGTGATGTTGGTAGGTTCGTTCACCTTCATCTGGCGGGAGAAGCCGGTTGGACGATCATAATCCTGCCCCCGACATCCAACAGAGACGACATTACCCATGAGCGATTTGTCCCGGGAACGCCTGCTGACCAGCTCTGCCAATTCGAGCAGCACCACCTTGATGTCCGCCCACGATTCATAGTCCCGAGGCAATGTCATCTGATGTCCAATGCCCTGCTGCTGGTGAGCATATGTCCCGGGTTTTACCGGAGAATCATCGATCCCGCGGGCAATACGCCATAATACCTCACCGTTTACCCCCCAACGCTCTCTCAGCCGGGACAACGGCATCTGCGCCAGATCACCGATCGTATGAACCCCCATCTTGTAGAGATGCTGCGCCATTCGGGAACCGACCATAAACATGTCTCGAACAGGTTTATTCCACAGCGTTTTCTGCATGTCCTTGCGGGGCAGTGTATAGATGCCTCCCGGGACTTTTTTGGCATACAGGTCACAGGCCATCTTGCTAACAACCTTGGTGTCGCTGATGCCAACGCGGATATAGACGCCAGTCTCTTCCATGACCCTATCCTGAATGCTGCGGGCAATGGTTTCAGGACTGCCGAACAGGTCCAGACTTCCGGTGACATCGAGAAACTGCTCATCAATACTATACGGTTCAACCAGATCGGTATAGGACTGAAGGATACGGGTAATGTGTAGGGAAACACGAATATATTCAGCCATCCGGGGACGAATGACGACAACATCGGGGCATTTGGCGAGAGCCTCACCCAGCCGTTCTGCTGTAGTAATTCCATAGGACTTGGCGAGTGGGCAGGCTGCCAGAATAATACCCGAACGGCGTGCAGGATCTCCCGCAACAACAAGCGGACGGTCTCTGTATTCGGGATGTGCAGACTTCTCTACACTGGCATAAAACGACTGGCAATCGGCCAGCATAATGACACGTCCGTCTCTGCGGGGCATAGTACTTCTCTCCTTTTATTCATAAATCGGCTACTTCTGTACAACGATGGAACTCATTCAGCCAACGTTATTTTACAGTTTACTTACAGTATGGAACAAGTGTTCCTGTTTTATAAGCATATCTGACAATTTAAGATGCGGCAACCGGAATTATTTTGCAAATTGGACACAATTATTGAACGGACCTAATAGAGTCAAAATTTAGGAAATAAGATGTATTTTTTTACATTTCGTGTAAGAGATCCGTGACTTCCGGGTGATGACCGGGTGTTCATACAGCTTTATGTAAAAGTAATATAAATGGGCACAGTCCTATAAGGGGGGACTGATGTCCTTTTTTCATTTTCTGCACTTTTCAGAAAACCTTGATAGGGCGCGGGTTTTCAAGGATACGTTATCGGACTATAGTATCAATTTTGTAATCTTTATGGTTAATACTGTAAAAATGTCCGCAACTTTAAAATATCATTAGCGTTTAATGGGGTAAGCGTTCAAGCGGAAACAGATCTCACAATCCGCGTTGCATATAACAATAACGGGTAGAGATGTGCAAGGCTGGAAGAACCTCAAACGGACGGTTAAAGTAGCCTATATTTGTGTTGATGGAGGATAAGGGCCAGAAGGTCACCTGGATGCTAGTTGATGGCGGTTTTTACGAATTATGGGCAGAATGTTGCAGTTTACGTTTGCTTCCATCAGCCTAGTTACAAATGCAGAGACTTAGAGCTATAGTGAGAACACACCGCTGACATCTCTACCCAAAGCGGACATCCGAAGCGGGATTCCCCGCAGACCTTCATGTCATTCAAGATCTGAACTGAAGCAGGATGCATACTAGAGAGGTGAGCAATTAAGAACCATGAGCAGACGAAGACGTAAGCGCTGGTTGTTGACGATGTTGACCGGAGCGGCCGTAGTGACGGGCGGAATATTTGCCGGCTGGCACTACATGCAACCTCAACTGGTTACGTACACAGCGGAGAACGGTACGGAGATGAAATTCAGAACCGATGGAGACCGGTTCATGGAATATGGACCCGATGGCACATGGCGGGAGATGTTCGTCAAAGGGGTAAACCTGGGCGCCACATCACCGGGACATTACCCGGGCGAATTTCCGTTGACCAAAGAGGATTACTTGAGGTGGTTCCAGCAGATTGAGGATCTTGGAGCCAATGTGATCCGGGTGTATACGGTGCATGAGCCGATTTTTTACACAGCATTGGTTGATTATAATCGCGGCAGGGAGCAACCGTTATATTTTATACAGGGCATATGGTCGCCGGAAGAAGAACTGATCGAGAAGCAGGATGCCTATGCTGACCATATTGAGCAGACGTTCAAGCAGGAGATTGAAAAGGCGGTATCCGCTGTATATGGCGATGCGAACATTCCCGATAAACCGGGAGAATCCAGCGGCAAATACAAGACGAATGCCGGGAAATACCTGATGGCTTGGCATGTGGGTACCGAGTGGGACCCTTCGATGGTGAACAACACGAATGAGAGTCATCCCGATGTACCGCAGTACAAGGGTGTTCATTTTTCTGGGACGCAGGACGCATCGCCGTTTGAAAATTGGCTGGCGGAGCTGCTGGACTATACCGCCGTATTGGAGAAGAAATACGGATGGGAGCATCCGATGACCTTCACGAACTGGGTGACAACCGACGTGCTGGATCACCCGGGCGAGCCGCTGTTTGAAGAGGATTTGGTCAGTGTGGATGCGCGCCATATTCAACCGGAAGAGTGGCAGGGTGGATATTTTGCAGCATACCATGTGTACCCTTATTACCCGGACTTGTTCCATACGGACCAGACCCTTCAGACCATCAAGGACGAGAACGGGGAGTACAACACGTACAAAAGTTATCTACGCATGCTCAAAGCCGAGTTTTCCGATATGCCTGTAATGATTACAGAGTACGGTGTACCGTCTTCGCTGGGGATTTCCCATCTGGGTATGGGAGGCCGGGATCAGGGCGGACATAACGAGGTGGAGCAGGGAGAGATCGACGCATCGCTGACTCAGGATATTTATGATGAAGGGTATGCGGGTGCGATTTTGTTCATGTGGCAGGATGAGTGGTTCAAGAAAACCTGGAACACGATGCCGCTGGAAATTCCGGCTGATCGGCGGGCCTACTGGTTGAACGTGCTGACGAATGAGAAAATGTTCGGTCTGCTCGCCATGGACCCTGGTAAACAGGAACAATTGACCATAGACGGTAAACTGGACGACTGGAATGGGTTGAAGAAGGAAGAGGTCACCGTCTGGCAAGGCAAGGTCGATGGCATCAAGGAAATGAAGATGACCCATGATGAAGCCTACCTGTACATTGGCATGACGCTGGATCAGCCTTTTGACCCGGATCAAACCTTGCTGCGCATCGGAACGAACACGCTGGATGGTGGCAATCAACCAGGCACGAGGCTTCCGGATCGAACACTCAGTGATGGTCTCGAAACGGTGATCACGCTGGGACAGGATGCTGAATCGCAAGTGGAGATTGCCAAAGACTATGACTTTAACCGACGCCTCTATGGCAAGGACGGTTACGGGATGCTGCCGGAAGAGCAAGAGAATGCGGCAGACCCATTCCATCCATGGAATCTGGCAGTCAGCTTGCGAATGACCCCACCGGATACCCGGTCTGCCCAACCGTTCATGAATGAGAAGGTGGGTACATTGAAGCGGGGAACGACAGCTCCGGATCAGTCCGATACCGATTCGTTAACCGCCTGGCAATATAACGGTAATCAGGTTGAGATGCGTATTCCCTGGATGCTGCTTGGATTTGGTGACCCAAGTTCACTGCAAGCGATCAAGTATGGTGCGCTGAAGGGTGGACGGGAATTCGAAACAGTCGCGGTCAAGGGCGTCACTCTGGTTCCCTGGCTAATGGATCGTTCAACTGGAGATATCTCTTGGCCCGGTGGTGAACAGAAGACACTGGATGTGAAGACATTGCCTGTATACAGCTGGCAGCCATGGGAGCAAGTACAGTACAGTGAGCGACTGAAACTGAGCTACGAGGAAATGAAGAAACGGTATGAACAAATTCCAAGTTTTCAGACCGAATAAATGAGTATAAAGGAGGACCTTTTCACATGTTTCCGAATTTGGCTTTGGCTTATCTATTTCTATACATCTGTACAGCGCTCGTCGTTGTGGGGGTGATCCTGCTGTTTGCCATGAAAATGTCCCACAACGGCAAACGGCGCAAGATTGAATTTTATAAATTAAAACAGCGTGATTACTTTACGTATCTCCAGACGGCGCTGACAGAGGACAGTCCCCTGCGATTGCCACCTGGGAAGCTGGCTCGGCTCGAGCGCCGGGTCATCCAGAGCAAGCTTATTGAATGGATTGATCAGTTCAAGGGAGAGTATCGCAACAAATTGATTGTACTCTGCCGTGAAGCCGGATTTGTAGAGCAAGATCTGAAGGAACTGAGCCGTATTCGTTACGGACGCCAAATTGATGCGGCTTATCGATTGGGCGGCATGCGTTGTCCAGAGGCTGTTCCAGGTTTGATGGAATTGCTTAAGGATGAGAAGCCGGGCCCGATGGCGATTATGATTGGTCGTTCGATCGCAAGATGTACCACCCGCCAGGGTGAACTGAAAGACATGCTCGCGCTGCTGTTAACCAAAGGAAAATCGATTCATCATCTGGCAGCAGATATTTTGCTCGAAACCAGTCTGGATACAAGCCGAATTCTCATTGAATTGCTGGAAGACCGCAATCCTGACTTTGTCAAAGTGGGACTCGTAGCGATGTGGGGACAGGCTGTACCGGAAGTGATGCCAGCACTCGACAGACTCGTAGGTGCAGAACATCAGGATGTACGGGCAGAAGCGGTGAAGCTGTATCTCAGCGCAAGTCCGGCACTTCAGGACGAGACCATTCTGAAGCTTATGCAGGATTCGGACCCGGAGGTGCGTGCCGAAGTGGTTCTGGCGCTCGGTTCGAAACATGCGGCTGGCAGCATTCCACTGCTGCGTAAAGCACTGCGTGACGAAGACTGGGGTGTACGTTATAACAGTGCGGAGAGCCTGAGCAAGTTGGGTGAACCGGGATTTGAAGCCTTGTGTCAGGCCGCCGTGCAGGGTACAGGTGCTGAAAGGGAAATTGCAATGCAACAGATTGAGAGCACGATGCAGCACTCAGGAACAGACCACAAAGCCGTTGACCAGATGATTGCACATAACAAAAAAAGGCTGCTGTATGATCGGTACTTCGGTCCCGTACGCGGGAACCGGACAACAAGCAAGAAACGTACAGGTGTGGCTGCGGTAGGAGGGGATTACACTGCTTAGAGATCTACTATTAATCTATGGCATGGTCGCAATCTACTATGTCGTTGCTGTAAATACGCTCTATTTTTCCATTCTGGCCTTATCATTCCGTAACATTTGGACGATCTTCAGGCGGTCGCACTATTCCAAATACAATACGTTATCGGGCTCGGAGCTCGTACCATCGGTTTCCTTGCTGGTGCCTGCATACAACGAGGAACTGACGATTATTGAAAATGTGAACTGCCTGATGACGCTGAATTATCCAACCTATGAAGTCATCGTGGTGAATGATGGCTCCAGCGATACCACCTTAAAGGTGCTGTTGGAAGAATACCGTCTGAAGCCAGTACCTAACACGAAGATCCGGGGCAAGATTTCCTGTCAGAAAATTCGCGGGATCTACCACAATCCGGAATTCCCGGACCTGTATGTCATTGATAAGGAAAACGGCGGGAAGGCCGATTCCCTCAATGCTGGAATTAACCTGTCCCATTACCCGCTGATCTCTTCGATTGATGCCGACTCTTTGCTGGAAAAGGATGCCCTGATTCGCATGGCTCGCATGTATATGGAGAATCCGGAAGAGACGGTTGCTATTGGCGGGGATGTACGGATAGCTAACGGCTGCAAAATCGAAAACGGGGCAGTGCAGGACGTTTCACTGCCTCGCAAGATTTGGCCGATGTTCCAGTCCATCGAGTATCTCAAAGCTTTTCTCGGCGGACGGATCGGTTGGAGTCACATGAATGGTCTGATTATCGTCTCAGGTGCCTTCGGTATGTTCCGTAAGGATGCGGTTATCGCCGTTGGGGGATATCGGGACGGTTATCCGGGTGAAGACATGAACATTATCATCAAGCTTCACCGTTATATGCTGGAGAACAAATTGAAATACCGCGTAGCCTTCTGCCCTGAGGCCGTGTGCTGGACACAGGCGCCGGATTCCTACCGGATCTTGTCCAGTCAGCGCAAGCGCTGGGGACGCGGAAATCTGAAGAACATGCTTGAGAACCGCGGCATGTTGTTCAACCCGAAATATAAAGTCATGGGCATGCTGACCATGCCGTACAACATCCTTTTTGAAGCGCTGAATCCGTATTTCCGTATTACCGGACTTCTCGCTCTCACGGGATATGTACTAATGGATATGACCCAGTGGCCGATACTTTTGCTGTTTGGATTGCTCAACGTGGTGAGTGGTTATCTGCTAAGTGTGGGAGCACTGGTGCTCGAGGAAATTGCATTCAAGCGATATAACAAGCTGTCCGATCTGGTCAAAATGCTGTTCTACTCCGCACTGAAATTCGTCGGCTATCATCAGCTCGGCGTGCTGTGGAGATTGCAGGGGCACATTCAGTTCATGCAAAAAAACAATTCATGGGGTACCATGACACGCCAGAGCTGGTCCGAGGAAGAGAAGACAAGCGAGGCGGCCTAAACACAGCGTAATCAAGGTAATACAGCAGAAACAATATAGATGTTCAACTAAACATTTACATGATAACGGAGAGGACAGAAATAACCTGAAGAAGCGAAGCTACAAGCTTTCCGCAAGAAAGCTACATCGGAAGCATACGCTATCCCCGGATTTCCCCTTTTCAAAAAGGAATCAAAAAAATCTGGGGATAACAGCGATCGGAAGGTTGTTCTGTCATCGGAGTGCCAATGTAAATATTCATTAGTTGGACTTGTATAGATATACCGAGGGAGAAGGGTGGAAAAGAACATGCCAAATACGGCGACATTGCAGCGTGAGGCTGCCGTTAATGTGTACCGCAGTGTAGAACAGGGATTGAAAGAAACGGGTGCCGAAACATGCGGCTTAATGTTCATCCATTGTGCAGGGCAGTCTCAGCCGGAGCAGCAGGTCAGGACACATCTGGAGCAGACCGGTGAGTCTGCGTTCCAGGTGTGGGTGGATGGAGCCACACAGGCAATTGCTGTCCTGCTGCCAGGGTTGACACTGGATGAGGTTCATTATGAGGGGCTTCGCATCAAGCATGAACTGCAGGAGACGGTACCCGGTGCCGATCCGCAAATCACGCTGGCAAGTTTCCCGGCAGGTGAGCGTCCTTCCAAGGCAACCATTCAACATATGGCCGAGTCCGCGAAGCTGGTAGACCCATCGGAAATTCATATCTACACGCTGGACCAGACGGCAGACGAGCCGGAACGAATTTTGATTGTGGACAACGATCCAACGGTACGCGAATTTCTGCAATTGCGACTGAAGATGCAAGGGTACGAAACCTATGAAGCGGTGGATGGGCTGGCTGCATTGGAGCTGATTGAGAAAATCACGCCCGATCTGGTGCTGACCGAATTGAATCTGTATGGCATTGATGGCCTGCCGTTCATTCAACATATCCAGAACCTTGATGTGGAGCAGCCACCCAAAATCGTCGTTTTGACGGAGCAGCGTGTAGAACAGACAATCAGCCAATGCTTCCGCAGCGGAGTCGATGATTATATGACCAAGCCGTTCTCACCTGTGGAGCTGGATGCCCGAATCAGGCGTTGCCTGCATTAGACGCAATCACAAGCAAAGCCAGGAGAGACAGTAGCCTATTAATCTCGATCAGACAAACAAGTATATCTACAGACAAACATCTATCAAATGGATTCGTCAATCAACCAAACAAATACACTGTTGGAGGGAATATCATGGAGAATCAACAATTCCACACATTACTGAACGCGATTGAAAATAAAGAAGCGGTGCTCGGCGTGGTCGGGCTCGGTTACGTAGGATTACCACTTGCGGTGGAAATGGTCAATCAGGGTTTCACGGTAATTGGCATTGATCTGGATGCATCCAAAGTGGAGAGCATCTATCAGGGAGATTCCTATATTCACGACATTTCGTCCGAGGAATTGAAAAAAGTGATGCAAAGCGGCCGCTTCCAGCCAACAACGGATTACAGCATGCTGCGCGTGATCGACGCACTGAGCATCTGCGTACCTACACCGCTTAGTGAAAATCAGGACCCGGATACGTCCTATATCGAGACGGTTGTGGATCAGATCAAACTGCACATGAAACCAGGCATGCTGATTACGCTGGAGAGCACCACTTATCCAGGTACAACCGAAGAACTGATTCAGGATGAGCTGGACAAGATCGGACAAGAAGCAGGCAAAGATTACTTCCTGTGCTTCTCGCCTGAACGTGTGGACCCGTCCAACGGACGATTCACTACCTTTAATACACCGAAAGTAATCGGTGGAACAACGGAAGCTTGCCTCAAGCTGGGAACAGCATTGTACAGCAAATATGTTGAAACGGTTGTACCTGTATCTTCGCCCAAAGTGGCTGAAATGTCCAAACTGCTGGAAAATACGTTCCGCAGCGTAAACATTGCCTTTGTTAATGAAATGGCGATGATGTGTGATCGGATGGGCATCGATATCTGGGAAGTTATCGACGCAGCTGCGACGAAGCCGTTTGGCTTCATGCCTTTCTATCCGGGCCCTGGCATCGGTGGTCACTGCATTCCGCTTGATCCAATGTACTTGTCCTGGAAGGCCAAAGGATTCCGTTTCTACAGCAAATTCATCGAGTTGGCACAATCCACCAATGACAACATGCCATATTATGTACTGAACAAAACATCAACGATCCTGAATGAATACGCGAAATCGGTACGTAAATCCAACATTCTGTTGCTCGGTATGTCGTACAAGCCGAATATTGCCGATTTGCGTGAATCTCCGGGACTGGAAGTCTATGAACTGTTCAAGGAAGGTGGAGCTAATGTCAGCTATTATGATCCACATGCTGAATCGTTCCTGGACAAGCATGGTGAGACGGTATATAGCGAAGTGTTCAACCTGGAGCAATTCAAGAAGTACGATTGCATCGTGCTGATCACCAACCACAGCGACCTGCCTTACTTTGACATTGCCGAGATGGGTGTGCCGATCCTGGATACACGTAATGCGTTCAAAACGTACACACATCCGCACATTTACAAGATTGGTCATTCGGTACAGCACCCTGTGCTTGAGCCAAGTGAAGCGTTGCTCGTCTGAGGAATCTAACGAACAAGTGGGGCAAACTGTCGGTGAAGGCAAAATGGGCCATTCTGGCCCTGCTGTTCTGCCTGCTGCTTCTGCCCTGGCTACTCAAATGGTTCTCACATGAGGAACACAAAGCGACCTGGCTGTGGGACGCTTCCATTATTGCAGAGCAGACGCCCGAGATTATCTCCTTCTCCAAAGCGCAGGGCGTGGATACCATTTTCCTGCAAATTCAGGATGAGGTACCCGATGCGACATACCGCAAATTCATTGCGGCTGCGCGGCAGGCTGAGATCGAAGTGCATGCACTGAACGGTCATGCAGACTGGGCTTATACGGAGAAGCGGGATGAGGGACTTGCGTTTATTGAGAAAGTACGAGCCTATAATGCGGCTTCAGCCAAAAATGAACGCTTTGAGGGCATTCAGCTGGATGTGGAGCCTTATCAGCTAAAACGCTGGGAGGACGAGCAGAACAGCGTGATTGCGGAGTGGAGCGACAACATGAAGGTCTGGACCAAAGCCGGATCTGATGCCGGACTGTACATGAGCGCTGCGATCCCTTTCTGGCTGGATGCACGCGAATCGGCAGAAGGCGGAGGTACATTCAGCCGCTGGGTGATTGACCATTTTGATGCAGTTGCTATTATGGCTTATCGGGATAGTGGTCAACAAATGTATGATCTGTCCAAGGAAGAGCTGGACGAAGCCGATGAGCTTGACAAGAAGGTGTGGGTTGGAGCCGAGTTGGCGGACACGCATGAAGGCGATCATCTAACCTTTTTCAGCAAATCCATCACCAATATGGACGAAGAAATGAAGAAAGTGTTTGATCTCGGCGCTTCTCATTCTTCTTTTGCAGGTGTGGCGGTGCATCATTATGAAGCTTGGTATGCGAAGGAAAACGGCATTCCGCTGGCTCGAAAGAGCGAGGAGAAGAAGTAGCAGGTGCATGTGCATAGGCATGTGGTTAACAGAAAGATCGTTGTGAATTGTAAACGGGAAAAGGCAGGTCTCCGTCAAGGAGGCTTGCCTTTTTGCTTTGGATAGTTTTAGGTAGCTTTCAGTAGCGGGCGATTGGCGACAAATCAGCTTTTGTTGTTCTCGGCTGTTCGATATCGATTGGGAGGCAGACCGACTTGCTTTTTGAATGCCTTGGAGAAGGAGAACAGGTCGGGGTATCCCACCGAGTGTGCTACTTCAGTTAACGTTAACGGGGTCTGCACAAGCAGCCGTTTGGCCTGATTCATTTTGAGACGTTGAATATACTGGACAGGAGACAGACCATAGGCTTTGCGGAACTGTTTGGCAAAATGGGTCCGATCCACGCCAGCATGCGAAGATACACCTTCCACGGTAATGCCGCCGGCAAAGTGAATATCCATGTACTCCTTGCCCTTTTGCAGCCATGGCGTGGCAGAGTCCGGTTGAAGCACTCGGGTAGCGGGCGATTTGGCAATACGGTCAAACAATCCTAGAAAACGGGTCAGTCGTCCCAGGTCGCTTGCGCCTCCCTGAGGTTTGCGAACCTCCTCCATAAAGGCGCGCATGCTACTTGCCGTCTCCGGCGTAAGTACACCCGAACGATGAGGCGAGTCCGGGGTAAGCCCGATTCGTGCAAGAAGTTCAGCAGCATGTGTGCCATCAAAGGCAATGAATATTTTATGCAAAGACTCTTTCGGGTCGGACCAGTACTCATGGGTAACCTGTGGATACAGGCAAAAGGCATCGCGGGCACGTAGGGAATAACGATGTCCGTTCTGTATAAAGGTTCCCTCGCCTTCCAGAACAAAGATCAAATAGTGAAAAGGCGTCGTTCGAGGGCCAATATGATAGTTGCTCTTGGCTATATTACGGCCGATTCGAATCGGCCATGCTCCACCGGCTTTCTCGAATTCAGACGGAGTAAAAAAAATAATATCCAAAAACTCGTGGTGGTCCTCCTTCATGCTCTCGGTCATCAGGAACACCTCTTTAATATAAGTATAGTTTGTAATCTCTAAAAGTTTCTCTTATAACCTATTATACAGGTGGGTTTTGTAAATATTCAAGATGAGGAAGACCTATTCCTGTGAATTCACCACAAAATGACAAAAAAAAATTGCCGCGAATTGACATTGATCACAGACAAATCAATTGGTATGATGTCCATACCTATTAAACCAAGTTAATTAATCGGCATTTGGAAGTATTCGTACTTATAAAATGATTAGAAATTAGGCGCACTTTAAAAATAAGGTTTAACGAGTGCGAACGTAGTGGAGGGGACGAAATCGATTCTGAAGAAACGCAATGTTTGCCTTTATAACAGTGATCGAAAGAACGATTCGTAACCGGAATGGCCAATGTGCACAACACTGATCTTATTTTTAACATGAGACTTTATTTATTCATAGAAGGGAATGACTTGCGTGAGCGAACAGGAAGAGATGAAATTTGGCTGGTTTTTGCCAACGGCAGGAGACGGAAAATATGTGGGGGTTGCCCCGGAACGGGAACCGAGCCTGGATTATTTGGTTCAAGTGGCGCAGACGGCGGAGACGGCAGGTTTTGAATTTGTATTGATTCCGACAGGAGGAGCCTGTCTGGATGCGTGGGTTGTGGGTTCGGCTGTCATGAGTCACACGAAAACATTGCGTCCGCTTGTGGCTATTCGCCCAGGTCTGGTTACCCCTGTGTTGGCTGCACGAATGGGAGCGGCACTGGATCAACTGTCTGGTGGTCGTGCCATGATCAATGTGGTGACAGGCAGTTCGGTTCGGGATCTGGAGGAACTAGGAGATCCACTGGCTCATGCCCATGATGAACGTTATGAACGCGCGAGTGAGTATATGGAAGTGATGAAGCGTTCATGGACGCAATCGACCGGGCTCAATCTGACCGAGTTTGCTGGAAGTGGTGCTGAGACGAATGGGGAAGCTGCGGCCAATCAACCATCGGAGTTTAATGGAAAATATTACAATTTCAAAGCTCCGGTAGGCATGCCTGAAACGGTGCAAAAGCCGTATCCGCCGTTCTACCTGGGGGGAAGCTCACCGATTGCGAAACGGGTAGCTGTTGAACATGCAGATACATTCCTCATGTGGGGCGAGCCGCATGACTGGATTCAGGAGCAGATTGAAGAAATAGAAGTCATTCGCGAACAGATCAAAGAGGAAACCGGACAAGATCGCCAGTTGCGTTACGGCATGCGGGCACAGGTGCTTATTCGGGATACGGAAGAAGAAGCTTGGGCGGCGGCGTGGGAGATTATTAGCAAAGTACCACCTGAAGCGATCGAGAAAGCCAAAGCAGCCTTTGCAGAAACGGATGCAACCAATCAACGCAGGCAAAATGAGCTGCGGGAACTGTCCGAGAAGCAGCAGTTCGTCGTAGGTCCCAACCTGTGGACGGGTTTGTCTGTTGTGCGTTCCGGCGGAGCGATCCTCATTGTGGGTACAGCAGAACAGGTCGCAGAACGGTTGATGGAATATGGAGATCTCGGCGTGACCACATTTATATTGTCGGGATATCCTCATTTGGAAGAAGCCGAAATTTTTGGACGGACGGTTATGCCGATCATTCGTGAGAAGTGGAAAACAAGACAGAAGAAGCATTCAGTTACTACGAACTAAGTTAACTACCAAATCTAAGTAAGTGCCCCTTTTTTTACACTTTAACGGAGAGGGCAGAACCGATCTGAAGAAGCGGAGCGCTCGCCTTTATCCCCGGATTTTAACCATTTATAGAGATGATTCAAAGAAATTCGGGGATAACAGCGATCGGAAGATGGTACTGCACTCGGAGTATCCAGTGTAAAAACATTCGTGCAACTTACATTAATCATTCTTCAGGAGGTCTTCTTTCATGAGAAAAAAACAAAAATATATCCTGCCCCTTGTCAGTATGCTGGTGATGTCCATCCTGCTGTCTGCCTGCGGTGGTGGGGATTCTGCTTCATCAGGAGAGAATGGTTCCTCTGGTTCAGATAAAGTAACTATCAGCTTCATGCACTGGCGTGGAGAGGATGTGGAAGCACTGAACAAGAGCATTGACGCCTTTGAAAAGGAAAACCCGAACATCCATGTGGAAATGCAGACTCTTCCTTCGGACCAATATCAATCAACTGTACAATCCAAAATCAGTGACGGTTCAGTAGGGGATGTATTTGCCTCCTTCCCTGGTGCACAGTTCGAAGCCTTCACCAAAGCCGGATTGTTCACCGATTTGACCGGGTCATCGTTCCTGTCGGCTTACAATTCAAAGCTGATCGAAGCAGGCCAGCACGATGGCAAGCAGTATGCCATTCCTTATCAACTCGTATATAACGATCCCATCTACAATGTGAAGCTGTTTGAAAAATACGGACTGACGCCTCCGACCGACTGGGAAGGCTTCCTGGCACTTTGCCAGACGCTGAAAGACAACGGCATTATTCCGATTGCATTTGCCGGAGCGGACATTGGTCCGGGCCAATTTATGAATACGATGGTAATGAACAATGCACCGAGTGACGACATTTTTACCAAAGTGGAAGCTGGCGAAGCGAAACTGACGGATGAGTTTTGGGTGAAAACGTTAACGCAGATTAAAGAACTGAACGACAAAGGTTACTTCCAGCAGGATGCACTGGGAACGAAAGATCCGGCAGCGGGAGCACTCTTTATCCAGGAGAAAGCAGCGATGCTCGCAAGTGGATCTTACCAGTTAGCACAGAACAAGCTGCAAAATCCGAATCTGGAGCAGCAACTGCTTGCACCGATTACCGTAAGTGCCGACCAGGCCAAGTATGAAGGCGTTCATACCACGACATTTATGCTCGCGGTAAACAGCAAGTCCAAACATCCGGAAGAAGCGAAGAAGTTCATCGAATTCCTGAGCAATCCAGAAGTAGCTGGCGAATACGCCAACCAGACGGGACAGAATGTAACGGTGAACGATGTGAAGTACGATACACCTGAGCTTCAGGTAGCGGGAGATTGGGCGAGCAAAAAGACCGTGTTCCAGCCACGGTTTACCATCCTGAACGGAGATAATCAAAAAGCCGTAACCAACTCCATTCAGGCCGTGCTGAGCGGCACTTCTCCAGAAGAAGCAGCGCAGCAGGCACAAGCGATCATTGATCAGCATATCGGGAAATAAACGATGAAGAATCGTATTCAGCTATCCCTGTTTCTGTTACCCGGGTTGCTGCTGTACGTTGCACTGTTCGTATTTCCTACATTGACGGGGCTGTTCTACTCCTTTACGGATTGGGACGGGGTATCCCCGTCGTATGCATTTGTAGGGCTGGATAATTACAAGGACAGTCTCAGCAGCATCGTATTCCGCAAAGCCTTTGGCAACAACGTGGAGTTCATGTTAACGGTTGTCATTGCGCAAACCTTTATTTCACTTGTTCTGGCGCTTCTCCTGGTACGCAATACAAAGACACGCATCGTGCTTCGAGCGCTGTATTTTCTGCCTGCGATTCTGTCCTCCGTGTCGGTGGGTCTGATCTGGGCTTTTATGTACGATCCTTCGATCGGGCTGATTAACTATGGTTTGAACGAGGCAGGTATGGGGAGCATTGCCCACAACTGGATTGGTGATCCCAAGATCGCGATCTACTCGATTGCCGCGGTCCAGGTCTGGGCACATGCCGGGCAGATGATGATTGTGTTTATCGCAGGTCTGCAAGGCATTCCGGCAGAACTGTATGAAGCAGCTCGTATGGACGGCGGCAGCAAATGGCAGGTATTCCGTACCGTGACCTGGCCGCTGCTGGCACCTTCGGCAACGATTGTGGTGGCCTATACGACCATTCAGTCGTTCAAGGCATTTGACCTCATTTTCACAATGACGGACGGAGGCCCGAACTATGCAACTGAAATTTTAACGACATATATCTATCATACCGCCTTTGGTAGCTACTCATTTGGCCTCGCTTCAGCAGGTTCGATGATTTTCCTGGTTCTGCTGGCGCTGCTGACGTTATTGCAGTTCAAAGCGCTGCGTGCCGACCGGGTAAGCTATTAACGATTGGGCGAATTGACGTATTCGTGAGTACAGGAGTTGTTGATTTCATCGTATTGGAGTTACTTGAGGTACTGATGGAGTTTGCTTTGAGGGTAGTGATTGTGACTGGATGGGGATGGAGAAGTATTCATCATTCCTGCCCAGTCTTACCGTTGGACGTGAACAGCACCTAAGCAGACCTAAGGAAGGAGGGGATTTATATGGTTTTAAAATGGTTCAATCGACTGATCTTATTGGTGTACGCGCTGCTGATTATCGTGCCGCTGTACTTTGTATTTGTATCTTCGTTCAAAACGAGCAGCAACTTCTTCACGAGTCCATTTAGCTGGCCGGATCCGTTTACGTGGGATAATCTCACTGGCATGTTTCGCAACCAGCCGATGTGGCAGTATTTCGGGAACAGTCTGGTCGTGACGCTGGGCACGGTTGCGATTGAGCTGCTGCTCAGCAGCATGATTGCTTATGCCATTGTACGTTGGGGCGGCAGCGTAGGCAAAATTGTGTTTGCCCTGTTCGTGGCAGGGCTGATCGTTCCTTCCCAGGTAAGCATGCTGCCGATCTATTCCTTGACGCGTACGCTCGGGTGGTCGGACAGTCTGACGGGACTCATTGTCGTATCAGCTGCGATGCTGATGCCGGTCTCTGTATTTATGCTGACGGGCTTCATGCGTATGCTGAATGCGGAAATACTGGAAGCGGGCAGCATGGATGGAGCAAGCGAGTGGAGGCTCTACACACGGATTGCGTTACCACTGGCTGCGCCTTCTTTGGCAGCTACAGCTACGTTCCTACTTGTAATGGTGTGGAATGATTTGCTCATTCCGATGCTGATGCTCAGCAGTAAGTCCAAACTCACATTACCTCTAGCGCTCATGCAGTTCCGCGGGGAATACGTGACTAACTATCCGATGATGCTCACGGGTGTGCTTGTCACAGCTATTCCGATGATTGTGCTGTTCCTGCTGCTCCAGCGTTATTTTGTTGCAGGTCTGACAGCGGGTTCACTCAAGGGGTAAGGCATGGGAAGAAGATCAGCGGATATACGTATTTTACATTGATTTCTGGATCATTCTGCATAATAATGGTTTAGTGTCAGAATGATTATATAGAGATCAAGGGAGCTATAGGACATGAGCAAACTGGAAGTATTGCGGAATCCCAAGCAGCGCAAGCTGCTGTTCAGTGCCGGCATGAGCTGGCTGTTTGATGCAATGGAAGTCGGCATGATTTCCTTCATCGTGGCTGCACTTGCCAAGGAATGGAGTCTAAGTCCCGGACAAGTCGGGGTGCTTACAAGCATCAACTCGATTGGTATGGCGGTAGGTGCATTGCTTGCGGGGGCACTTGCGGACCGATTCGGCCGAAAGGCCATTTTGATGTGGACATTACTAATCTTTACGATTGCGAGCGGTCTGTCAGCCCTTGCCACTGGATTCGCCGTATTGTGTGTACTGCGTCTGATTGCCGGTATCGGCCTTGGCGGAGAGCTGCCCGTAGCATCTACGTTGGTATCTGAGTCCATGCCTACGGCAGAACGCGGACGTGCAGTTGTACTGTTGGAGAGTTTCTGGGCAGGCGGCTGGATTGTATCGGCACTCATTGCCAACTTTGTGATCCCGGAATATGGCTGGAGAATTGCTTTTGCCATTGGTGCTGTTCCGGCGTTCTATGCGCTGTATCTGCGCCGTGCTATTCAGGACCCGCCTCGTTACAAGAATAATACCAAGCTTCATAAAATCACGTTCCGTGAGAAGGTAGCTACGGTCTGGTCAGCACCGCATCGTCGTACAACATTGATGCTCTGGATCTTGTGGTTTACCGTCATTTTCTCTTATTATGGCATGTTCCTGTGGCTGCCTTCGGTTGTCATGGCCAAAGGCTTTACGCTGGTCAAGAGCTTCCAATACGTGCTGATTATGACGATCGCGCAGCTGCCAGGTTACTTCACAGCGGCGTACTTCATTGAGCGGTTTGGTCGCAAATTTGTACTTGTCGTTTATCTTACATTGACCGCAGTAAGTGCGATTGCTTTTGGACTGGCGACAACGGAAGCGACGATTCTGACCGCAGGTATCTGCCTTTCCTTCTTCAATCTGGGAGCTTGGGGCGGACTGTACGCGTATAGTCCGGAATTGTATCCCACTTCCGTTCGTTCCACAGGTGTGGGTCTTGCCACATCGGTAGGCCGGATTGGGGGCGTGCTTGCTCCATTAATGGTTGGTATGCTGGTTCAGCGTGAAGTCGCAATCAGCCTGATATTCACGATTTTCTTCGTGACCATCCTCATTGGGGCAGCGGCTGTGCTGTTCCTGGGCCGGGAAACGAAGGGTCTAGAACTGGCCGAATAAATGTCAATAAATACAACGCAACTTTTGTACGGGTCAACCTGCCTACGGAAATGATGGGCTGGACAAGCGGAAGGAAGTTGATACAAGAAGAGGCATGACCATGGCGTGACCATGGGCTCATGCCTCTTTTTGCTATGTTTGGAGTGGATTTTCGCCTGCGCCATCGGTCCGATAGACGTCACTTTTTCAATATCCTATAATGACACTCGGGATGTCCAACCGTGAGAATTCAGGGGGAAGAAGTGGGATCTGGATTCAGAAAAGTGGAGGTTAATGGAATGATGAAGAACAATATTGAAATGGATCAGGCACGTGAAATGAATGAAGTGAATGCAGAGAATATGATGAATGAGAAGAATAGAATAAGTGACAAGAATAGAATGAATGAAAAGCATATGATGAGTGGACAGAATGGCGTGTGTGAAGTAGTACGTGTGACTGATAATGTCGGGATGAATGTGATGTACAGTTATAGTGGCAACGATAAGATAAGTGAGATAAACGGGAGATATGATGTGATCGACCTTACTCCTGTTAAAGAGATGAGAGAAATGAAACAGATGAAGATGAGGAGCTATATCCACAGCCTTAATAAAGAAGTTAGATTAGATAGCGGGAATGAAGGGCGTGAATCGCATGATCTGCACACAAGCACTGACTACAGGGGGCCTATTACCATCAGCAGGAAAGTCACCCATCGCAGGGGGAAAAAGACTGGCAAAAGAGCAGGACGAGTCAGTGTGCTTCTCGGTGCCTTCGCGATGGCTCTCGGTCTCACGATGGCAGCTCCTTCTGCCGGAGCACAGAAGCTGGAGCAGGGCGTTCGCGGTGAACATGTGCTGCAATTACAGGAGCAATTAAGCGAACTGGGGTATTTTAAGGCCGGAATGACCGGATATTACGGTTCTATTACCAAAGGCGCTGTCCGTAAGTTCCAGCAGGCTCAGGGGCTGAGTGCGGATGGGATTGCAGGTCCGGCAACACTGAACAGACTGAACAAGAAGGCTGCAGCCCAAGGTAACACACTGCGCCAGCTCGCGAAGCTAATTCATGGGGAAGCACGCGGAGAGTCCTTTGAAGGACAGGTTGCTGTAGGCGCGGTCGTCTTGAATCGTGTGCATTCGAATGCATTCCCTTCTTCGATCCCGAAAGTGATTTTTCAAAAAGGGCAGTTCACGGCCATAGACGATGGACAGTTTAATACAAAGCCAACCCAGACTTCCTATCAGGCAGCACGTAAAGCCTTGAATGGCACTGATCCGACACACGGAGCGCTCTATTATTACAATCCGAAGATTGCGACGTCGTTGTGGAGTAAGAGCAGACCAACGTTGCTGACGATTGGGCAACATGATTTTACTAGGTGAGTTTAAGTAGAGATATATAGTGTAATATTTGAAATGATAATGATGAACCTCGGCTGTACGCTGCTGAATGCAGACGTGCTACCGGGGTTTCTTTTATATTTTGGTTGTTCAGGCGAGGAGAGGGGGGAATCTTCCGTATTTTTATGTCCCTCTTTTCAATTGACAGCGGTAGAAGAATATTGGAATGGTGTCTGAATATCATTGAAACCGAATACGAATTTACAAAGTATATATAAAGGAGGATATAATTAGTGCTATTTATAAATTGGTGCTTGGTTACATCCATAGAGGGGAGGACGAATATGCCATTTATTGGGGGAATCATTTTAATCTTTATCCTAGCATTTATTCTATGGGGATTAATGATCCCGCTATTCAATAAAATAGGTAGTAGAGTGTTGAAGAAATACAATAAATTCAAACAAGAGGAGAATGGTGATGGAAAATTCAAAGACGTTTAAAGTAGGGGCTATTGCGGTTGCAGTAGTTATTATTGTGGGAGTGTTACTGGTGACCTTCTTTTTAACACGAATTCCTAATGGATATGTTGGGGTCGTGTATTCACCAAATGGAGGCGTAAAAGATAGTACACTGAGTCAAGGGTGGAAACTAGTTGGAGCGTTTGATAAAGTGACGAAATATCCTATCCGAATTCAAACGGTTGAATATAGAGATATTCAGATTGCTACTTCTGACGGGAAAAACATCACAATTGATTTTGCTTACAACTACCAAGTAGAACCAAGTAAAGTATCTTCCATCTTCAATACATTTGGGCCAATTAGCATTCAAGAAATTGAGGATACATATCTCAAAACACGTTTCCGTGACGCAGCTCGTAAAGGTATTTCCAAGTTTACAGTAATTGATGTTTATGGTGAAAAGTCATCCGAAGCAGGAGTGGATGTCCAACAACGTTTTTCTGATGACGTTAAAGAGTTAGGCTTTATTGTATCCAACGTTACTGTAGGTGTTCCTCAACCTGACGCTAAGACGCAGGAAGCAATCGATAAGCGTGTTGAAGCTTCTCAAGAACTGGAACGTAAAACGACTGAACTTGAGATCGCCAAGAAAGAAGCAGATCGTAAGCGCGTGGAAGCGCAAGGTAATGCAGACAAACTATTGATCGAAGCAGAAGGTCAAGCTAAAGCAAATAAAGAGCTTCAACAATCATTATCGAGCCAACTCGTTGAATATGAAACCATCAAGAAATGGGATGGAGCACTTCCATACGTAAGTGGGTCAAATACTCCAATGATTCAATTGCCGACTACAAAAACAGAGCAAAATAGCGGCGCGGGGAGCGTATCTCCCTAATTAGCGGTTTGAAATGCACGCCTTACTTTTTCACCAATTTAATGTGTTGAATTCTAATGAACAAGCCGGTCCAATCGTGGACTGACTTGTTCATTTTTGAGTCTTTTCAAAGGTACCATGAGGGATTTAGTTAAGCCTTGGCATTGGATTCGCCTGTCCAATCCTGTACAATGGATAACGACAAAAACAACGGTAGATTAAGGATGGATCAGCACGATGAGAATTATCATATCACCAGCTAAAAAGATGAAGATCGATACCGATCTTATGGCTATCGCACAGATGCCGCAATTTATAAACGAATCAGAACAGCTACTCAGTTTGCTTCAAAAGTTAACCTATGACGAACTCAAAGCGTTGTGGAAGTGTAACGATGCAATCGCCGAACTAAATATGGATCGGATTCAGAATATGAATGTAAAGAATAACCTGACGCCAGCAATCTATGCCTATGAGGGCATCCAGTATCAATATATGGCGCCGGGTATTTTTCAAAAGGAGGAACTGGAGTACCTGGAGCAGCATTTGCGCATATTATCCGGTTTTTATGGTATGTTACGGCCATTGGATGGTGTTACACCTTATCGGTTGGAGATGCAGGGCAAATTGCAAGGTCCGGGCTTCAAGTCCCTATATCAATTTTGGGGTAGCAAACTAGCAGATCAGCTTCAATCTGAAAGCAACTGCATTCTGAATCTGGCTTCCAAAGAGTTCAGCAAAAATATCACCCCTTTTCTGAATGAGGAGACTCGCTTTATCACTTGTATATTTGGACAAATGGTCGATGGGAAGCTTGTTGAAAAGGCAACCTGGGCTAAAATGGCCAGAGGCGAAATGGTACGTTATATGGCAGAGCATAAGATTATAGATGTGAAGGATACTAGAAGTTTTGATCGGTTAGGTTTTGTTTTCTCAGAAGAGAAGTCGGATGAGGGGAATTATGTATTTATATATTCAGAGGAGAAATAGCGAGTCTATAGTTCCGTTATTAAAAAAATGCTAGTTAGTATGCCAGCTCCTCTTATGGGCTGGTTTTTATTTTGATATTATATTTCAGTATCCTTCTCTGATATGAGAAATGAGTTAGGACCGTAGTACGGGGGAACATCATGATGTGCGTGAGTTCATGCAGTTAAATCAGGAGGTTAGCCGGATGTAATGTAATTTCACTTCTGCTAACATAGTCTTATCATATTTCGAATGAGCGGTGAAATGGATGAGTACAATTAAAGTTACTCCTGAGCAACTACTTCACGTATCGAATCAGGTGGATCAGGCGAGACAACAGATGGAGAGTATCCGAGGTGATCTGACAAGACAGATCATGTTCCTTCAGACGATGTGGATGGGTGCGACGCAGGAGAGGTTTTAACATGAATTTGAGCGTTCACGCCCCATCCTGGATAAAGCGCTGGAGAGTATGGTGAACACCTCCAAGGAACTGAAGGATATTGCCATGCGATTTAAGAAAGCAGATGCTGACATGGTGAGTCTGGGCAGTGCTATTGGGGCTATGGGTGCGCCAGCGATGATGAAGACCTCGGGAAGTAATTCAGGTTCGGGTGATAAGGGATACCGGATGGCACAAGTCAATATGTTTGGGAAGTTGATGTGGATGCCTGTCAATGAAAATGGTGTCTCGGACCAGGCTGCGCTTCAGGCTTATCAGAGGGATCAGGGGCATTTGGATTATAATCGGATGCAAGCAGTTAACGCTGAGCCGCCAGGAGAAGATATTGTTGCAATGCAGATCAAAGCTTTTGAAAAGGGAATTCATCCTTACACAGGCGAACCTGTATCTGATAAGTATGCTCAGATGATGCTAACTTCACTGAAGTTCAGCCAGCTATTCATGGGATTTCAGATGGTTCGTGGGAGTATGCCCGGTAGCAAAGGGCCTTTTCGGTTGCCTTCATCCCATCCAGCTGTGGCGAAGATTAAAAAGAATGTGGAAGCGTCTGAAGCCAGACATGCTAAAACGCAAAGTCCGAATGTTATCGGCGAAGTTAAATTGCAGCCACTTGGGACTAAGGGTGAAGGTGATGCTCTAAAACGTACTTTTGAGTTAGATGGAACTAAAGTAGAAATTAATAGTGGACATGGATACCGTGGAAGTGGACACCGAACAGGAAATGCTCAAGATATTGGCACCATGAATCAGATAGAATCCGTTATACTTAAAGATATGCAATTAGCCAATAAGACAAATATTGATTTCCCCAGACCTCCTAAAACGGTTGAGCGAACGATTCAAGTAAATGAGAAAACGATGGGTTATACCGTAACACAAACGCCAGATGGCACTTTAAGGGTCTCTACCTATTATCCCAAATAAAATATAAAGGGGACGTTAACCTTGACTATACAAAAGATAGTGGAAGAGCTCCATCAGTTGATTGACCAGGATTGGTCGAAATTAGATCAGGCAGAATTAAAAACAACGAGAGAGACGGTAGACTCTCTGTCCAATCAATTGATATCTGAGATAGATCATACGGACAACTCTGATGATTTATTAGAAGCAATTAATTATGAGCTTACAAATTTCTTTCTACCGATCCCTTGTGTGATGAAGATGTATCAAAGATTGATTCTGTTGAATCCAGCCAGCCCGTCCTACTATGAATGGTTTACAGATTACCTTTTACAGTATGGACCCGATTGGCAGGAAGAGGCGAATGCTTTAACCGAACTTTACACGAAAGAAGATTTTCAAAATGCTTGCGATTTTGCACAAAAGATTGAGAAAGTTAAAGATTTTGAGAATAAGTAAATGTCCAGACATCATCTCAAATGGTGACGGAGGGTATGTAATGGCTTCATTTGTATTATTGTTGAAAGATCATGAAGATGATGAAAAGGTTATTTGGCCCAAATGAACAAGTCATGGGAAAGATTGAACTAAATAAAAAGAAGGAAAGCATTCAAGAAGTGGAGCCAGTAGTAAACGCCAATAACGAATCGAAGTTTTATTTCGATAGAGCGGCTCAAAGATTGGCAAGATGCCTGTATAGGGAAAATGGACAATTTCCCGATAAAACAACATTTGAATCGTAAAGCAATGCAACAAACCTCGATTAGTTATCTCACTTTCGGGGTTTTATTTTTTTGAGGGGATGGCAAGTGAACTGTTATTTAAACATTAACGGGAAACATAAATCATTGCGGAAAACAACGAATGTTCATATATATATTACGTTCATATATGTGGATATAGAATGTGTTCGCATCATGAAAACGAACAGCGGCTTGGTGAGGAAAGTGTGTTATCGAGTACAAAGGACCATAATAATCCCCCTCAGTCTCGGATTGTCGTTTTAAATTATCATGGTCTTGTTTTAATAATTTGCAAAGTTATCGTTGGGCGATTTTCTCTATTGAGTAACTTATTCATTAATTTCTTCAATACTCACAACCGTCCTAATGGGTGGCAAAGATTCTTGTTGGTTAAAATCAGCAGTGATTTTTACTTTCTGTCCCACATCAATTGATTCATAAGACTCTTTATCTACAAAGTAATACGAAGCTTCCGGTTGGTTTTGTGCTAGTTCTATAAAATTCTCAAGATTACCATTCTCCAAATCTTCCTTACTTATATTTTGAAGAACAAGAAATTTATACTTGTCATCTTTCTCTGATTTAAATACCACAGTACCCTCGTAAACTGGGTAATGCTCTTGCTCATCCTTGTTAGTACAGCCAGATAGTATAATCATACTAATTAAGAAAAGCAGCATTATTTTTTTCATGATGAACCTCCTCGAATATATTATATACCTACATAAAAGATAGGATGAAGTTTTTTATCTGACGGATTGTAATATGAAGTGCGACACCCTACTGAAATAAAAAAATGGCTCATAGCCTGATTCGTGTAGAATGAAA
>NZ_JAROCD010000020.1:0-92645 GCF_030433635.1 Paenibacillus vandeheii
TCGGAACGAAAGCGATTAATGGTACGGAAGTCCGGCTGTTGGCGCGCGGCGAGCCACATGAACATGATATTTTCGCGAACCGCCTTGGCGATTTGCCGGGAAGAATAGATGCGCTGGGTGTAAGCGTAGATGATGATTTTGGTGAGCATTTTGGGATGGTAGCTATGGCGTCCACCGCCAGGGTATGCGGCGTTGAAAATGGAGTCGCTCAAGTGGTTAACCGCGTCATTCACGACACGCACGAGGTGATTTTCGGGGATATCTGTCTCCAAATCCATTGGCAAGAAAAGTTGATCCATGGTATATTGAATGTACAAAGAAACCGTCTCCTTTCAAATGGTGGGTCGCACTTCCATTTTACCAAGGAACGGTTTCTTTTTGTTTTACAATTTTGAAAACAGAGCTGTCCCTAGCCATTTATGACTTATGGGACAGCCCCTTTTTGCATGCCATTGGGCTAAAGTTTTGCCATGATGTCCAATGATCGTCTGATTTGGTGCATAGGAACGAAGTATGCTTGTCATAATAACCTTAGCGATTCTGTTAATCCCACAAGAGAAAGGTAGAGCTCAGTCGATGCGAAAAATGAACATATGGCTTTTCACTGCTATTTTGCTGATGTCCGCATTGGGAATTCGTTATATGCTTCCTGGGAATACAGCAACCGAAAGTCTAAACCAAAGTACCCCGCAGGTCGAAGAGAAGTCCTTACCCACTTTTAGCACCAATGCTGTGAAATATGGAAGTTATGGCCAAGATGTATATGAGCTTCAAGGCCGACTGAAGTATTTGGGATTTTACAATGGTAAAATTGACAGTAATTTCGGCAGCACCACACTGAAATCGGTAAAATGGTTTCAATCTGAATTCGGGATGAAGGTAGATGGTGTGGTTGGAGCCAAAACCAAGCTGAAACTTTACAATGCTTCAAAACAGTGGTCGCCAACAGAAACGCCGTTGCATAAGGATCAAGGTTCAGGAAATGGTGGCAACAACAACAATACGGCAGACAAAGAGCAGGACAATATGGGCTCAGCCAATTCCATGGGGCTGTCGGAGAACGAAATCAAAATTATGGCTAACGCCGTATATGGTGAATCTCGCGGAGAGCCATTCGAAGGTCAAGTGGCCGTAGCGGCTGTTATTCTGAATCGCGTTAAATCGCCGAGTTTCCCGAACACACCGTCAGGAGTAATTTTCCAGCCAGGTGCATTTACCGCCGTTGCAGACGGCCAGATTTATCTGGAACCGAATGCCCAAGCTAAAAAAGCAGTTGAACAGGCGATAAATGGTTGGGATCCATCCGGTGGATGCCTCTATTATTTTAACCCGAAGACAGCTACATCCAAATGGATCTGGACTCGTCCTCAGGTGAAAACAATCGGGCAGCATATATTCTGTATGTGATGATCTTGGAAGCAACCAGAAGGCGTGACTTCGGTTGCTTCTTGCCTTTTGAATGGGTTAAAATGGTTGTTACGTTTAAGCTTCACTTATTGCACGACAAATGACGCCGTAAAGGGGTTTTGACATTTGAATACATCAGGATTTGAACGAGGAAATCGGAAAGAATTCCGCATACATGTTCTTCCTACGAAGCGGTTTAAGACATATGCGATATCACTTTACGCAGGGGTTCCTCTGCAAGAAGATACGGTTACCAAAGTAGCCTTAACACCTTTCGTACTTCGGCGCGGGACCGAATCCTATCCGGAAACAACGCAATTTCGTGAACAGTTGGAACATTTGTATGGAGCGGGTTTTGGCTTTGATGTTTATAAACGTGGAGATTACCAGATCGTACAGTTCCGTATGGACACCATTAATGATTCCTTTGTTGGCGGGGACGAGCAGTTGTTGGATCGTTCTTTTGCTTTCCTTGGAGAGGTGCTTACACGCCCCGCACAGGAGGATGGACATTTCCGAACCTCTTACGTACATGCTGAGCGGGAGACTGTTCGCAAAATGCTGGAGTCTATCGTCAATGACAAAATGCGTTATGCTGCTGAACGCAGTATTGAGGAGATGTGTAAAAACGAACCTTACCGCCTGCACCCGCTTGGTGAACGCAAAGATTTGCCGGGCATAGATCCAGAAACATTGACAGCTTCGTATCAGGAATGGTTGCAGCAGGCAAGTATGGACTTGTATGTGGTGGGCGACACCACGCTGGAAGAGGTAGAAAGCCTGGTTCAGCGATATTTCAATGTAGACCGTGTGACCTCTTCCGATTATCACACACAGGAAGCGGTTCGTGGAGATAAAGAAGTGCAAACCGTTGTAGAACGGCTTAATGTTAATCAGGGGAAGCTGAATATGGGACTTCGTACGTCCATCACTTATGGTGATCCGCAGTATGCAGCAGCTTTGATGTATAACGGCATTCTCGGCGGATATCCTCATTCCAAGCTGTTTGTTAATGTTCGTGAAAAAGAAAGTCTGGCGTATTATGCCTCTTCCCGTTATGACGGACATAAAGGTATTGCAACGATCCAATCCGGGATTGAAATTCCCAATTACGAAAAAGCGGTCAAAATTATCAAGCAGCAGCTGGATGAAATGAAGAACGGGAATATTACTGATTTGGAAATGTCCCAGACCAAGGCAATGATCCGGAATTTGCTTAGGGAAATGCAGGACTCTGCATTTGAGCTGATCGCTTATGATTTCAATCGGCAGTTGTCCGGCAAAGAGAGAACCGCCGAGGAACTGCTGGACCAGGTAGAACAGATCAGCAAAGAAAATGTTCGTGAGGCGGCAGAAAAATTCCGTCTGGATACGATTTATTTCTTGCGTGATGAGAAGGAGGAATAGTCGGTGGAGAGCATAACTTACGATCGTTTGCAGGAAACGCTTTATTACGAAGTAATGGATAACGGGCTGCATGTTTATATTTTGCCTAAACCGGGTTTCCAGAAAACATATGCCACATTTGCAACCAAATACGGCTCGGTCGACAATCATTTTCAGGTTGAAGGAAAGGAAGAAGTGAAGGTTCCGGACGGGATTGCTCATTTTCTGGAACACAAAATGTTTGAAGAACCAACGGGTGATATTTTTGCCACATTTGCTTCTCATGGAGCGTCTGCCAATGCTTTTACCAGTTTCGACCAGACCGTTTATTTGTTTTCGGCGACGGAACACGTCAATGAAAATATACAAACATTAGTTGATTTTGTGCAAAATCCTTACTTCACCGATCAGAATGTGGAAAAGGAAAAAGGGATTATCGCCCAGGAAATTAATATGTATGCTGATAATCCGGATTGGCGCGTTTATTTTGGCTTGATTGAGGCGATGTATCAGAAACATCCCGTTCACATTGATATCGCAGGAACCGTTGAATCCATTGGCACCATAACCAAAGAAACGTTGTATACGTGCTACAACTCTTTTTATCATCCAAGCAACATGCTTCTGTTTGTCGTGGGTGGAGTAGACCCGCAGGAAGTGCTGGATATGGTTCGTTCGAACCAGGCGGAGAAAAATTATAAGCCTCAAGGTCGAATTGAGCGGATATTTGAACAGGAACCTGAGCAGGTGGGGGAAGCGAGACGTGAATCCAAATTGGCTGTGTCCCTGCCCAAATGTTTGTTTGGTTTCAAGGAAACCGATGTGGGACTTACAGGAGAAGAGCTGTTACGTCGGGATATGACAACCAAATTGATGATGGATTTGCTCTTTGGTTCCAGTACCCCGCTATTTCAAAAACTGTATGATGAAGACCTGATTTCGGACAGCTTTGGACATGAATATAACAGTTCACCGCAATATGCTTTTTCTGCTATTGGCGGGGACACCAAAGACCCGGATCAGCTGCTTGCCCGCATCCGTGAAGAAGTTGATGCTATTGTGGAAAAAGGGTTCGATGCAACCGATTTTGAGCGCGCACGCAAAAAGAAAATAGGTGGATATTTGCGCATGCTTAATTCACCGGAAAACATTGCAAATGAATTCACGCGGCAGCAATTCCGCGGTGGTGATTTTTTCAATATGCTCCCGTTGTATGAATCGCTCACGCTGGAAGAGGTAAACCGCAGATTGAAAGAGCATATTCGTTGGGATCAGCTGGCGATATCGCTTGTCGTGAGTCCTTAATATGGAGAGGGGAACAGGACAATTGAAGCCAATCGGGGAAATGACGGTACTTGTAACAGGCGCTAGCGGAGGCATTGGAGCAGCCATTGCGGAGCGCTTTGCCAAGGTGGGCATGAATGTCGTAATTCACTATATGAAATCGCATGAAGCAGCTAATGAAGCTGCGAGAAGATGTATGGAACAGGGCAGTGGTAAAGTCATGACGGTGTCTGCTGATCTTCGCAGCCGGGAACAGATCGAACGTATGCGTGAGAAGCTGGAATCACATGGGCTGATGCCGGATATTCTGGTGAACAATGCAGGAATATCACATTATGGATTGCTGTCCGACGTTACCGAAGAGATCTGGGATGAAGTTATGGCGATCAACCTGAAAGGCACGTTCTTGTGTACACAGGAAATGATGCCTCACATGATCTCTCAAAGATACGGTCGAATCATTAATGTGTCGTCGATCTGGGGACTGTCAGGTGCCTCTTGTGAAGTGTTGTATTCTACGACCAAAGGCGGTGTAAATGCATTCACCAAAGCTCTTGCCAAAGAGTTGGCTCCCTCTGGAGTGACGGTGAATGCTGTAGCTCCGGGTGCCGTTCAAACATCCATGTTAAACCATCTGGATCAGGATGAACTAAAGATGCTGGAAGAGGAAATTCCTGCAGGAAGACTTGCCCAGCCAGATGAAATCTCATCACTGGTCTACTTCCTTGCACTTCCTGAGTCAGGCTATATTAACGGGCAGATTATAAGTCCAAATGGGGGCTGGCTCACGTAATAACTGAGTCAAATTCAATGTTGATTACTCTTCGGGGTAGTGTACTGATGGAAATTGTTGATTTGAAGCAGATCTTCGATGAATTCAAAAATGCTCGTATATAAAATGGCCGGGAAGCACATATTACAACTGTTGATTTTAAATCTCATGCGACAGCAAAGGAGGATTTATCATGTCAACAGAAAAAACGGTGCTCACGAGTTTTGATACTTGGAAGAAGTTTTTGGGTGACCGCGTACAGCAAGCAGAGAAGATGGGGATGAATGAAGAAACCATCAACAAACTTGCGTATGAAATTGGTGACTTCCTGGATGAGAAAGTAGATCCGGCGAACCCTTCCAACCGGGCGTTGAAAGAACTATGGGAAGTCGGCGACGAGAACGAACGTCGTACGATTGCGTGCCTGATGGTCAAATTGGCCAAACAAAACGCATAGGATTTTCAGATGGAAAGCTCCCGCAAGGGGGCTTTTCTCTAATGATTACACAATGATTACAGACCTGTTCTTGTAATTCATTTTCATTTTATATATCATTAACGTGACCCATTTTTAGAAGATATCTCAGATTGTTGTCCAATGGACACGTTCTGATACTGTCGAATAATGTGGAATAATGCTTTACGGGGTGTTTAAATGGAATCTAAACAATGGTATATGGAGTATAAAATACATAAGAACAGACCTGGTCTATTAGGGGATATTGCCTCAATGCTGGGGATGCTTGAAGTAAATATATTGACCATTAACGGTGTTGAAGGCAAAACCCGGGGCATGCTGCTTGAATCGGACGATGACGAGAAGATTCGTCTGCTGGGTGAAATGCTTGGCAAAGTGAACAGCATAACTGTGTCTGCTTTGCGTCAACCGAAACTGGTGGATATTCTGGCTGTACGCCACGGTCGATATATTGATCGTGATTCTGATGATCGCAAGACATTTCGTTTCACTCGGGATGAACTTGGGTTACTTGTGGACTTTTTGGGTGAAGTATTTAAGAGGGAAGGCAATCAGGTTATTGGTTTGCGTGGAATGCCGCGTGTGGGTAAAACGGAATCCATTATTGCAGGTAGCGTATGTGCAATGAAACGGTGGACATTTGTTTCCTCCACACTTCTTCGTCAGACCATAAGAAGTCAGCTATCCGAGGACGAATTGAACCCAAACAATGTTTTTATCATTGACGGAATTGTGAGTACCATTCGTTCAAGCGAACGTCATTATAATTTGTTACAGGATATCATGACGATGCCTAGCACGAAGGTCATTGAACATCCAGATATTTTTGTTCAGGAGTCCGAATATGATTTTAACGATTTTGACATTATTATTGAACTCCGCAACAGTCCGAATGAAGAAATTATTTATGATACGTTTACGGCCAGCTACACCGACGAACTGTAACGCTCCGTACGGGATCATGAAATAGATAAGCAACAACTATAGAGATAAACATAAGGAGGAGATGGCATGTCTGAACTGGGTCAGCAGTTAAGAGAGGCCCGGCTGCAAAAAGGGATGAGTCTTGACGATGTGCAGGAAATGACTAAAATTCGCAAGAGGTATTTGGAGGCAATAGAGGCAGGAGACTACAAAGTGCTGCCTGGAAGCTTCTATGTTCGTGCATTTATCAAAACCTATGCGGAAACGGTGGGGCTGAATCCTGATGAGCTGCTGGAGGGACATAAGAAAGATGTACCTGCGGAAGAAGCGGAAGCAACAATGGAGCCGGTTATTCAGAAGCGTTCAAGTCGTCCGGTAGAGCGCAGTAACCGCTGGATGTCTGTTGCACTGATGTGGACTTTCCCGGTGTTGATTCTTGTGCTGTTGTACGTGTATATGGTGATGAACAAGGATGATTCCGATACACAAGGGCTGGATCAAACGAAGATCACAGACAGCCAGCAGCAGCCTCAAGATAAACCGGATGAGCCTACAGATAACGGTCAGGCTTCTAATCCTCCGGCTGAATCAGGTAGCGAAGGCCAGGCCGGTGGTAACGGTGGTGGAACGGCAGAGGGACAGAGCGATGGACAAACGGATGGTCAGACAGATGGACAAACAGATGGGCAAACGTCTGATGAAAATCAGAACCCAACGGATACGCCATCAACTGCTGTAACTGTTGCTGAAGACGGGAAATCAGGCAACATTACCAACTTTAAAGTGAACGGCAGCGCAGGACAGCCTGTGACGGTTACGATTAAAGCAACGGGGCATAGTTGGCTGGAAGTGTACAAGGGCGAGAACTCTAGCGGAGAAAAGTTGGAGTACGGCAACACCGCTGAGGGAGACAGCTATACCTTCGAATTGGATAGTGCAGGAATGTACATCAAGTCGGGTTACGCTGCCGCAACTACAATTGAGGTTGCAGGGCAGGTTGTGACAGACGGAAAAGCGACGAACCGCATTCGGTTAAGACTTGGTGAGGATACGTCTTCCACTGGTACAACTGAAGGCACTACGACGAACGGAACAGGAAGCACTACCGAAGGAAGCTCTGGCACTGGCGGCGAATAACCAAAGTTTCTGCGGGAGACACTAACCTTGTCTTAACTTGCAGTCAACTTTTGGTGAAGTGAGGTGGATGGCTGTGACAGTCAGCTGGATCGTAACAGGTTTGGGGATCATTGTCAGCCTCCTGGGTTATTACTTGACTCCAACTGCCTGGGGTTACGGAATTTTGGGTTTTGGACTTGCACATGTGCTTCTGGGTGTGCTCGACATGTTCAGACAGCCTAATCGCAGCCGTTATTAGAATGGCAGCCGCACGGAAAGCATTTTTGGCAACCATCTCAAGTGGCAGCCAAAAATGCTTTTTTTAATTTGAAAACCCTCGTAAAATTAGACTTTTGCTTGGCGTATCCTCTATAATGTTACATAACATATGATTACTGAAAGGGTGACTGGTTTGAGTTCAGAAAATTCATTTGATATCGTGTCCAAAATGGACTTGCAGGAATTGACAAATGCCGTTACACAAACGGAAAAGGAAATTGGCACGCGTTATGACTTCAAGGGCAGCAAGAGCAGTCTGAAACTGGATAAGGATGCGTTAACGATCGTATCTGATGATGAGACCAAACTCAAGGCTGTTATCGATGTGCTTCAATCCAAGATGGCTAAGCGGGGTTTACCTTTAAAAAACATTGATTATGCAAAAGTAGAGCCGGCTTCTTCAGGCACAGTCCGCCAGCGTTTGAATTTCAAGCAGGGAATTGATCAGGATATCGCTAAAAAAATCAATATTTTGATTCGTGACTCCAAGATGAAAGTGAAGAGTCAGATTCAGGGAGATCAGCTCCGGGTAACAGGTAAAAGTAAGAATGATTTGCAAGCAGTGATGCAGTTGTTGAACGGGGCCAATCTACCTCTGGATCTGCAATATACAAACTT
Source organism: Paenibacillus vandeheii (assembly GCF_030433635.1). Taxonomy (NCBI): domain Bacteria; kingdom Bacillati; phylum Bacillota; class Bacilli; order Caryophanales; family Paenibacillaceae; genus Paenibacillus; species Paenibacillus vandeheii. The sequence goes on from NZ_JAROCD010000020.1 coordinate 8,265, forward strand.
TAAGTAATATTTACTCATTGTAACTTGCATGTTTTTTGACACTGCAATTGGCGTATATTATACTAAGTGTGCATTGCTGGCAGATAAGCATCAAAGCCCAGTCATCATCGTTTGCTGACTTTGTGAAAAGCAGTACATCTTCTGAAAGTCACCGGAACGTTTAAAACGGTTTTGCGTTTGAACGGTTGACTTTATTTTTGCGTTTTTACATAGTGAGAGCACTTTAGTGCTGATTTGACAGTGAAACTGTAAATTTCATGTTCCGGATGATGAACACGGGATTAAGATGAATGTTTGGAGTAATGAAGGATAAGAGGGAGGGCGTCTTGTGAATTTACCCAACCGGATTACGCTTGCACGAATTTGCTTAATCCCTTTTTTGATGGTGTTCCTGCTCGTAGATTTTCCGTTCTATCCAGAGCCGTTGCAATTGGGGAGCTTATCGCTTCCGTATAATCAATTGATTGCTGCTGTCATTTTTATCATTGCGGCAAGCACGGATGGAATTGACGGTTATCTGGCGCGGAAAAATAATATGGTCACCAACCTGGGAAAATTGCTTGATCCGCTGGCTGACAAATTGTTGGTTACTGCGGTGCTGATTTCTCTTGTAGAAATGGGTAAGTTGGATTCCTGGATTGCTGTGGTTATTATTAGTCGTGAGTTTGCGGTTACCGGCCTGCGTCAGATTGCATTACTGGATGGTTCGGTTGTTGCGGCAAGTGCCTGGGGCAAACTGAAGACTGTCGTGCAAATTGTCGCGATTGTGCTGCTGCTGTTGAATAATTTCCCGTTCTCATTCACGGGTATTCACATGGACGTTATCGCCGTTTGGGCTGCAGCAATTATTACGATTTGGTCAGGTATTGATTACTTTATCAAAAACAAAAATTTGCTTCATTTATCAAAGGTGTAACGGTTTGCGGTTAAATGGGGAAGCATGAAGAAATGATTTGTACGAAGGGCAATAGGAAATTATCCTATTGCCCTTTGATCACTCACCACGTGTACAGGAGGATGCTGAATGAAGGCAGAAATCATTGCAGTTGGCACAGAATTGTTGCTTGGACAAATTGTGAATACCAATGCCCGATATCTATCCCGTGAATTGGCTGCGATCGGGATTGATGTATATTTCCAAACGGTGGTTGGTGATAATTTAAATCGACTTAGTGACGCGATACGCATCGCTCAGGGTCGTGCAGATGTCATTTTATTTTCAGGAGGCATCGGTCCTACACAGGATGACCTGACTAAGGATGCGATCGCGGCGGTATTGAACCGCAAGCTGCATATAGATCGAATGGCTATGGACAAAATTGAGGGCTTCTTCCGAGATCGAAATGTAGATATGACGGAAAACAATCGTCGTCAGGCAATTGTTATAGAAGGCGGGACACCGCTGGCGAATGAAACAGGCCTTGCCGCAGGAAATGCGATCACTGATAATGGTAAACATTACGTTGTGATGCCTGGACCACCGAAAGAGCTGATTCCAATGTTTGAACAGGAGGTTAAGCCCTGGTTGTTCCAGCATGTACTGACTGAAGAAATGCCCATCTATTCAAAAATGCTGAAATTTGCAGGAATCGGTGAATCGGCATTGGAAGACCGGCTCCTTGATCTGATTGATACACAGACAGATCCTACCATTGCACCGTATGCAAGTGAGGGAGAAGTTACGGTACGTGTATCCACAAAGGCTCCAAGTGAGAGTGAGGCGAAGCTGAAGCTGGATGCAATGGAAGTGCAGATTCGAGAACGATTGCCAGAGCATCTCTACGCGAATGAGGACGTGCCTATAGAGTACACAATTGTGACCATGATGTCTGATATGGGTCTGACCCTTAGCGCGGCTGAGAGCTGTACAGGAGGGCTCGTCATGCAGAGCCTGACATCCGTTCCTGGCAGTGCGTCGATGCTTAAGGGCGGAATTGTATGTTACTCCAATGAAATTAAGGAAAAGCTGCTCCATGTGCCGCATGCCTATCTGGAAGGTGAAGATGCACCGGGCGCAGTGAGCCCGGAAGTGGCCAAAGTGCTGGCAGAGCAGATTCGCATGATTGGGGATGCAGATTTCGGTTTGTCAGTTACAGGGGTTGCGGGACCTGGTTATTCCGAGCGCAAACCGCCAGGACTTGTATTTATCGCTCTGGCGGAGCGTGGTAAAGAGACAGAAATTCATGAACTGCGTATTAATGGCAATCGCGAGACGGTTCGAATCCGTTCAGCGAAAGCGATTCTTTACCGTTTGTGGCGCAAGCTTGTGGAGATGGACTAGTTCACGGCTCGGATTGCATTTGCTAAGCCAAGCAAGTATAATAAAGGAAGACGGAAGAACCGTAGAATTAGGCTTTACAGCCTTGTTTACGGTTCTTTTTTCTGTTTAATGGAAAGTTTCCTTGAGGAAGAGGCGCCTCGGCCTTCACAAAAAAAACGAATGTATGTTCGAAAAAAAGCTTGGCAAACGTGTTAAAACAAGGTATCATTATCTTATAAACAGTAAAGGGTGTGAGCTTATTGTCAGACCGTCGTGCCGCGCTTGATATGGCGCTCCGTCAAATAGAGAAGCAATTTGGTAAAGGATCCATCATGAAACTGGGTGAGTCGACTCACATGAATGTGGAAATTATACCCAGCGGTTCCTTGGCTCTGGATATTGCATTAGGAACAGGCGGCTTGCCTAAAGGCCGTATTGTTGAAATATATGGACCTGAATCATCTGGTAAAACAACTGTTGCATTGCATGCGATTGCTGAAGTACAAAGAGCGGGTGGACAAGCTGCATTTATCGATGCAGAGCATGCTCTTGACCCGCAATATGCAAGCAAACTGGGTGTTAACATTGATGAGTTGCTTCTGTCCCAGCCAGATACGGGTGAGCAAGGGCTTGAAATTGCAGAAGCGCTTGTACGTAGTGGTGCTGTGGATATTGTCGTTATTGACTCGGTTGCTGCATTGGTACCAAAAGCAGAAATTGAAGGCGAAATGGGTGATTCCCATGTCGGTTTGCAAGCGCGTCTGATGTCTCAGGCGCTGCGTAAACTGTCTGGTGCAATTAGCAAATCCAAAACCATCGCAATCTTTATTAACCAACTTCGTGAAAAAGTCGGTGTTATGTTTGGTAACCCGGAGACAACACCTGGTGGTCGTGCCCTGAAATTCTACTCTACAGTACGTCTGGATGTACGTCGTATTGAGAGTATTAAATCAGGCAATGACATCATCGGTAACCGTACCCGTATCAAAGTTGTAAAAAATAAAGTGGCACCGCCGTTTAAACAAGCGGAAGTGGACATTATGTACGGTGAAGGTATTTCGAGAGAAGGCAGTATCATCGACATTGGTACAGAGCTGGACATCGTTAACAAAAGTGGTGCGTGGTACTCTTACGAAGGCGAACGTTTGGGTCAAGGACGTGAGAACGCGAAGCAGTTCATGAAAGAGCATGCAGATATTGCTCAAGTCATTGAGCAAAAAATCCGTGTAGCCAGCAACTTGACTACTGCAGTTCCTGCGCCTACTAGTGAAGATCAACAAAAAGAAGCGGCAGAAGAACAAGAATTATTTGAAATTAACGAATAAGCCCTCTTGACTCCCAAAGCTAGCCTGATTGAGCTTGGCTCAATCTAGCTGCTAAGGTGTTGGGTGTGTACTCTCGCTGTCCAACAGCCTCTGTCCAAATGGACAGGGGCTGTTGGCACGCTTACTGTTAGTGTGAGGCCGGACATCGTTTCCGGCCTTTTGTATTAGCGTTAGATGTCTTCAGTGAGATAGCAGAGCGTTTAGTGAAGCTGCGTTTCCATCGGAGACATGCTAGGCGTATGTAAAGAAGTCTTTTGTTTTGCTGTGTGCTTTCACTTAGGTCATGCAGTTCAGACACAAAATGATGGAAGGGGAGAACTGAATGGATCAACATGATGAAGAATTATACGAAGAAGCAGAACTTGAAGGAATATCGCAATTCCCGGATAACGAAGAACTTACCATCACACGGGTCGAACGAACGAAGAGCAGAGAAGCTCGTTACCGGATTACCTTTGGTTTATATTCAATCACGGTGCTTGAAGATGTAATGATTAAATATCGGATGACCCGAGGAAATACATTTCTGAAGAAGGACTTGGAAGATATCATTGTAGCGGATGAGCGACAGCGGACGTATGTGCAGTCTTTACGATATCTGGAACATAAACCCCGCACTCGTCACGAATTAAGTCAGAAACTTCGTCAAAAAGAGTTTGCTGCACCGTTGATTGAAGAGGCCCTGGATCGGCTTGAGAGGGAGAATTTGGTCGATGATGAACTGTTTGCGAAGGAATGGACACGTCAGCGTATGGAGGGCCAGCGGAAGGGGAAACTGTGGATAAGGCAAGAGCTGCGTCAGAAGGGCATTGCCAGTGAGCTGATTGCTGAAGCGCTGGAAGGTGTAAGTACGGATACAGAATTTGAGACAGCTTTGACCGCCGGACGCAAAAAATGGAATCAGGTCAAAGGAGACATCCAGGAGAAGAAACGTAAAACGCTTCCCTTCTTGATGCGACGAGGTTTTTCCATGGATATGGTGCGTCGGGTCGTGAATTGTTTAATTGAAGAAGATGAGGCGGGGGACCCCGAAGATGACGAAGCATTGTTATGGGATTAGCAGGCTGGACTTACTATACTGCATTCTCTTGACAATTTCTTTCGTCAAATACTAAAATGGACATGAGTCTGTAAGAAATGGACAACCCTTTTTCCTTCCAAAAAAGCGGTTTCTGTTTTTGAAGATTTATACCATTCATGATTATGGGTTTGCCGGAAACGGTGAATAGTGCGTGGAGACATGTACACTTGAAATGAAAATCGGCGGGGGATCGCCGTAAGTATTCGTTATTCCCAAAAATATGTAAGGTTTGAAAACTGCAAATTGACCCAAGGAATGCCTTGGAGGAACCAACGAGGAGGTGAACAGTATGCCAACTGCAATCATGATCGTTCTCGTTGTTGCCGCGCTATTCATTGGGTTCGGAGTAGGATATTTTATTCGCAAATCTCTTGCAGAAGCTAAGATCTCCAGTGCGGAAGAAGCTGCCGTACAAATCGTGGAGAACGCGAAGAAAGAGGCAGAAGCACTGAAGAAAGAAACGGTGCTGGAAGCGAAGGACGAAATTCATCGCATTCGCGCTGAAGCTGAAAAAGACACTCGTGAACGTCGGAACGAAATTCAACGACAAGAAAGACGATTGTTGCAAAAAGAAGAGTCGCTGGATAAAAAATTGGAATCGCTCGAACGCAAAGAAGAGCAAGTGGCTAACAAAGAGAAACGAATTGATGAGACACAGCAGCAGATCGAGATGATCTACAAAAACCAGGTGACGGAGCTGGAGCGCATATCCAACCTCACCATGGAAGACGCACGCAGTATCATACTGTCCAACGTAGAACAGGAAGTTCGTCATGAGACGGCTCAAATGATCAAGGACATTGAACAGCAAGCGAAGGAAGAAGCGGACAAAAAGTCCCGCGAGATTATTACACTCGCCATCCAACGCTGTGCGGCTGACCACGTGGCAGAGACAACGGTATCCGTTGTTACCTTGCCAAATGAAGAAATGAAAGGCCGGATTATCGGTCGTGAAGGACGTAACATCCGTGCGCTTGAAACCCTTACCGGGATTGACCTCATTATCGATGATACGCCAGAAGCAGTTATTCTGTCGGGCTTTGACCCGATTCGCCGTGAAATCGCCCGTACTGCCCTCGAAAAATTGGTGGCTGATGGACGTATTCACCCGGCACGGATTGAAGAGATGGTGGAGAAATCCCGCAAAGAAGTGGATGAGCGTATCCGTGAATACGGTGAGCAAGCTACCTTTGAAGTGGGCGTGCATGGTCTGCATCCGGACTTGATTAAAATTTTGGGCCGGTTGAAGTTCCGTACAAGCTATGGTCAAAACGTCTTGAAACATTCGATGGAAGTCGCTTATCTGGCTGGACTGATGGCTGGCGAACTCGGAGAAGACGTAACCCTGGCAAGACGTGCAGGTCTATTGCATGACATCGGTAAAGCGCTGGATCACGAAGTGGAAGGATCACACGTCGAAATCGGCGTGGAACTAGCGAAGAAATACAAAGAACATCCGGTTGTAATCAACAGTATCGCGTCCCATCACGGGGATTGCGAAGCGACTTCGGTTATTGCGATGTTGGTTGGCGCAGCAGATGCGCTCTCCGCAGCAAGACCAGGCGCACGCCGCGAAACGCTGGAAACGTATATCAAGCGACTGGAGAAGCTGGAAGAGATTTCGGAGTCGTTCGAAGGTGTCGAGAAATCGTACGCTATTCAGGCCGGACGCGAAGTTCGCGTTATGGTACAGCCTGAGAAAATCGACGATGCCGAAGCATTCCGCCTCGCGCGTGACATTACGAAGATGATTGAGAACGAACTCGATTATCCGGGTCACATCAAGGTCACCGTCATCCGGGAAACCCGTGCGGTTGAATACGCAAAATAGAGCATTACGGAAAAGTGGCCGCAGTAGTGGGCCACTTTTCCTGTTGATAGCCTGTTAAAGGCATTTTCATAATAAAATGATGAGCAAGAGATAGAGGTCCTGCGAAGTTTTGGATGCTTTGAAGAAGGCTGCGCTTGGTAGGGATTAAGGAGGCAGTAAAATGAAAGTTTTGTTTATTGGTGATATTGTAGGGAATGTGGGGCGTAAGGCGTTAAAGGAAAACTTACCCTACCTCAAAACGAAGTATAAGCCACATGTAGTCATTGTAAATGGGGAAAATGCAGCGGCAGGCCGGGGCATTACCGGTGCAATTGCGAATGAATTTTTCAACTGGGGTGTGCATGGCATCACCCTTGGTAACCATACCTGGGACAATAAGGACATTTTTGATTTTATAGATGATGAACCTCGCATGATTCGTCCTGCGAACTTTCCTCCGGGAACACCGGGGCGCGGTTACACGGTAGTCAAAGGCGAAGGCAAGGAGCTGGCGATTGTCAATCTGCAAGGGCGTACGTTCCTGCCTGCTCTGGATTGTCCATTTCGCGCTGCCGATGAAATTGTGGATGAACTACGTCAAGATCATAAATGCATTCTCGTCGATATGCATGCTGAAGCAACGTCAGAGAAGATTGCCATGGGCTGGCATCTGGATGGACGTGCATCGCTGGTCGTGGGTACACATACACATGTGCAGAGCAATGATGATCGTATTTTGCCAGGAGGAACAGCTTATTTAACCGATGCGGGCATGGTAGGGCCGCGTGACGGCATACTGGGCATGGAGCGTGAAGCGGTGCTTCGCAAGTTCTATACCCAGCTTCCGGTACGTTTTGTCGTTGACGATGGCAAATGGCATTTCCACGGTGTTTTTGTGGAGATTGATGAAGCCACAGGCGCTGCAACTCGCATTGAGAAAATTCGTCTGATGGAGGACGAGTGGCGCATGGAATAGGGGTAATGTCCCATTTTGCAGGGAAACCCGTCTAAAAAGAAGGAATTTTTTTGCCTCCCGCGAATAACATCTAGTAAGTGGAAACAAACTTTCAACATTCCCAGGGAGGTACTTACCATGGATGTATTAAAAGTTTCAGCAAAGTCCAATCCTAATTCTGTAGCCGGCGCTCTTGCAGGGGTTCTTCGTGAACGTGGAAATGCTGAACTGCAGGCAATTGGAGCGGGAGCACTGAACCAAGCCATTAAAGCGGTAGCGATAGCCCGGGGATTTGTAGCACCAAGCGGGGTTGACCTGATTTGTATTCCAGCTTTTACAGACATTGTGATCGACGGCGAGGACCGAACGGCCATTAAGCTGATTGTGGAGCCCAGATAATACATGCACTTATGCATTGAACCTGTTTACAAGTAGACAGGTTTTTTTGCGTTTTGTTTTTCATAACCGTGTAGAAGGAGAGATTGTGATGCACAACTGGCGAGTAGCCGATTTTCATTGTGATGCTTTGAGTAAAATGCAAATGAACCCTAGCTGTTCATTTGAAAATGCTTCACAGCTGGATGTGAATCTGGAACGTATGAGAGCAGGCAACATTGGTTTACAGGCCTTTGCCATCTATTTGCCCGAAGTGCTGGGCAGAGGCAAGTTTGAACATGTGATGGGCCAGTTGGACATCTACCGCAAACGAGTGGAGATGACCAAAGAACGATCTGAAGGCACACATAGCCTATTATGGCGGGAACAGCTTACGCAGGTAGGGCAGACGGACAAACCATGGGGACTGCTTACACTGGAAGGTGTCGATGGGCTGGAGGGTAATCTTTTTTATCTGGAGTTATGTTATCAGATGGGTGTGCGGATTGTTGGGCTGACCTGGAACTATGCCAATTGGGCAGCGGATGGTGTATTGGAGAAACGCGGGGCTGGACTGACAGAGAAGGGCAGGGAGCTGGTTCACCTGTGTAACCAAATCGGCATGCTGCTGGATGTATCACATCTGACCGAAAAAGGGTTCTGGGAACTTGCTGACCTAAGTAAGCGTCCTTTTATCGCTTCTCACTCCAACAGTTATGCCATATGCCCGCATGTCCGCAATCTGAAGGATGATCAGATTCGAGCCATTATTGCCCGGGAAGGACGTATTGGACTGACGTTTGTGCCTTGGTTTGTGAAGCAGGAAGGCGAAGTGCGTATCGAAGATCTGTTGCCACATATTGAGCAGATTTGTTCCCTGGGTGGGGAGCATCATCTGATGATGGGGTCTGATTTTGACGGGATATCTACGTATATTCATGAGCTTGAACATACCGGGCAATATCCGAAGCTAATTAATACGCTGCTTAAGCATTACAACGAATCACTGGTTCACGGTTGGATGTGGGGCAATGCGATGCGTTATTTAGGAGAAAACCTGCCGGAGAAAAACTTGAAGATGGAACATTCAAAATGAAGAAGCTGTTGGTAAGTTGAAGAGTCTCCTGAAGAGTCTTCTGAAGAAAACGGAATGAAAGCAGAAAAGTCTAAAGTCTATGTTACAGCAGTGAAATTACTAAATTCAGGATATAATGACTGCAAAATAAGTGTATTTCATGAATTTTCAGCAGTTCGTTTTCATTTCACTTCAAAAAGGGGTATAATACCATAGGATTGTTAAGAGCCTGTCTACAGGCCATAGATAAACAAGGAGTGAAATTCACAATGAGCAAAACAGTATCTGTGGGCGTATCTGCCCGTCACATTCATGTATCTCAAGAGCACGTTGAAATTTTGTTTGGTAAAGGCTATGAATTGACTGAGTTTAAACCTCTGTCCCAACCTGGACAATATGCTGCTAACGAAACCGTAGCGGTTATTGGTTCGAAAGGACAGTTTGATAAAGTGCGTATCCTTGGACCTGTTCGTCCTGAAACACAACTGGAAATCTCGATGACAGACTCTTTCGCTATTGGTGTTAAAGCACCTGTACGTGAATCCGGAAGTATCGAAGGTACTCCAGGTATCACAATTAAAGGACCTGCTGGCGAAGTAACCATTGATAAAGGGGTTATCGTTGCTGCTCGTCACATCCACTTCCATACTTCTGATGCTGCTAAATGGGGTATCGAGGACAAACAAATGCTGAAAGTTCGCCTGGGTGGAGATCGTGGTCTGGTACTGGAAAATGTACTGGCTCGTGTATCGGATTCCTTTGCACTGGACATGCATATTGATACGGATGAAGCTAACGCAGCTGGCGCGCGTAACGGCGATACTGCTGAAATCATCGACTAATCACATGGAACAATCTTCAGCCCTGACTATGGGGCTTGAATAAACGTATAAACCTGAGTATATCCACAGCGTCGCTACATTCGACCTGAGGATAGCTCGGGTTTTTGTGTGTTTTCGGGCTGTTCAGCAGACCTGCGCAGATTTCGGGATAGGCGAAGGGGCAGCGGCTTTGGATGTGGAACTACAGCCCAATTCATGTTATAATTTGCTGTAATGCTCTTTTGATGTATAAAGCGTGCAAATCACGTGAAACAAGATGAAATAACGATTTTTTATTAATAGAGGCTGTAAGGAGTGACCGAAGGAAATGGCTAAAGACTCAAAAAAGGATTACTCCCAATATTTTGATTTCTCCGATGCCAAAGTAATTTCGCAAGATGAATTCAGCAAAAAGATAAGAATCCGGGGCCGGGAGATTAACATCAAGTCGGAACCCAATCATCGTCAGGAGAAACAACGGGGCAAGGAAGACGTCCAGGTGCTTTACGAAACGGCCGTACCCGATGAACTGAAAAACGTGGGGAAAGGCAAACACTATATCGTATATACGTATGGATGCCAGATGAACGAGCATGATTCAGAGACCATCAAAGGATTGCTTGAATCGATGGGGTATCAGGCTACTGAGGATCGCAAAGAGGCAGATATTATTCTGTTAAACACGTGTGCAATCCGGGAAAATGCGGAAGATAAAGTGTTTGGTGAGCTGGGCCACCTGAAAACCCTGAAAACTGAGCGTCCAGGCTTGTTGCTGGGTGTGTGTGGTTGCATGTCACAGGAAGAGGGCGTTGTGAACCGGATCATGCAGAAGCATGGCTTTGTGGATATGATTTTTGGTACACACAATGTACATCGGCTGCCACATCTGATTCAGGAAGCGCTGTTTAGTAAAGAAATGGTTGTTGAGGTATGGTCCAAGGAAGGCGATATCATCGAGAACCTGCCGAAAAAACGTGAGGGCATGCGCGGCTGGGTGAACATTATGTATGGTTGCGACAAGTTCTGTACATATTGCATCGTCCCGTTCACACGGGGGAAAGAGCGCAGTCGACGTCCGGAAGATGTTATTGCCGAAGTTCGTGAACTGGCAAGACAAGGCTTCAAGGAAATCACACTGCTTGGTCAGAACGTTAACGCCTATGGTAAGGACTTCACGGATCTTAAGTACAGCTTCGGTGACCTGATGGATGATATCCGCAAAATCGATATTCCACGAGTCCGGTTTACGACCAGCCATCCACGTGACTTCGATGATCATCTGATTGAGGTGCTTGCGAAGGGCGGGAATCTGGTGGAACACATCCATCTGCCTGTGCAGTCTGGCAGCACGGAAGTGTTGAAACGTATGAGCCGCAAGTACAGTCGGGAACACTACCTGAAGCTTGCTGACAAAATCAAAACTACGATTCCGGATGTCGTGTTAACCACGGATATTATCGTTGGTTTCCCTGGGGAAACGGAAGAACAGTTTGAAGATACGCTGTCACTGGTCAAGGAAGTCGGTTACGACTTTGCCTATACATTCATCTACTCTCCGCGTGAAGGTACACCTGCTGCGGTGATGGAGGACAACGTGCCAATGGACGTGAAGAAAGAACGTTTAAAACGCTTGAACGAGACGATTAACGCATACAGCCACAGCAGCAATGAAAAGCAGCGTGGCAAGGTTGTTGAGGTGCTCGTCGAGGGTGAGAGCAAACGGAATTCCAATGTTCTGGCAGGGCGTACACGCAGCAACAAGCTGGTGCATTTTGAAGGACCTAAAGATTTGATCGGTACTTTCGTACATGTGGAAATCACCGATCCAATGACTTTCTATATTCGAGGCAACCTGCTCTCAGAGCCAGTAGCCGCCAATCAGTAATACACAAACCTAATAAGATGAATGTCTTTTTGCACTTAGCGGGTTACGGCCTAGCGTAGCGAAGGTGACGGAATCGATTCTACAGAAGCGAAGCGTTCGCCTTTGTCTCCAAATTTTAACCACAGACCATTACAATCTGAAAAATTTGGAGACAACAGCGATCGAAAGAACGATCCGTAACCGCAGCGGTCACTCAAGCAGTCAACTAAGCTTAGTGCAACATCGAGTATTCATCTTATATCATCTCATAGAATGGAGCGATTTCGAGTGGCGCAGGAAGAAGTGCAGTACAACCAGTATGGAATGCCTACCTACGATACGCGCAATCTGGTCATACGCGACGACATTATGGGAAAAGCCAAAGAATTGGCTGATATGCTTGGAACGAGCGAGGAAGTGAAGCAGTTCCAACAGGCAGAGTCCAAAATTCGTGATCATGAACGCATTCAGCAATTAATTGCAACGATCAAGAAGAAACAAAAAGAAATCGTTGCTTTTGAAAGCTTCAAAAATGCAGACATGGTCAGCAAAATTGAACAGGAAATTGAGGATCTGCAGGAAGAGCTGGACAGCATTCCGCTGGTTACAGAGTTCCAGCAAAGTCAAAGCGATATCAATTATTTGCTTCAGCTTGTTATTTCTGTAATTCGGGATACCGTCTCCGAGAAAGTGAACGTGGAGGCAGGAACGGATTCACCTCCGACCAGCTGCGGGTAAATGAAGTGAAGGGTGCGGACGCAGTCCGTACCTTTTTTGATCATATCATGCTCCACGTTGTGGGGTTATTTTGTGGTGGGCTGTTCAAGACAACTTCACTGGATAAGACCTGTTCCGTAAGAGCAGGCTTAATATAATGACGAAGCACTTTAGATCAACTACGAAGAGAACCAATGCTGGGAATCATCATCATAACAACATACATCATGGGCTTTATACTTAAAGTGCACTAAAGGGGAAATCAATAATGGGTATTTTGGACAAAATGGTTGAAGAAGGAAGCGGAAGATTTTGGGGTTTTCTCGGTTGTCGTTTTATTAAAGGCGACGGGAAAGAAGTTCAGATCGCGCTGACAGCGGGCGAACACCACACCAACTCCATGGGGATTATTCATGGGGGTGTGTTGACATCCCTGATGGATCAGGCAATGGGCATGGTAGCTACAGCCGCAATGGAGGTAGACAGTTGTGTGACGACCAATCTGAATGTACATTTTTTGGCACCTATGAGACAAGGCGAATTAATCGTGACGTCCACAATACTGCATCAGGCTGGTCGCAGTGTGACGGCACAATCCGAGGTGCGTGATGCATCGGGTACATTGGGATGCATGGCAACCGCAACATTCCGCGTAGTGCGGGCAAAAACGCCAAGCACGGAATCTCAAGGTTGACAAAAGATATTATTATGTCATAATGAAAATATCAAAATGAGAATAGTCGGTGGTGCCCATGAGCGAAAACTACGAACAATTCAATGCTGAAAGCGATGAACAGGCAGCACGTGCCTATAGTTCCAAGAAATATCGTACCCCCGATGGTGTTCCCGCAGATATCGTCATGTTCACCTTGACCAAGCGGGAGCGCAAGACGGTAACCAAGACACTTCCCATTCGGGAGTTGAAGGTGATGCTGATCAAACGCAAAGGTTGGCCTTTTGCCGGAAGATGGGCATTGCCAGGTGGATTTTGTCAGGAAAATGAATCCATCTATGGTGCTGCAAAGCGCGAGTTAATGGAAGAAACAGGTGTGGATGGCGGACATCTGGAGTATTTGAATGTATATAGTCAGCCTGGGCGTGACCCCAGAGGATGGATTATCTCACATGCGTTTTTTGCGCTGGTAGAGGAATGGATGCTGGAACACCGTCAGGCGGCGGATGATGCCGAGGATGTGGGATTGTTTACAATTCAGGAAGCCTTGCAAGAGCTTGAGCTTGCCTTCGATCACCGGACAATTATAGAAGATGCGTACCGACGTATTCAGCAGCAAATGCTGGAAACGACGATTGCACGACAGTTCCTGCCTCGTGACTTTACACTAAGCGAGCTATACCAAGTGATTCAGAGTGTTGTACCTGATTTTGAAGAGCCAAACTTCATTCGTAAGATCACTTCAACTCGCAGTCGTAAAGGCATTGTGGAAGAGGTTCGGGATGAGGAGGGCAACCTGTTAAGCTCCAATCAGTACTCACAGCGTCCGGCACAGTTATATCGCTTTACGGAGCTTGTACCTCGTCTTTCGATCTATACTTAATTTGCAAGGGAATCATAATGGATTGAATCAGGATCAACCTATTCTCAAAAAGGGAGTGTGGACGATGAAAGCACTGATTGTAATCGATTTTACACGTGATTTTGTGACAGGTTCGTTGCCTGTAGGGCAGCCTGCTGTGGAGATTGAGGAGACGATCGCAGCATTAACGGAGGCTTATTGCAATAATAAGCATGAGGTTATTATGGCTGTGGACTTGCATGAAGAGAGTGATCCTTACCATCCGGAAACGGTCCTTTTTCCGCCCCATAACATCAGGGGTACGGAGGGAAGACAGCTTTATGGTCGTCTGGCTCAGGTCATGGAAGAACGGAAAGCTCAGATCCGATGGATGGATAAAACAAGATACAGCGCATTCTGCGGTACAGATCTGGAGCTGCGACTGCGTGAACGTGGAATAACAGACATTGCACTGATCGGTGTATGTACGGACATTTGCGTACTGCACACGGCAGTGGATGCTTATAATAAAGGTTTTCACATAACGGTATATGAAGATGCCGTAGCGAGCTTCAATCAAGCGGGACATGATTGGGCGCTTGGGCATTTTCGTTCCAGCCTTGGGGCTCAGGTGATCCAAGCGAGGGATACCGTTCTCGCAGGCTTGAACCTGTAAACGAACCTTTGATCCTATCCTCATATCCTGTTAAAACAACTGTTATGTTGCTGGGGAATATGGTGAATAGGAATAAACCGGAGACTTATGCAATGGTACGTTTACGTTTACCAGAATCATGAATCCTGAGCAATGAGTCTCCACATGTTGACCCGTGTCTGCAGGCTGGGCCTGCTGGCACAAGCGGAAGTCAGAGAGGATGAGACAAATGCAGACGACTAGCCTGGCTTTACATACGGATAAATATCAAATCAATATGATGTACGCCCACTGGGTGAATGGAACTCACAAACGAAAAGCGGTGTTTGAAGCCTATTTCCGCAAGCTTCCTTTTGGTAACGGATATGCCGTATTTGCCGGTTTGGAACGGATTGTGAATTATATCAGCCAGCTTCGTTTTACGATGGAGGACATCAAATATTTATCCAAACAAGAGGAAAATTACGATCCGGTCTTTCTGGAAGAGTTGCTCCAGTTTTCATTTCAGGGGACAATTCATTCCATGAAGGAAGGGGCGCTCGTTTTCCCTGATGAACCGCTCATTCGGGTAGAAGGCTCCATTATGGAGACACAACTGGTGGAGACGGCGATACTTAACTTCATGAATTATCAGACGTTAATTGCAACGAAGGCATCCCGGATTAAACAGGTGGCGAGTCAGGACACATTGCTCGAATTCGGAACACGACGTGCACAGGAAGCCGATGCGGCCATTTGGGGCGCGCGTGCCTCGTATGTGGCCGGATTCCATGCTACGTCCAATATGCTGGCTGGAGAGCGCTTCGGAATTCCGACAGCAGGAACACATGCCCATTCATGGGTGCAAAGTTTTATGAGTGAGCAGGAGGCGTTTGACGTCTATGCCAAAGTACTGCCAGATCAAGTGACACTGCTGGTAGATACCTTCGATACATTGAACAGTGGTGTTCCCCATGCCATCAACACAGCCAAGAAGCTGGAGAGCCAAGGCAAAAAGATGAACGCGATTCGTCTGGATAGCGGTGACCTTGCGTATCTATCCATTCAAGCCCGGCAGATGCTGGACGACGCTGGACTGGATTACGTCAAGATTGTAGCTTCTAACGACCTGGATGAAAATACAATTTTCAACCTTAAAGCTCAAGGAGCTCGCATCGATACATGGGGAGTGGGTACACAGCTAATTACCGCTTCCGACCAGCCTTCTTTGGGTGGTGTGTACAAATTGGTGGAGCGTGAAGTGGACGGTGTTATGCTGCCTACAATCAAAATCTCGGCCAATCCCGAAAAAGTCTCCACACCAGGTAAAAAAGAAGTCTTCCGGATCATTGATCCGAAACATGGCAAAGCGATTGCAGATTATATCTGCTATCCAGGAGAAGAACAGCCGCTGCAGGGCGGGCCGCTCAAGCTGTTCAACCCGCTACACCCTTATTTGAAAAAGACGGTAACCCGCTACGAAGCAGTGAATATGCTGGAACCGATCTTTGTGAATGGGCGCAAAGTGTATGAACTGCCTACCCTGGATGAGATTCGTAGTTATCACCGGGAGCAGATGGATCTCTTCTGGCCTGAATATCTACGTAAACTCAATCCTGAGATTTACCGTGTAAATATCAGCCCTGCGGCATGGAATATGAAGCAGAAGCTCATTGCTGAACACGTGCAATCCACCGAAGAATAAATCAAGTATGGGGCATAACCGGAAGGAAGAAAACCGGGTTATGCCCTTTTGGTTCCCACTTTTTCAGCAGTGTGTGTCCAACAGGACGAGGGACAGTGTGTCAAACATCATGGACAGACAGCACATGAACTGCGGTATACTGTAACTTCAAACTGACGCAGGCTCACTAGGAAATGAAGCAATTATTTCTCGGGAAAGCGCAGGAGACGCCAAATCCCGCATCATTCCGAGCTTGCCTTTCGACATAATCCATTTCTGTGACTGCTGTTTCAACTGTGTATCGGTCGGGGATGAAAGAAAGAGGAGATCCAAGGAACCTTGGCCGCTGACCGTATTTTTGTGGCTTGGGATTTATCCGGCAATTTTCGCTTGAAGAGCTTGAGTCTGACGGATTCCCCACTTATGTTTATTTGAGCTGAAGGCGAACAATTCACCAAGTGAATAGAAATATATGTAAATTAACACTAAGGAGAGATATCAAATGGAAAATACGTTTCCTGCCTATGTTGTACGTAAAGAAGAACAGGGTGGCCTGAAGGCTGCTATGGAGAAACTGACGAAAGAAGATTTGCCTAATGGTGACGTAACTTTACAGGTTCAATACTCAAGCGTCAATTTTAAAGATGGACTAGCCACAACAGAAAAGGGTGGTGTGGTTCGAGAATATCCGATCGTGCCGGGAATCGATCTTGCAGGAATTGTAGAGGAATCCGTGAGCGGTCGGTTTGCACCTGGGGATCGGGTGATCAGCACAGGCTTCGAGCCGGGCGTGTCTCATTTTGGCGGGTATAGTCAATATGCGCGTCTGCGCAGCGAATGGCTCGTTCCTCTACCCCATGGACTCAGTGAGAAGGAAGCGATGGCGATTGGAACGGCAGGCTTCACGGCAGCACTTTCGGTAGATGCTTTGCTGCGGGCTGGAGTGACTCCGGAGATGGGCAATGTTCTGGTGACAGGAGCTACCGGAGGGGTAGGCAGTATGGCGGTGGCTATTCTGGCGAAGCTGGGATTTGAAGTCACTGCAAGTACAGGCAAAAAGGATCAACAGGAGCAGCTGCTTCGGGATTTGGGTGCTTCTCATGTCATTTCCCGCGAAGAAGCGGATGCGCCAGCCAAGGGTGCAATGGGCAAACAGCTCTGGGCAGGAGTAATTGATCCTGCAGCAGGTCCTGCACTGGCTGAGCGTCTGAAACAGATTCAATATGGAGGGGCTGTTGCCGTATCAGGATTAACCGGAGGAGCTGCCTTCGAGTCCACCGTATTTCCGTTTATTTTGCGGGGGGTTCAATTGATTGGGATTGATTCAGTCTATTGTCCGATGGAACGACGGGAACGGATATGGAAGCTGCTTGGCGGAGAATGGAAGCCGGATCGTGCACTTGAGCTGGGGATTCAGGAAATCTCATGGGCACAGCTGCCTCAGACACTGGAGACGATCCTTAAGGGTGGTGCCGTAGGTCGTACTGTGGTTAATACGATGTCTGAGGTGCCTGCCGAATAAGATTCTTTTCCCCTAGACATGCTAACTCTACCTGAGAGCGTCACGGTGCATGTGGCGGGAAAGGAAGGATGAGTATGCGTGATAGCGGAAAAGGATTGCACCCTAACTCTGGACGTGTGAAGTCTGCCCTGTTCAGTGCAATTATGGTGATGTGTGTATTATCCCTAGTGGCTTGTTCAGCATCATCTGTTGAGCAGGAGCGGAAAATATATACCCGACAAGCGACGGATGAAGGCATTGTACGGGCAAAGAGCCAGGGCCACGGGTTAAACGGTCGATTGATTCAGGAGCTGGATGACGCTTTTGCTGCAAAAGGCATCAAATTGATGAATAACATGTTCGCAGACGACGGTGAGGGCGGAATCTCTTATGTGTATCTGTTGAATGGAAGTGGCAGACATATTGTAAAGGTCCACATTTTCAGTGATGTCGGTACACGAATTGCCCGGATGAATGAAATGTATGGTAATGATAGCGATGAGGCTGTAATGGAAAATGTTCTTGGCAGAACAACGATTCGCAGCAAAGATTACGTTTCATTGGTCTATACGGCTTCAGGTGGAGAAAAGGATGATTATGAAGAGGACGTCATGCAGGTATTCCAGCATGTGCTCGAGCAGCTGAAGTAATGGACTCGCCTAAAATAAACCCGGAAAACCCGTCTGATCCTTCAGACGGGTTTATATATTTCACGCATGACATGCCTAAGTTCCGGCAAAATAAGCTTTTCCATTGCCAGTTTGACCGCTCCCTTGGAGCCTGGCATAGAGAATACGGCTGTGCGCCCAATCGTTCCGGCAACCGCCCGGCTAAGAATGGCAGCAGAACCGATATCCTCGGTATAACTGAGGAAGCGAAAGATTTCTCCAAAGCCCGGCAGCTCCTTATCGAGTAGTGAGGATACCGCCTCGTATGTCGTATCACGGGGGGCTATTCCAGTTCCACCGCTGAGCAGCACGGCTTCGATATCGTCACGAACCGCTGCATCTTGCAGGATGCTTCGAATGGTTTCGGTCTCATCCGGTGTAATGATATAATCGACGATCTGATAGCCTGATTCAGTCAGCAGCTTATGCATAAGCTGCCCGCTTGTATCCGTGTCCTTGGTGCGGGTATCCGAAACGGTTACAATCATGCAGGATACCGTGTCAGGTGCTTCCTGACGATGTTGTTCCACTGAATTGGTCATAACCCATCCTCCTCTAATCAACATGTTCTCATAGCATAGACCATTCAGTAGATGGAGGCAATGGACGTATAGAGAAGAGAAGGTCAGGATTGCGCAAAGATTGCAGGATAGTGTACACTCGCTAGGATAGAGATAGACCAGTTTCATTGGACAAATAGAGAGGTGAACTATGATGAGTGAATTAAAAGTAAATGAATCATCCATACCTGTATATATATTGTCAGGATTTTTGGGAAGTGGCAAAACGACACTGCTTGTTCAATTGATCGAACATTGGCAACAACAGGATCTCCGACCTGCAGTGGTCATGAATGAATTGGGTGAAGTCAACCTGGATGGTCAGATGGTCGATTCTAGCGTTCCGATGACAGAAATGTTGGGAGGATGCATCTGCTGTACCGTGCGCGGTGACTTGGGGCTGCAACTTGCGGATCTCGTGCAGGAGGAATCGCCAGATGTCATTATCATCGAAGCAACGGGAGCGGCGAACCCGATGGAGATATTGGATGCAGTAACGGAAACTTCACTCTATATGCGACTGGAGCTGAAAAGCCTAATTACCGTGGTGGATGCCGCGCATCTGTCAGGACTGTACCAGGAGCAGAAGGGACAAACCTTCAAGCTGATGCAGGAGCAGATTCGCTGTGCTTCGGTACTTCTTCTGAACAAAACGGACCGGGTGAATGATCAGCAGCTAGCAGATCTGAGGGACCTGTTAACACGCTGGAATGGTTTTGCTCCCGTCATCCCTACGGTGAAGTGTGAAGTCGATATGGATGTGCTGCTTCAAAGTGGAGATAACGTACATGCCTATCAATCTGTCGATGAAACGAGTAAAGACGCGAAAAAGGAACAGCACGTTCATTCCGAAGCTTGTGCAGAGCATGGCTGCAGCCATGCTCATGAACATGAACATCATGAGCATATGGATCATAATCACGAAGCCCATCAACATTCCGACGTGAATGTCCATGGTCATTCTCAGGATCACGACCATAGTCATGCCCATCCCCATGCTTCGCATGAGCATGTCATGGTGTACACGCACTATTTCACCCAGGCGGTGAACAGTGAAGCTTTTGAGCGTTTGATTGCTGAGTTACCACGGGATGTGTACCGGGCAAAAGGGATTTTATCTTTTAGTGATACGTCCAGTCGGTTTTGGTTCCAATATGCTTATCGGGAATCGGATTATATGAAGATCACGCCTCAGGGGGATGTGCCGAACGTAGCTGTGTTTATAGGTGAGCACTTTGATCAAACGGTCATCCGCAACCAATTGCTGGAATTAGAAGCGATAAATGAGGCTTAATGATTCAAGGTTCCTCCAGACGGGGTATTAAGAAGCATAGCAAACTTAGTCTGGGAGGTAACTTTAAATGACACAACAACAATATCAGCAATGTATCGATGCTTGCCTGGAGTGTATGAATGCTTGCAACGTATGTTACATATCGAGTCTGAAGGAATATGATCTGGCAATGTTGCGTGATTGCATTCGTTTGGATCGGGAATGTGCAGAAATCTGCAGCTTTGCTGCTCAAGCCATGACACGCGGAAGTGATTTTATCTCCGAAATTTGCGAGCTGTGTGTGAAGGCATGTGAAGCTTGTGCTGCTGAGTGTGGCAAACATGAACATGATCACTGTCAGGCTTGCGCGGAAGCTTGCCGCAAATGTGCAGAGGCTTGCCGTATGATGGCCGCAGTAGCGTAAATATAAACTCAATTAAATTAAACATACAAAGCCGAGTCATCTGCATGATATTAGGCTGATCCCCTCATAGTAGGAAACGAAATAAGGACATCGGACGGATGGACTTCAACGTTGCCTGCTGGAGGGGATTTTTTACGAATACAGCAGGATAAGAAAGAATCTTCACAATCCGATGGTGAGATCAACTATCGCCAGCAGGGCCTTCATTGGCAAATGCATGTAACAGGTTGCCAAAGCAGATTGTGATCTGTATAATGATGGCAATGAATTGAAACGATGAATATCCGTGATCGGGAGAGTAACCAGAATTCATGCATGACAGCGAGCCGGGGCAGGTGGAAGCCGGTATGACATGACCTGAGTGAAGCGCACCCGTGAGATGGTTGTCCGAAGCAATGCCTACATTCTTGAGAGGGTGCAGAGCATGGATTAGAGGGCAATCCGGCAGGCGGCCGTTAATCGCACCGAGCGGAGCAGGCTGGGAATGTATGTCAATGTGTATTCACGACCTGCTCACCTAGAGTGGTACCGCGGGAACTGTGAAGATCAGCTCTCGTCTCTGATATAGAGACGAGGGCTTTTTTTGTTTTTGATATTACGGCTAAATACGATAATGAATAGGAGTGTTCAACATGTTGATGAAACAGGCAGCAGCACATATTGCTCCCTTAACGGGACTGGAGCAAGACGAGGTCTTGAGATTATTGGAGGTTCCACCACAGGCGGAGCTGGGAGATGCAGCGTTTCCCTGTTTTACTTTGGCCAAGTCACTGAAGAAAGCGCCCGCGGTGATCGCGGCGGATATCGCAACTGGATTGCAGACAGTTGGGCTGGATGCTTCACCAGCAGGTCCCTATGTGAACATACGTTTCAATCGGGAAGATCTGGCGCCGAAGCTGCTGCAAGAACTGGGACATCAAGCATTTGGCAAGCTGCAACTGGGTGCAGGTGCACGCGTCGTAATCGACATGTCGTCGCCCAACATTGCCAAGCCGTTCGGAATTGGTCATCTGCGCTCCACCGTGATTGGGGCAGCATTGTATCGGTTATATAACGAGGCAGGCTATACTTCGGTCAGTGTGAACCATCTGGGCGATTGGGGAACGCAGTTCGGCAAACAGATTGCAGCTTACAAACGTTGGGGCAATGATGAAGCGCTACAGGCTGAGCCGATTCGGACATCATTGGAACTGTATGTGCGTTTTCATGAGGAAGCGGAGAATGATCCATCTCTGGAGATGGAGGCAAGAGATTGGTTCCGCAAGCTGGAGCAAGGGGATGAAGAGGCGCAGCGGTTATGGGCCTTTTTTGTAGAGGTGAGCATGAAAGAATTCAACCGGATGTATGAGCGTCTGAATGTACAGTTTGATCATACGCTGGGTGAAAGCTTTTATAATGACAAGATGGGTGCGGTGGTCGAAGAACTGAAAGGCAGAGGGTTGCTGGAAGAGAGTGAAGGGGCTTTGGTGGTACGTTTGGAGGAGGAGAATATGCCGCCATGCCTGATTATCAAAAAGGATGGGACCACCATCTACCCAACGCGGGATTTGGCAACAGCAGTTTATCGTCATGATGTGATGAAGGCGGATAAAATGTTGTACGTGGTCGGGGGTGAGCAGAAGCTTCATTTCCGTCAGGTATTTGCGGTATTATCCCGGATGGGGTATGCGTGGTCTGAGATTTGTGAACATATTCCGTTTGGTTTGATGCGTTTCGAGGGACGGAAGATGTCTACCCGCCGGGGTAAAGTCGTCTTCTTGCAGGAGGTACTGGATGAGGCGGTTGCTCGGGCATTGCAGATTATCCAGGAGAAAAATCCGAATCTGCCAAATCCGCAGGAGGTTGCGGAAGCGGTGGGTGTAGGTGCAATTGTATTCGGTGATCTGCGTAATAACCGGTTGAACGACGTCGATTTCTCGCTCGAAGATGCGGTGAGCTTTGAAGGGGAGACGGGACCTTATGTGCAATACACACATGCCCGGATTAACAGTGTTCTTGCGAAGGCAGCAGAGGTAGAACGCGTGGAAAATGAAAACCATTCGGAAGAGGCAAACAGCATAAATGCTGCAGCCATCACCGAGAACAAGCCAGTCATTGTCGGTGACACTTCTTGGGCATTGCTGAAACTGCTGGCGGATTATCCGCAGCATCTGGAAAAAGCAATTCTTCGCAACGAGCCTTCGGTCATTGCCAAATATGCGATCGATGTTGCCCAAGCCTTCAACCGCTTCTATCATGCAGAACGGATTGCCGACGCGCCGGCGGACGTGAAACCCTTCCGGGTGGCGCTAACAGAGCGTACGGCGGAGCGTCTGGCCTACAGCCTGTATTTACTTGGGGTCCAGGCTCCTGAACGGATGTGACACTTATGGGATGGATGGGAATTGGAAGATTCGATAAAGCAGGAAAAGCCGCAACGGACTCAACAGGACGAGATATATCACTTCAACGTGTGAGCAAACGACTTGGGGATGTGCAGGTACTGAATGATATCAATTTGGAAGTAGGCAAGGGAGAGTGTATCGTCCTGGTGGGCAGAAATGGCTCAGGCAAAAGCACGTTGCTGCGTGTGCTGGCAGGCATATTACTGCCTGAAGCCGGTTCGCTGAACAAGCCCTTGCATGGACGGGTTATGTATGCACTCGATGGACTGCCACGTTTGCCCTTTACCTCAAGAGAGTACCTGTGGGAAATGGGACGAATACGTGGCATGCGTCCTGAAATACTGCGTCAGCGGATAAGTGAACTGAGCGAGCTGTTATTCTTGGGCACGGCACTGGATCAAAACCTGCCACAGTTGTCCAAAGGTACCTTGCAGAAGGTGAATCTGATTCAGGCTCTTTTGCCTGGCCCTGATGGGTTATTGCTGCTTGATGAACCATTGTCCGGTCTGGACGTCCCGGCGCAGGAAGCGATCGTAGCCTTGCTCGGACAGTGGAAAAAGGAAGGCAGTCAAATCGTTACAGCTTGCCATGAACCCTTGCTTATAGAACGTCTCGCGGATCAGGTCATCGTATTACACAAGGGAACAGTGCTGCGTCGCTGGAATCAGGAAGATTTACAGCAAGCTGGAGAGCCCGCTGTGAGCATCCAAAGTGTGATGGAAGGACGGGAACAATCCGTTATCGATGCGCTGCTTATTGAACAACCGGGAGTCATTGCATGCCATCGCAGCGTAGTTCATCAGGATTATGGAGGCGAAGTATGGGATTGGAGGGTGTCACGCAGTTCGGCAGACCGGATCATTGGAAAGATTCTGGCTTTGGGCGGTTCCATCCTTTCCGTGCATCCGGAAGAGAGCCGATTACATATGGAAGGATTGATGGAGGGGCGTCATCCGGGTGAGGCTATGAACAGGGATAAGGCAGAGTTCCTTTCCTCCATGTCTACGGTAAGAGGTGACCTCCAATGATCCACTTGACCCGTTATTTGTTAAAACATTACATACGTTCACAGAAATATGTTGCGCCGGTGATCTTTTATATCATTACAATGCTGCTCATCTATTCCTACAAACCTAATCCTGTTGCGGACAGTTACAGCGTTACGGCCATGCTTCTTTTTTTTGGTGCGGCCTGGCTGGGCTTAACGGTAATGAACACGGAACCTGCGGGGCAGTATCAATTGCTCGTTCTCCATGCAGGAAACAAACGCAAGGTTGTCTTTGCACAATTGATCTGTGCGTTAATCATGCAATTCGGCCTGACAGCAATTACCGTGCTATATCCTGTTGTTACGGGCATGTTTGGAAGACTGCCGAGTGCTGGGGAGTGGACCATGGCTTGGGCCGGGCATCTGGCGTTGTCGCTTCTGGGTCTGGGACTCAGTGTTTTCTTTCAAAAATCATACATTCCCATGCTGAGCCGCAGTATGCCGCCGTTCATTGTTGTACTGTTATTATCGTTAGTCCAAGGTTCATTAAGCGGACGTTTGCCTGAATTCATGCAATGGGTTGTCAAAGTCTTGCCTCCGGCATTTTATCTGGTCCGTGAAATGATGTTATTTGAAGAATCAAAGCTGGGGGCTGTTCTTCTGACGACAATGTGGGCTATACTCTATGCCGTAGTTCTGCTCATCATTCATATCTGGCTATCGGGAAAAAGGGATTTGCGGAGTTAAAGGCTATTATTCCCCTTAACTTGAATGTTGCTCTGTGTTTCGTTACCATAGAGGGACGTTGGAATGCAAAGTAATGTACGGAGATAAAGGGGGCGCTCGCTTATGCAAAATACAGACATGCAGCATGGTGACATGCTGGACAGCGAACACTCCAGAGAATTGTTTGCCTATTACGGATTGGCTGTATATTATGGACAGGCGCTTGAACAGCAACTGGTCAATCTGATTTTATTAATGAAATTGTCTCAGGGCAAGGTTGTATCCGAAGAAGATCTGGAAGATCTGTATGAACGAAAGATGAGCAGTTCACTCGGGCAACTCATTCATGAGGTGCGCCATCATTTTACCTTTTCTGAGGAAGAGACTCGCCAGTTGAATGAACTATGGAAGCAGCGTAACAGCATTGTACATCACTATTTCAAGGAACGGATTCATGAGACATTCAGTCCTGAAGGACGATCGCGCATGATTAAGGAACTGGAAGATTTCAAAGATCGTGCGCAGAAGCTGGAGATTAGTCTTCAGCAGTACACAGGTGCCTGGATTGCAGAGCTGGGATTGGATGCCGAATCCGCGGCAGCGTTGCACACACTCGAACGTATGCATGCAGTGAGTATGAACGCCCGGGCGCTGGAAGAGGATGAATGATTGTGATGGAAGGCAAGTCCCGAATTCGTAAAATAAAAAGTAAACACTGGCTGGCAATCTCCATTGCATCACTCGTGTTGATTGGAGTCATGTGGACTATAACTACGGCGTTGCTTATCTGGACGTACACTGATGAGGAATCCTCCAGACAGAGTGATGCAGCCATTATCCTCGGTGCAGCCGTAGAAGGGGAGAACCCTTCACCCGTATTTCGCGAACGTATAGAGCACGCCATTTTATTATATCGCCAGGGGACGATCAGCCATCTGCTCTTTACTGGTGGTTCCGGCCGGGCTGGAGAGCGTTCTGAAGCCGAAGTTGGACGAGAATACGCCGTTGCACATGGTGTAGCTCTGGCAGATATTCAAATTGAGACGGAATCGAAAATTACGGAGGAAAATCTGGTGAATTCGTTTAGTGTCGGGGAACAGGCGGGATTTCACACCTACACGATTGTAAGTGATCCGTTACATATGAAACGGGCGATGAAGCTTGCTAGCAGACTCGGCATGGATGCTGTTCCGTCCCCAACACGAACGACGGCTTACCAGACCTGGCGCACCCAATTTCCTTTTCTGGCAAGAGAGACGATATTATATATGGGGTATACGGTCAAGGGATGGATCGACAATCCGCAGCAGCACGGAAAGTGACTGACTGCGCGATTGTCTTTTTTTTTGCGCAAGTTTCCCATTGTATCTATGTTCCGGGATAATTGATCGCTGCAAAAATAAAAAACCGATCTGCCGCTGACCAAGAGGTCCGCGGGCATATCGGTTGGTTGTTGGATTATATTCACAATTATTCCCGTGCTAACTTACACGCTGCCTCCAGCAAAGGAGGAAGTGGTTCGAATGGCCTCGCCTAGTAGGTTATTTCCATTCGTATCTGGTGCTGCTTGAGCACCTTGCTGTAGCTGATACATCTGATAATAGCGTCCTTTAAGTTCCATTAATTCATCATGTGCGCCTTGTTCAACAATACGTCCGCGATGCAGGACCAGAATCTGGTCTGCTGAACGAATGGTGGACAGACGGTGGGCGATGATGAAGGTGGTGCGTCCTTTTTTGAGGACTTCGAGCGCATTTTGAATTAAGGCTTCCGTTTCGGTATCAATGTTCGCCGTAGCTTCATCGAGTATCAGGATCGCCGGATCGAAGGCCAGTGCACGAGCGAAGGAGATCAATTGCCGTTGTCCGGCAGATAACGTGCTTCCTTTTTCGATAACGGGCTCGTCGAATCCTTGCGGAAGATGGGCGAGAATTCGCTCAGCCCCTACGTCACGCAGCGCCTGTTCAATCTGTGCACGCGTAATCTTCTCATCTCCGAGACTGACATTGGACGCCACGGTACCCGTGAACAGGTATGGATCTTGTAATACGATGCCCATATGTTCGCGAATCCACTGTTTAGGCAAATCCTTGACGTTCTGACCGTCGATTGTAATCTTGCCTTTCTGTGGATCATAGAACCGGAACAGCAGGTTGATGATCGAGCTTTTACCCGAACCGGTATGGCCCACCAGGGCGACCGTTTGACCTTGTGATGCTTTGAACGAGATATTGTTCAGGACATAATCCTTTTTGTAAGCAAAGGATACATCGTCAAACACGACATTACCTTTGTATCTCGGCATGGAGCCATCAGTTACCGGTTCACCTTGCTCATCCATCAACTCAAAGACACGTCCAGCTGATACAAGGGAGGAATCCAGGTTGGCCAGTTGGTTCACCATACCTGTAATCGGCTGGAACAAACGGCCGAGGACGTCAACAAATGCATACAGTACACCCAGCGAGATGATACTTGTGCCGTCCAGCACACTGGAGCCGAAGTACCACAGGACAACCGCAAACGCCATATTCCGCAGTACGTTAACCAGATTGTGTGAGGTGAAAGCGTTCAGGTTGAGCATTTTGTTCTGGTGTTTCATATAATCATCATTCAGATCCTCAAATTCCTGCTTGGTCTGTTTCTGATGACGGAATACCCGGATAATGGACATCCCCTGAATGGATTCGTTAATAATCGCATTAATCTCGCTCAGCCGTGAACGGATAATCGTATTGTAACGAGTCGCGATTTTACGATAGAGCACAATCCACAGCACCAGCATCGGTACAACGAACAGAGAGATTAATCCGAGGCGGAAATCCAGCAGGAAGAGCGCAACATACACTCCCGCAATGGTAATGATTCCTGAGAAAAAGTTGGACAGAACTGCAACGAACAGATCCTTGACGGCTTCGGTATCGTTGGTAACCCGGGAAACCACTTTACCTGCAGGCAGGTTATCGAAAAAGTGTACCGGCAATCGTTGGATGTGTGCATACACATCGTTCCGAAGTCTTTGAATGACTTTGTTGGCAGACGATTGCAGCCAGTATGTTTTACCAAACTCCATAATGACAGAGATGACAAGGAAGATCAGGTAATACACAATCAGTTGATAGATGCTTGGCATTTCCGGTTTGTAAAAGGCAAAGAGTTCACCAGCGGATAGAGGCACCGCCGCATATTGACCCGTCACTTCGCCTGCACGTGTAACCGTCAGTGTTCCGTCTGCATAGGTTCGATCTCCATCGGGCGCACTAACGGGTTCATTCACAAAATAAAAACTTCTTCCAGCCTGCAGTACGCGTACCGCGGTACCTTTCGTTTCATCCGGTTCAAACCGGCCTTCACGTTTGTAGTTCTTTCCATTGTAGACGGCCGCTTCGTCAGAAGCAGTGGTCTCATAGAAAGGCTGCTCAATAGCGAGCAGATGATTGTCGATCATGGACTTGGCGATGAAAGGGCCGGCAAGCTCAGCCGCAACTCCGATCGTAAGCATAATTAAAGCGGCAATAAACGTACCTTTGGCTTTCAGGGCGTATTGAAGCAGCCGTTTGCCTGTATTAGACTTCAAAGCGTTGACCTCCTACGTGGACAAATTAGACTCCACCTGTTGCCGTTCATACTGTTCACGGTACCAGCCGTTCATAGCAAGCAGTTCCTGATGGGTTCCTTCTTCCGTAATTTTACCGTGCTCCAGTACGATGATCCGGTCAGCGTGTTCGATAGCGGACAGGCGGTGAGTCGAGATCAGCGTTGTTTTGTTTGAGCGTTTGTTACGTATATTTTCAATAATTTTGGCTTCGGTTCGTGCATCGACGGCAGATAAGGCATCATCCAGAATCAAAATGTCCGGATCGGCGATAAAGGCACGCGCCAGCGATACCCGCTGTTTCTGTCCACCGGACAGCGCAATTCCTTTTTCACCAACGAGTGTGTCCAGACCATCGGATAACGTACCCAGATCCCCATCAAAAGCTGCGGTACGAATCGCTTCCATAATTACGCCATCATCTGCACCCGGCTTGCCGAATTGAATGTTCTGACGGACGGATTTGGAGAACAGTACCTGTTCCTGAGGAACGTATCCTATCCAGCTGTGCAGGTCGTCTTTGGCGATATCCTGGATTGGATGACCGGAGATGCTTAACTTACCCGATCCGGCCGGGTATTCATGAAGCAGTTGTTTGAGCAGGGTGGACTTGCCGCTACCTGTACGTCCCACGATACCAAGTGTCTGCCCACGTCGAAGCGAAAAGCTGACATGACTGAGATTGTCGATGGTAGAACTAGGGTAACGGAAGGTGACGTCCTGCATCGCAATCTCTTCCGGATTCGTAATGTGAGCAGGTTGCTCAATGTCTTTGACGGCAGGTTCTACAGATAACGTCTCGTTGACACGATCGAGTGAGGCACTACCACGCTGCATCAGGTTAATCAATTCGCCAATGGCGAACATAGGCCAGATCATCATCCCCAGGTACATATTGAACGATACGAGATCACCCAGGGTAATTTCATTATGAAAAACAAGATAAATGCCGTAGGCAAGCGCGATCACATAACTGAGGCCGACACATAACCGGATGGTGGGTTCAAACAGTGCGTCCATCTTGGCAACAGCCAGATTTTTGCGGTACACATCTTCGGTTACATCGGCGAACCGTTTCTCGTCCAGACGTTCCTGGACATAGGCTCGCACGACTCGAATGCCGGCAATCGATTCAAGCACCTGATCGTTCATGTCCCCGAATGCATCCTGTGCCAGTGTGTATCTTTGGTGCACAGCTTTACCATAGATCATCATGGCGATGGCGATAAAAGGCAGAGGCAAAATTGCAGCCAGGGTCAGCTTCCAGCTAACCAGAAAACCCATGGCGAATAATACGGTTGCCAGAAAAGCAGTGGAGTCGGTTAACGTCAGCATGCCGAAGCCTGCTGTGGTGGCAATGGAACGAAGATCATTCGTAGCACGTGCCATCAGATCGCCAGTTCTGTTTTTCTCAAAAAAAGGCGGGGTCATCCGCAATAAATGGTCCATAAAGCGTGACCGCAGCAAGCGTTCAACCAGATTGGCACCGCCAAAGAGTTTGTGCATCCATATGTACGTTGTCAGATAGATAATGATGACCGATCCTAGAATAAGTAAAATGTAACGTGTGAGTGAGGCGCCGGTAATGGAACCGCGTACAATCTCGTCAATGGCATTGCCCAGAAGACGAGGTGGCAGCAGTTCAATGATGCCCACCATAATAAGCAAGGTGACACCAATGAGGTATCGTTTGCGTTCCAGCCGGAAGAACCAGGCCAGATTTTTAAGTACAGAGAACAAGTGGTATCCCTTCCTTTCAAGTTCGTGAAATGCATGTTCCGTTCATGTTTAGCCAGCTGAACCCACAAAAAAAGACATACCGCACGCAGGCGGTATGTCTTGGGTATCATTCATACGGCAGCATGGCTCCGAGAGCAGAGCCACCACCGTAGATAAAGTTCGATTGTGAGAGTACAAAACAGCAAACCTGATTAGAGGCTTCTGTGATGCGGTCTTATGAACGGAATAACGATTTCATGGGTGCTCCGGTATTTAGTTGTGTGCTGAATTGATGTAGATCGTCATAGTTAAACACCGTAATCACCCTTTCTTTTTTGGTAATAAATTGCATGTGGATCTCGTATGTTTGCATCTTAACACCGACTTTTACAATCTGTCAAACGTTTTTCAAAACAGAAGATGCTGCGGATTGTGATGGAATAATGAGGCGTGAATCAACTTTTTTTATGTATTTGGGGTGGTTGAGGTTTGTAATCAGGCCATTCTAGCGATATGATGGAACATATATATAGAGAAGGAGCTGACACCAAATGAGTACCATACATGTATCTGACCGCGCTGCTCGCTGGTATAAGGAAGAACTGAATTTGAACGAAGGAGACAGCATTCGATTCTTCGCCCGTTATAGCTCCGGCGGAGGTCTTCATCCCGGCTTTTCCCTCGGGATCGCTGTGGAGGAACCGAGACATCCTGCGGATCAAACGAAGGTATCGGGTATCCAATTTTTTATGGAAGATCATGATTACTGGTATCTGAAGGGTCATCAACTTCATGTAGATGTCGTTGAAGAAGGACAGGATATCGAATATCGCTACACTGAGATTTAAAGTGATATCTCTGCGTATATAGAATGGCTCATCACCGGACGCACCAATTTTCGAACAGGAGGAGATACGAAGTGAATCCGCCAGCCCGAGATTTGGCCCAGTATATCGCGAACCGCTCTCATATTGTTGTAAAGGCGGCGGTTCGGGCCGAGAATGAAAAAGGTGAATTATTGCTGATTCAGCACGCTGAACACGGACATTGGCGTATTCCTGCGGGACAGATGCGCCCGGGAGAAGCCATTGAGGACACTGCGCACAGGGAACTGTGGGAAGAGACGGGGTGGACCGCCACTCATATGACACTTGAAGGTTTGCACTCCGGTCCGAATCTGAGACATTTGCATGCCAGTGGGGATGAAGAATATTTTGTTATTGCCCTGTTCAGGGCACACATTGTTCAGGATTCGCTCGTAGAATCACGAGTGAATAGCGAAGCCGGACTTAAGTTTTTTGATCTCAAATCGTTGCCTAGGCTGAATGATCTTAGTCGCTTATTGCTGAGGTACTCCGAGATAGAATAATACAACAAAGAAGAAGCCTTTCCTCCCGGGAAGGCTTCTTCTTTGTTATGGCAATCAGCAATCGATGGACCAATATCCATGAGTACGATGACCCTTATCATAAACTAGGGTTTCCTACTTAGACTTGATCGAGTGGTTCTTCATCATCCATCGCAAAATCAAAATCGTCAATATCGAATACCTGCACAGGGGATGCCGATTCAATGATACGTGCAATCAATTCGACCTGATCAGTAAGGATAGGGGTATCCAAACGCTGTGAAGTGAGAAGCAGTTCGGTCTCAATTGGATCAAAATATTCACCATATTGTGCGGTATCAATCGCATTAATGATGGCAATGGAGACCTGATCACCAAACAGGATGGACGGACTTTTGGCCCAGGGAACAGCAAGGGCACGCTCTATTTTTTTCTTATTCAACGGTTCTTCAAAATAAGAAATGATTTCGTTAATCTTGGATTTCACATGCTGGTCATCTGCCGGATTATCCATCAAAGGGTCAGGGCTGGTCTGGAATTCATATAACTCAAGGATGGTGGTATAAGGAACAATATATTCAACAGGCGCCGGCGGCGCGAGTAATTGACCGTAAATTGCCACCATCACGGCTTCTGTAACAAACTGACGTGACATGGGTTCCTGAATCCTCCTGCGGCCATTAATAGTTGCGAGGTGAATCAATTTAATACGGAATGAAGGATCATTCAATTGATTTCTCTGCTATGGACTTGGGTGCTTGAATTGCATGAATAGAAGTATATCATACAACGGTGGGAAAAACAGCCAGTCGGCAGAAGGATGTCAAGTCCCAACTTTGATCATGATTTTCCCAGCAGTAAGGATAAAATCCCTGCTGCAATCAGGGGGCCGACCGGCACACCCTTGAACAAGGCAACGCCAAGCACAGTACCTATAAGCAGCCCGGCAACGACGGTAGGCTGTGTACTCATCAGTGTAGCTCCTCGTCCTCCCAGATAGGCAACAAGTAATCCGACACCAATGGCGAGCAATGATTTCCAGTGCAGAAAAGACTCTCCAATCGTCTGCAAACTGATCTTGCCGCTGGCAAGTGGTGCCATAACACCAATAGTCAGGATGATGATACCGATCGTGAGTCCATACTTTTCCAGCCAGGGAAAAGCCTGATTCAGGTTCAGTACCCGCAGCAACAACAGAAATACCATGGCTACGGTTACGGGTGTATTACTGCTGATAATACCTAGCGCCGCAAACACGAGCAACAGCAGTGAGGTCATATCCATTGATTTCATTCCCCTTCGGTCTGCCCGCGATGACGACCTACGATATGTTCTGCAATATATCTTCCATGCCAGCGCCCGGATTCGATAAACACTTCATTGGCGTTGCGTCCTGATGCGATTACTCCGCCAACGTATATACCTGGTACGCTGCTCTCCATTGTCTGCGGATTATATACTGGTTTATCCATATCCTCGGACATCTCGACACCTACGGAAGAAAGCAGTTTGCGGTCAGGACGGAAACCGGTCAAGGCCAGCACAAAGTCATTTTCCAGTTCACTTGTTGATCCATCAGAATGCAGCAGACGAATGGAATCGTCCAAAATTTCATTTACACGTGAGCCAAGATGAAGTGAGATTTTGCCTTTTTGCACCATACTTTCGAACAATGGACGAACCCACGGTTTAATGTGCTCTGAAACACCGTTCCCACGATAAACCATGTCGATATGTGCGCCGACACGAACGAGTTCCATGGCAGCATCGACAGCTGAATTACTACCTCCAATGATGGCGACACGTGTACGTGTATAAGGATGAGCTTCGCGGAAATAATGAGTGACTTTATCCTTGTCTTCTCCAGGGATGCCAAGATAGTTAGGGTGGTCAAAATAACCTGTAGCAACAACAACATTTCGTCCTTCATGAACGACTGTCTGCCCACGACGATTGACTGTATGTACCTCGAACGAGCCATCGTCCTTGTGTTTGATTTCTTGGGCTTCCTCATAATTATGAACGCGAAGACCGAAATGTTCGGCTACCTTGCGATAATAGGCGAGTGCCTCGTAACGAAAAGGTTTGTCGTTCGGAGTGCTGAACGGAACATTCCCAATCTCTAGCAATTCCGCTGTACTGAAAAACTGCATATGGGTTGGATACAGATAAATAGATTGGACGATATTGTATTTCTCAACAATGACAGCGGACAGTCCCAGCCGCTCACATTCAATGGCAGCAGACAGACCGCATGGGCCTCCGCCGATAATAATGACATCTTCCATGTTCTTAATCCTCCTTATTTCAAGCATTATAATCCTACCGTAAATACGGGCTCAATGCCAGTTCTAGAAGGATTCTGACGCAAAGATATGATCTTGATGCTGGGGAATTGACTTAGGAGAGGGAAAAGACTAATATCAAATTAGATAATCATCTAAATGGAAGTGAGTTGAGTGAAATGCAACTGGAGAAGATTGTGGCTTACCATAAAGCCCTGGCTGATCCTACCCGGCTTCGGATGCTGCTGCTGTTGTCCCAGGGAGAACTTCACGGTCAAGCGCTTGCTGAGAAGCTTAACCTGTCACAGCCAACCGTTACACATCATGCATCCAAGCTAAGAGAAGCGGCGCTAATCAAGGAACGAAGAGAGAAAAATACGGTGTTTTTCTCGCTTAATCCCTATTTTATTCGGGAGCATGCGCAGGCTTCAGTTGATTTTATTTTTAGACAAGAGGAGGTTGCCGATATGAGTGATGTGAATGAAACGCTGAAGGCATCCGTGATGCGAAATTTTTTCTCCAAGGATGGACGACTGCGCCAAATCCCGGCTCAATATAAGAAAAAGCTGATTGTGCTGGGTCATTTGGTGGAGCAGCTTGAATTCGGACGGAAGTATACAGAGAAAGAGATCAATACGTTTATTCAAAATTATCATGAGGATTTTGCCACCATTCGTCGGGAGTTTATCATGCACCAGTTCATGTACCGTGAAGATGGGATCTATGAGCTGAATCCGAAGGAAATGTGGACACGGTGGGATCAAGTGAAATAAGTGAATAAATAATTAGACTTGACAAAAGCAGTTGAAGCTGTGTAACATGATGGATAATTCTACAAGGGAGGCGATGTTAAATGACAAATCTAATGGCAGTATACGTTAATTTGAATATGAACAGCGTCTCCGGAACGGATCAATGCATGTAATTTTACGGCAGTTGGCAGTATTGTTCGCAATATTGTCCTTGTACGTAAAATAAATTAACATGCACAAATGAAGCCACGGGTGACGTACCCGTGGCTTTTTGTATGCCGAAAATGGGTTGTTTCTGGATAACGAGTATTGGATTGTCGTAATGATGCGTCCAATATGAATACCGTACAAACAACCATCCATTCGGCTAACTTCTTATTGCCGCGGGTGCAGTGCTGCTCGTGGCTTATTTGCTTTTGATGCCGGATCGGAGCGTTCAGTGTTGATCGTTGTCAATGTCAATGAAGGATAAAACACCAAATATCGGGAGGAATTTTTATTTTGAATAACACGATGGAGAAATACGGCTGGTCTGCAAAGTGGCAGGAGCTGTGGCAGCAGACGGGGATGGAAGAACAATCAAGAAAACCAGCAAGAATTATTGCGGATCACGGGCAATTGCTTCGGCTGATTACGTCTGAGGGAGAATGCTGGGGACGGGTATCCGGACGGATGCGTCATGATCATCTGGAAACGGGCGTTGTGCCTGCCGTTGGGGACTGGGTCGCTGTTACAGGGCAAGCTGGAGAAGAAGCCATCATTCACAGCATTGTGCCGCGTCAGAGCAGGGTATCCAGACAAGCCGCTGGTTCAGTGACCAAAGAGCAATTGATTGCGGCGAATGTGGATACATTGCTGATCGTTGCTGCTCTTAATCATGATTTTAATCTGAGACGGCTCGAAAGGTACATTATGATGGCCTGGAATGGTGGCGTCAGACCGGTCATCATTCTAAGCAAAAGCGATCTGTGTGAGAATGTGGAAGAACAAATTTCGCTGGTGGAGGGCATTGCTCCAGGGATTGAAGTGTTGGCATTGTCAGCTGTTCAGGATCAGGGCAAGTCTTTACTTGAAAAATTTCTGTCTCCAGGCACAACGGTTGCCTTGACGGGTTCTTCCGGTAGTGGCAAGTCTACTCTGGTCAATTGGATGATGGGTGAAAGTGTACAGCTCACGCAGGCCGTTCGTGAGGATGACAGCCGTGGACGGCATACGACCACTCATCGGGAATTGTTCGTACTGCCGCAGGGAGCGGTATTGATTGACACGCCGGGAATGCGTGAACTTAATCTGTGGGATGAAGGTCAGGATGGTTTGTCTCACGCCTTTGGTGAAATTGAGCAGCTCGCTGCGGAATGCAGGTTCCAGGATTGCACCCATACCCGGGAAGCCGGTTGCGCAGTGAAGGAGGCCATTCAGGCAGGTTCATTGGATGAAAAAAGGTTGGGTAACTACTTGAAAATGCAAAAGGAACTGAAGTTTCAACAACGCAAAGAAGAGATAGCCTCCAAACGACGGACCGCTTCAAGCAAACCTGTCAGTTCCCGCAAACCAAAACATGTTCGCAGTACAAAAGACTGGGAAGAGGCCTGAGACCAGGTGGGCATCCCTTTGTATCCTGCATAGGATAGGTTAGGAGGGATGTCACCATGCCTGATTACAGCATCATCGTGGACCTGTCGGATCACATGTTATATCTTTTGGATGGCTCGCAGGTGGTTAAGGGCTATCCTGTCGCAATAGGCAAGATGCTTACGCAAACGCCAAACGGCGTGTTTACAATTATTAACAAGCAGGAGAATCCTGGAGGGCCATTTGGCGTTCTTTGGATGGGGTTATCGGCGCCGCATTATGGAATTCATGGAACCAATGATCCTTCATCCATTGGCAAGTCCGTTTCCCATGGATGCATACGCATGTATAACTCGGATGTGCTGGATCTGTCTTCCAAAGTGCCGGTAGGCACACTAGTAACGATCCGGCCCTAGGGCCGGATTTTTACGCCAACGAATAGAAGCGCTTAGCGATATCCATAGAGAAGGACCAGACTCCTCCATTGATCTAGAGAATCAATTCGGATAATGGTCCATGTGGATGGATTTGGAATTAATACGCATTGCACATATACTATTGTAAAGCCACGGAAGTGATGAGAGAAAGTGAGTGATTACATGCGGATTAGACCGGCGCGTGAAGGGGATGCGAAAGCCGTAGCTCATGTACATACAGAGAGTTGGAAGACGACATATCGGGGGATCGTGCCTGATGATTTTTTGGATAATCTGACTACGGAATCAAGGCTGTCCCAATGGGAGCGAAATATTCGCTCTGGCGAAAAGGAACAGATTCTGGTGGTGGCTGAACAGGACAACGGGGAAATTGTCGGATTTGCCTGCGGTGGAAAGGAACGTGAAGGCAAGTTGCCTTAC
The DNA here is from genome assembly GCF_030433635.1 of Paenibacillus vandeheii. Classification (NCBI taxonomy): domain Bacteria; kingdom Bacillati; phylum Bacillota; class Bacilli; order Caryophanales; family Paenibacillaceae; genus Paenibacillus; species Paenibacillus vandeheii. The sequence goes on from NZ_JAROCD010000020.1 coordinate 45,032, forward strand.
GATGCTGAGCTATATGCCATTTATTTACTGAAAGAAGTGCAACAAACGGGGATTGGCCAGCAGCTGGCAAGACACGTCGTTCGTTATCTCCATTCCCTGAACATGGGGAGTTTGTTGATCTGGGCACTGGAGCAAAATTCAGCCTGTCGTTTCTATGAAAAGATGGGCGGAATCCCTGTCCAAACACAGCAAATCCGGATTGGCGGTCAAGATCTGGCAGAGGTTGCTTATGGCTGGGAGGACTTGACGCTATTTGGAGGAAAAGACCTGACCAGACAGTAGGATGATGAAAATATGGCTGAATATGTAGCTGAATATGTAGACCATTGATGCGCTTTTTCCTAGGTGAGGATGAAAGGATTCAACTGTTCTTCACGTTTGCGTAATCCTTAACAAGGTTAATGAACTACTACACCGCTTTGAGGTGTGACATTCAATCTTGATTGGGAGGCGTTATTCATATGACTTTAATGGAGACAGAACATACAACATGGACGAAACAATTTATTAATGGCGAATGGGTAGAAGGCTCCGGCGAGAAAACACTGGAAAATAAAAATCCGTACACGGGAGAGGTCATCGCAACCTGGCGATCCTCGAACAAGGAAGATATAGATCAGGCATATGAGGCCGCCCAAAAGAGCTCGGTGGAATGGAAGAAATCCCTGCCAGCGGTAAAAGAAGGTGTACTTCGCAAAGTGTCGGCTCTCATGACAGAGCGCAAAGAGGAAATTGTAAAGCTGCTGATTACGGAATCCGGAAGCACACGCATCAAGGCTGAGGCAGAGTTTGCTTCTGCGAAACGGATTGTGGATGAAGCTGCTTCGTTCCCTTATCGAATGAAGGGGGAAATTCTACCTTCAAATACACCAGGGAAAGAGAATCGTGTTGTGCGCGAGCCCAAGGGAGTCATTGGTGTCATCGGTCCTTGGAATTTTCCTTTGCATTTGTGTCTACGTTCTGTAGCTCCGGCTATTGCTCTGGGTAATGGAGTCGTTATTAAGCCGGCGTCCGATACCCCGATTACAGCTGGCTGGCTTATTGCGGATCTGTTTGAGCAAGCAGGATTACCTGAAGGCGTACTGAATGTGGTTGCTGGAAGCGGGAGTGAGATAGGCGATTATTTTGTAGCGCAACCCATACCTAAAGTCATTTCCTTTACAGGCTCCACAAAGGTGGGGCAGGGCATCGGCAAACTGGCTGGTGAGCATTTGAAAGAAACTGCGCTTGAGCTTGGTGGCAACAATGCGATGGTTGTCCTGGAAGACGCGGACATTGAACGTGCTGCGGAGTCTGCGGTGTTCGGTAAATTCCTGCATCAGGGGCAGATCTGTATGGCCCTTAATCGTATTATTGTGCATGCTGATATTTACGACAAGTTCGTAGAATCTTTTCTCGCTAAAACAAAAAAAATTCAGGCTGGTGACCCTGCCGATGCCCAAACGCTGGTTGGCCCGCTTATTCGTGAGAAGGAAGTGGAACGGCTGCTTGACTTGATTAAAGGAGCCAAGGCGGAAGGAGCCAGATTGCTGCTGGGTGGTACAAGCAAAGGCAGTGTGCTGGAGCCCACCGTGCTCGCGGATGTGCAACCGGATCAGCATATTGTACAACAGGAACTGTTTGGACCTGTCGCGGTAATCATGAAAGCGCAGGATGAGCAGGAGGCCGTGCGCCTGGCAAATGATACGCCTTATGGATTAAGCGGCTCGGTATTTACCCGAAATCTCGAAAGAGGGTATCAAATTGCTCAGCAGATTGAATCGGGCATGGTGCATGTCAATGATCAATCCGTGAATGATGAGGCTCATGTCATGTTTGGTGGCGAGAAATCCTCAGGTATTGGCCGTTTCGGTGGCGATTGGGCTATCGAGAAATTCACGCGGACTCGCTGGATCAGCATTCAGCATCAATATCGGGATTATCCTGGAGTGCAATAGTTCGACAGCTAGCGTGGCTTAGAAACTACTTTGTTTTATAATCAGATAGGTTTCGGTAAAGCGTGACAAAGATCGCGCAAAACCCGCCTCAAGCTTGATGGGGCGGTCTTTTGCATGTTTTTACATGCTTGAAAAACAGGTGAGGAAATGATGTGGAAAAGCTGTTTGGAGCTTCTGAAATCTGGTTATTTATGGGTACACGGGCAGAAGAGATCCGTAAATCCAATAGGTAAAGGGGCCTGAACTTCATGTCCATTGACCGTTTCATTCTGAGAAAGCTGAATACTTGTCAGGAAGAAAATACACGTGATAATCTGGTTCGATTGTTTGTCATTCGAATCCAGAAGGCCGAGATGGAAGAAGAACACGAAACCGCCTATGTCGTCAGCAGATTGCATTAGAGATAGATAAAAGGGATTCGATACACAAAAAAGGAAGCTTGTCCTCGACGGCAAGCTTCCTTTTCCTTATGTTCGCGAATGAATGAATTCGCAGTTTCCAAGTTGAAGCAAACAACTGACTCATCTTAATAAAGTGATAAGGCGAGGGAGTCATTTTCGCTACGGCTGTGAAGAATGGCTTCACCACCGACAATCTCAATACTAATCAATGATTGCAGACATTTCTGTAAAGCACGTTTACCATTGCTGATCTTATGCTCAAGGGCACTGCTGAGCAATCGGAGTGTCTTTTGCACAGGTTGTTTGTTTTCTTGATTGAAATATACAGGGATTGATTTGTTTTGAAAAGTTATTAGTGTTCTCACTAGAAATCACCTCACGAGAGTTATTTCTTACTGGTTATATTAAATACCAATGCTTAAAATTACCTTAAAATCAGCTTATGAAAACATAAAGGTGGGCAATGTTTGAAAAGTGTTCACAATTCAATTGTGGGCGAAGCAATAAAAAGTCCCGAAAAACCAGCTTGTCATTTCCATTTATATGGAAGGAATTCGTGTGTTTTCGCATCTTTGCAATAATTAACGTGACTACTGCCTCGAAAGTTCTGAGTCGAATGGACGATATTTTAATATATACGTGGGTCATATGTAACAAAATTACAGGTTGCACATTGCAAACAGGGTGTTTATGTAAGAAAATAGGGATGGAATAGCGTTTCATCTACTTTCTTTTGATTTAATTTGACACTAGGACAATTTACATATGAGACCATGGGAGGGATTATTTTGATTCTTACCGTGTATTCCGGCCGGGAGGAAGGCGAGTGGTTCGACATCGAGGTCCCGGATGAATGTACTATTGAACATCTGAAGACATTGCTGGGGGTTCGTATATTCGGCCAGGCACCAGGAGAGGGCATTCAGTACATCCTTGAAGCCAAATTTCCGGAAGGATTGTGGTTCTCACCACAGAACGCACAACAGTTAATGGAAACTGGGCTGCGTCAAGGAAGTTGTGTGCGAGTCCAGCGGGCATTCTCCACCACTTCTGAAGAAGCGCCTGTCTATGGAAGACGTTCATTGTTTCAGCGGGACAGCAACGAATGAACGTTCTGAACGTATATATTGATTACGGCAATGAAATAAAGGAGGTCTTCTCTTCGTGAATGTGTTATATCAGCGTTCTCCAAGAATGACACCGGTTCTCAAGGAAGAAAAGCTGGAGATTCTAAGGCCTCCGGCTGAACCCAACAAACCTACATTTTCAATGATTTCTATTATAGTACCCATTATGATGACGATGGTTAGCATCGGTTTCTACGTATATATCAATATGAGCGGCAATACGGGCAATAGCAGTTATATGATGTTTCAGATGATGACGGTTATGATGATGCTTACGTCATACACCATTCCGTTTTTTGTGTATCTAAGCAACAAGAAGACATATCGCCAAAAGCTGGAAGAGCGTACAGCCATGTATCGTGCACAGCTGGAGAAGCACCGTGAAGAACTGAAGGAAGCCCAAGCGGAGCAAGTAAAAAGTCTGTATGAGATTCATGGGGATCCCAATGTATGTCTGCAAGTGGTGAAAAACCGCAACAGTTCGCTATGGGAACGTTCGCCTGAGGATGATGACTTCTTGCAGGTGCGAATTGGCACGGGCGAGATTCCGTTTCGAATCAAACTGCAGGTTCCTCGTGTGGACGGGTATGAAAAGGATGAGTTGATTGAAGCGGCTCATGAATTGGCTGCGGAATTCGAAACGGTGCCTGATGCGTCGATTACATTACCACTATTTCAGTCCAAAGTGATGGGCCTGGTCGGTAATCGAGAGGAAGTGCTCGCTTCATTACGGGTGATTATCTCACAACTGACGGTTCGTCATTCACCGGATGAATTAAAGATTGCTACCTTTTACGAAGAAAAGGAAACAAAGGAATGGGATTGGCTGCGCTGGCTGCCCCATATCTGGGATGAAGATCAGGGACAACGCTATATGGCCGACAGGCACAGCGGTGCGCATCAATTGGCGGACAGCTTGTTTTCCGTGTTGAACCGGAGACGTAATAATAAGGAAGATCGCTATAAGAAAACCGTGCAAACGCCATGTTACGTGGTAGTTCTCTCGGATACTCAACTAATAGAAGAAGAACCGCTACTTCCCTTGCTGCTGGAATCGGCCCAGGAGATCGATGTATGTACCATCATACTGGCAAACCGCAAGGAATCACTACCGATGCATTGTCAGTTAATTATGGAGGCTTCGAAAGGCAAAGGGCTTTATATCAAAAAAACCGAGGATGCCGACGTGATCAGGCAAACGTACACGCCGGATGTGATCTCCAGAGAGTCCGCAGAGGCACTCTCTCGTTATATGTCACCGATTCGTCTGAAACGTTCCTCGGCTTCGGATATACCACAGGTGCTTCCACTGTTCGATATGTTAAGTACATCACGAGTGGAAGATCTGGACGTGGTTACACGCTGGGGCCAGACACGATACCCGGACACCCTTCCCGTACCTATGGGCGTGCGAGCTGGCGGTAAGAAAATTGCGATTAACTTACATGATAAAATCGAACGTCAGGGTCATGGACCGCATGGTCTGATCGCAGGGACTACCGGTTCAGGCAAAAGTGAAGTTATCCAGTCGATTGTGGCCTCTCTGGCAGCAGAGTTTCACCCTCATGATCTGGCCTTTATGTTGATTGACTATAAGGGCGGCGGAATGTCGAATACATTTGTGGGCTTGCCTCACGTCGTCGGTACGATTACCAATCTGGATGGAAACTTGATTGAACGCGCGAATATTTCACTTCGGGCCGAGTTGGTCAGAAGGCAAAAAATCTTAAATGATGCAGGAAATCTCCAGCACATTGATGAGTATTATAAAATTCTGCGTTCCAGGCATGAACAGCCGTTGCCGCATTTAGTTATCATCATTGACGAGTTTGCGCAGTTGAAGCGGGATCAGCCGGAGTTCATGGATGAATTAATCAGCATAGCGGCCATTGGCCGGACACTGGGTGTACATCTGATACTGGCAACCCAAAAGCCTGCTGGTGTGGTCGATGATAAAATCTGGAGCAATTCCCGTTTCCGTATCTGTCTTCGTGTTCAAAGCGAAGGGGACAGCCGGGATATGATCAAAATTCCGAATGCGGCCTGGATCACCAAGCCGGGTCGGGGATATTTTCAGGTGGGCAGTGATGAAGTGTTTGAGGAAATGCAATTTGCCTGGAGTGGTGCGCCGTATAATCAACAGGAAGATACAAGCACGGTATTGCCTGTGATGGAGGTGCGTTTAAACGGGAAGCGTGAGCCACTGTTGACTGGAGAGCGCAGAGCTGTGCTCAAAGGTGAGGATGTGCCCAAGCAGCTCCAGGTATTTATTGATTATGTGGCAGAAGCGGCTGCAGAGGCGGGGATCACCCGATTGCCAGGACCCTGGTTGCCACCTTTGCCTGAGACACTGGAATGGGAGAGCCTCAGCGACTGGCAGGAAGAAGAGAATCGTGAGGCATTGCTTGACGGCGGTGCCAGCGGCCTGAAACCTGTGGTTGGCCTGCTGGATGATCTACCTAATCAGCGACAGCAGCCGCTAGCGCTTCCGGTGGATCAGGGACATCTGGTTGTATACGGTATGCCTGGTCTGGGAAAAACGACGTTTGTTCAAACCTTGCTGATGTCACTGGCCCGTTCTAAGCGGACTGAACCTTGGCATGGATATATCATCGATATGGGCCGGATGATGAAGGATTTCGGTGGCCTGCCTCAGATCGGTGCTGTAATGATGTCTGAAGAGGAGGATCGGATCAAGCGCTTGTTCCGCTATATCCTGAAACTCTCTGCACAACGCAAAGATATGATCTCGGAAGCCGGGGTTAAGACGATATCAGCTTACCGTCGCACAGCCCATGCCGCCGTGCCGCAAATTGTAGTGGTTATCGATGGATATCTTTCCTTCCGGAATGCGTATCCTGAGGAGAATGAACTTCTGGAAACGATCCTTCGTGAAGGCGGCAGCCTGGGAATTACATTTATCCTCACGGCCAATCGTGTCACGGATGTATTTGAGAAATTCAGAAGCAATATTCCCAATGCGGTATCATTTGAATTATCTGATCCAAGCGACTATTATTACGCAGTAGGACGGCCATCCAAGGCACCTAGCCAGCTTCCGCCTGGAAGAGGACTAGTCAAAGGACAGGTTCCTCCATTGATGTTCCAGGCGGCACTGCCGTCATCCGGAGCAGATGAGGGCAAGCGTTCTTCCACTCTGCGCAACATGATTGCAGAAATCAGAGAAAGCTGGAACGGAGAAGAAGCGCCGCAGATTGCACCGCTCCCGGAAGAGGTGAAGCTCAAAGATGTGCTTATCCGTACAGGGACCTTCGGGCAAGTCGGAGACATCTCTTCTTTAACCGTACCCGTAGGTTTGCTGACCGATGATCTGGAACCCTTCCAGCTGAATCTGCGCGAAGGGCCGCATTTCATGGTTACGAGTCCGATGGAAGGCGGCAAAACGACATTTTTGCTGACCTGGATGTTATCACTTGCGTATCATGCGTCTCCTGAAGACGTGCAAATATACACGGTTGATATGCGGTATGGTTCCGGAGGACTGGGGGAAATCAGCAGTTTGCCCCATGTCCGTGGACATGTATCCCGTGAAGAACAGCTTGCACCTGTGATCCAACAGTTGTACGATGAAGTTCTAAAAAGAGGCGAGCTAACCGGTGGTCCGGAGATCGTTCTCGTTATCGACGATGCGGATACGTTATCCAAGCAATTAAATGATTTTAATGTGAAGGATCAATTGGGAGCGATCGTTCGTCAAGGCAGGGATCGAGGCATACATGTGATTCTGTCAGGAGTTCCGGCAGACTTCCCAACCTTTGGATCTGACTGGGTGAACGATGTGAAGGCTTCCCAGAGCGGATTGTTGTTTGGGACTTTAGACCCTAATGATCTCTCGTTCTTCCGTATACCTTATTCGGAATCCGGGGGGAGTTCAACTGGGCTGAAGGTACTGCCTCCGGGTCAAGGTTATTATGTAAAACGTAAATATTCCAGGGTTAAAGGTGCAATTCCATGTGATGGCACCTGGAAAATGACCGATTGGATTTCTGAAATTCGTGACCGATGGCATGTTGTAGTTTGAGGGGAGGTGGCTCATAATGTTGACGGTTCATGATTCCAAGCAAAAGGTAGTCACTTTGCAAATAAAAGAGCTTTTTTTCCTGGCCGGTATTCTCGGTTCAGACCGCTTGCTTGGCGTGGAAGATCCGTTCCGCGGATATATGGCGGAAGACATTGCTTTGGAGTGGGAGCGCGTAAAAACATCCCTGCTCGACAAAGGATATCTGATTCAGGATCAGGGCAGCAATGAGCTGATCATGACACCGACCGTTTTCTCCAGGGTAGCCATTGCGGGACTGTCCGACAGGGCTTGCTGGATTCGCTACACGCACAGCGGCAAGTCGTATGAAAGTTATGTGCACTGCACGGATGAACGTGTCGTTGAAGTATCCCGTGTTGCAGACGAACCGGATTCGTTCCGGCTAAGTGATTTGGGAAATGTTCGTGAAGCGATTGATTTTCTGATTCAAAGGATGAACTGGAGTGGTCATTCTCCGGCGGAAAAGCCGGCTCTAATGTGCTCCAAGAAAAAATTCTATGATGTGATGAATGATCTGAAGAACAAAGAATTACAGGCAGTGGCGGATGAGTTGGTACAGGAGACGAGCGATCCCGAGGGGTCACTTGCACTTGCACGCTGTCTGGTGAGCAAGGAATCAGAGGGAGAACTGCGGTTGCTCGTATGGAATGGAGAAGAATGGAAATCACAGTCTGCGGCTTTCGCTGCAAGCACGGTATCCAACTGGCTGTTTCGCATGAGTACTGCCGCTTCGGATGATTGGCTTGTTGCAGCACTGACGACGAGAGAACAGTTTCACGAGATGCTGCTGGACTGGCTTAAACAGCCTGCAGGGGAAGAGGAAAGGTGATGGTAAATGCGCATTCGTGTGGAACCGGATGTGCTTCGGGCACTGAGCAGGCAGATTCAGTATGCGGCGGAGCAAATACAGCAAAAGATGACAGTATTGGATCAGGCGATTCATTCGCTGGAGTGGGATTTTGAAGCCCGCGCCGCGGTAATGAATGAATGGAATCACAGCAAGCGACTCTGCGAAGCAGCGGTACGTCGTTTTATGGACTTGAGCGTACAGCTGGGACGCAAGGCCGTGTTATTCCAGCAGGTGGACATGGAGTATCGTACAGTGTTGAGTCATGTGAACACAGCCTATGGCAATGCGGTCAATATGTTGAATGTTCTTCAGACGGAGCGTGCAGGAGAAATTATGCCTGCGCATTCGGCAGCTGCTGCTGTTGTATCCGACCCGTTTTCCGCGGTAGCGGCAGTATACCGTGTCCAGGATGCTGCGCCGCCTGACGGCTCACCGGCGACTCTGATCCAGGCCATGCAGCCTGAACCTGTGGCATGGAGATTCACAGATCCCTCCTTTCGTGGGAGAAGAGGAACCGAACCTGTGGTTTCTTGAACCCACGGGCTACAAGGCTGAGTAAGCAAGACAGCAGAAAGTGAATTTTTTATAAACAGGATGTTAAGTGAAGTTTAGAATGCCAAAAATGGGGTAAATAGGATTAGGTCCTTCGGCTTTTGTCCGATCGATCCTTGTATAGTACAATTTGAACAAGCGAATTTAATTGCACAAACCAAGGAGGAATTTACAAATGGCAGGACGTATTTTAGTTACCCCAGAACAGCTTGATCAGGTTTCCAACCAATTTAAACAAAGCGGTGAGCAAAGTCAGCAAATCGTATCTACATTGACTCAATCCATCACAAGCATGGAAGGACAATGGGAAGGTATGACGAAACAACGCTTCTTCCAGGAATTCCAGGAAGCCAGCAAACAAATGCAATCTTTCGTTCAAACGTTGAATAGCATCAGCGCGGAACTGACGGCTATTGCCAACAAATTCCGTACGGCTGACCAAGCTCGCTAATCTGCGATACATAGTTCGGGCAGGTTCCGTATCCGAATTCGCCCAGAATCATAAGCAGGAAGCAAGCTGAAGACTTACAACTACAGCAAAAACCGGGCGTTTTCACAACACCCGGTTTTTGTTGCACTATGACAGAATGACAGAGAGAGGGATGAGCATGTCTTTTCAACCAAATCCCGGGGATGAAGTGGTGATTAACGACATTGCCTATACCATTGGGCAGCATCCGGCTGCGCCCGGTCTGGCTTACGCCCAAGCCGGAAGGCAGGGAATTGTCTATCAATTGTTACCCCGTAACGGTTCCATAAGTGGGGCCAAAGCACTAAAAGTATTTTTTCCGAAATTTCGTATCCCGGCTATGGTGTATCAGTCTGAGCATATGGAGTCTTATAGTGAACTGCCAGGTTTGCAGGTATGCAAGCGTGATGTGCTCACTCCGGAAAGAAACGGAGCGCTCATTGGAGAACATCCCGATCTGTTGTATGCGGTATTGATGCCGTGGGTGCATGGTCTGACCTGGTTCGATGTAATCAGCGATCAGAAACAGCTGACAGCGGAGGAAAGTCTGAAGCTGGCAAGAGCCCTGGCCGGGACCGGTTCGGCCATGGAACAGCGTGGACTGGCTCATTGTGATTTGTCCGCACCCAATGTGATGATTCCGTTTTTTTCCGAAGTGGAGAACCTGAGAGGGGTTTCAGCAGTTGAACTGGTAGATGTAGAGCAGATGTATGGCTCCAGAATGGATCGTCCAGATGCATTGCTTGCCGGTTCACCGGGGTATGCGGCCCATCGGACAGTGCACAGCGGTTTGTGGAGTGCGTATGCCGACCGTTTCGCGGGAGCAGTTATCATTGCTGAAATGTTAAGCTGGTCTGATGCAGCGATTGTGGAAAAAGCATGGGGAGAAAGTTATTTTGACCAGCACGAAATGCAGACGGTAAATGAACGGTATTATGCCATGAGAGAGTCGCTCCAGAAGCGCTGGGGCTCCAAGGTATCCGATCTGTTTATTCGTGCCTGGGAGAGTCATGATCTCAGCAGCTGCCCTACATTTGGCGAATGGTTCGTAGCGTTGGCTGCTGTGGACATCCATCTGGCAAACGCAGCATCAGTTGAAGAATCTGTAGTCAAGACTTCAAAACAGACGGATGCGGTGGGGACGGATCAGATCAAAGGGACAGAAGCAGCAAGCAGTTCATTGGATAAGCTGGGAAATACGGATCTGAACATGTCCGCTGCCGAACATCCACCTGGTCAGGAAGCGGTTGTAAACCGTCTCTTCCTTCAGGCGAGAGCATTGGAGGATGAAGGCAAACCGGCTGCGGCGTTGGAGGTATACCGTTCACTGCATCATTTTATTCCGAATAACAGTGCGATGCAGATGGAAGTTGAGGCTGCGATTCAAGAGCTGAACGCCAAGCTGAATCCCACGAATGATGAGGCCGCACAGCCAGTCAAGGTTCCTTTTTACCGTTCCAAAAAATTGATGATTTCTTCGGCTGTGTTGATTGTTCTGTTGGCTGGAACTGTGCCGACGGTTAAGATACTGGCTGATCAGGCCGAGGTTAAACAGAAGGAGCAGGAGGCAGCTGCCAAACAGGCAGAAATGAAGGCTGCGGAAGAGGCTGAAGCTGCGAGGGCGACGGCTCTGAAGCAACAGGAAGAAAAAGAGAAGCAAAAAGCGGCAGATGCGGCGAAGCTTGATGCCGAGGAAAAGAGAAAGCTTGCTGAAGCGGAGAAAAAGCAGGCAGAGGCCAAGAAGAAGGAAGAAGAGCGTAAGGCGCTTCAGGCCAAGTACGACAAGCAGGCGAAATATGAGGCGTACCTTGCTGACCAGAAACAACAGAAGCTTGAAGCAGCCAAGAAGGCAGAACAGGAAAAGTACGACAAACAGGCAAAATATGAAGCCTATCTGGTCTGGAAAAAAGAGAATGACTCCAAAATTGCTAAGCAGGAAGCCGAGCGCAAGGCAGCAGCCGAGGCTCAGCGCAAACAGGAGGCGGCCCAGAAAGCTGCGCTCAAGAAAAAACGTGCCCAAAATGTCGTCACACTGATTGCCCATTACAATAAAACATATAATGCGCAAAAAGGAAGAAAAATTGAGAACGCCGAATCCTACGCGCGTGATTTCAAAAATCTGTACAACACGGATGCAACTTATTTCAAAGGTGTCGGTAAAGTGGCAGCACGAATGAATGCGATCAATAAATTCCTGAGCGATACCGATTATACATTGCCCAACTTGTAAAATAACGTGAACGACGGAGGTGACACATCCCAGATGAACTACACGATTCAAGCATCCCAGCGCACACCTGCACTGATTATCTATTTAATTGATATTAGCGCCTCCATGAACATGGTTCTGGACAATCGTCGGCGGATTGATGTCGTCTATGATGCTTTATCTCTGGCAATTCGCCAAATGGTGTTTCGATCGACCAAGGGGAACCGATTGACGCCTCGCTACAGGATTGCCATTCTGGCATACAGCGACGATGTGTACGATCTGTTGAACGGGATTAAGGGCATCGACGAAATCGCTGCTGTGGGCTCCTTGCCCGATTTGACGCCAAAAAGATTCTCGGATTCAGCGAAGGCTTTCCTGCAGGCGGAGAAAATTCTGCAGGCTGAAATTCCGAATATGCAGGATTGTCCTGCGCCGTTAGTATGTCACATGACCGATGGGGTAGCCACAGGCGAAGATCCGGAGCCGATTGCCAAAAGAATTATGGGCATGAGCGTGCCTGATGGCAATGTACTCGTCGAGAATATTTTTATATCCGATCATCTGCTGGAAGGCCCTATTGCGGAGCCGAGAAGATGGAAGGGCATATCCCAGGAGACGACCCTTCAGGATGAACATGGGGAGAAGCTGCGCAATATGTCCTCGGTTTTGCCGGAAAGTTATCGTGAAATGCTGGTTGAGGCGGACTATTTGCTTGCACCCGGCGCACTTATGATGCTTCCTGGTACTTGTGCAGAACTGGTATCCATCGGGTTTCAGATGTCCGCTGCTACGCCTGTGAGATAGGAGGGGAATCATGAGAGCGATGCGTTTGGCAACATTGTCTGCTGGAGATAAAGGGAGCCATGCCGACCCCTATCAGGGCAACTTTCGCTATGTGAGTGTCCAGACAGGGGAACAGCCGCTGAGCCGTTATCAAGGTACATTCAAGTGCAGGTATGGTTATGGAAGAGCGGCGGAGACCGTTAATCAGGGAGACACCGGACAGGATTTTGCTGCTGTTCGCATGAATGGTAATGTGTGTACTTTCGTATTATGTGATGGAGTAGGCATGAGTTACCTGGGTGATTTTGCTGCACGCTTTCTAGGGAACGCCTTGCTGGAATGGCTGGATACAACTCAACATCCTTCTTTGGAAGCTATGGAGCGTCTGCTTCATGACTTGACAAGTCCGGCATCCGAACAGCTGGAGAAGTTGCAGCCTTTGGAAAACTCGCCGTTACTGCTGCGGGAAGTGCTGATGGAGAAGCGAAGCAGGGGAAGTCAGGCCATGTATGTGTGTGGACGCATCGAGCTCTCAGCGGGCAATCGAAAAAGCAAGGTGTGGCTGGCCTGGCAGGGGGACTCCCGTATCCGTCTCTGGCGTAACGGTCAGGAGCAATCGGCAGCATTTCAGGTAAACTGCCGTACGAATGAGCGTTGGTCTACCCTGGAAGGGCCGGTGGGTGGCAAACCGCATATCTATGAGGCGAAACTGTCTGCGAATGAAGCGACTCGCCTTCAGCTGTACACGGATGGCCTGAATGACCTGGATGCCATTCAGGCTTATATTCCCGATGAACACATTCAGGTGCTGCTGGATGCCAGACATACGGGTGGGCTTGAAGATGATGCCGCTTTCATTGAGCTGGAATGGTGAGGTCGAATGTAGTATTAGGGGATAACTCTGATCAAGCTGCTGAAAATAGTGAGCATCACCTGCGAAAAAACTTGTCCTTGTTGATTTAAAAGACACTCTTTTTGGGTAATCTTGTGAAGAATCTACTTACAGATATTGCATGAACGTACATTCTTACATAATTACTGAGCGAGAAGGAGTGGAATGGATAATGACACAACATAACGGCAAGTCTCGGTTCGAAGGCAAGGTCGCTATTATTACTGGAGCTGGTTCGGGGATCGGTAAAGCTACAGCGCTTAAGCTGGCGAGTGAGGGAGCATATGTTGCGCTGCTCGATCTGGTTAATGATCGGATCTCCGAGACGGAAGCAGAAATTAATAAGCTGCGCGCAGGTGCGGCAAGAGCATTCGATGTAGATATCTCCGATCCTGCCCGCGTGGAAAAGGCAGTTCTGGAAACCATCGAATTGTTCGGCGGGTTGGATATCGTTTTTGCCAATGCAGGCATTAATGGCGTATCTGCGCCGATTGAAGAGATTCAGGTTGAGGATTGGCAGCAGATTATGACGACGAATCTGAACGGAACTTTTTTTACGATCAAGTATGCACTGCCTCATATGAAGAAGCGTGGTGGCGGAAGTATCATTATCACGAGCTCCATTAATGGCAATCAGCGCTTCTCCAGCTTCGGCATGTCGGCGTACAGTACATCCAAGGCGGGACAGGTTGCTTTTGCGAAGATGGCTGCGCTGGAACTGGCGAAGTTCAAAATTCGTGTCAATGTTATCTGTCCTGGAGCGATTGCAACGAATATTGACCAAAGTACGATCAAAACGGATGAGTTGCATCAAATTGTCATTCCGATGGAGTTCCCTGAAGGCCAACAGCCGCTGGCTGACGGGCCGGGTCAACCTGAGCATGTTGCTGATCTGGTCGCTTTCTTGGCTTCAGCGGAGTCCAGACACATTACAGGTGCGGAAATTGTCATTGACGGTGCTGAGTCGCTGTTGAGCTAAATGAGCATTTTGCATCCATCCCAAGAGCGTGAGGGAGTTAAATCGAAGGATGCAACATGTTGAGATGCATGGATCTATGAAGTCGTTCCTCTGGAACGGCTTTTTTTGTTATAATGCTAACATTGGAATAGACACGTGGTACATCAATTAGGAGAGATGAGATGAAGACGGATTTACCGATACAGCAGATTATTCCTAAGCTGAGGCAGTTATTTCAGGATAAGGATACAGGTGTATTAATTGCGGAGCCGGGTGCGGGCAAAACGACGATTGTTCCGCTGGCTTTGCTGGAGGAGCCATGGGTTGAAGGACGGAAAATTATTATGCTGGAGCCCCGGAGACTCGCCGCTCGTTCGGCCGCTGCACGAATGGCGGCTTCACTTGGTGAAAAGGCGGGACAGACGGTAGGGTATCGGGTGCGGATGGATACTCGGGTGAGCCAATCCACTCGTATTGAAGTAGTGACAGAAGGTGTATTGACTCGGATGCTTCAACAGGACCAAGGACTGGAAGATACGGCGATGATTATCTTTGATGAGTTTCATGAGCGCCATCTGCATGGGGACCTTGGTTTGGCGCTTGCACTTGAATCCCGGGCCATGCTGCGTCCGGATCTGAAACTGCTGTTGATGTCGGCAACGCTGGACCCTGCTCCTGTCTGTGCATTGCTTGGAGAAGGAACCAGATCGATTAACTGTCCGGGACGTACATTTCCCGTGGAGACTCGATATTTATCCAAACCGGCATCCGATCAGATAGAGACTTTTACCGCGCAGGCCGTCGTTAAGGCACTGGCAGAAGAGGAAGGAGATGTGCTGGTTTTCCTTCCGGGTGCAAAAGAGATCCATCGCACAGAGCGAGAGCTGTCAAACGGCATGCTTCCTGCTCATGTGCAGGTTCATTCCTTATATGGCAGCATGCCGATAGAACGGCAGGATGAGGCTGTGCGACCCGCAGAAGAGGGCAAGCGGAAGGTTGTGCTGTCTACGTCCATTGCCGAATCCAGTCTTACCTTGGCCGGAGTCAAGGTTGTGGTGGATGCGGGGCTGAGCCGTGCGTCCGTATTCTCGCCGCGGACCGGCATGAGTCGGCTGGTTACCCTGCCGGTGTCCAAGGCGTCAGCCGATCAGCGGCGGGGGCGCGCGGGGCGGATTGCACCGGGCGTATGTTACCGGCTATGGAGCGAAGAGGCCCATGGCGCGCTGCCTGAGGCAGCAAAGCCGGAGATTGCCTCCGCGGACCTTGCGCCGCTGGCGCTGGAGCTTGCCGCCTGGGGTGTCCAGTCCCCTGCAGAGCTGCAGTGGCTGGACACCCCGCCTGATGCCGCCTACGGCCAGGCACAGGCGCTGCTGCGCCAGCTGGGCGGCCTGGACGACGCAGGCCGCATCACGCCCTTCGGGCGGCGGATGAACACGCTTGGCGTGCATCCGCGACTGGCCAGCATGCTGCTCCGCGCGGCGGAGCTTGGGCTGGCCAGCTACGCCAGCATGCTGGCGGCACTGCTGCAGGAGCCTGCCGGCCTCCGCAGCAGTGGCAGTGCAGGCGCGGGCACCGATCTGCGCCCGCGCGTGGAAGCGCTGCTGACTGCGGACAGCAGCGGCATGCCCCAAGCGGCAGCGTCTGTCGCAGACGTCGCTGCCGTGCGGCGCATGCTCCAGGAGAGCCGCCAGCTGTGCTCGGCTCTCGGCCCGGCGGCCGATCCGGTACGGCCGGATGAGGACAGCTGCGGATGGCTGCTGTCCTTCGCTTACCCGGACCGGATCGGGCAACGCCGGGAGGACGGCCGCTATCTGCTGAGCAGCGGCCGCGGTGTGCGGCTTGCAGCGACAGAATCGCTGAGCCGTTCAGCTTATCTGGTCGCAGCCGAGGCCGACGACCAGGGCGCGGATGCGCGCATCCTGCTGGCTGCGCCAGTGCAGGAGAAGAGATTGCTGGAGCTCGGTCCACATCTGCTTCATGAAGAGGTACAGGTAGCCTGGGACCGAAACACTCGCAGTGTGCGTGCACACAGAAGGCTGCGAATTGGAGCCATTACGTTGAAAGAAAGCAGCATTGCACAACCACCCGAAGATCAGGTGCTGGAAGCATTGCTTTCCGGAATACGCATTGAAGGGCTGGATTGTCTGCCCTGGACAAAATCATCCCGGCAGTTAGCGGACAGGATGCGCTTTTTGCATCATCATTTGCCGGAGTGGCCCGATCTCATTGAAGATGATCTGACGGAAGAATTGGCCGAGCATCTCAGCCCTTTTCTGGCAGGCATGCGATCCGCTGTGGATCTCAAGCGACTGTCGATGCAGGATGTGCTGCTCGGCGGACTGAGCTGGGAACAGCGACAGCAATTGGATCGTGAAGCTCCTACACATATTCAGGTGCCTAGTGGCTCGCGCATTCCTGTGGATTACAGTCGACCTGAAGATCCTGCGCTCGCGGTGAGACTGCAGGAGATGTTTGGACAGCAGGAGACCCCGCGTATTGGCGGAGGTCGAGTACCACTAACTATACATTTGCTGTCCCCGGCGCAGCGGCCTGTACAGGTCACACGAGATCTAGCCAATTTTTGGCGAGAGACTTATTTTGAGGTGAAGAAAGACTTGAAAGGCCGTTATCCCAAGCATTATTGGCCGGATGATCCGCTCGAAGCAATAGCGACTAACCGGGCTAAACCGCGAGTTTAGCAAGAAAAACGGGTCTTCAAACCTCGTCTGGAAGTTGGGCGTGAACACGTCCTGAACGGGTGAGTGTGCGGCTGGTTGATGAGGCAGTGGAGCGCTAACGAACCTGAGACGTGTTATACAGGCGCTTGAAGCACCTGCAGAAGTGTAGCGAATCTGAGACACGTTATATCGGATTTTGGGGCCATTTGGGGCGTTTTTTAGGGCGTTTTAGGGGAATAACGTGCCTGGTGTTCCTTACGTTTGAAAATTAGAGCATAAGGTCCAAATAAGACGTCCTGTGTTCTTTAGAAAATTTATGCTAATCCCACTTTGTCCGTCTGCCCGATTGCTCTGAAAAAAAAGATGTTAATCTTACTTGGCACTTGGATCCTCCTGCCTGATTGCTTGGCATAGGAACCGACACCAGATCAGGATTGGCATATCAACGGTTATTTGCTGTATTCGACTTTGTTCACACTGCATGCATCTCCCGGCGCGGTGCCATCTGAATATCATTGGTCTTCAGCAACTTAGGTTTTCAAGGATATGATATTGCGATTGAAACGTTTGAAAGCAAACAAGGCGGGTAATAACATAGCGAACCACTCAATTCGATGAGGAGGAATTCACTATGCAGAAGAAAATCGTAGGTGTGTTTAATACAGAACGTGAGGCATCATCGGCAATCGAGGGACTGAAAGCGCAAGGATTCACTTCAGACGAAATATCAGTAGTCACGCAGGATCGAGATGAATTGAAGGCGATTCGTGAAGAGACAGGTACAAAAGCACCCGAAGGTGTAGCTGCAGGCGCGGCAACTGGTGGGGTACTCGGTGGAGTAGCCGGATTGCTCGCAGGCATTGGAGCATTGGCGATTCCGGGCATAGGCCCCATTCTGGCTGCAGGCCCAATTGCCGCAGCATTTACCGGTGCCGCTGTAGGTGCTGGAGCTGGCGGACTGGTAGGTGGACTCGTCGGTCTCGGTATTCCGGAGGAGGATGCCAGACAGTATGAGGAATACGTGCAAAGTGGTAAAATTCTGTTGCTCGTGGACTCTACGGATCGGGACACGGATGTTTATGAGGTGTTTAGCAATAACAGCTATGTGAACCGGAACAGTATTGATGTCCATCGCGAAGATGTGCCTGCTGAGCGTCCGGATCTAGATATGGAAGAGCGCAGACTGGAAGCCCAGAATAAGGCCGCTCGATTTGGCAACAATACTTTTCTATAATTCGTAACGAACAAAGACAGGATTCTTTCACTGGAATGACATATGTGAATCACCAAATGGTCATCAGCCGGTTTCCTTAGAGGAAGCCGGCTTTTGTACCTGTGTACCATGCCTGAATTAGCAAGTGGGCAGGTGTTAATCCTGCCAGGCAGGGAATAACAATACATACAGTAATACAGCCAAGGCCAGCCCAATCACCAGCAACATCAGTGTCAGGAACCGGATCAATCCCGTGGATGCCTGAAACGTCTGTGAATTAATCTGATTGCGTTTTCGGTGGTAAGCGGAGGCGGAGCACAGGATAATCAAAATACCGCTGACCAGGGAAGTAATACCGATGATAATTGCTGCGATATGGGCTATCCGATCATATGCTGTTGAATTGAAGCCAAATCCGGCTGCAAGAAAGCCGACCCCGACCATGGCAATACCGGTTCGCACCCAGGCCAGAAAGGTTCGTTCGTTAGCCATATGCTGCTGTACATATTTGGAGTCAATGGTGGTTATGTCTTGGTCTGTGTCTGAGATGTGAATCACCCCGTTCATAATATATGGCTTTATTGTACGTTTTTTTCATAGCAAAACCAAGAAAGGGGGCTGTCTGTTTATGCCTCGTAAAGAACGAATTGCAGAAATTGAGAGTCTGAGGGGAATTGCTTTTGCAGCAGTCGTCCTTCAGCACTCCATAGCTCATTATTCCCTGGTCCCGGAAGCGGGACTGGAAGACGGCGTATTGCTCGCAATGCTGCTGATGCTGTCCAAATTTGCGGTACCCCTGTTTATTTTTATCACAGGCATGGTGCTCTTCTATAACACAGGAGACAAGCTGCACTATGGACGGTTTATGAAGAAGCGATTAACCGATGTAATCATTCCTTATATCATCTGGTCACTGATCTACTTCACACTCGCGCCTCGCGGCTGGAACGGCTTTGGTTGGCAGGATATCCCTGACCTTGGCTTAAAATTAATTACGGGCAAAACGTCCTCGCATTTTTGGTACATTATTATGCTGATTCAGTTTTATCTGTTGTTTCCCCTGTTTTTGCGAGCGATCCGCTATGTCTATAATCGATATGAGGCAAAGGGGCGCACCATAGCTCTTCTAGTCTCCGGGGTGGTGTACCTTGTGCTCGCAGATCAATTGAGAAATATCGCCAAGTTCATGGAAGGGCTGAATATCCCGGTGCTGACCGATGCCTTTACAACCTATGCCGACCGTAATTTCCTGTATTTCTTTTTTTATTTTGTGCTTGGTGCGGCAGCCGGGATATCGGTCCAACGCTGGAATGAGTGGATTCAGCGTTTACGCTGGGTATATTGGGCTGTGTTTATTGTACTTGGACTTCGGTTTATATATATGTTAATGCAGGAGTTCCAGAAGCCGGAAGGTATACAGATCACGTTCTATACCGTCAGTCTCATCCGGAAGGATATGATCTTATTCCTCATTGCATCTATCATGGTGATGTATCAGCTGGCTAGCAAGCTACACAATAACCGAGTAACACGATTGCTGGCGTGGATTGGCGGGGTTTCGTACGGGGGCTACCTGATGCACATGCTGTTGTTGCGCTTCAGCTACATTCCGGATGAACAGTTTTATGTGGCACTGGGTTTAAACCCCGTAGTGCGCATGATCATCACCTGGTTGCTGGCACTTACATTATCCTGTGTACTCACATGGCTTATCTCCCGCGTAAGCTGGGGCAAGTGGATTGTGGGAAGCGTATCGAAGTCCAGACCTGATTAACAGGTGAATACATCATTATATGAAAAATTCAGAACAGTTCACAGCTTACAGCGATGCGTACGAAAAGATCAGTTCTTACAACATATGATCTTGCGAACCTAGCGAAGTTCTTAAAGTTCTTAAAGTTTTTTAAGTCCTTTAAGTCCTTTAAGTTTCTATGCTCTCTCTAATTTCTCGTAATTCTCAGGCTCTCTAAGTTCTCTAATTTCTTTAAGTTTCTAATCTCTAAAAGTTCTCAACTTCTCTAAAATTCTCGAAGTGCTCTAAAAGTTCTAGACGCTCGTCCATTTGCAAAAAAAAGAGAGTTGAAGGTCAACAAAAACGAAGGCAACAATCTTAAAAAAGTGACGCCTTGATCAAGAGGTTAACTTTCGAAATAAATTTTAAAATTTCACTACATGAAAAATTCATAACAGTAAACCCAATATCCCGCTCTATCTTACGTTCCTGCACATCCATTCATTTTCTTGCTCGCTTCCCTAAGCCCAAGGATTAAAGGAAGAAAGACGGATAAAGATGGCAGAAGGGGAACATAAGTTTTATAATACTAGATATATAGAGCTGACAGGAGGGGAATGGACGTGGCTTTTATGATTGCGCAGCGGGCATTTATTAAGCTGTATCTGATTACGATGGTTGAGCAGCACAGGGGATATGGCTATGAAATGCTGGAGGCTATGAAGCAGGAGTTCAAAGCCTACGGATATGTACCACCCCAGAGCGAGATTTACCGGGCACTGCATGAATTGGTTCAACAGGGTATCTTTTATCGTACAAAGAAGCTGAAGGGTAGTGATCCGAAGGTCGATTTTCAGGAAATCGTTTTATATCACTTCACGGATGATGGTGCGGAGAAAGCCGAATTATATAAAAAACAGGTCAAAACCGATCTTGATCGTTGTCTCGGCATGTTACACAAGGCAGAAGAGGACAATTACGGAGTGAAAGGAAGATAAGCATGGACAGACACTTACAGTGGGGTGTACTTGGTACATCCACAATAGCGAAAAATGCAGTCATTCCGGCGATCCAGCAATCCGAACGTGGTGAGGTGCTGGCGATCGCCAGCCGCAGCAAGGAAAAGGCGGAAGCTCTTGCGAATGAACTCGACATTGCCAGAGCGTATGGCAGCTACGAAGAACTCATTGCCGACCCGGATATTGAAGCCGTATATATTCCTCTGCCGAACCACATGCACAAGGAGTGGACCATCAAGGCTGCTCAGGCTGGAAAGCATGTATTATGTGAGAAACCGGCTGCGCTGAACGCGGATGAAGCAGTGGAAATGATTGAGGCCTGCCAACAGCATGGCGTTCTTTTTGCAGAAGCGATCATGTATCGATATCATCCCAAGCATAGACGTGTGCAAGAGATTATAGCCAGCGGGGAGATTGGTACTGTCAGAGCCCTCCATGGCAATTTCACCTGTAATACCGCTGATGACAAAGACAATGTTAGGTTCAAACGGGAGATGGGCGGAGGATCATTATTTGATCTTGGCGTATATCCAATCTCTGCAGCTCGGATGTATCTGGGGCAGGAACCGGAAGCCGTAACGGTACATGCTTTATTCTCGGAAGAGCATGATGGCGTCGATATGATGGCGTCGGGACTGGTGGAATTTCCGAATTCGGTAGCGTTAACCTTCGACTGCGGTATGTGGGCGTCCGGGCGAGCCGAAATGGAGATTCTCGGTACGGATGGACGGATTGAACTACCTAAGGTATTCGGCTGGGAGAACAGTGATATTCCACCACAGATTATCGTGCACACCGATTCGGTTAGCCGTGAGGAACGTGTATCGGTATCTAACTCCTATGTTTTGCAGGTGGAAACCTTTGCAGCCGCGGTGCTTGAAGGAGAAGCGTTGCCGTTCAGTCCGCAAAATACCATTCAAAATATGCGCGTCATTGATGCCTGCCTGGAGTCGGCACGAACTCGTCAACGGGTGAAATTGATTGATTAAAGCAGGAACTAACATGATATCGCCTAATAGAACGTAATACAAAATGATAAACATGATCGAAATAGTAGACTCCATCCTCCAGGATGTGAGTCTTTTTGCTGTATCATAATGTCATATTTATGTATATTTACAAAAATAAACTTTAAATTTGATATTTCCCCCAAAATGATGTGATATAAATAGTAAATAGATGGCTTGTTCACTATAATCTAGCAGAACGCACATCCTTATAGATTTCACATCTCATATCAATTACATAGTGACAACGTTCATCCATTTTAAATCATTGGGAGGCTGAATTTATGAAAAAGTTTTTGTCCACAGCTCTGCTCGCAGTTATGTTAACGATTGTCTTCTTCACGGGTTCACAGATCACTCCGGTTGGGCAGCAGAAGGCTTCGGCTGCAACGTGTACCATCATCAACACGTTCACTGGTGTGGCCAACTATCTGAGCGCCAACGGCAAACTGCCATGCAACTACATTACCAAGGCACAGGCAACGGCACTGGGATGGGTATCGTCCCAAGGTAATCTTGCTACGGTTGCTCCGGGCAAAAGTATCGGTGGAGACGTGTTCAGCAACCGGGAAGGCTTGCTTCCAGCAGCAAGTGGACGAACTTGGCGTGAAGCGGATATCAACTATACTTCCGGCTTTCGTAATTCTGACCGCATTCTGTATTCCAATGATGGCTTGATCTACAAAACGACAGACCACTATGCATCCTTTACTCGCTTGAAATAAGGAAGGACAACACAGACATGAAGAGGGTCATACTGAACGGTGAGGAATTTTCCAGCACGGCAGAGCTGCATGAGCTATTGAAGCAAAAGCTCGAACTGCCAGACTTTTACGGTGCGAATCTCGACGCCTTGTGGGACTGCCTTACAGGCATGATTGAGCTGCCGCTTGAATTAACCTGGACAAACTACCAGATTAGCAAGGAACGACTGGGGAATGAGGCAGAGAAGGTATATCAGCTGATGTTCGAGGCGGAAGAAGAGGGTATTGGATTCCAATTGAAGACTGAGGACTAGTATATGGATCATAGTTACAATTTTGGTGCAAAGTGAACAGACCCTGGGGTCTGTTTTTTTGTGTTTTGTGGAGATGACTCGTTAAGTAACCGTAAAAAAAGAAGGCCTAAACCCATCGTTAAAAATATTTTCACGAAAGGGTTGATTTTCGCATATCATACGTTAAAATAAAATTAACATTAAAATTATTTTCACGTTGAAGGGCGGAGTAATCATGAGTGAAGGTACAGTCGCACAAAAGCAGGGGATCGGGGAATTAATTCGGATCAGGCCTTATATGCAATTTATGCTGAGCAAGATTGTTTCCAGATTCGGCGATTCAATTGATTCCATTGCCTATAGCTGGATGGTGTACATTCTCACGGGTTCAAAGCTGCTGATGGGAACACTGCTGGCTGTCAATTTTTTGCCGAGTATCTTTCTGGGGCTGTTTGTCGGCGCGCTGGTGGATCGCATGTCGCCCAAAAAGGTGATTGTACTGACGAACACGGGTCGAGGATTATTTGTTGGCATTACAGCCCTTCTGTTCGGTCTGGGTGAGCTTCAAGTCTGGCATCTGTTCGTCATCACCATTCTGAATTCTCTTCTGGAGTGTTTCGCGTCACCAGCCGAAGTATCCAGCGTACCGCGGTTGCTTCCCAAATCAATGCTGCTGTCCGGTAATGCCATGGCCTCATCTGCAACCCGGGTTGCGGAACTTGCAGGGCTTGCAGTGGCGGGTACGTTAATTGCAGCGGCAGGGATCACATGGACGATTCTAATCGATGCTGTTTTGTTTGCCTTGAGTGCACTCCTGATGAGCCGTGTGGGTTACCCGAGAGCTTCAACATCCTCTAACAATGAAAATGAATTACTTGATTCATCTGATTCTCCTCCAGCACGAAAAAGCATATTCTCTGAAATGACGGAAGCCTTTCATTTTATGCGTAAACATGTGTTATTGCTGATCGTCTCGATTCTGTTTGCCTTTGTGAACTTCTGTCTGATGCCATTCAATGTTCTTCGCACGCCATATGTCATTGAAACGTTGCATGCCGGAGCGGGAGGATTAAGTCTGCTCAGTGGGCTGATTGTGGGAGGCATGGTAGTCAGCGGCTTATGGCTGTCTCACCGAGGATCGAATTACCGTAAAAGTGTGCTGGTCATTGCCGGGATTGTCATGTTGGGGCTCAGTTATGCCATGACTGCACTCCCCGCTTACTTGACGTCCTACCAACTGCCTGTTGCTGCTGTCTTTTGTCTCATGATGGGCATGGGAATTCCGCTCGCCACGACACCCCTTGCGTCCTATCTCATGGAAGTTACGCCTTCCGAGATGCTTGGCAGGGTATATGCTCTTCAAAGTATGCTCGTCATGAGTGTGTCTCCAATTGGGAGTCTGATTTCAGGAGCTCTTGCAGATTGGGTAGCATTACCGATTCTGTTTATGGTGTTTGGTGTTTTGCTTGCCATGTCAGCTGCTTTAGTGCTTTTGAGCAAGACTTTTCGCACTGTTTTATAATTAGGCAGCCTGAATCTTGTTATCTCCGGTCTGTTTTGACCGAAAGCCTGTTCGGACGGTATAATATACACATGATGGGCAACAGGTACCCCGGAAATGAGGATACAGGTATGCAGCGCAAAGTACTTTCAACAATTGAAGAAATCAAGGTCTACTCCGATCCGTATCGGATACAGATCATGAATATGTTTAATAAACAGGGCAGACCCTCTACGGTCAAAGAAATCGCGGACCAGATGGGCGAAGTACCAGCCAAGGTACATTATCATGTGAAAAAACTGGAGAAAATCGGTCTGCTCACCATCGTATCGACTCGTGAAATTAATGGAATCATCGCTAAATATTATGAACCCTTCAAGGGAGAAATCCAGCTCCGTAACGAAGATGAAGAGAATTCACCTTTGAAGGAGGTATTTCGTTCCGAAACCTTCAAATTGTTAAATGAAATGTATGACCAGAGCCGTCGGCGATTTATGAATCAGGCGGAAAACGGGGACCGCATGTTCATCTCGGATATGACGTTGTATGCTAGTCGGGAAGAAGTAGAGCAGCTGTACAACGATATTACGAAGATGTGTGAACCCTATTTAACGAAAGACAGGCATAATGAGGACCAGGAGGTCTTTCATTTATTCAGTTCCCTATCGAAAGATACGGTGAGTAAGCCAGCTTCGGAAACCGATGGGAAATTGAAAAAGAAGGCTTCATCCGATAAGGGCAAGTCTGCTGCCAAAACGTTAAGACCTGCTACAAAGCGGGAGGAATCCTCGTCTGGTGGTCAGTCGGAAGAGTAACAGGAGCATATTTCATCGCTATATTGAAGTTTCAACCTGTATTAAGATGATATGCTGGACCACGAAAAAAGCCGCCATTGGCGGCTTTTTCATGCGCAATTTGGCATGATGGATAACATGTATCTATTTTTGCGTAAACGACTTCCATTCGTTCATAAACTACATGTTTTCATCATAGTCTTTCACGTCACGTTTGGCTGCTGTTGCAGGAGAGTTCGATGTGCCATATTCCTCGACGGCTTCCCAGGCGTCAGCGTTATCGAACTTGCCAGCATTGCGCTGTCTTACTTCTCCGGCACCACTCGGCGGCATCGTCATAACTTCCTCTTCAACAGGCCGTTCGTTGCTTAACTCGCGGTTAGGTGTATCATCGATACAGTAGGCTGTGTAAGGGATCGCTTCAAGTCGTTCAAAGGGAATATCCTTACCACAGGTCACACATGAGCCATATGTTCCCTGTTCAATTCGCTCCAACGCTTCGTTTACCTGATTGAACTCGTCGGTTAACGTATCATCGATCGCCAAGTCACGGCTTCGCTCAAACGTTTCCGTACCAGCGTCTGCCGGGTGATTATCGTATGATGACAGTTCGCCTGTTGAATCTTTCAGGGATTCGGCTGGAGCACCGTCCTCCATACTGGATTCAAAATGGCGCTGTAGGTTTTCACGTTGTTCCAAAAGAGCGCTTTTCAGCTCTTGAAGTTGATCTTTGGTTAATGTACTCATAAGAACATGCTCCTTTCCCGCAATGGGGTTGTAGTCAGTCCTTACCCGAATTTCTTAAGAAGCAATCAGTTTCGCGTGCAAAGAGGGGCGTTCGATTTTATATCTGGCGGATAATGTGTTATAAAAAATAGAGAGAGAAAATGCGGCGGTATCGAAGAGCTTCTTGATGCATACCGCAGCGCGTTTGATAATGGAGGGTTGTCAATATGGATGAACATATGAAACGAAGATTGGACAAACAAAGACAATTGTTCAAGCAATTGGGCGTGCAGCTCGACGCTTTATCAATTCATGAAAAACAATTCAACTATAAACTTCGTGGTTATGATCCGGATGAGGTGGATGCCTATCTGGATTTGGTTATTAAAGATTACGAACGTTTCTATGCCAATATAGCGGATCTGATGGACAAGTGGCAAGAACAGCAATTAACGATTCGGGATCTGAAGTCATCGGCGAAGCCTGTGGAAGATCCAACGAAGATTGATCGCAAGCAACTGGATGATATTGTGAAGCAACTGGAATACAGCGTTCGGCAATTAAAAATTCGGGCACGTCCTGAACAGGATCTGTTCTCCGAGTAAGCCTACACATCCGGGATGATATAAAATCAGCATTTTAATGCTCAACTAAAAGGTGGTTAATCATGAGTACTCATTTTTCGGTCAGTGTGCATTGTTTGTTGTTGTTGTCTCTCAGCGCGCCTGAACGAATCACTTCGGCACTGATTGCTGGGAGTGTGAATACCAACCCTGTCGTAGTCAGACGTATTCTGGGCGGGCTGAAAAAGGCAGGACTGGTGGACTCCTCACCGGGAACAAGAGGGTTCTATCTCGCCAAGCCTTCAAGCGAAATCACATTGGCCATGATCTATCAGGCTGCCAAGGATGAAGGCCCATTGTTTCCGATTCACGGTAACTGCAATCCGAATTGTGATGTCGGCCTTCATATTGATAGCCTTCTGACCAATCTGTACCAGGTTGCCGAAGCAAAGGTGGAGCAGTTTTTTGCATCCATTACCCTTGAAGATATGGAACGTTCCTGTTCCCAGATGGAAGTTCTTCCAACACATGCTGAATAAAGCGTAATGTAAGGGAAAGGGAAGGTGTGCTGTACTATGAACATTATTGTTATCTCGGACACTCATTTACCTCGAAGAGCACGTACGTTACCCGAACCCCTGCTTGAGGCGCTGGCAAATGCCGATCTGATTCTCCATGCCGGTGACTGGTCGGACTGGGATGTATACAAGCTGCTCAGCACTTATGCACCCGTTGAAGGTGTTGCAGGCAATACGGATCCACCTGAAATAGGTCAAAAACTCGGCTTCTCTCGCATCGTTGAGGCGGACGGTTTGCGTTTTGGTCTAGTACATGGTCATCTCGGAACGAAGTCTACCGAGCAGAATGCGATTCACACCTTTGCAGGGCAGCAGGTGGATGCCGTGATTTTTGGACACTCACACATTCCGGTGATGCATACGGTTAATGATGTGCTGATCTTTAATCCGGGTTCGCCTACGGATCGGCGACGCCAGCCGCAGTATTCCTTTGGTATCCTAACGACAAATTTGGGGAAATTGCAGGCGGAACATGTTTTTTTTGAAGCAAAATAGAAGTTGAAAACCAGGCATCTCGAATCAGAAGGATCTTCTGTTATTCGGGGTGCTTTTTGCTATGTGTGTGTTTAAAAGGAACCTGCAAGTTATCTCTGAATGGGGAATATGGTCTGCTGTTTATCTGTCGTTCATCTCTTCGCGTTGACCCCTATGGAGGCATTCGCATGAATGCTACAATGCGTTTACAACCATAAATTGAATACGTTTACATAAGGAGATGAAGGTTGATGAAGTTATCTGTATTCACTGTTGCCACACCGGACTTGACGGCAGATGAATTGGCTTCTGCTGCAGCCGCAGCTGGCATCGAAGGAATCGAATGGAGATATCGTGGAATACCGGCAGACGCTTTGTCCGAAGAACCTTCCTATTGGAGACATAATCGTTGCTCGATCGATCCGGACCAGTGGCAGGAACAGGCACCTGCATTCCGTGAAGCGGCAAAAAAGCATGGCAGACAATCGATTGCATTGGTGCCGTATCTGAGCTGTGGGGATCTGCTTGCTACCGAGCAGGCGTTTCAAACCGCTCAAGCCTTGGGAGCATCCATGATGCGTGTTGGGGTTCCTGGTTATGACCGCAAAACCAGCTATCCTGAATTGTACAAACAAGCTGTGCATTATCTAAGTGAAGTTCAAGAAATGGCTCAACAGTATAAGGTAAAGGCTGTCGTGGAAACTCATCATCAAACAATTGCACCTACTGCATCACTGGCTTATCGGCTTGTGCAATCGCTGGACTCACAGCATGTAGGCGTTTTGTACGATCCAGGCAATATGGTGCATGAAGGGTATGAGAACCATCGTATGGGGCTGGAATTGCTGGGACCTTATCTGGCGCATGTGCATGTGAAGAATGCGGGCTGGTTCAAGGATGCATCGAACATGAATTCAAATTCCAGTGTAAATGAACAGAATACAGAAATTTCGATAGCTTCAGCCTGGCATTGCCAGTGGACCCCGTTGACCGAAGGGGTGGTGAACTGGTTGCAGGTATTCCGTGACCTGAAATCCGTTGGATATGATGGGTATTACGGGATTGAGGATTTTAGCGGAGTCTTGGAATCGAAGGCGATGTTACAGCACTTTGCAGATGTGTTTGCCGAAATCGAACGTCGTGTAGACGAGGAGGTACAGGTATGAGTTTGGTTCGAGTAGCCGTCATTGGAATCGGGAATATGGGTGCAGCGCATGCCAGAACGTTGGTAGCAGGAGAAGTGCCAGGTGCAGAACTGGTGGCTGTGTGTGATGTGAGAATAGAAATGGAGAGCTGGGTATCCAGCAACCTTCCGGCTTCAGTCACCTATTGGCAGGATGCGGAGCAGATGATGTCATCGGGGACGATTGATGCGGTCATTATAGCAACCCCGCATTATGATCATCCCGAAAAGGCCATTCAGGCTTTTCAGTATGGCTTGCATGTCATGATTGAGAAACCTGCCGGCGTGTACACGAAACAGGTACGCAAGATGAATGAAGCGGCTGCTGCCAGCAACAAAGTGTTTTCCATGATGTATAACCAGCGAACCAATCCTTTATATATCAAGCTAAGGGATCTGATTGCCTCGGGGGAACTGGGTGAGGTGCGGCGTACCAACTGGATTATTACGAACTGGTATCGCTCCCAGAGCTATTATGATTCGGGTGGCTGGCGGGCAACGTGGGCTGGTGAAGGGGGCGGTGTCCTGATCAACCAGGATCCTCATCAACTGGACCTGTGGCAATGGACTATTGGCATGATGCCGGTTCGTATGCGTGCCTTCTGTTCATTCGGCAAATACCGGAACATTGAAGTGGAAGATGATGTAACGGCATATGTCGAGTATGAAAATGGAGCAACAGGTGTATTCGTGACCACGACGGGTGAAGCACCGGGCACCAACCGATTCGAAGTTAATGGGGATCGTGGCAAAATTGTCATTGAAGATGGTCAGTTGACCTTCTGGCGTCTTCGTGAACCCGAGCCTGAATTCAATCAAAGGTTTACCGGAGGATTTGGACAGCCGGAATGCTGGAAATGCGAGGTGCCGATTAGCGGTGTAGAAACCGGACATCCTGGACTGATTCGTAACTGGATCGATGCGATCCGAAATGGAACCCCGCTCATCGCTCCCGGAGAAGAGGGGATCCATGGCTTAACATTATCCAATGCCATGCTGCTGTCGACCTGGACCGATAACTGGGTAGATCTGCCGATCGATGAGGATTTGTTCTATGAGCATTTGCAGGAGCGGATTGCCAGTTCAAATACAAAGAAAGACAAGACGGGAAGCAGCAGTCAGCCTGCCGATCTGTCACAGACCTTTAAGTAGTGTTAATTTGCACAAATGCAAAATCCAGAGACTCATTTCAATACGTAATCATATAAGGACAAATTCAATGCCCATAAGGGAAGGATGGATAAGACATGGCAAAAGACGGAATGTTCTATGCTCCAAAGAGTATGAAAAAAGAGGTTGTATGCGGTCCAGGTGAATTTACCATTGCTGCTGTGGCGTTGGATCATGGACATATCTACGGTATGGTTGGCGGGCTGGTGGAGGCCGGGGCAACGCTCAAATGGGTATATGATCCTGATCCGGCTAAAGTCGAAGCTTTTCGGAAACAATTCCCACAGGCACAGATCGCTGCATCTGAAGCGGATGTACTTGCTGACGATGAAGTGCAGCTCGTAGCCGGAGCAGCCATACCGTCGGAACGTGCACCACTCGGCATGAGAGTCATGGCCGCAGGCAAGGATTATTTTACGGACAAAGCCCCCTTTACCACACTGGATCAACTGTCTCTTGCACGTGAAGAGGTTAAACGCACAGGGAAAAAGTATATGGTCTATTACAGTGAACGTCTGCACGTGGAAAGTGCGGTCTATGCCGGACAACTGATCGAACAGGGAGCGATCGGCAAGGTTGTACAGGTTATGGGGACGGGGCCGCATCGATTGAATGCGGGTGGTCGACCTGAATGGTTCTTTCAGCATGAAAAGTATGGCGGCATCCTCTGTGATATTGGGAGTCATCAGATCGAACAATTCCTGACGTTTGCTTCTTGCACGGATGCAGAGGTAGGGTTCAGCAGGGTGCATAACTTCAATCACCCACAATTCCCGGAACTGGAGGACTTCGGCGAAGCCTCTCTGATCGGTAACAACGGCGCTTCCGGTTACTTCCGGGTAGACTGGTTTACACCGGATGGCCTGGGCACATGGGGCGATGGGCGAACGGTTATTTTGGGAACGGACGGATACATTGAACTGCGCAAGTATATCGACGTGGCGAGAGAGCGTGAAGGCGATCAGGTGTATCTGGTTAATCATGAAGGGGAATATCGTTATAGTGTCAAAGGACAGATCGGTTATCCGTTCTTCGGTGAACTGATCCGGGATTGTCTCGATCGAACAGAGAATGCGATGACACAGGAACACGCGTTTAAGGCAGCAGAACTCTGCTTGATTGCGCAGCATAAGGCGATGAGTGAGAGAGTGGTATGGAGTAGTGGGGTGAAGTAAAGGGTTTTATTTAAAATAGTAATTAGAATTTGTAATTGGAGAGCAGCCAGGTGTAAAGGCTGCTCTTTTGTTTGTTGTAGTACCTTCGCAAATGGAACAATATGGTTTATTATGAAAGTAGTTCAGAAACTGAGCTGAATATGTGGTGTTTACGAAGTACATACATTAAATGTTATGGGAAATCCCTGAAGGGCTATAAAATAACTAAAAACCAAAGACAAATTGTCAGGAGTGTTGAGTATGGTCCAATGGAATGACTTAAATCAGGAATCAAAAAACAGGTGGGAAGCCATAGCAGAGTTTTGGGATGATTATATGGGTGATGAAAGCAATAGGTTCCATCGAGAATTAATAAAGCCTTATACAGAAGAATTATTACAAATTGAACCGAGTCATGAAGTTTTAGATATTGCCTGTGGGAATGGAAACTTTTCGAGAAGGCTGTCTGAGTTAGGAGCCAAAGTCACTGCATTTGATTACAGCTCGAAAATGATTGAACGGGCCAAATTAAGAACGAAAGAAAAATATAACATTCGATATACCGTGATTGATGCAACGGATTCAACCGCTTTGTTAGAATTAGGTAAGGGTAAATTCGATCGAGCAGTGGCAAATATGGCATTGATGGACATATCCGATCTTAGCCCTTTAGTAAGATCTTTACATGAACTGATTAAAGACGACGGAACAGTAGTTTTCTCAATTCCGCATCCTTGTTTTCAAACTCCAAAAATGAGAAAGATTCAAGAAACAGAAGATTTGAATGGAGAATTAGTTACGAGAAGTAGTATTCAGACATTTGATTACTTAACTCCCGAACCGTATCAGGCAATCGGTATTCGAGGGCAGTCTGTTCCGCATTTTATGTTTCATAGATCATTAACCTTTTACTTTAATTTATTTTTTTCGTCAGGATTTATCCTTGACGGATACATAGAACCAAGCTTCAACAAGGAAACTAATGATGGGAAATTCGATTGGTATGATATTCCTGCAGTATGTATATTTAGATTCAGGAAAGTTTAAATGTAGCATAGTGTATTCGAAGATGTCAGGGACATCCGATAACATTGCATTCACGTATCGCAGCCTTGCGGCTGCTCGGTCGCCAGAGGCATTTGGAGGAAGCAAATTCAGGCGACAACCCTGCGAACCGTCTTGCGGCCGCCCCCTTATAGGGGCTTAAGGTTCTCAGGTTCATGAATACAGGAACATTATATGAAATCAGGAAATACCCATATAAAGGAGTTAGACAGGAAGTTCTAATTTCTTTTCCATTAGATAAGTTGATTAGTAATTGTTTACAAAGGGGGTTAACATGAAAATCTTTTCACCGAAAGTAACTATAGCTGGGGGGAGACGGCATACCGTTGCAGTTAAATCTGACGGAACGGTTATGGCTGTAGGTGATAATAAATGTGGCCAGTGCAATATAAATGGCTGGAGCGATATTGTATCAGTGGCGGCTGGTAACGTCCACATGGCGACGAACACGGGTAATTCTCATACAATCGGTCTTAAATCTGATGGTACAGTAGAGGCTGTGGGTTGGAATAAGCATCATCAATGTGATGTAAATGATTGGCGAGATATTCAAGCAGTAGCAGCAGGGTGGAGTCGTACCGTCGGACTTAGATCAGATGGCTCTGTGGTGGCTGTGGGTAGAAATACTGAAGGACAGTGCGATGTAGGTGGCTGGAGTGATATGGTGGCAATAACTGCTGGTGACTGGCATACTGTTGGTCTTAAATCTGACGGAACGTTGATGGCTGTGGGCAATAATCGGAACTCTCAATGTAATGTAAACGGATGGTTCGATATTATAGCTTTAGCTGCGGGGACGAATAAGCATAACCAATGTAAGGTAAGTGATTGGCGCGATATAGTGGCTGTAGCGGTGGGGAGTTATCACACTATCGGGCTCAAATCTGATGGTACAGTGGCGGCTGTGGGTTTGAATAAACACGGCCAGTGCAATTTGCATGACTGGCATGACATTGTGTCAGTAGCAGCGGGATGTGCTCATACTCTCGGACTTAAATCAGATGGCACGGTAGTTTCAGTGGGTGATAATGAATATGGTCAATGTAATGTAGATGACTGGGGTTGTATTTAAATTCCTGGAAATTAAGCGTTGTAAGAATCTTCGAGGATGCCCCTGACATCATATAACATCGTATTCAACGCTGCGGATCGGCAAGCCGATCCTTGGTCCGATAGAGGCAATTCGGAGAAGCAGATTCACCGGACACATCACACCGCCCAACTGCCGCAAGCGGCAGCCGGACCTATGGTCCTTAAGGCGCTGGAACGTCGTGAATACAGGAACGTTATATGTAATAGCCGCAAAGAAATAATAAAAAAATTTAAATTACTTTGGAGGTAGAGTTTTCGAATACACACTTATGTATAGGAGGAGGCGAATGATATGACGATAATGCCTGTTATAGTAATGGTCTTTGTATTTGTACCTACCATTGTACTCATGGTAAGCATGCCTTATTTAACAAGAGAGACGATTAGTTTTGGGGTCACCGTCAGCCCTGTACAATTCCACAGTGAACCTCTGCGCAAGATGCGGAAGTCTTATGCTAGGATTAGTGCTGCCTTGCATATCATCCTTTTCATTGTTTGTATCATCTGCCTAATATACGGTGATGAACATTCCAAGCAACAAAGTTGGATCATTGTCACTTATTCACTCGCCATGGTCGTAATCTCCCTAGTCTTAAACATTAGCTATCATTTCAAAATGAAAAGGTTACTACCTATGCTGCCTATTGCTCCAGAACCATCGATCATGGCAGTGGACACTGGATTTCGGAAAAGAAACATTGGCTTGTCTAGTATTTGGTTCCTCATACATGTTTTAATTATTGTTGTTAGTATTGTAACTGTGCTACGCAACTACGATCTGATTCCTGATCAGATTCCGATCCATTTCAACAGCAGTTGGAACGTAGACCGCTATGCAGCTAAATCTTATAGTTCTGTGTTTATGCCTACGATAATACAAGTGTTCATAACACTTTTGTTCATATTTGAGAATTGGAGTATTCGTAGAGTGAAGCATCAGGTTCAACCCACTGATCCTAACCGTTCCATCAGACAAGACGTAACATTCCGCCGTACTTGGTCAATTTTTATGATTACAGCAAGCTTCTTAATAGTTATCCTGTTTTCCGTCGTGCAACTAAATATGATATCTCTGCTTAACATCAATTTCGCTATCCCCATTATCCTAATCATAATAGCCTTTATCATCCTATACGCCTTCGCCTTATCGTTCTGGGCTGGTCAGGGCGGAAGCCGCTTGGAGCGATCTGCCGATTACTCCAATGTCAGACCTGTCCATGATGATGATAAATGGCTATTAGGTATGATTTATTTCAATCGCAAAGATCCAAACCTATTCGTCGAGAAAAGGTTCGGGGTCGGCTGGGGATTAAATTTCGGTCACCCAGTAACCTGGCTGATTTGGCTCGGAATTATTGTACTGTTAGTTGTGGTGCGGTAACAAGGCTTTGAGGTTAATACTCACCGGAGAATTCTAGCTTTCAACAAATAAATATTTTCGCTTCCAAATTAGACGCCATCCATTAGACAAGCAGATTCTGTATATAGCCTTTCATTTTCTTCTTAGCTCGTTGAATTTTTTGTAACAGCAGCAACAGTATCATTAAAAGCATCAGCAATCTCCCTGCTCGTATAACTACAAATCACATTCAATATTAAATACTGTCGCTCTACGCCCCTTGGTCGTCCCGATGTATAATCATAGGAGATAACTCGGCGGACGACACACGAGCCGACCTAAGATAAGAGCTATCTATGGTCGGCTCGCGTCGTGAATACAGGAACGTTAGGTGTAATTATTGTGAAAATGAAATGAGGGGCACGATGAAGTGGGTCATATGTTTAGCTGGAGATGAAAAGAAGCTCTATGAACTTTCAAAGTCACTCAAGTAAATCAGGGAGGCAGAGACATCGGATAACATTACTTTCCTACATCGTCGCTGAAGCTCCTTGGTCGCCAAGAGGGATATTGAAGAAGCTTATTCAGGCGACACATTCAACCAGGTAAGTCTATCGACCCGGCAACCTTGTTGCCTTAAGCCGCTTGAACGTCAGGAGTACGGGAACGTTATATGAAAGATATTCAGATCTAAATCAGAAGGGATTCAAACATAATGATCAGAGTCGATGTAGCTTATTCCTTAATTACTGATCCAACCAATTCCAAAATATTAATGGTAAGGAATGTAGATGATTGTAGTGACCGATGGTCACTTCCAGGCGGGGCTGTTGAAAGAGAAGAATCATTAGACCAAGCAGCAATAAGGGAAGCTAAAGAAGAAACTGGACTAGATATTAAAGTTCGTGGAATAGTGGCAGTAAATGAATGTAAATTTCCGAAAAAAGAAAAACATGTAATATTTATAACATTTAAAGGTGAGGTAATCGGTGGAAATGAAGAAATAGTTAGACCTAATGAAATTTCTGAAATAGCTTGGATTGATATAGAGAAGGCTGAACAATTAATGCCTTACTATAAAGATGGATTAAGAAGATTAATAGATGGATATAAAATAACATATTTTAACGAAGGCAATAAGTAATTTGTGAGTTGTTCGAAATGGCATATCCTTCATATAACAAAATATGCACACTGCGGGCCATTCGTCCTTTGCTCTGCCAGGAGTGTTTTCGAGGAAGAAGAATCGGGCAGATACATCGATTCCCCTAAGATAAGAGCTATCTAAGGGGAATCGACGTCGCGAATACACCAACGTTAAGCGAAATACTACGAGGATTACTATGAAGGAATTACTTGAACCTAATACTTTTATTCTTTATATAATCATTTGTTCCTATAAGAAGATTCATTTGTGAAAATTGGTAGAAAAAGGAATATTTCCAATGAAGTTTCAATAAGTTACTGGAACGAATAAATAATTGTGATCTTAGTGATTACGCTTTTGAAGATGAAGAATTATTTTCATTACTGAAAGGCAGGGAAGTCGAATCAGCCGGATAACCGCTGCGAGTCTAAGTCTGGCGACCCGTTCTCTATCGTCACTTAAGGTTCTCAGGTTCGTGAATACAAGAACGTAATCTAAAACTGCTGAAGACATGTGTGAATAACATCATTATTAATAAATCATAAAGGAAAAGATGTAGAGATGAAATTTAAATATCGTCTATTTTTTCCATTAATTCAATGTTGTTTAGTTATAGCAGCACTCCTCATAGACAATAGTATTCGTAGTGGATCAGGGGAAGGAAATAATCAAATAATAGCCAACGCCTTGACCAACTTAGAATTCTATTTAAAAGCTTTGTTTGGATATGATGACATTGTTAATTATAATTTTAGATTCTTAACTACATGTTTAGGGATATTGATTTGGTTTTTGATAGGGTATTTATTAGACTTAATTATTCACTCACGACATAAAGCTTAGTTAAGAAAATCCAAAGAATAGGAACTAATGAATGAAAAGACATTCAGAAGTAAATAGACATGGAACAATTTTATGGGCGTTACAGGAAGTTAGTAGCATCAAATAACATAATATTCACGTATCGGACATGTGTCCTCGATCCGGCAGTTACGGACACCAAGCATGCACTGGTCGTGATATAGGAACGTTATACGCAAGTTTGTGAAACCTTTATGAAATAACTAATTTCTCAAAATCTATTTTTAAACCATATTTGTAAAGAAAATCGACACCTAATATTGCATCGAAGCCATATGGTTCTTTGGTAAGTCCTAGTTGGATAGTAAAATCTTCAAGCACAATACTATTGATAGAGAGATCTGAGACAATCTGCTGATAACATAATTCACTTGAATCCCTACTCCATACATCCGTAAGATTTTCCGTTGATAAAGTCTATATCTATGCCAATTGGTTCTACAAGATCGTATCAAAAATAGTTGTGGAGCATCCGGTATCCAGAAGAGTTGATTTATTCTTGTAAGATAGAGGAAGAGTAACAATAGGCAAACCATTTACAAGATGGATTTTAATCGAAGGCCTCTAATCCCGGTAAAGGGTTGCTCGATGACTTCAATAAATTCATTTCCGGTGTAAAAGACATAGAGTTCTCTAGTTGGTTCTGACAAATGAAGTTTCTTATAGGAGGCCCAAGCACGCTTAGGGTCGTCATTATCAGAAACAACTGACATTTCTTCAATCGTTCTTATATGGTTATTTGATTGAGTGGCAAGAGCTTCAACTAGAACCCAATGATTAGGGTAGATTTCACGGATATGACTCCATTTCATACATGAACACCTCCGAAAAGAGTTATATTTTCATTGTACAACCCCATTTTGAAACATTCAATGATAGTGATTTCGAAGGAACGAACCAGCGTATAACAACGTTTTCTTACTGCGTCGCGTTCGCTCCTAGATCTGGAGAGGATCTTCAATGAGGATAATCAGGCAGACAACCCTGCGATGCTAAGTGGCGGAGCCACCCAGTCACTAAGCTCTTTTAAGCCTCTCGTGTTCAGGAACACATAAACGTTATGCGCCATTACCGATAAATATTAAAGATAATATTTAAGGAGGAAATTTATAGGAAGTAAAATACTCTTATTATTTTTTATTACGATAATGTTTTCATCTTGTCAAAATATTAGTCAATCGACTACTTTGAACAGCGAAACTAAATCAATAATGAATTCTGAACTGCCTCCTGATGTAGTGAGTACAGGTAATGGAACAGAACCGAAAGAAATAACTGAAGGTCGATCAGATGCTTCTAACAATGAAGTGTTATCCATGAGCATTGGGAACCTTGATTTGAAAGGAGAATTTTATGATGAAATGCTTCGAAATCCTATAGATCATGATTATGAAGTGGAATTTAATGAATTGCAAAATTCCAAAGAGATTATTACAACATTGGGATGGGGGGCGTTGGAAAGCAAATATACAGAGATTTGGGATAAAGAATTGAATCAAATATATAAAAAGCTTCTTTCTAAGTTGGATAGAGAACCAAGAGAAGCACTAATTGAATCGCAGAAAGAATGGTTACAGTATCACTTAAAAGAAACAAAATTTGTAGAGAAGACATTCATTTATAATGGTTACCTTGGATCAAAAGGATCGGTAAGCCTAGTCACGGTTATACGGGAGAGAATTAGGGAAAGAACATTGCAATTATTTGAATATCGATATTTGCTAGATGGTGAAGTTGAGTTTTTATACCAAAGTAAAAAATAGAGGTGAATCTTAGGTTTTTAGATGATGCATCGAAGACAGTAACGGCGCATAACAATGTATTCATGTTGCGGGGCTACCCCCCCCCTTGGTTATCAGATGTATAATCATGGAAGAACACTCAGACAACAAACGAGCCAGCTTAAGATAAGAGCTATCTAAGGCTGGCTCGTTTCGTTATACAAGAACGTTATATGTTTCGGAACGACGAAAAAAAGAAAAAACAATAAAGGAGATTACCTCAATGTGTACAAGTTTCGCTGTTCATTTAGACAAGACATTTATTGGTATGAACTTCGACATTTCTCGAAGACCAATCAAAATTGTTTTGATTGGTGAAGATCAACTATTAGTTTTTCAGAATGATGATGGACAATTTTATCCAGCATTCGGTTTGAATAGTAGTGGTACATTTATGAACTTATTAATGGTCGATCCAATTGAAGAAGGCAAATATAGACGTGGAAAGAATTGCGTACATATTATGAAATTGTTTGATGAAATTCTTTCAGGACGGATTGAGTTATCTCAATTAAGTGAATATTTAACCAATAACGTAATTGTTAATGTCCCGAGTCATAGTGTCCACAGTTTAATAGCCGGGAGAAATCGGAAGACATTTATTGTTGAACCTGGAAGAAAGAATATTGATATTAACTCTTCCGATAGGGACTTCATGGTACTAACTAATTTTCCTGTATCGGATAATTTCGATAATGAATATAAAACTTTTGAAGGACCAGGAAATGATAGATATATAAAGGCCTACGAAGTCATTACAAATAACATAGAAACATTTAATATCGCAACAGGCCTTAACTTGCTTATGGATACTGCTCAGCAAAGTGGGATTATCCAACCCAATTTTCGCTTATATTTGTTCCAGAAGAAAGTAAAGTTCATTTTACTCTGAATGGAGATTTTACAAAGATATTTGAATTCTCATTTATCAATAAGCAAATTCAGAGTAATGAAGGTTTTACAAGCAATAATAGTCTTAAACTTACCAAAAAAGGTGTGTTGCTTTCAGAACTTGAAGATTGGTAATGACTGTACAGATATAGGAATAGGATGAATGGTTTGAAAGGTGGTGAAGTTCTAGATCATGAAACCAGAAATGAAGTATAAAATAATGATATTTCTTTCAAGTATAAGTTTCCTCACAACCATGATTGGAATTCTATATTTGATCGGCGTGCCATTCTCAGAGCCAGCAATTATTGGAGTCGTAATTGGTACAGTTTACGGATCATTCGCGAAAACAATTGATTATAAGAGCAGAGATAAATATATAGGAATAATCTCTGTAATTGTATTGATAGCTATTCTTCTTTTAATAAATAAAAATAATACTGAATTTGTATTGAAAATATTATTGATATCTCCATTATTATTTTTGATTATTTTAGTATATGACTACTTTAATAAACAATCGTATTTTAAGTATTTAAAGAATACAGAGAACCAGAATAATGTTATGTAATTTTAGGAAGTCAGCCCCATCATCTGACACTATCCCACACGGAGCGGGTCGACACCGTCGTTTCTCGATCAGGTAGGAGCCAAATATGGTTTGAGGAGGTATTTCATAATGGGGAGGCAGAAGCAACTGGACATATCCGCACCACCTAACCGCATCGCGGTCGCCCTTCGGGCTTAAGGTGTTGGGACGTCGTGAACACGGTAATGTTATCCGAAAAACTAATACTATTATAGAGTGGATTTAAATATCAATTTTAGTAAAAGGTGGTGATTGTTGTGTCTCACAACAGACAACTTACAAGATCTCAGAACGCAGCAATTGAATATATAAATCATTGCACGAGATCCCAAAAAAGTGAAGCTCAAGCATCACTCAAAGAAATTTTTCAGTTATCCAATATTCCTTGGAACACTTTTGAAGAAGCAGTTCATAAACTTAAATCCCATGCAAGGGTGGCTTTGCATTTTCATCCTGATCGTCCGGTTGTAGATATGAAAAGTGTGGCTCAATCATTATTAGAGCAAGGGATCTATAAAAGTCAGTTCGAGACTCTCATATCTAATGGTAGCGTATCTGCTTATTCAGGTGGTGCAAGGGATCTTTGGGAAGAAAAATTATTTGGCGGAGCATATCAGTTAGAGGGTACAACCAACATTGAAAGGCCAAAGTATGGGGCTCTTGATTTGTTTTTGCATCCAGATGGGCCGTCTCCACGATTCGGCTCTTGTTATTTTCTTTTAAAACCGCATGCTTCACATCGCTGTACGTTCACTTACGGCGGCTCTCAAGATGATCCGAAGGAAAAGGGGACATATGAGGAATTAGACGATATTTTATCTGCGCTTTTTACGGATGCTTTCTTTCGGGATTATGCTATTGGAGAAAAAGATCTTACTCCTAAAAAATTGATAGATCAGTTATTGTACAATCTGGAACGTCCGTTAGAGGATCCCTCAAAACTGGCCCCACATCGAAATCTTAACCATTTTATCGAAACTCAAGTTCATGGAGATATAGTTCTTGAAGATGATGTGGAAATTTTAGTAGCTGACCCATCGTTCAAAGGAACAAAAATAGGGAATTACTTAGAGCAAATCTGCATCAAATATTCCATTAAACTATTCTGGTATATGGGATTTGCGATGCGTGCGGAGGAAGTGCCCTCTGATTTTAGGGGTCCAACCATGCCCTCATTAGCTAAGCGAATTGCAAGGAATGGTAACATCGATGCAAGTCTGATCGGGAATGCAGTCAACGATTTGAAACGCAATCCTGATCTCTGGTCTGACAGAGGTAACTATGAAGAAGTGCTTCAGGAATTAAAATACATGTGGCATGTACTCGTTCGATATGGTAAATCGATGGATTCCATTTTCAGTAATAGCATCAGCGATAATAAAAACCTCTAGAAATTCTTATACGTACAACCTAATTGATTTAATAGTGCATCTATTTGGTGGATTAATAATTACAATATTATTCTTAGCAATGAACATGGAATAGATCTATTCTTTTCGAACGAAGTTATTATCTTTTACAAAATTGGTCTAGGTATTTTGCAGTTCGAAGAAGTCGTAGACACTCAAACATAACCCATGCAAAGGAAGATGAGCATATGGATAAAGGGAAAATTATATTTCTGAATGGCGTAACCAGTTCAGGTAAAACTTCAATCGTAGAAGCGATGCAAAATTACTCTGATCCCTTTTTTTATGTTGTGGCCAATGATCTTTTTGAAAATACGATTGGTGATAAACATTTGCAAACAGACTACTGGAAGTATTTAAGCGAAGCCATCATTATGATGTATCATACAGCAAAATTATTTTCGGATCATGGAAAGAATGTTTTAATCGATGGGATACTTGTTGAAAAACCGGAATTAAAGCCGCATTATGGTATAGTCCAAGATATATTTGCTGGATATCCTTTGGATATCATTGAGGTGTACTGCCCGTTAGATCTTTGTCGTAAGCGAAATATAGAACGTGGTGACAGAAGAGAAGATCAATCGGATGAGCAAAATAAAATAATGTCGCAACACATCCGTTATAGCTGCTCAGTCGATACGAGTTTGAATACGGCGGAAGAATGTGCAGAAATGATTATCACATCAGTATTCAAAAAATAATTATCGAAAATTTTTATTTAAGGAAGAGAATCAGGCAAACATACTTCAAACTTTCATTGAAGGGAAGGAAGAAGTATGGGGTGGCCATTCGATGATTACAAAATTTATATCATATGGGGGATTAAAATGAAGGTTGTTTTTAGAAATTTCGATGAATCTTATTATGAACAAGTTTGTGATTTTTTGATTGAATTATCAAAAGATGACCGTAGGCATATAAATTGGAACTGGGCAAGGTGGGAGTGGATGTTTCACCATCCTGAATTCAATCGAGACTTAATGGATAAGATTGGCTTGTGGTATTGTACTGACGAGTTAGTAGGTATAGCAACCTATGACCACTATTTTGGTGAAGCATTTTTTGCTACTAAACAAGAGTTTGAAGAATTAGAACAAGATATATTAGAATATACAACTACAACTTTCAGTAATGAAAATGGCGTTGGGATTGCGGTGAATGACAAAGATACTCACACTCTAGATTTATTGCGCAGTAAGATGTTTGTGGAGAATGATCTGACTGAGAACATACTTGAACTTACACTAGAGAATGTTAGCCTTGATTATGTAATTCCTGAAGACATAATAGTAAAAAATATGGATGTTAAAAATGATTTATTTAAGTATCAGAAATTACTTTTGAAGGGCTTTAACCACGAAGGTCCTATGCCTGTTGATGAAGTCAGCATTGGTAGGAAAAAAAGAATGTTGTCAGCAAGAAATATGAATTCATTCCTACATATTGTTGCTGAAAATGAAGATGGGGAATATGTTGCTTATTGTGGCCTATGGTACAGTCAAAAAACGGATTAT
This sequence comes from Paenibacillus vandeheii, assembly GCF_030433635.1. NCBI lineage: Bacteria > Bacillati > Bacillota > Bacilli > Caryophanales > Paenibacillaceae > Paenibacillus > Paenibacillus vandeheii. The sequence continues at coordinate 87,753 of NZ_JAROCD010000020.1, forward strand.
GTTTATGTAGAACCTGTATGTACAATTCCAGAGTATCGGCAGAAGGGACTTGGAAAAGCAGTAGTTTTAGAAGCCTTGAAAAGAGGTCGGTCCTTAGGTGCTGAAAAGGCATATGTTATTTCGGATAGTTCTTTTTACAAGTCATTAGGCTTTCAACAGCATTCTCATTATACTTTCTTTTGGAGTTACATCTGACTTAAGCCATTATAGGATGTTGTTTGTATGACCCGATACAATAGGCCGCTTGGACGTCAGATACGGGAACGTTATGAGAACGTCGAGCAAATCAGAACGAAACGGGGAAATCTTATTATGACAATTATAAGTATTGAAGGAGCAAGCGCAGCAGGGAAGACTACTACTTCGGCTGCGCTTGCGCTTCAAAATAGTGCATTTCATATTCCTGAAATTGCTACATGGTGGAAGAAACCTGAACAAGAATATCCTGAATGGTTTTTTGAACGACAACTTGATCGATGGAACATTGCTATTGAGAAAGAACAAGATGGAGATGTGATAATCGATATCGATTTATTTCAACCCTTTTGGTACAACTGGGCATTTAATTTCACTTTGTTCGATGGACAAACTTTAAAATTTGTTGAAGAATTCTATAGACCTTTGATAAGTCAAAGAAAATTAGGGTTTCCTGATAAATATTTTATTCTCTATACCAATGAGATTAATCTAAGGGCAAGAAAAGCAAACGATAATACTAGATTGAGAAGAGGCTTCGAATTAAATTTGAAATTCATTGAACCTCAGAAGAGATACTTTCAAGCTTTGAACGATTTTTACCCTGGATTAGTTTGTTTTATTGAGTCGATCAATATCGATAGTAACGTCAGGAAGATAAGAAGTGAGTTGCCAAGTTGTAAGAATGATCATAGATATTCGATAGAGCTTTTTGACTTTATGGTTGATTGGTTACGGATAAATCAGGCACATAATGAGAGTGATCTCGAAGAAGGAGAAAGTGCAGAAGACGAAATTGGAAAGGGAATGTAGTGGAAGAAAGGATGAAAGCATGAACATTCAGGACGTCCCAATTGAGATAATAGAAAAAATCGGAAAAGTCCAGAAAATTACTTTTCCCAGGCAAGGTCATACTTCTATTGTGGCTATTCTGGATACGCTCGATAAAAAGTACATAATTAAAAAGACAGAAAACGATCTCTATAATGAATGGTTATTAGAAGAATACAAGGTGCTTCAATATCTTTACCATACGGGACTACCAGTTCCGAGAGCATATTCGTATCATGTTGATAATAAATCGAGATGGCTTTTAATGGATTATATTGATGGAATAAGTTTGAGAGAATTCCTATCTAAAGAGCCCAATCTCAAAGATAAAGAAACAGCTATCTTTAACTTTGGCCTTTGTTTAAAGAAAATACATGAATGTTCCTGCCCTATTGAATTATTGGAAAATGATCATCCTTGGTTAGATACAATGCTTAATAAAGCAGAATATAATCTTAATCACTTTGCTGTAGACGGATCAGAAGAATTACTTAAACGGTTGAAAGAAGTAAGACCCAAACCAATAGATAACACTTTAATTCATGGCGATTTTACAATTGATAATGTATTAATTAAAGAATGCAACATAGTTGGAGTTATTGACTGGTCAGGAGCGGCGTACGGGGATCCAAGATATGATGTAGCATTGGCAATTAGACCCAAATGTAATACTTTTGATAATGAAAGAGATAAAGAAATATTTTATAACGCATATGGCAAGTTACGAATAACGGATGAAGAATATAACTATTTTGAAGACGGAATATATAGCTTCTTTTAGTATCGCTTCGGAGCGTGCTCATCAGATAACACTATCTTCAGGCAGACACTTCCATACCGACTAACCGCATTGAGGCTAGGAAACTACCCCTTAAGTCGGTGGAGGGTTCATGAATACAGAATCGTTATAAGCTACACATATTAGGAGGTCAACTATGTTAGATCATAAAGAAATCTTACCGATTATTCGAAGGTTTGAAGAGAATGAATTAAATTATTCACTTGGTGGAAGTGGATTGTTATATTATTTTAATTTATCAAATACAGTGAATGATTGGGATCTCATAGTTGATTGTCCAAAAGATATGCTGCTTAAAGTTATAGATGGATATGATTGGATAGAACAGGATAGTGGTGACTACCCTTTTGCAAGTGAATACAGGATACATATTCCTTCATTAAGAATAGATATTATTGGAGGATTTGCTTTTTATGCTGAAGGAGAAGTAGTTTGTTTACCTACATCTCATATTCAAAATAGAACATGGGATGGAATAAAGGTATCCAATCTTGAGATCTGGTATGTGGCTTATTATTTAATGGGAAGAGAAGCGAAATCGAATTTGATCTTAGGTCACTTACAAAGACATAAAGAAATTGTAGATCAACATGTAATAAGAGATTTATTAATGAGGAATGGTTTAAATTATGAAATTAGAGAAGAACTTCGTAAGTTAATTCAATGATGGTCCCTACACCTAAACCATAAATATTTAATGTGCTCTTACAGTAGTGTTGTCTACAAGGATCGATTACGAAAAGCCATTAATTAACAAATGAACAGCAAACAAAATTTATACCAGATGAGGTGAACAGAATGAACAAGCATATGGTCTATGAAACAAACAGCTCCTATTGGAATACAAAAGGAAATGACTTTTTAAGAGCAATTGTGCTTCCTTTTTATGGAGCATTTGTCACAGAAGAAAAATGCCAACTTTTTGGCGATGTCTCAGGAAAAAAGATGTTAGAGATAGGCTGTGGAGATGGTCAATCGTTGCAATATCAGGGAGAGCGTAAAGCAGCTGAACTATGGGGGATGGATATATCAGAAAAACAAATTGAGAAGGCGACGCAACATTTGACTTCGTGTGGTCTTTCGGCAAAATTGATTTGTTCTCCCATGGAAGAAGAATGTAACATTCCCCTAGATTATTTTGATTTTGTTTATTCGATTTACGCCATTGGCTGGACAACTGACCTTGAGGGTACTTTTTGTCGGATCGCTTCTTATTTGAAAAAGGACGGCATATTTATTTTCAGTTGGTCTCATCCTATACATAAATGTATTGTTGAGGAAAGTAATAGATTTTCTTTTAACAAGTCTTATTTTGATGAATCTTGGTATTCGGTCGCTCCTGATTTTTGTCAAGGCGAGCTAACGTTGTCTGATCGTAAACTATCAACCTTTATAAATGCGTTAGCAAAAGCAGGGTTTGTTATTGAACAAATGATTGAAGAAACCGAGAATGAAATCATACAATTGCACGATGAAAACAATAATGATTTGGTAAAAAGAGCGAAGATGTTTCCTGTAACCTTCGTTATCAAAGCAAGAAAACTTTGAAATTACTGAATAGATCAAAAAAATAGTATCTTTGGGGGTTACTCATGGTAACGATAAAATTACATACAGAGAAACCTATTTTACAATCTAAACTACTGGCTCTTTATGAAGATGCTGGTTGGTGGCCTAACCGGGATGAGAATGGAATATTAAAGTTGCTTGTAAGTGGTGTTGCAGTAGGAGCTTGGGAAGATGATAAGTTAGTGGGTTTCTGTAGGTCTATTTCAGACGGAATATATCGGGCTTATGTTGAAGATGTTGTTGTAGTAAGCACTTACAGAAATAAAGGGATAGGAGAACTAATGGTCAAAAGACTTTTAGATGAATTAAAAGATATTGACGTTATTAGTTTGTTTTGTACAGAGGATTTGGATGGTTTTTACGAATTGTCAGGATTTAAACGCACAAAGCAAATTGTAATGCATTATAAGAATCAGATGTAGACATCGGACTTCGTATGTATGATTGTAGAAAGCTTAGATGAAATCACAAGCAGAGTCTAAAACCTAGGAATAAAGGAGAATGCGACAATGTTTAAATACGAAATTGATGATTCTTCTTATTTATCGCTACTGGAGATTAAAGATGCAGAAAAATTATATAATTTGATTAACAAAAATAGAGATCACATAGGTGAGTGGTTGAAGTTTCCTAGTATCACTGTTGAAGCGAATGATTCAAAAAGTTTTATAGAAAGAACACGTATAAGATATGCCAAGGAAGAAGGATACTGGTTAGGAATATGGAGCGAGGATAAACTTGTGGGTTCTATTGGTTTCTTATATTTGGATCAAGAAAACAAAAAAACTGAAATTGGCTATTGGCTAGGTAAAGAATATGAGGGTAATGGAATAATTACTAAATCTATTAAAGTACTTATAAATTATGTTTTTGAAGAACTTAAATTAAATAAAATTGAAATTGGAGTAGCTACAGAAAATTTTAAGAGCCGTGCAATTCCTGAGAAATTAGGGTTTAAACGTGAAGGTGAACTAAGAGATTACGAGTATATCAATGGAAGGTTTCTAGATAGAATAATCTATGGATTGAAAGCTAATGAATTGAGAACGGAATAGTGATTTTTATAGAAAACATATGACATCATCTGAGATTAAATTCTTTCAAGGGCTTATGCCCTTGTCGCTCAATGTATAATCTGGGAAGTTGACTCTGACGACACGTGAGCCGACCTAAGATGGAGCTATCTAAACCTAATTTAGTGACAGGAGGCGAAAGTTTGATTTCTGAGGAAAAGCTTAAACGGGTTGAACTTGTTCGTGCTCTTGTTCTTGAAACGCTACATATTATAGAGAATACCTCCAAGAAAGAGGAAGCGTTGGTTAATCTTTTCGGGGTTTCTAGCTTCGCTTCTTTACTTGCCATACGAAGAGAACAAAGTTCGGAAATTGCTGCGATCGCAGGGTTGCTCCATGATTTTTATTTCGACAGATTGTCAAACCAAGTGCGACAGTTCCTCTGTGAAAGATTCGTGAGCGGTTCTCCAACCCAAGCATTTTCGT
>NZ_JAROCD010000021.1:0-82925 GCF_030433635.1 Paenibacillus vandeheii
CGATATATAAAATTTTAAATAATCATGTACTACACATTGTAGTGCATTTACAAAAAGAATACAGTTTAAATTCGAAACATTCAGTGATTGTTCAAAAAAAATCCAGTATTTGCACATAGTTATAGACAAATGTACCTTGAAGTTCTCGACTTTTGATAAAAAAGTAGAGAGAAGGGATATACAGTATAGGACTGATAAAAAATAGAGAATACATTTCCATTTATTTTTATAACAAAATTATATACATATGCTTACCGATATCCTCTAATTTCTTAAGCAACTGATTGCCTATCCCTTGCCGCGAGGATCACGATGAATATAAATGGAGAGGTCACCGACACCGTCATACGCGCTTCTAGAATTATATGAATTAATAGAAGCCCATCCAACCACTTGATCATTTTGTTCGGCTATAAGCACCGAGTGACGCCCCTGGTGCTTGTTAAACCATTCAGACATGTAAGCTTCATCTTTGATCTCTGTTTCTAGCGTGGCAATGCGGTCTTCAATACCTTGGTTATAAATAGGCAGAATGCTTCCCAGATCTACTTCGGTAGCTTGCCGCAGAATTACCATGTTGATCACTCCAATGTTTTGTTATTGTATATGTTTATATATCACAATCTAATTTGAAATGGGAAGGGGAATAGATAAATAAAAAAAACATTTGCAATTTGCAAATAATAAGGGTATAACTATAACAAGAGGTGAGGTCATTGGAAAACAACGTAAGAGAGATGTTTCAGATCATGACACGACGTTTTGGAATACTGGATAAAAACTGCTGCACCGCAGGAGGGCTGGATATTTCACTTGTTCAAAGTCATATCATTTATGAAATTGATCGTAAGCCTAATCCATCCATTCAGCAAGTGGCAGATGCACTATCCATAGACATCACGACGTTTAGCCGCCAGGTTCAAAGTCTCGTAAAGTTGGGTTTGGTTCAAAAAACGCCCTTACCTGAAGATCGACGGATTTACATATTATCCTTGACTACACAAGGTAAGTTTGTTGCTACGGTCATTGATGAGCAGATGAATGATTATTTAAAAGAAGTCTTTTCGCACATGTCTGAATTTGAACGGGATATGGTGATCAACGCAGTCAAACTGTTAAACGAAAGTATGGCGAAATCCAGCGTATGCTGTACACCACTGGGATAATAAATAATTATCCCATTTATTTAATAAAATATTTGCAAAATGCAAGTAATTAAGAGGAGGAAACTAAAATGATTAAACATATTCCTGTGAACCAAGTGAGCTGCTGCGAAGCACCAGTACAAGAGAAGGGCAAATTACCTGTTGTAATCATTGGAGCTGGACCGGTTGGTCTTGCGGCAGCAGCACAACTCATATCAAAAGGTGAGCCGTTTATGTTGTTTGAAGCTGGACATGAAGTGGGGGCAAACATTCGAAAATGGGAACATGTACGACTGTTCTCGCCATGGCAGTATAACATCGATAAAGCTGCTAAAGAGTTGCTGCAAAAGGCGAATTGGGTTGCTCCACAGAACGAAACAATCCCAACGGGTAAGGAGATTATTGAGCATTATCTAAAACCTTTGGCTGCGCTACCTGAAATAAGTCCAAATGTGCATTTGAATACGAAAGTTACCGCGATCAGTCGTAAAGGGTTAAGTAAGGTGAAAACAAATGGGCGTGAGAAACTGCCGTTTGTGATCCATGTTGAACAAAACGGATCTTCGTTTATTTATGAAGCACGGGCTGTTATCGATGCTTCTGGGACATGGTCCAATCCCAACCCGCTTCGTTCAGACGGTATATTTTCAGAAGAGGAAAAAGCGCTTAATAGTCACATTTCATACGGTATTCCTGCTGTATTAGGAAAAGAGAAAAATCGTTATAGCGGCAAGAAGGTGCTTGTTGTAGGAAGCGGACATTCTGCGATCAACACGTTGCTTGAACTTGCCCAGCTTCAAAAAGAGGAGTCGGGAACTGAAATCGTTTGGACTATTCGAAAGGCAAATATTGAGGATGTTTATGGCGGGCGAGAATTAGATGGGCTTCAGGCAAGGGGTGAACTGGGTACTCGAATTCAAAAAGTGGTTGAATCCCGTGCTGTAAAGGTCCTGACAGGATTCCATATTGAAGAACTTCAAAAACAAGGTGAACAGATCCAGGTTTCCGGAACCATTAAAGATGAACAACTGGTTATAGATCACATCGATGAAATTGTAGGTAACACAGGCTCTCGTCCTGACTTATCAACGGTGAGAGAAGTTCGGGTATTAACGGACCCAAGCTTAGACTGTGTTTATGAGCTTGCACCATTGATTGACCCCAATGTACACAGCTGCGGTACAGTTCGACCACATGGCGAAAAAGAACTGCGTCAACCTGAAAAGGACTTTTATATCGTGGGTGCCAAAAGTTATGGAAGAGCGCCAACCTTCCTATTGGCAACGGGATATGAGCAAGTCAGATCCATTGTAGCGGCTTTGGTGGGAGATATGGAGTCAGCTCAAAAAGTAGAACTGGAACTGCCGGAGACGGGGGTTTGCAGTCTTGGTGCTAATAGCAAGGACAGCTGCTGTGAACCGGTTCAAGTGGAGGAAACATCATCTTCGAATCGCTGCTCTCCTTCAAAAACAGAAAAGGCAGGATCAAATTCTTGCTGCGGATAAACAAGAATTTGAAGCTACTGCATCCGGAACGTGATGCAGTAGCTTTTTTTTATAGAAGGAGGGAGAGAAATGAAAAACATGATTTATGATTGCATCGTTATTGGTGGTGGTCAATCCGGTTTGGCAGCAGCCTACTACTTACAAGAAGCTAAACGGAACTTTATCTTACTGGAAAAGAGTGAAGAGCATTTAGGATCATGGGCAAATTATTATGATAGCTTAACGTTGTTTTCACCTGCGTCGTATTCCTCATTGCCAGGACTCGCATTTCCAGGCGGTTCAAATGTTTATCCGCGTAAAGATGAGGTTGTTCAGTACTTAAAGTCTTATGCGGCTACATACAATTTTCCAATACATTCAGGGCAAGAAGTAATCAAGGTAGACAAGGAAAGCAATATCTATACAGTCCATACCTTAAGCGGAGAACAGTTTCGAACAAGGTCCATCATTTGTGCAAGTGGGGCATTCGTAAATCCTCATACTCCAGACATTCCTGGCATGTATGAATTTAAGGGGGAAATGCTTCATGCCAAAGACTACCGAAATGAGAAAGAGTTTAAAAATAAACGGATCATTGTAGTGGGAGGAGGCAATTCAGCGGTCCAAATAGCGGTTGAACTTGCTAGGACTGCTCATGTAACGATTGCATCTAGAAGCCCGATCAAATTCAAGCCGCAGGTCATTGTAGGGAAAGATATTCACTTTTGGCTAACTATACTTAGGCTTGATCAAACCAATTGGGGCAAACGATTATTGCAAAAAAGCAGTGACGGTGTCCTTGATACCGGTATATATAAAAGTGCTATCGATCAAGGTAAGCCAGATGCCAAACTGATGTTCAAAGCTTTTACGGAAAATGGGATAGTGTGGGCAGATGAGACTCGTGAAAATGTGGATACAGTTATTTATGCCACAGGTTATATTCCGAATTTCGAATATCTTAGTGGATTGAACGTTCTTGATTCATCTGGTGTACCTTTAAAACAAACCGATGAAAGTATTCACTTCGTAGGTATACCATGGCAGACCTCATTTGCTTCGGCGACGATTCGAGGCTCAGGGAAAGATGCGAAAAAAGTTGTACAATCACTTGTGAAAAGATTGTGAGCTATTGAATCTCAGGAGGATGTTATAATTGGTGATTATAACAATTCTTGAGGTGACTATAATGAAGGGCACACTTTTGTATACCGCAGCACAACTTAATGATGCAATCTTAAAACAATGGCATGTAGAGGTATATCAGCATGATGAATTATTAGATCAAGGTGGAGTCATTGAGTATCAAACGAAAGATATAGTTAAGATGAAAGACGGTCATTATTTTATTAAATCAAAATGTGAATTTTTAGTTCGAGAGTAAAGTCGGCAATCTTTATTGCCGACTTTTTTTGTGTACTAATACTCTTTATATTCGTCGTTGATTATATAAGTGATTTATTATATGATTATATCATTAAATGAATCCGACCATAATCTTCACAGGGGGTACATATGGAACAAAAAATTCAGAAGATGGCTGAGGCGTATAAATTATTAGCTGATAAAACACGTCTGACCATTGTTGCGCTACTTCAGGAACAAGAACTTTGTGTATGTGATATCACAGACATTATTGGCATGTCACAACCAAACGCCAGTCAGCATCTTCGAAAACTAAAGGCAGCCGGTCTCCTTAATGAAAAGAAAAAAGGGCAGTGGGTGTACTACTCTCTTAATCCAGATGCAGAAGCATATGTTCAGTGTGTGTATCCGTATCTGCCATCCATGAAAGATATAATAGCAGGATTGAAAAACTGCTGCGGTCCTCAGGAGGAAGCATGACCATTATCGCGATTTTAATCTTTTTACTTACACTGACTTTTGTGATTTGGCAACCTAAAGGACTGAATATTGGATGGTCAGCGTCAGCTGGAGCTGTCCTTGCTCTCCTTTTTGGAGTCGTAAGTCTATCCGATGTAGGTACGGTCACAGGAATCGTATGGAACGCCACGCTTGCTTTCGTAGCCATTATTTTAATTTCGCTGATTTTAGATGAAATCGGATTTTTTGAATGGGCTGCATTACACATGGCAAGGCTCGCAAGAGGTAATGGCAAGCTGATGTTCGTTTATGTTGTGCTGCTTGGAGCAGGTGTAGCAGCGTTCTTTGCAAATGACGGTGCCGCACTGATATTAACACCCATTGTGCTTGCCATGGTCCGAGCGCTCAAATTTGATCAAAAGATGATTTTACCTTTTATCATCGCAAGTGGTTTTATTGCAGATACAACTTCACTTCCGCTCGTCGTTAGCAACCTTGTCAATATCGTTTCTGCGGATTACTTTGGTATTGGATTTGTGGAGTATGCAAGTCGTATGATTATTCCGAATTTCTTTTCATTATTAGCGAGTCTTCTGGTCTTATTCTTGTTCTTTAGAAAGAGCATTCCAGGAAACTACGAAGTCAGTCAGCTCAAAAAGCCAGCTGAAGCGATCAAGGATAAGAAACTGTTCAAAATATCTTGGGTGATCTTAGCCGTGCTACTGATTGCGTACTTGATGAGCGAGTTCATTCAAGTTCCGGTGTCTGTTATCGCTGGGGTTATTGCCATCTTGTTTATTTTAGCTGCACGACGGAGTCACGCTATTCAAACCTGGAAGCTCATTAAAGGGGCTCCATGGGCAGTCGTGATTTTCTCCATTGGTATGTACGTCGTCGTTTATGGACTGCGAAATGTAGGATTGACGGATGAACTTGGTAAGGTCATTCAAGCTATTGCCGACCAAGGGCTCTACATCTCCACACTTGGTATGGGTTTTCTAGCTGCAGTATTGTCTTCGGTTATGAACAATATGCCGACAGTGATGATTGATGCGCTTGCTATTGATGGAACGAGTACGCAAAGTGTCATCCGGGAATCGCTGATTTATGCCAATATTATCGGCAGCGACTTGGGTCCAAAAATCACACCGATTGGATCGCTCGCCACACTTTTGTGGCTACATGTACTGTCCCGCAAAGATGTAAAAATCACGTGGGGAAGTTATTTCAAAATTGGAATTGTGCTCACCATCCCAACGCTCTTTATCACGTTAACAGGACTGTATTTGTGGCTACACTTGATTCATTCAACAAGCATAAACGTTTGGTTGATGATTGCCGTAATCACAGTAGCATTGGTTGTTATCGCTATGATCATAAAAACATTAATTAACTCATAAATGGGCGAAGCGAAAGTACAAGTAAGCCAACCCAAAGATAAAGGAGATCAATAATCATGAACAACAAACCACTTGTTTACTTTTTGTGTACAGGAAACTCTTGCAGAAGCCAAATCGCCGATGGATTTTTAAAGGCGCTTGGTAGTGACAAATACGAGGTGAGAAGTGCAGGGTTAGAGGCGCATGGCTTAAATCCTCGCGCTGTTCAAACTATGAAAGAAGCTGGGATAGATATTTCCAATCATACATCAGATGTCATTGATCCTGAGATCTTAAAGCAAGCAGACTACATCATCACGCTTTGTGGTCATGCCAACGATAATTGTCCGGTTGTACGTAATGACAAAGCCGAAAGATGGCACTGGGGCTTCGATGATCCAGCTAAGGCGACAGGTACAGAGGAAGAAATCACAGCTACGTTCGCCGAAGTCCGTGATTCAATTAAGGCTCGAATTGAGCAATTCTTGAAAGAAGGTAAGTAAGATGAATCATGCTAAAAAGGAGTACCATGCACTCGTTGCGGATAAAATCTTTATGGGCGGAGCTGCAGACGTAGAGGAAATGGTTCTTAATGAAGGTATTGAAGTCGTGGTGGATCTGCGGGAAGAAGCAACAGAATGTGCATATCCAGCAGCTCATGTGAAGTGGGTAAAGGTTCCGCTTGATGACAACACGAAAGAAAACGAAGCCGAACTTTTTAAACAAGCAATTGATGAGGTTGTTGGAGCTTATAACGCCGGCAAGAAAGTTGCCTTTCACTGTGGGGGTGGCAAGGGCAGAACGGGGACCGTTGCAGCTGGAACACTGTTAGAACTAGGGTTAGCCAGTACAATTGAGGATGCTGAGTTAAAGGCAAAACACATCAGAAATATCATTAATATTAAGCCAACGCAAAAGGAATTATTAAAGAAATTATACTAAAACGAGGCTTTTAATCGTTAAGCTAACGGGAAACTATAGCTCAATATTACAAAGATGCAGCTGATCCATGTGATCGGCTGCTTTTGTTCAACTAAAGGAAAAAATTTGCATTAAGTAGGTTAAAATTACATACTTGAAGCTTGCACATCAAATATCTAGTTTATCTCCCTAAGGACTATTTTTATGTTCTCGGAGCCTTTCTGGCTATATTCTGTACCTAGAATAGACGTTCTTTTTTGAGCCGTTTGCCTAAATAGCACAGTAATTTTATGAACAATTACTGAATGTTTCGAATTTAAACTGTATTCTATTCATAAATACACTACAATGTGTAGTACATGATTATTTAAAATTTTATATATCGGGAGGCTTATAATGCTAATTACATTATTAAGTATAGTAATGATTATCGTTCTATCCGGATACATTGTGCTGAATACCTATAGACGAAAAGATAGAGTCACAGGTATGCCTGGAATGATGATTGCTATGAGCATTGGGATGATGTCTAGTCTTGCCCTTGGTTTTCAACTAGGCATTGTGTTTGATCATGATTTGGCTGTCCCTACCATCATCGCTATTTTATTCGGTTTGGGGACCGGTTACTTTACAGGAAAGCCTGTGAGTGTACTGGCATCGTTAGATGGCATGTTAGCTGGAATCATGGGTGGAATGATGGGGGCCATGCTCGGATCTATGCTTGGATTTACTTATATCATGGCATTGTTTGTTGATATCGTGTTTATCCTTATATTTTGTGTTGTTCTTCAATTAACAAATTCAGATTCAGTTAAAACCAATAAAACAACGAGCAGTGGGATTAGCGTGCCCTTTAGTGCAGGTATAATAACTGTTGCCTTTGGTACTGTTTCGGTGGGTTTGCTGCTATTTAATCAGTATCAAGAGAATCAAAACCCTGTAGTTAATGCGCAAACAAAAGAACAGAAATCTGTTCAAGAAAATGCAGGATATCAAGTGATTTCAGTAGATGTAAAATCGGATGGCTTTAGCCAAGAGAATATTGTAGTTAAAGCCGGTGTACCTACAAAAATTAATTTCCTTAAACCAACAGGTTATACATGTATAAGAAGTGTTGAGTCTGCTGATTTAGGTATAGATGTGTATCTTGAAAAGGGGGATAACTTCATTACCTTAAGTGACTTGAAACCTGGAACTTATCATTTCAATTGTGGGATGTATATGTATTATGGGACTATTACAGTTGTATAATTGAGTTTTGACTGAGTTCACTGCATTTAAAGCTTTTCTTTTGAAATTTTTCATGTGACTTAACCCATAGTTTGGCGTGCAATGGCCGCTTTAAGAAATTATCATGATTTCTTTAACGCAACTTAGAAGCATAAGTTTGTTGGGAGATCCAATAAAATGCTATAATTAAAGTAGACAGCCGACTAATTAGTCGGCTGTCTTTTCGTTAAGCTAACGAGTAGGGTAGTATAGTAATTACAAAGAGGACCGCCTTTCAGCGGTCGGATCGTATTACTTTTCTTTTTGAATTTTTAAAAGTCTTAAGCTGTTAAGGGTCACAATCAAAGTTGCTCCCATGTCAGCCAGAATTGCAAGCCATAAGGTCAACCATCCGGGAACGATAAGTATTAAAGCTAACAACTTAATCCCTAAGGAAAAAGCTACGTTTTGTTTAATGATAGCCAGTGTTTTTTTACTTAAACGGATAGTGTAAGACAATTTTCTTAAATCATCTGCCATCAGTGCAATATCAGCTGTCTCAAGAGCAGTATCAGTACCTGCGCCACCCATGGCTATACCCACAGTGGAAGCCGCAAGTGCAGGTGCATCATTTACTCCGTCACCCACCATCGCTACATGAGAATACTCTCCTCGGAGCTTCTTGATGTAATCCAATTTGTCTTGAGGTAACAGTTCTGCTTTAATTTCTGCTACACCTACTTGCTGCCCAATTGCGTTAGCTGTCGCCTGGTTGTCACCAGTGAGCATGATCGTCTTTTTTACGCCTATAGAATGTAATTCATTAATAACAGCCTTACTCGAAGTACGTACGGCATCGGCAACCGCAATTAAGGCAATGACTTCATGTTGCGTCCCCAGCACCATTACCGTCTTCCCTTGTGTCTGAAACATGGTAATTTGTTCACGTATTGAAATGGATACCTCAGCTTCCAGTTCATCAAACAGTTTAGGGCTACCAATATAATATTGCTGTTGTCCGACCGAGGCTTTGACACCCTTCCCTGTGATTGATTGAAAGTGATCAACTGAAAGGGAGAGATCCGCCCCCATTTGTTCAGCTTTTCGTACAATCGCTGATGCTAGTGGATGTTGTGATCCTTTTTCAATTACAGCAGCAATGGAAAGCATCTCGCCCTTACTATGTTCACCAAAAACAGTAATATCCGTTACCTCCGGGAATCCTTTAGTAAGGGTACCTGTTTTATCAAATGCAACAGCCGAAATGCGCCCAGCTTCTTCAAGATGGATGCCCCCTTTAATCAATACACCGTTTTTCGCTGCATTCCCAATAGCAGTAACAATAGAAATTGGTGTAGATATAACCAATGCACAAGGACACCCTACTACAAGCAAGGACAACCCACGATATATCCAATCTCCCCAGTCCCCACCCAACAAAGGCGGAATAATCGCAATGCCCAAAGCCAGCACCATAATTGCAGGCGTGTAGTATTTAGCAAACCGGTCCACAAAAGCTTGAGATGGTGCCCGTTCAGCTTGTGCCTCTTCCACGAGATGAATGATTTTGGAGATTGTTGTATCTTCAACATGCTTAGTAACTCTGACTTCAAGCAACCCTTCCTCGTTTAGTGTTCCGGCAAACACTTCATCGTCAACAGTTTTAGCAACAGGAACAGACTCTCCCGTGATTGCTGCCTGATTTAACGTCGACGTTCCTTTTATTACAACTCCATCCATAGCCAGTTTTTGTCCTGGCTTGACGATCATAACGTCTCCAACTTGGATATCATCAACACTTATGGTCATTTCAGCAGAATCACGTCGAATCAGAGCTTCTTTAGGGGCAATGTCCATAAGTGAACGGATCGACTGACGAGCCTTTTGCATTGAATACCGTTCTAATGCTTCGCTAATGGCAAAGAGTAACACAACAACAGCACCTTCGCCCCACTCTCCGATGGCAGCGGCTCCAATGATGGCAACAGTCATCAGCGTGTTCATATCAAATTGCAGCTGAAATAAGTTCTTGATCCCTTTTTTAAACAGTTCATATCCGCCAATAATTATGGCCGCTCCAAATGCCATTACAGGAACCAAGGCTTCTTCTCCATAGTACGAGGCCAAGTAATAACCTGCCGCCATCAATAAAAGGGACAAAAGCACATTCCAATTCTCTTTCCAAAAAGGCTCTTTCTTTTCTATAACCCGTTGTTTCTCAGGCGTTATCTTTAGGTTTTCAAAAGCACCTGCCTTTTCTAACTCTTCGACAGTTGCATTTCCCATAACGGTTATTTTGGCTGCCCCAAAATTAACCTGTGCGTCTGTGACACCAGGAAGACTTTTTACGTTATTTTCAAATTTACCGGCACAGTTTGTACAGGTAAACCCTTGTACACGATAGACCTCTTTGTTACTTATTTCTTCCTCATGTTGTTGCATGCGTCATCAACTCCTTGCTATGTGTTGAAGCTAAATGAACTAATTGGCGTACGTAATCATCTTCCAGTGAATAAAACGCCAACTTTCCTTCTTTCCTGTATTTAGCTACTCCAAGCTGTTTTAGCGACCGCAAATGGTGAGATGCGGTAGCAAGTGATGATCCCGTAATATTGGCCACGTCACATACACAAAGTTCGTCTTCTTCACATAAAACAAACGCGATCTTCATTCGAGTTTCATCAGCCAACAACTTAAACATCTTGGCCATGCCCTTTATATCTTGCTGTTCTAATGCCTTTTGAACTTTACGAACTTTAGGCTCGTCATAACAGTAAATTTCACAACTATCCTTCATAAATATATCCTCCAGTCAATCAAAAATGTGTTTGATTGTTACACTACCATATTTTAATTATTCAATCAAACGTAAGTTTGATTGATACTAAACAGGCTAATCTACATTAACTCAATTGAAGGAGGATAACTATGTTCGATGTGTTAGTTATTGGTGCTGGACAAGCAGGATTGGCCGCTAAAACAAACTGGTTTAAACTTTATCATTCTGGACGATGCATCATCAATAGACGATTCACGCCGCTACGAATCACTCCATCTCTTTACGCCTCGTATGTACGACGGGTTATCTGGCATGCCGATAGAAGGTGATCAGAATGGACTGCCAAGTAAAGATGAGATTGCAAACTATCTTGACTCATATGCAAAGAAAATGGATCTACCCGTAAAACTGGAATGTCTTATTAAACGGCTTTGGAAGGATGGTAACTTTAAAGCAGAGACAACTGAAGGTATATTTGAGGCTTGAACATCATCGTTGCAACAGGCCCTTACCATGTGAAAATACTCTGTCCTTTTCCAATTCATTGTCAGAGAATGTTACCCAGTACTCTTCAGAGTACTTAAACCCAGATCAATTGAGCCCAGGAAATACAGTAGTGGTTGGTGGCGGAAATTCGGGTGCTCAAACACAGGTAGCAAACTCTAAAATTGTAACTACGTTTATCTCAAACTGCGGTCGATAATTTTATTGCACCTGCCAGTATATTACCGAAGGAATCTTCTAGTACAGCTATTCCTAATTAAGGATGGTTAGCTGACGGACTTCTGATACCGTTATTAGGTGATGATATTGATACGGCTTTCTTTTTCCTAACTGAGGAGTATCGGATTCATTCTCAAAATATGGATTCTGATGTAAGTGTTGCGAGCAAAGTGTTACATTAGTCTTGAGAAAGGATTCTCCCACTTTTTCCATCAAGGGGAACGTTATCCAAGCGCAAATATTTATAAGTCATACACCAAGAGAGTTAATGAGCAGGAACGACAAGAGATCCACCGAGTAGGTCGCATTATTCTTCGAACTTATTTAGAAGGGCAGTAAAAATTAAGATAGGTATATGTATTGAGCTGCATTAAAGATAGTCCCAGATTTCATACTTACGTATTTAGAAGCAGGATTTAAGCCAGTATAATTTATTGACTCTTCATGGATTGCCGAAGTTCCGGATTAATCATTGATCACACTTTACCTAGCTGAATTCCAGATGAAGGACCAAAGCTCTAAGGATCAACAATGGGAAGAGTTTATAAACGAGTATTACGAAGCATTTGACAAAGAGATTGTTAATAGATGTTAATCAATGTACCGTTCCTAAAGAAAAGGAATGTCCTCCTAAATAAATAAAATGGATCAATAAGTGGATCTTCACAATATCTTCAATGTTTTTGGGTAAAATGTTAAAGTGACTCGATTTACACCCACGCATAAGTACAAAAATAAAAGTAAAGGTGTGTGATAACAGTGAAGAAAATACTGATTTTACTTAGCTTGGCAGTTTTATTGGTGTTGAGTGCATGTGGGAACAAGGAGAACAACAACAACAATTCCAATACGACTACAGAAAGCGAGCACTCGAATATGGGTGAGATGGATCATTCAGGATCGGGAGAGGTTCCTGAGGGCATAAAAGAAGCCGAGAATCCGACTTATAAAGTTGGAGACGAAGTCGTCATCCATGCTGATCACATGGAAGGCATGAACGGAGCAAAGGCAAAAGTAGTAGGCGCATATGATACTGTAGCGTACGCAGTAACTTTTACTCCAACCACTGGAGGTGATCCAATACCTAATCATAAGTGGGTTATTCAAGAAGAAATCAAAGATGCAGGTAGCGAGCCCTTAAAACCAGGGACCAAAGTTACCCTTGAAGCTGACCATATGGAAGGCATGATGGGTGCTGAGGCAACTATTGACTCAGCTGAGAAAACAACGGTTTATATGGTCGATTATACACCAGCAACCGGTGGAAACCCGGTTAAAAATCACCAATGGTTAGTTGAAAGTGAGCTTTCAACAAAATAGATCCCTTATGGAATGACGTCAGAAATGACGTCATTCTTTTCTTTTTCTACGCAACATCAAGGTTTATGATATTGGGTTGAAGTTAATTTACATACTTTAATTGTCTCTAGTGTTCAAAATTAATATGTATAGGGAAGATTGATGTTTACCTTAATAGATATCGTACCGGGTAGCTTTTCTATTCGTTACAAACTCTAGTCCTTAAGTCGATAACTCTCCCCATGAAGACAAGCAAAAACTGTGTAAACATGAGGGAATCTATAAACTATGGAGAATATATGAAAAAAAGAACAGACTTTGTTATATAAATCCTAAGAAAAGCTATGAGGGTCTTTCTATTTTTATTGTGGGTCTGGGATACGGAATGTTGTTCTATTCTATGAAAAAGCGAATAGAAATGGTAGAGACAAAATGAAAAAGGAAGTGAAAATGAAATGGCACGAAGAAGAAGAAGGAGTAAGTTAGTCGTTTTTACATTTCTATCATCTTTCATTATCTCCTTGAAAGTTATCCCTATGTACATTGACTTCATTCCTGTAGAGGAAAGCGTACCTCCACGCAGCCAGGTAGTGGTGAACAACATTACTTCAGATCAAACAGGTGGCATAGAATCTAAAGAAATAACCAAACTGAGTAAGGGTACTCAGACTTCTAAAGATAAGATAACCAACCAATCGACTAAAACAGAAAATACAAACCATGAGCATGTGACTAAGAAGCCAAACAACATAACCGCGACGAAAAACACAAACCAGCAAAAAAGTGCTTCACGATCTACTCAACCGCAAATTCTTATTTATCATACTCATAACCGTGAATCTTGGTTACCGGAGCTGCAAGGTAAAACCTCCGCAGATGAAGCATTTGATTCTAATATTAATGTCACCTTATTGGGAGAGGACCTCACTAAAAAACTAACAGCGAAAGGGATGAATGTGATTCAATCTACTGCGGACTATCCAAGTATAGTTAAGAACTTCGACTACGCTAAATCTTATAGTTATTCAAAGGATACATTGAGCCAGGAATTGTCTAATCATAAATCCATTGACTACGTCTTTGATATCCATCGTGATTCACAACCCAAAGATCAGACGACCATTGTGTTTGATAAACTTAACTATGCACAATTATATTTTGTGGTAGGAAAAGAAAATCCCAATTGGAAGGAAACGATGGAGTTTGCCACCAAATTACAGAATAAATTAAACAAGAAAATACCTGGAATATCGAAGGGAATATACTCAAAAGATCATTCTAGTGGTAACGGGAAATACAACCAATCGCTTGCCGAATCTAGTGCCTTAATCGAAATCGGCGGCGTAGAAAATGTACTTGAAGAAAATTATAGAACGATTTCGATCTTGGCCGATGTGATCCACCAAATCTGGCATGAAGACCATGGATCAACACTTTCATAATAGTAAGATATACACTCCCCCTAATTAGCTCTTGCTGATTGGGTTTTTTATTGATTTTCCCCCTACTAAAAGCTGATCATAGGCTGACTCATGAGGAATCCTGTGACCATATGGCTCCAGATGGTTGAAATATATATATATTTTTAGGTTATTACATCATGTGATTATAGAGTATCCTCCTGCATATTTCCGTCAATACACTCAGAATCTTCACAATTTTTCACTATACTGACATAACATTATTAAAGGCAAGGAGAATGATCAATGCAAAAAAAGAAAAAAGGGTTTTCCCTGGGTATGGGCTTTTATCTCGCATTATCATTAGTGGTGTTTTTCGGTTTTATTATTTGGGGAGAGGGCAGAGAAGACAGGAAAGTAAATTTGGATCTATTAACACCCCAGACCACCACCCATCCTCATATCTTTAGTTTTGTAGAAGATGATACAACCATATGGATGGGGACTCATAACGGAGTATATGAATTTGTAGATCAAAAATGGAAGCGAGCTAGTAAAGAACTTATGACAAGTGATGTCATGGCAATTGAAACGAATCCCAATAATCCCATGAACATCTTTGTCGCAGGCCATGGTTTTGTGAAACGTTCTAATGATGGAGGGGAGACCTGGGAAACTACAGAGAATGGACTTCCCAATCAAGCAAAACCCAATGAGCCGGATGTTCACTACTTAGCGATGGATCTGAGGAATTCAAGTCACTTAATTGCGTTGTTGGCTAGTGCTGACAACAATTTGTACGAAACGAAAGATGGTGGGGAACAGTGGCAAAAAGTCGGAAGCATACCTCAAGGGGCTTATTCGATTTCTATATTTCCTTCGGCTACAGAAACCATTTTGGCTGCAACGGAAACAGGGCTGGTTAGCTATACTGACAAGGGCAGAGATATGGAACAAATTCAGATTACAAATGAGCCGGCATACGGAGTACTGTCTTTGTCCGATGGAAGGACGATTATCATGTCAGAAAGTGGATTTTTAAAATCTACTGATTTGAAAATATGGTCTAACCTCGACGTAGACTTAGATGGTGAGATGCCTTTGGGGATCAAAAGTTCAAAACAAGATCCGAATAAGCTCATCATTGTAACAGATCAGTATTCGGTCTATGAAAGCAATGATGGTGGAGAGAAATGGTCTTTAAGGGAATCATGAAAGAATAAACCTTAGAGGTATACTCTTATCCTTATTATGAAAGGCCCAAGAGGTACGGTTAAGCAGCATGAGCTAATTTAATTTAATCTTATTTAATGTGTAAAGAAAAGCTTGAAAATTATACTATAGGGGGGTATTCTAAAGATAACTCAGTGCACTCATGTACCCTAAACGGTGGAACCTGGTAAGAATTGCTTTGATACAGTCATATAAATGAGTACTTTATACATGAAGAAGGCTTTAACATTAATCGATTAAAGGAGAGTAAGAAGTGAATAATGAAAGGTTGATGATTGCAGTTTCCCCACCAGTTCAAGTAGGAGGTAGCTTGTTTACTGCAGTGCAACTTTCAGCTATCAGTAAACTTGTTGGGCCAGAGCAAAAGACCGAGATGACTCCGTTTAAACAATTTTATATTGAAATATCGGCTGAATCAGAAGGAGTCGTAACTGACAATCTTCGAAGCATTGGACTTGAGGTAAACCCTGCAGGTTATGCAACTAAGGCCCTGATCGCTTGCAATTTTTGCAGAGGAGCTGAGGAGTCTGGAATAGACATTGCTCTAAAATTAAATCAAGCTATAGCGGGGATATTGACACCGACACCTCTTAAGGTCGGATATGCTGGGTGTGCACTTGGGACTAGTGAACCCCTCTTGAGAGATATCGGAATCGTTAAAATGAAAGATAAATTCGATATGTATATAGGTGGAGATCCAAAAGGGATCAAAGCTTCTTTGGCAGAACTTTTTCTAGCTGGTTTAACGGAAGCGGAAGTGACACAAACTGTAATGAAAATAATTGATTATTATAAAATTCATGCAAAAGGTAAGGAAAAATTCAGTAAGTTTTTGAAGAGAATCACTGCTGAAGAATTAAAGAGAGTGCTTTAATCTATAGTAAATGGCAAAAATAAATTAAACAGGGAAATATTTATGAGTCGCCATAATGGCGACTGTTTTATTTTCCTAATAATGATATCAAAAGGTGATATATTCGGTGTGGAATAAAATTCATTTAAAACTCAGTTTTACCATTTTCAGCTTGTTTATTGGGATTTTAATATTGCTAAGCATTGTACTTAACCTCATATTCACGAATTTTTTGTCATCTAAAGTACACGATGAAGCCAACGAGTTAGCAGCACATTTGTCTACTATGCTTGAGGAGCAAGGTAACAGTGCAGAACAAATGGCCGATTTTACGGGGGTCCAGATGTATATCTTGAGCGCACAAGGAACATTCATTGAATCAAAGACTTCAGACGCCTCAACTCTCCCTGACTATATCTGGGACAATGATAAATTGTTTGAAGGGAAGAAGGTGGAAAGAGAATTCACATTAAATAACGAACTTTACCTGCTTCATGGTATCCCCGTGACCACTAATCCAACGGTCAAAGGGATTTATGTGATTAGTTCTCTAGAAAAGATGAAAGAATCGATCCAAACGATCAGAAATTTACTATTTATAACTGGATTTGGATCACTGTTATTGGCGTTGGGTTGCATCTTTTTTCTATCCAAAAAATTATCGAATCCATTACTGAAAATTGAAAGTGCAACTCGCCAAATTGCCAAAGGAGAACTGAATCTTGAAATTCCGGTGGAAACTAAAGATGAGATTGGTTCATTGTCACAAGCCATAAACGACCTCGCTAGAGAATTAAAACAATATCGAGATAATCGTTCGGAGTTCTTTGCCAACGTCTCTCATGAATTGAAAACACCCATTACCTATATGGAAGGGTATGCAGACATATTGGCTAAAAATCTGGTGGAAAATGAAGAAGAAAAGAAAAAATATTTACAAATCATTTCTGAGGAAGCACAACGTTTAAATGTAATCATAAATGATCTCTTTGAACTGTCTAAGATGGAGGAAGGTAAAATTGACTTAAAACTAATGTCTGTCGCACCCACTTCGATTATCCAAAGGTCTATAGATAAGGTTCAATTAAAAGCCCAAGAGAAAGATCTTACGATTCAAAGTAACCTGAGTTCCGTACCTCATATTTTTGTAGACCCTAACCGACTGGAACAGATCATTCTTAATCTGTTGGATAATGCCATTCGTTACACAGCTGAGGGGTATATTCAAGTTTCTTTAAGTTCTGAAACAGGTGGGGTGGCGATAAGTATTTGCGATACGGGACCCGGAATTTCAGCAGAAGAACTTCCGAATATATTTGAGCGCTTTTACCGAGTTGAGAAATCCAGATCTCGGGCATATGGAGGAACTGGACTTGGGCTGTCTATTGTTCAAAGTCTTGTAGTACAACAAGGAGGAACAATACAGGTAGAAAGTAAAATTGGAGAGGGCACGCGATTTAAAATAATTTTTCCGACCATCACGTCTTCTTCATTGAAATCACATAGTTCCAAAATATAATATGTAAAACAATTGAGCTAATGATATTTGAAAATTAAAGTAAGAAGAACGGCTATGTTGTAATATATCTATAGATTTTTGTATTGGATGGTGATGACCATATGAACAAGTTGAAAGCATTAGTTATTGATGACGAATGGAATATGAGAAATCTATTGCGTATTTATTTAACTAAAGAAGGTTTTGATATTACGGAAGCTCATAATGGAACCGAAGGACTGTCCTATCTTCAGAAAAATTCGTATCATGTCATTTTATTAGACGTTATGATGCCGGATATGGATGGTTGGCATCTTTGTAAAAAAATCAGAGCATTTAGTGAAACTCCTATATTAATGCTTACTGCTCGAGGGGATGTGAAGGATAAGGTGCATGGCTTAGGAGTGGGTGCTGATGATTATATGGTGAAACCTGTAAATTCAGATGAACTCATCGCTCGCCTGTTTGCACTTATTCGACGATCTTCACAGTCTTCGAGCCTAAAAGAAGTCGGTAGAAAAATCGTGTATTCAGACATGATTATTTATCCAGATCGAAGACAAGTTTTGGTATTAGACACAAATCTGGATTTAACCCAAAAGGAACTTGATATCTTGCTTATGTTGGCTGAGCACCCACAAAGAGTTTTCTCTAGAGATGAAATCATTGAACGTCTGTGGGGAAGTGACTTTTTTGGGGATAACCGAGTCGTGGACACCCACGTCAAAAATATCCGCGAGAAGTTACAGTTGGCTGGATTAGAACAGAATCCCATTCAAACAGTTTGGGGCATAGGATATAAGTGGTTGTATAGTGTAGAAGAGCCTTGAGCTTATAAGTAGAAGCTGGTAAAAAAAAGAATTTGTCCTAAGAAGCGATCGTTCCCTGAATTTAACAGGGGACGGTCTTTTCATTTTTTGTAGAGTAAGATATATGAGAATTCTACATAAAATCCACACATTATAACAATATAATACTCTATAGGTTACAAACATTTAACTATTTTTGCCGAATTTCGTATTGAAAACGGGGGAACCATTTGTTGGGTGAATTATTCTTGCAAGATAAGAATATAGGGAGCCTTTAACCGAATCCTTAAGCTAACTCCGTAGGCATCTAAGGGAGGAACAAAAGTTTGAAAAAGGTCATTTTGTCGGTGCTTGGAGCAGCAGTTTTATTTACCTCCACAGCAACGGGAGCATTTGCTAGTCAGGCAAAACTAACTGAAGAAATAAAAGAAGTGGTTGGAACGCCCTACCTTTATGGTGGGACCACAACATCAGGTTTTGATTGTTCCGGTTTTATCCTTTATGTTTTTAATGCATTTAAACTAGATTTGCCGCGCACCTCTAGTATGCAAGCAACAAAGGGATCGTTTGTAGAAAAAGAAGAACTACGCCCAGGAGATCTCGTTTTCTTCAATACAAATGGTCGCAGCATTTCCCATGCGGGCATTTATGTAGGTAACAATCAATTTGCACATTCATCAAGCAGTAAAGGTGTTCGAATTAGTAGCTTATCTGAAAGTTATTATAAATCCAGATATGTTACAGCTCGCCGAGTGGTTAGCGAGCAGAACTATCTTAAAATGATTGACGACAGTCATTAAAAATATGGACAAGCCCGTGAGGAGACGGGTTTGTCCATTTTGTTTACAACTTGCCTCGAACATATAGAATCACTCCAATGAACTAATCCAGTAAATATATAGATAACTTAAAAGAACGTGATTTATGATATAGACAGTATTCTTACACAGATTCCACATACATGAAGGCTAAACTAATCTTATATCGATTAGAGGAGATTAGCCCAATGTGTGGATTTGTAAGTTTATATAACAAATATCATGTGCCAGTAGATGCAAACATTCTGCAACAGATGACGGACTCCATAGCTCATCGTGGCCCAGATGATGAAGGGATATATATCCATGATCATATCGGTCTGGGTTTTAGGAGACTAAGTATACTGGATATTGAGCACGGGGCACAGCCCATGACCAATGAGAACAAAGATATTTGGTTGGTATTCAATGGAGAGATTTATAATTATAAAGAGTTGAGGGATTGGTTGAGTCAGAAGGGGTATACATTTTATACAGATTCCGATACCGAAGTATTACTGAGGCTTTATGAGGACGTTGGAATTAAATGTGTCAACTATTTACGAGGCATGTTTGGGTTCACCATATGGGATCAAAGGAGTGATCTTTTATTTGCGGCACGGGATCATTTCGGAATCAAGCCTGTTTATTACAGTGAGACCGCCTCCGGATACATGATTGGCTCTGAAATTAAAACGTTGCTGGCTTCAGGTAGGATTGATAGGGAAGTGGATGAAAATGCTCTTTATCAGTATCTCACATTTCAATATGTACCTGAACCTCTAACGATGTTCAAAGAGATCCATAAACTGAAAGCAGGCCATTATTTGATTGTACAGAATAATGGAATGACCATCAGACCGTATTACGAAGTGAAGTTTGAGCCCCATGAAAGTAGGTCGTATTCCGATTTAGTAGAGGAAACACGATCAGTAATAACGGAATCTGTTCGTATTCATAAGAACTCAGATGTCCCTAGGGGAGCATTCTTATCGGGTGGTATTGATTCAAGCAGTTTAGTTGGTTTACTTCATCGCTTGGAGCCAACCCAAACATTCAGCGTTGGATTTGATATGCCGGGCTATAGTGAATTGGATGATGCTAGGAAGACAGCAGCCTATTTAGGGACTGAGCATCATGAAATTCGGATTAATGCCCGCGACTATATAGATATACTACCTTCTCTAATATGGCATATGGATGAGCCAGTAGCAGACCCATCAGCCGTGGGTCTCTACTTTGTATCGAAGTTGGCTAGTCAGCATGTTAAGATGGCATTTTCAGGTGAAGGTGCAGATGAATTTTTTGGTGGCTACAACATTTATCGGGAACCCTATGCTCTCCGCATGTTTCAGGGTCTTCCAGGTCCATGGAGAAGTCTTGCAGGACATCTTGGACGATTACTGCCTACCGGCATGAAAGGCAAAGGATTCTTGGAAAGAGGGAGTCTTATTCTGCAAGAACGTTACTTTGGAAATGCGAAGATTTTTATGGATCATGAAAAAAGTAAGGTATTAGCACCATGGTTATCGGAGCAGGGAGTATGTAAACCAACCCAGCAGGTGACTAAGCCACTTTATGAACAAGCGAAGTTATATGATGAAGTCACACAGATGCAGTATATTGATATTCATACGTGGCTACGTGGGAATATCCTAATGAAAGCAGACAAAATGTCGATGGCAAATTCCTTGGAACTTCGCGTTCCCTTTGTAGATACCAAAGTATTTGAATTAGCTGCTACCATCCCTACTAAGTATAAAGTTACACCCACAGCAACTAAATTATTACTCCGTGATGCTATGAAAGATGTGGTTCCACCTGATGTACAGCAACGAAAAAAATTAGGTTTTCCTGTCCCAACGAGAGTATGGTTAAAAAGTGAATGGTATTCATGGGCTAGGAATCTGATTATGACAGCAGACGTAGATCAATGGATCAATAAAACGTATGTATTGCAGCTACTTGAGATCCATAAGGAAGGGAAATTGGATGCAAGCCGTAAATTGTGGACCATTCTTGTATTTATCTTATGGCATCAAATATATATTGAAGATCGTGCGTATTCCTTTTCAGGTCCATCTTCCAATAGAATGATATTGTAATAAAAAAGTCAGTAACGTCGCCAATATAGTTCTGAAATATCGTCCCCTCGGATTAGAGTTCATTTTAATGAGTTCTCTATACCTGGGGGATTTTGGTATGCTAGCTAATAGAAGAGAATGATATGCATTTAAGCGCAACAGTATCGCTTTTTTACAATTAAGGTGTTTCTAAAAAAATGCGGCAACCAATCCTCGGTTACATTCCGGGAAAGATCGCCGCATTATAATTTCTTCTGTTTATCTTTTAACGTATTATTAGCAGATCTTAATAAAGAGTAAATCAATGCTACTTATTTATTCCGCTACGTTCTCCACACTCGGATCAGGTGTATAGTTACTTTCATAATCTGTATACATGACTTCCGTTACCATTCCCGCGGAAGCATGATGCAAGTCATGGCAATGGAACATCCAATTTCCAGGGTTATCGGCTTCAAAAGCAACAACATAAGTTTCCCCTGGTTTAACATTTAGTGTATCTTTTATGATCGTTGACCCCTGATAGGATTGACCATTTTTACTTAGCACTTGGAAAAACTGTCCATGGAGATGCATAGGATGGTCATCCGTTTTGGACTGATTCACAAAAGTAACTTTGACCTTGTCACCTTTCTGGACTTTTATGACATCTGTATCCGGAAATACCTTTCCGTTAATGGTGTACACCATTTCTCCATCTTTCATTTCCGTATTTAAATTCATTGTCACGTTTTGATCAAATATCTCATTCAACGAAAATAATGGATCTGACATGTTACCATACTTTTCGAAGTCAAACACAGGAAGCGTAGCTGAAGTATTGGAATTGTCATTTTGAACTTTTGAACCTTCGTATTGGATAACGGCTTTCATATTTTGTTTCGGCGATTCAATTCCATGTTCTTCAAGTAGCCAGGAGCCTGGATTATCAGCTGTAAATTCAATATCATAACGTTCTCCAGGAGCTATAGAAAGTAATTGATCTTTTATCATCTCGGGTTCATTTAGGGGCTGTCCATCCGACGCTATTACTTTAAAATTGTGGCCATGTAAGTGCATTTGATGACTGATGTATCCTGCATTAATTAAGCGAATTCTAACTTTATCGCCCTCTTTAACCATGAGTTTATCAATGGCAGTACCTGATTTCCCGTTTATCGTGTATAGGTCATACATGCTCATATCATGTCCGCCCATACCCGTAGTGTTCTCGTCCATGTTCATATCCGATCCGGACATATTCATTTCATTATGATTCATCTCTTTCATACCCATATTGTCGGAATCACTCGTATTCATGTCGCTGGAACTCATCCATTCATCTAACATGAGAGTATAGTCCCGGTCATAGTCATTTTTCAGTTCCTCAACAACAAGGGAACCGTACAAGCCTTTATCCACTTGGTTTACACTGTCTTGATGAGAATGATACCAATAGGTACCTGGTACATTAGCTTTGAACGTATACGTAAATGTTTTACCTGGTTCAACGGCATCTTGTGTAACGCCAGGAATGCCATCCATGTTATTCGGAACGGGGTAGCCGTGCCAATGAATGGAGACAGGCTGATTCAACTCATTTTTTAGATTGATTTTTACGTTGTCTCCAACCTTTACACGGATTTGAGGTCCGGGGACAGAATTGTTGAAAGTCCAAACAGGTAATATCTTACCTTTGGAAACTTCAAGATTGCTCTCTTGTGCGGTGATCGTAAATTCTTTGCCATTTACCACTGGAGTACTAGATGTGAATTTCACAGGACTGGAACCAGCCGAAGTAGGATTATTCGTGTTTGAATGATCCATTCCTTCCATTGCATTATTTTTAATCGCATTAGTACATCCCGTAGCGAGAATAGCTAAAGAACCAATTACGATAAACCTCTTTAAAAGCATCAATTTCATATTCTTTCCTCCACCGTTTTGTATTTGATTGGTAATAACGATAATAGTATAGAAAATATATGTAGAAATAATGTAGATGAATTTCATTTTGTATAGTATAGGGGGGCTATAGTATAATATAAGATAAAATAATGAGGAGTGATCGGAAAATGGGAGACCTAATTCAAGAGCATGAGTCATGCAACACGGAAGAACGCAGGAGCCATCATTCTGAGAAAACAAAGAATAATTTAATTAACCGACTTAACAGAATTGAAGGACAAGTTAGAGGGCTAAAAGGATTAATCGAAAAAGATACCTATTGTGATAATGTGCTGAATCAGATCTCTTCAGTCCAATCGGCTTTGAACGGTGTTGGAAAACTTTTGTTAGAGCATCACATGAAAAGCTGTGTAATTGAACGAATTCAGGAAGGTGAAAACGAAGTTATAGATGAATTGTTAGTGACCATAAATAAATTAATCAAATAGTGCTGTAAACAAAAGAGGGTTTGCAAAAACTCTTTTTTTGTTTACAGCTAAATACTTTGACAAATATAGTGAGGGGGGGTATGGTATTAATGAAGGAGGTGATGTACATTAAAAGTCATTCATTTGGACAATATAGGATGAAGTTAATGGTCCAATGACAAACAATCATTGAGGCCTAATGCTCCTATCCGCTGCAGGTGCACTTAATGGAGTCAACAAAGCATATTGAAGTAGTGAATGAATTAATCAAAAGAGTTCATGCCTCAATGAAATAACATATATTTAAACTCAATTAAAGGGGAGTATGAAAAATGGAAAATGTTACACTAAAAGTAAAAGGTATGTCATGTGGGCATTGTGTAAATTCAATTGAAGGTGCCTTAAATCAAATAGGCGTAGAAGGAAAAGTAATTCTCGCGGAAGGTAAGGTTGAAGTTAAATTTGACGAAACCAAACTAGAGTTTTCGGATATTAAAGAAGCAATTGAAAATCAAGGCTACGACATAGTCGAATAACATGATCTTCTTGAATCATTACTTCAAGTTAGAAGAAGGTGAAGCGTATGCATGTCGAGGTATTTACAACGCCAACTTGTGAAGATTGCAAAAATTTCAAAAAATTCTTAAATGATCATCAAATACCGTATACAGAGTTTAGTATAGCTGATCATCCAGAAAATGCTGTCCTTCTGCGCGAACGAACAGGTAAAAATTTGGTCCCTACAATTTTCATTGAAGGTAAAGTTTATTTCGGATTTGTCTTCAATCGTCAAGAAATTGAAAAAACACTTCTTGGATAAGAACCCTAAATGATATTTCGGTTCACTCCATCGATTGTGAAATGTGCACAGAATTATCCTCTTTCACACTCTAGAGTAGTAGATTATCTTCTGAAATGCCGCCATGAATAGAAATTTCTATATGGGGTAAATATAGAATAAGGGACTACCCTACTACTTTAGATACGAGAGGAGAATTATAATGTCACATCAAAAGTACAAAGAGTGTATTGAAGAGTGTTTAAAATGTATGGTTGCATGTAATCATTGTTATGTTTCTTGTTTAGATGAGGAGCATATTGGAATGATGAAAGAATGTATTCGCTTGGATCGTGAATGTGCGGATATCTGTGAATTTGCCGCTCATGCCATGTCGATCAATAGCAAATATGTTAAAGAGATATGTCTTGCTTGCGCAGACGCTTGTGAAGCTTGTGGGAACGAATGTAAAAAACATGATCATGAGCATTGTCAACAATGTGCAGAAGCGTGTTTTGCTTGTGCAAAAATGTGTCGTGAAATGGCCGCTTAATAAAAGAAATGTAGCACAGAAGGAGTTTTCTCAGAATCAGTTCATAAATTCTGAGAGAACTCCTTTTATTAAATTCCTAAGAAATAATTCGAATTTTGAAAAGGAAGAATAACATAATTACATATCAACAATAAAATGGGCTTAAAATTTTCGGGTATTGCGCTTGACAAAATATAGGGTAGGGGGGTATGCTTTATACATGAAGTGAAGTTAATATTACTGAAATAAAAATCTCATATATAAGGAGAAGTGAATTATGAAAAATGAAGTGTTAAATGTGAATGGCATGTCTTGTGTACATTGTGTCAACTCAATCGAAGGTGCTTTGAAATCGCTCGGTGTTCAAGGGAATGTTAATCTTGAAAATGGCACTGTTACCGTAGTATATGATGAAAATAAGGTGACTCTAGAGACCATTAAAGAGGCTATTGAAGAGCAAGGATATGAAGTCTAAAAGGTGAGGTGTATATATAGTGTCAACAATTGAAGAGAAAAAATCACAAACATCAATTCAACTCTCAGGTATGACTTGTGCTGCTTGTGCTTTAAAAATTGAGAAGGTTTTGAACAAGCTGGAAGGTGTATCAGAAGCTAACGTAAACTTTGCGATGGAAAAAGCGACAGTAACATATGACCCAAGTAAAGTCGACATCGGTAAGATGGAAGCAAGCATTGAGAAGCTTGGCTACAGTACAGTTAAGGAAGCCGTTGATTTGGAACTTTTCGGTATGACTTGTGCGGCTTGTGCCTTAAAAATCGAGAAGACTCTGAATAAGTTACCTGGCGTAAGCACGGCCACCGTAAATTTCGCCATGGAAGTTGCTCATGTCGAATATAATCCGGCAGATGTTTCTGTGACTGATATGCAAAAGAGAGTAGAGAAACTCGGCTATCAAGCTGTACCGAAACAGGAACAAAGCGACCCAGCTGAACGTCGACAAAAAGAATTATCAAAACAAAAAAGAAAACTTCTTATTTCTGCGATTTTATCGTTTCCCTTACTCTGGGCAATGGTAAGTCACTTTTCATTTACTTCGTGGGTATGGTTACCAGATCTCTTTATGAATCCATGGTTCCAATTGGCATTAGCAACGCCAGTTCAATTTTATATCGGAAGACCCTTCTATATTGGTGCATATAAAGCTTTACGCAATGGCAGTGCAAACATGGACGTTCTTGTTTCATTAGGGACCTCAGCTGCTTATTTTTACAGTCTGTATTTAACCATCGTTTGGGCAATTGAAGGCGGTAGCGTACATCATGGACCTGCGATGTACTATGAGACAAGTGCCGTGTTGATTACCTTAGTGGTTATGGGGAAACTGTTCGAATCCCTGGCAAAAGGACGTACGTCAGAAGCTATTAAATCCCTAATGGGACTTCAAGCCAAGACGGCGATAGTTGTCCGAGAAGATCAAGAATTGACCATTCCCGTGGAAGAAGTGATTGTAGGTGATGTTGTAATTGTTCGACCAGGGAGTAAAGTGCCTGTGGATGGGGAAGTTCTGGAAGGACTCTCGTCTGTGGATGAATCGATGCTTACTGGTGAAAGTCTCCCTGTAGAAAAAAAAGTGGGGGATGCTGTTATCGGAGCAACCATAAACAAAAACGGTGTGCTTCGAATGAAAGCAACAAAAATAGGTAAAGAAACAGCTCTTGCACAAATTATTAAAGTTGTCGAGGAAGCGCAAGGATCAAAAGCTCCTATTCAACGGGTAGCAGACGTCATCTCAGGGATTTTTGTGCCGATTGTTGTAGGAGTCGCTGTAGTGGCATTCTTGGTATGGTACTTCGGAGTAACACCGGGTGATTTTGCTGGTTCTTTAGAAAAAGCAATTGCCATTCTGGTTATTGCTTGTCCTTGTGCACTTGGGCTTGCTACACCAACCTCCATTATGGCTGGTTCTGGACGTGCAGCTGAACTTGGAATCTTGTTTAAAGGTGGAGAACATCTGGAACAGACCCATAAAATTGATGCAATTATTCTCGATAAAACAGGTACAGTAACAAAAGGTAAACCTGAACTTACCGATGTTTTGGTCGAGGGCGATGAAACAGAATTCCTTAAACTTGTGGGGGCAGCTGAGAAAAATTCAGAACATCCATTAGCTGAGGCTATAGTTGCGGGCATTATGGAAAGAAATATTGAACTGCTCAGAACAGAATCCTTTGAGGCCATTCCAGGCTTTGGAATCAAGGCTGTTGTGAGTGGTAAAGAGTTATTAATTGGTACACGTCGTCTAATGGATAAATTCGATGTAGAAGCAAAACAAGCTTACAACATGATGTCTACTTTAGAGGAATCCGGGAAAACAGCTATGCTTGTCGCTATTGATAAAGAGTATGCGGGGATGGTTGCTGTGGCAGATACCATTAAAGAAACCTCTCAGGCTGCTGTCAGCCGTTTGAAGGAGATGGGTATCCAGGTCATTATGATTACCGGGGACAACGAACGGACGGCAAAAGCGATTGCGGCTCAAGTTGGCATTGACCACGTCCTGGCTGAAGTTCTCCCTGAAGGTAAAGCGGAAGAAGTTAAAAAACTGCAAGCACAAGGTAAAAAGGTAGCGATGGTAGGAGATGGTATAAACGATGCTCCGGCCCTTGCTATGGCAGACATCGGAATGGCTATTGGTACAGGAACAGACGTTGCTATGGAAGCTGCTGATGTAACATTGATGCGTGGCGATCTTTCAAGTATCCCTGACGCTATTTATATGAGCCGTAAAACTATGGCTAACATTAAACAAAATTTATTTTGGGCACTCGGTTACAATACGCTGGGTATTCCAATAGCTGCGATCGGCCTTTTGGCTCCATGGGTAGCTGGTGCTGCAATGGCATTAAGTTCAGTATCTGTTGTTCTTAATGCACTTCGGCTACAACGTGTGAAAATTCGTAATTCTTAAAAACTGACGTGATAAAATCATTGTATAATATAACGATAGGGGTACGTTTGTGTTACATTATATAAAGTATCAGTAACAGGGGTACCCCTATGTGTACGTTAGAAAAAGATTGCCAAAACTCACTTGTAAACTAGAAATTCGTTCAGGAGAATGTTAGGTTGAAAAAATGGATTATATTCTGTATTAACCTGGTTGTATTTATGCTTGTTTTCATGAAGCGGGATTTATTGTATGCATGGATAGCTGGGGATAATACGGCTAGCTTACCTCTGATGTTTCTTGTAATTACTATTCTTGCTATGTTTCCTGTGATCCCGTTTGGCATTGTAGGTGGAGTGATCGGCGCTAAATATGGTGTAGTATTGGGCAGTACTATGAACGTGGCCATATCCACTTTAGCTGCGATTATTGTCTATCTATTGGCAAAATACTTACTTTATTCTTGGGGAAGAAGGATTACCCAGAGATTTACATCTCTAGATCAACTACATGCGATGAGTAGCCAGCGCCTGTTTTGGATGATTCTATCAGCTCGCATCATACCCATTTTACCAGCTGCGGCAATCAATATTTACGCAGGAGTATTCCATTTAAATTTTAAGATTTTCATACTCGCAACCTTATTAGGTAAAATCCCCGCAATGATGACCTTTGCCTATATAGGGCATGAAATATGGAATGAAGGAACACGACTAGTACAAGTCAGTTTGATGTATGCTTCATTTTTATTACTGGTTTTTATCGGCTATAGAATATATCTTCGATATAAAGAATAAATACAATTCAATAAGGTGACTAAAAAGGCTCTACGTCCTCGTAGAGCTTTTTTGGTTTGCCTTCAGCTATTTGAAATTTGGTTGTATTGATATAACAAAAAAACACACTTCCTTCAAATTTAAAATTTACACTGTTACTTAAGAACGACCAAGAGGAGTATTATCAGATGAACAATCATTACGATGCAGAAGAACCAAAACCAATCAGTTCTAAGTTTCGCATTAACTTTTTCTTTTTTGTATCCTTTGTCATTTTTTCAGTTATCATCATTCGTCTCGCTTATATGCAATTCGTAGAAGGCCCCGAGCTTAGCCGTTTACAAAGTGAAAGTGTCACCAGAACAAGTCCTTTGTTGCCCGTTCGTGGTTCCATTTATGATTCATCAGGTAAAATAAAATTGGCATATTCCGAGCCCATTCAGTCGTTATACATCACATTGTATAAAAATTATAGTCAACAGGAGGGGGGGCCTAAAAATCCCAATCGTGAGGAAGCTGGTCAATTTGCAGAAAAATTGTATGAAGTATTTCAGGAATTTAAAGATCCAGGGAGTAAAGAGTTCTCGGTAGATGATATTTTGAATGCGATGGATCTGGAATATCGACAGACCCAAGGTTATTCTCCGAGATTGATCAAGAGTGACCTATCTGATAGAGAAGTCGCTTACTTTCTTCAGAATAGAAATATCATTCCTGGATTGAGTGTAGTGGAAGAAAGCAAACGCAAATATGATAAGGATGGCGTGGCTGTTCAAGCTATTGGTTACATGAAAACATTCAAAACATCAAAGACACTAGCAAAATACAAAGAAATTGATCGTTTAAATCCAACTCAAACCAATCCTGGGCTTGTATACTCTGAGCTAGAAAATGTTGGTGTTGATGGTCTTGAACTTCAATATCAGGACGTGTTACGAGGACAAAGTGGTTTTAAAGAGATCCCCATTAATGCGTTAAATTTGCCTGAAGAGGGAGGAAACATGCTCCCTCCAGAAAAAGGATACGATATCATCTCGACCATCAACAAAAACGTACAAGTTCAAACAGAACAAGCTATAAAAGAACAGTTGAATTGGTTACAGCGGACTCCAGTTTCAGGAAAACTTCATACTAATGCAAAAACAGCTTTTGCTGTCGCAATGGAAGTAGATAGCGGTAATGTCGTGGCTATGGCAAGTATGCCTGATTATGATCCGAATGCGGAATGGGATTATGAAAAGATTAAGTACATCTATAGAAATGGTACAGTTGAATCCTTTCCTCCAAACGACACCGGAAAGCACCCAGAGTCAACCGTATTATTGGGGTCAACAATAAAACCATTAAGTGTTTTGATTGGCTTAAATGAAGGTTTTTTTGCTCCGAATTCAACATATCAGGATCGCGGATACGCGGAGTTTGGTAAAGATCGTACCAGAGTCAGAAACTCTTCAGGAAGCGTATATGGTCTTTTAAATCCAGAGACAGCAATCACGAAATCATCAAATGCTTTTATGATTGACATGATCGGTGAGCAGCTTTGGAACAAGTATAATGTGGAAGGTATTAAAGTATGGGACAGATATATGAAAGAATTCGGCTTAGGCGTGGATACTGGAGTGGATTTACCCAAAGAATTTAGAGGCAGAATTGAATATAACCAAGAAAATCAATCTGCACTCACAGGCTTGGCTTTTGCTTCATTTGGACAACAAGGCAAATATACAACAATGCAGCTCGCACAGTATACCGTGATGTTAGCGAATAAAGGACAACGTCTTGAACCACACCTGGTAAAAGAAATACGTGACTCTGAAGGTAATGTCGTTAAAAAAATTAAACCAAAAACACTAAATACAGCAAATTATGATGACAGATACTGGCGCACCATTCAACGTGGAATGTCTACCAATGTAGATGCCGCGTTCAGTGGGTTTCCCTATGATTTCGCGAGAAAGACAGGCACCTCTCAACAGACTATTTATATAAATGGTCAATCGATTAATGTTGAGAACGGCGTATTTATCGCCTTTGCACCTCGTAAGAATCCAAAACTGGCAGTAGCCGTGGTTGTACCTGAAGGGGGGTATGGATCAAGTAGCGCAGCACCCATTGCTCGTGAAATATTTGATGCCTATGATAGGGAATATGGACTGGGTAGCAATCCAGCAAAATGAGCCGTCAAATAAAAACAAAAATATTATTCAATTGATTTATAGTGACCATATGATAGCAAGAGTTGTTAGTAAGAACTGGGGGATAGGGCAGAATTCCGATTGTTGCACGCTTTTCTTGTTTGGACTTGAAAAGTGAAGAAGAAGTCACTTAGGGGATATCGTTTAGGCTCCTGCGACACAACACAGAAATAACTATATCGGAGAACAACAACCTAGGCTGAAAATCATAAATGTCCTTGGATGTACTAGCGAGCAAGCATTTGATATAAACTAAGGTTCATCTTAGACATAGTATTCGGCTATGGAAATAAAGTAATAGCACAAGCCTCGAATTTCATATATATCCTCCATTGTAAACAATTCCATTTGGGATGGAGGAGTACTATGGTTATCACACCGGATATCCCGGATCTTCCCTTTACCGTCGAAGAGGGAATGAAGTGCTTTGTGTTAGTTGCGGAGCCTGTAACGAGAGAACTA
Source organism: Paenibacillus vandeheii (assembly GCF_030433635.1). Classification (NCBI taxonomy): domain Bacteria; kingdom Bacillati; phylum Bacillota; class Bacilli; order Caryophanales; family Paenibacillaceae; genus Paenibacillus; species Paenibacillus vandeheii. Next base: position 31,444 of record NZ_JAROCD010000021.1, read on the forward strand.
TTGCCTGGAATAAAAATGAAGGGCTGGGGGTATAACGGTTTCATTCCGGGTCCAACTATACGAGTTAAACAAGGCGATTGGGTTAAGATCAGGGTTATAAACCATCTACCGGAGGCAACCAGTGTCCATTGGCATGGCCTGGATATCCCCAACTCTATGGACGGTGTTCCTGAAGTTGAACCAACACCCAAAATTAGACCAGGTGAATACTTTGATTATTGTTTTCAGATTATGAATGCACCGGGAACGCATATGTATCATACTCATCACAATACAGTTACTCAAGAATTAATGGGACTAGGGGGTGGATTTATAATAGAATCGGGATGTAATGACTATATTCATAGAGATTACTTCATCATGCTTCAGGAATTTCATCTTCAAGGCCTGCCTAAGGGTGAATTGAGGAAAGGAGATTACGATTTAGACCCCTTAACGGACAGTTTTAATTTTTTCACAATGAATGGGCGTTGTTTTCCATATTCTAATTCTTTACCAGTTAAATATGGCGAAAACATTCGTATTCGTCTTGGGAACATAGGAATGAATGCACATCCCATTCATCTTCATGGACATCAATTTCTTCTCACAGCTGCAGACGGTAATGAAATCTCAAGTTCCGCCAGATTACTTCGAAATACGATAGAAGTTTCGAGTGGAACGACATACGACTTACTCTTTTGCGCGAATAACCCAGGAACATGGCCCTTCCATTGCCATATGCCACATCATATATCCAATAACTTCACTAAACCAATTGGTGGAATGTTTAAGACAATTGTCTATGAGAAATAAGAAAAAAATGATAACCCAGTAAAGAAAGCGAATGGAGGGGCTAAAATCTCATTAAGTGGAGAAATATTTTTTGATCCAAAGACGGGATTAGAGAACCTTACGATCTGGTCCTCTATAAATAACAAAGAACTACATGCATCAATAACCATATATAATGATCAAAAGAATACAACCTCACTTTTAGTTCATATATTCTATAATGATGGTTCGTACATTTTTCCAGTATACCCCGGAAATTCAAGAGCATGTAGCTGTCAAAACATAACCCAAATAATTGTAGCACCTGAATCAGAAATTACGAATAACTGTAGTGGGAAATTTATTATGGAAATATTCTGACTACATTCAGCAGTTCTAATGGTAATTAAATGAAAAAATGAAAAGAGATCCTCAAACCTCTCGCTATGCACACATTGTGGCAGCAGACCGCAGATGGCGAGGGACAAGAACATATTCCCATTGAAGTCGCTATTTTAGCGGCTTTTTTATGTTATCGGTACAAGTTCTTGTCTCAAGGTAAGGACAAGAACTTGTACCGATTGCCGAAATGGACAAGGACAAGAACATATTCCGATTAGATGATCATCTAAATAATAAGCATATGTAGTTAAAACCTCAATAACACTTAGAGGTTCACCGAGTATCGGGAGAAGGCTGTTAGCATTTAAAAATTAAACTAACTCTCAAGAGTAATTAAAGCTTTTTCTGGACAAAATTCTTGAGTATGTGCAGGAATGTCTTGATCTACCCCAATCAACCGTATCTCAACATTTGCAGAAACTTCGCAGTGCCGGTGTTGTCGCTACAGAACGGATCCATTATGTGGTATTATTTGGATTGAAGATAAAGCTCTACGGAGGACGTACAAAATATGTAGGAAAGGGTGTAATTATGAAATTAAATCATCTGAACCTAACAGTTACTGATGTTCCTGCTGCTCGCGAGTTTTTAGAGACTTATTTTGGTATGAAATGTGAAGGTACGAGGGGAAACGCATTTGCAGTTATGTTTGATGATGAAGGCTTTATTCTCACTCTAAAGAAAGGTAAAAACGTACTCTATCCTAGTGACTTTTCATGCATCCATGGGTGGTACTTCTACTGCTGTCGCTGCGCCAAATATACCGGAATTTTGCTCCCCGCCGGAAATAATGTTTAATTTGATGTTAAATTTATCCTTGATTATCTTCCCAAACCAACCCGGCTGCTGGTATGGATATATATGGTATGGTAAGAACGATATCAAATAATCTCATATAATTACGTAAAATAATAATTTGACGAATAAAAATATTGAATTATAATATGTACAAAGTATCCTTTAGAAAAAAGGAGAATCCCATGGAAAAGCAAACAAAAATTAAATATTTAGAACGTATTGAAGAAAAACTTGATGATTTGCCCTGGTATGTTACAGAGTATATAGATAGCAGAAAAAGAAAATTATCACCAACCACCATGCTCAACTATTGCCATGATTATATAATTTTTTTTGACTGGCTAATTTCTGAGGGGCTTGTTAAATGTAGTCGTAAAGAAGTTGAGTTAAGTACACTGGAATCATTGACTATACGTGATGGGGAAAATTTTCTTTTCTTTTTGGAGAATCAACTAGGGAACTCTAAAAGTACTGTGAACAGAAAATTGGCTGCACTTAAATCATTGTTTAATTACTTACAGAATAAAGCTGAAACTTCTGAATTAGCTCCTTATATTAAGCGTAATCTGATGGCCAAGTTAGAATTAAATCCTGTTTTAAGCACAGCTCAGTCGAGTGCACAAAAAATCAGTGGTAAGATTCTGAAGCATGAGGAGTTCAATCTATTCAGACAATTTATTGCAAATGATTATGGTGAATTGATTAAAGGAAATAAGAGATTATATAACTATTTTTTATTTAATCGTGAGCGTGATACAGCCATCGCTTCTTTGATTCTGGGATCTGGATTGAGACTGTCCGAAGTGGTTGGCGCTAATATTGAAGATGTAGACTTGACTGAAAATTTACTACGAGTAGTCCGTAAAGGCGGTAAGGAGCAGTATGTTTACTTTAGTGATCTTGCATTATATGACATCAAAGAATATATAAAAATTAGAGATCAAAAGTATAAACCCAGCTCAAAAGAGATAGCCTTATTTATAGCTGCTCCTGTAGGAAGAAAAGGAGGCACACGAAGACTTACTCAAAGAGCCATAGAAAAGTTAGTTCAAAAATATGCTAATCTTTATGGTAAACCATCTTTAAATGTGCATGCATTGAGACATTCATTTGCAACTCGATATCATAAGGCTAACAATGATGTTCCAAAACTGAAAGATCAACTAGGTCATTCATCAGTACAGACAACGATGATATATACACATTTATCAGATGATGATTTGAAGAAAGCGGTTAATAAAATGGATTTAAATTTTTTTATGCAATAAACTTTAAGTTCAATTGTTGTCGAGGGACAAGAACATAGACCCATTGAAGTCGCTATTTTAGCGGCTTTTTTATTTTATCGGTACAAGTTCGTGTCCCGAGCAAAAGACAAGAACTTGTACCGATTGCCGGAATGGACAAGAACATAGTCCGATTACCGATTAGATACATGTCTAAATAAAATGAGAAATAATTAAAGTCTCAATAGTCAGTATAGTGCAGGACAGTTTTTTCATTTCTAATGGATCAAATGAATTGATTAGAGATAAATCACGGGCAGATAGGGTAAAGAAAGCGAAATATTGTTATCGGAACTAGCTTTTAGGACAAGAACTTGTACCGATTGCCGAAATGGACAAGAACATGATCTGATTACCGGTTAGATGGATATCTAAATAATCAGCGTATGCACTTAATACTTCATTAAGCTACATTAAACATGAAAATGTTCACGTTGTTTTGGGACAAAAGGCAAGATGTGAGAAGTAAATATGGGCGGCTTGGCATTAAAAACCGAAATCTTGGTTACTGGAATTTGCTTTTGGGGACAAGAACTTGTGCCAATTACCGGAATGGACAAGAACATAGTCCGATTGCCGATTAGGTATATATCTAAACATTTAACACACGCAGTTACAACTTCATTAAATACCTTAATACATAACAATTTTTATATTGTTAAAGGAAAACTGACACGATGAGAGGTTAAACACGGTCGGCTTGGCATTAAAAAAGAGAATTATCAGAATGAACTGGCAGTTGAGGACAAGAACTTGTACCGATTGCCGGAGTGGACAAGAACATAGTTCGATTACCGATTAGACATATTTCTAATAAAGTTTTCGCTCATCAATTCATTAGGCTAACAGGTAGATTAGTTAAACAAATGCAGAGAAAAGGAGGTGGTTCATAAAAATACAAACGACGGTTGCCTTTGAGCTATACTGTGGATCATAGCAAAGACGGCTGCCTACTGCAGAGGAAGAAAAATGACTCTTAGCATGCACAACGTTACAAGACCAAACAAGATGGTCTGATTATAGATCATTTCAAAGAAGATCCTTCAGTCAAGCTATTTGGACTATGGTGATGAAGTTGATTTCATTATTTCAGGCAAGATGCGTATGCAAGTAGAGTATGACTGAGGGGTTCCGCTTCTCAGTAATTATGTTTTTTTGTACATATTAAAAATCGACCCTAATGCTTGTTTTTTGGCTTTTAATTAAAAAATACGTATACAGGGATTATCAAGGGTTATCATAAGTATTACAACTCTATTTCGTTGGTTTAAATGCTATATTGACCTAAGGTTTTAGGTCAATTATTATGTTCAGGAACGCGTTCAAGTTATTTTATATGTTGTTGTTGAGGAGTAGATAGAATGGAATTTATATGGTATTTGGCTTTAATCATTGTTAGTACAAAAATAGCAGGACATGTATCAGTAAAATTGGGGCAACCCTCTGTACTTGGCAAACTGGTAGTCGGTATTATTTTAGGACCTGCAATTCTCGGGTGGATTAATAATAATGAATTTATTCATTACATCTCTGAGATAGGTGTCCTATTACTTATGTTCATTGCTGGATTAGAAACGGACCTTGACCAGTTAAAGAAAAACTGGAAGTCCGCGGTTGCCGTTGCCATTGGCGGAATTATTCTTCCTTTTGTAGGTGGATTTGGAGTAGCAGATCTATTTGGACTATCCACGAACTATGCACTTTTTATGGGTGTTTTATTCAGTGCAACATCTGTAAGCATCTCAGTACAAGTGCTGAAGGATATGGATCGTTTAAGTTCAAAAGAAGGCACAACTATTCTCGGAGCTGCTGTAGTAGACGATATTTTAGTTGTTATTCTTTTGGCATTTATGATGAGTTTCTTGGGTACAGATCAGGATGTATCGTTAGGACTTTTAGTAGGGAAGAAAGTGCTGTTCTTCATAGGTGTGTTTGTTGCAGGGGTATTTATAGTTCCTCGTGTTATGAAGTGGCTCTCAACTCTTAAGGTAACAGAACCCATAATATCAATCGCACTCTTCATTTGTTTTGGATTTGCGTACTTTGCTGATTTGATGGGTATGGCCGGTATAATTGGTTCATTTGCTGCCGGTATTGCAATCTCACAAACGAATTTTAAGAATGTTGTTGAAAAAAAGGTCGAGCCCATTGCATATTCAATTTTTGTTCCCGTGTTTTTTGTGAGCATTGGCCTCAATGTTTCATTTGAAGGTGTAGGACAACAGATAGGATTCCTTGTCGTTCTAACCATTGCTGCTGTTTTGACTAAATTACTGGGCGGTGCATTGGGAGCAAAGATTACAGGATTCAGCAATGTATCTTCTTTTGCTATAGGAGCTGGGATGGTATCAAGAGGAGAAGTTGCATTAATTATTGCTTCAACTGGTATACAAGCAGGGCTTCTTTTACCTGAATATTTCACTTCAGTTGTTATAATGGTCATTCTTACAACTTTAATGGCTCCACCAATGTTAAAGGTGTTATTTAAGCCACGTAAGGAAACTGCTTCAAAAGAAGGCGGACTATAAGAGTAAAAGGGGGCGAATATTATATCTAAACTCTATTTGTTTTCTTATAAGCCTAAAAATGAAGGATGGACTGAGGAGTGTATAAACTTTCATCTTGAACACCTGTTTGAGGTCAAACATCTTCATGACAGAGTGTATTTAATTAAAACAGCTGATGATATTGATTTGTTAGATAAGTACCTTCTTGAGTGTCTGCGGACGCATGATAGTTACTTTTTATTACAAATCAGTGAAATGCCTGTCACACATCGTCAGAATGGTCTTATATCTGAAGATGTAACTAGATGGCTTCAACTCTAATAATTATATCGAACTTTCATAAGATAGTTCGTTATAGACAGGTTAGTTTAATTTAATGGCCCCACATTCATGTCCTGGTTGAGGACATGAATGTGGGGCCATTACAAATTACATTGCGAGTCTAATATTCTAATCTAAAAGATTAATTCAGATGCAATCAACTCTAAAACAATCGTCTCTCTTTCAATGGAAAATCCCATGGAAGCCTCTTTATTCAATATTACCTGCCGATTATGCTTAATGGCCTGATGAATGTCGATCCAGACGGCAGACATCCCATTGTTCATTTCATAATCTTCGAGTTTGGCTTCTCCAAGCTGTTCATGAATGTTGCAAACATAATAATAAGATAACATATGGATCAGATCATATTCGGGTTTGTAATGGGGACGATACTCTTCAATGTAGCCGAACTCGTTTGTTACCTCAACCTGGGTAGCTCCGGTTTCTTCGGCAATTTCTCTTCTTAGCCCACTTAGTAGGTCCTCATCCGCTTCCACACCACCTCCGGGAAAACTGTAGTCATTATATCTACGGGTATAGAGTAGAAGAATCTCAGAACCACGCATAATAATGCCACGTGCTGCTTTTCGTTCAAACATTCGGCCATTTGGATCAGGTGTATCGGGATGAATTAACTTTTGAATCATTCTCATTGTTTAGTCGTCCTTTACTTGAGTAGGATGTGAAACGCTATGAATGGAAGAGAAAATCACAGGAGTTCGTTGTAATTGTGAGTAAAAGAAGTTCTGGAGTACTTCTGAGATCTTCCTTTCCCAAATCCCACAGCGGGCTTCTTTTTTCTGCTCTAGTCCATATAGTGCGGATTTCAAATGTGATTCTGCTGTTTTCATCAGTTCGTTAGCATCTCGTACATAGACAAACCCTCGGCTAATGAGATCAGGCCCTGATATCATTTGGCATGTCTCATTGTTTAAGACAAGTGCTACAATAAGTACACCATCCTTAGCCAATCTATTGCGTTCATCAATGAGTTCAGGCTCATGCCTCTCAACTTTACCACGTATCACAAATGACGATCCCGAAGGGAGATTCCTTCCTTTTCGAGCATGATATTTAGTAATGAGGAGAGGCTCTCCATTGTTCAATACATAGATTCTGTTGGAGGGTATTCCAACTTGCTCAGCTAGTTTTTGATGACTTACCAGCATTCGATATTCTCCATGGATCGGTATGAAATATTTCGGGCGCATGGTCCGTATCATCAGTTTTAAATCTTCCCGTGATCCATGCCCTGAAGTATGAATGTCATACTCTGCTCCGTAGAGGACAGCGGCTCCAGAACGCATCAGCATATCTATGCTTCGATTGACTTGAATGACGTTACCAGGGATCGGAGAAGAAGAAAAGACAACCATATCTCCTGGGAATATTTGAACGTGACGGTGGGAGCCGGCTGCAATACGGGTTAAAGCTGCATTAGGCTCTCCTTGACTACCCGTGCATAAAATGATGACTTGATGATGTGGAGTGGTGTGGATTTCCTTCATATTCATTAACATACCTTGTGGTATATGAAGGTGTCCAAGTTCTTGACCAATGGAGAATATTTTTTCCATACTGCGGCCCAGTATTAAAATTCTCCGATTACACTCTGAAGCAGCATGAATGACTTGTTGTAACCTGTGGACATTGGATGCAAAAGTCGCAAACAAAACTCGGCCTTCACATTGCTGGATTAATTCCAAAACAGATTCACCCACTGTTTGTTCTGAAAGAGACTGACCTTCGCGTTCACTGTTGGTACTATCAGACAGCAAAGCAAGCACACCTTTTTCACCTAACTGCATCATTTTATGAAGATCTGCTGTCTTTCCTTCAGGTGTCATATCAAATTTGAAGTCACCTGTGTGCACAATAGAACCATAGGGCGTATCTACAACGATACCAAAGGCATCGGGTATGCTGTGTATTGTTCGGAAAAAATGAACAGAAAGCTGCTGAAATGATACGCGTTCGTGATCCTGAATGATATGAAAATCCACTGAATTCGTTAACTTGTGCTCTTCCAACTTGGCTTTGACCAAGCCGATTGTTAGTGCACCGCCATAGATTGGAAACGAAAGATGTCTGAGTAAATAGGGAATAGCGCCAATATGATCTTCATGTCCGTGAGTAAGGAAAAGAGCTTTAATCTGTTGAGGCTTGTCCAGCAAGTAACGTATATCAGGAATAATGTAATCTACACCGTTCATATGGGCATCGGGGAATTTCAAACCTGCGTCAATCAAAATGATTTCATTTTTATATTCGATCCCATACATGTTCTTTCCAATTTCCCCGAGACCTCCAAGCGCAAAAATACGTACAGCAGGAGGAAGATAGCGTGATGTTTTTTGTGGTTTTTGAGTCTTTAATTTGGAGTGTTCCAAGATTTCCTCTCCTCCAGTCAACGTTTAAATGATCTAATCTAATTCCTTTAGAAAAAGAAGCGAGACCTCTGCAATTGCAGAGGTCCTGTGCTTCATATCCATCATCTATTTCACAATCATAACTGGACAATGAGCCCTCTTAACGACTTTATGACTCACACTTCCAAGTACGAATTCCTGTAAGGAGTTCAGTCCCCGGCTACCGATAATAAGCAGATCAACGCTGTTCTTATTCGCGTAATCAACAATCGTAGGACCAGGATCTCCATTTACGAAGGTAACTCGATAGTTCACATGTTTCTCTGTAAGTTCTTGCTGAACAGGCATAAGTTTCTGTTTACGTTTCAGTTCAATTTCCTCATGATTCTGAGAATGGAGCACTTCATCTTTGACCTTGGACAGGTCTACAACAAACAGAATCTCGACCTCAGCATCAGGGATTAAGGATGCAATATAAGCGGCTTCTTTCGCTGCCCGAATGGCATTATTAGAACCATCTGCAGCAAGTAGAATATGTTGATACATGTTCATCTCTCCTACCTTAATGTGATTTTAATTGTGCATTTGGATCTTGATAAACCGCTAACTTATTTACGAGTTTTTCACTTGACGTATTCAGTCCTTTAATCTTAACTCGGTTATGATTCTCCCGATATCTAATGACTACTTTATCGACAGCCCCTACACCTGAGTCATCCCAAATATGTGCATTTGAAAAATCAATACTAATGTCCGAATCCGCAATCTCGAAGTCAAAAGATTCAATAAAACCTTCCACCGATGCAAAGAATAGCTGACCCGACACATCAAATCTTACGTTTTTCTCCGTTGAGAGCTGCTTCACACTCACCTTTGAAATTTTAGAAGCAAAGAAGATGGCACTGAGAATGACGCCGACAATGACACCTAGTGCAAGATTATCGGTTGCTACAACAACAATAACGGTGACTAGCATCACGAGTGCATCACTTTTTGGAGCTTTACGGAGATAAGAGAAGGAAGACCAGTCAAATGTTCCGACGGCTACCATGATCATGATCCCGGCGAGTACAGGCATAGGGATCTGAACAACGACACCGCCAAGTACAAGGATAAGGAACATGAGGAATACGCCTGCAACGAGTGTAGATAACCTTCCTCGCCCACCAGACTTGACGTTGATTACAGACTGTCCAATCATGGCGCAGCCTGCCATACCGCCGAAGAAACCGGTAATGACGTTAGCAATTCCTTGTCCGCGAGCTTCTTTGTTTTTGTTACTGTTCGTTCCCGTCATATCATCCACGATGGAAGCCGTTAATAGAGATTCAACCAACCCGACAATAGCCAGTGAAATAGAATAAGGGAATATAATTTGCAATGTTTCGATATTAAAAGGAATATCGGGAATAAAGAATGAGGGAAGAGATTGTGTGATAATACCTAGCTCTCCAACCGTTCCCAAATCCAGGTTCCCCCAAATGGCAGCTGCGGTTAGAACCACAATGGCAATAAGAGGTGCTGGAATGGCTTTGAAGAATCGGGGTAAAACATATACAATAAGTAAGGTAACTCCAACGAAGATGTAGGTCAGCGTAGATATGCCTACAAAATGGGGAACTTGTGCCATGAATATCAGAATAGCGAGAGCATTCACAAAACCGATCATGACAGCCCTCGGGATGAATTTCATGAGTTTCCCGATTTTGAATACGCCAAAAAGCAATTGGATAACCCCAGTAAGAATGGTGGCAGCCAGTAAATACTGAACGCCATGTTCCTTGACCAAAGGAACCATAAGTAAGGCCATGGCTCCAGTAGCAGCCGAAATCATCCCTGGTCGGCCACCAATAAATGAGATGATGACAGCAATACAAAACGATGCATACAGACCCACCATGGGATCTACACCAGCAATAATAGAAAATGCAATGGCTTCGGGGATGAGTGCCAATGCCACTACAATCCCGGCTAATATGTCCCCTCGAATATTAGAGAACCAATCTTTCTTAATCCGTTCAATCACGTGTACTTCCACTCCTTATCTTTTTTTATGACTCTTACTCGACTAAAAGTCATATCCGGTTGAAGTATATTGATCTTATCACAGGAAGTCCCAAAAAGGAACCATTTCGGTTCTTATTTTGTGTTATAATTTTATAATGTCAGTTGCAGTTAGGAGTTTTAACATGATTATTGGCTATATGAGACCTTCACAGGATGACCCGAATTGTCAAAATCAACACGAAATTTTAAAGCGGAAATCCTGTGATCGAATATTGAAGGAAGAACATTCATCTGCAAAGCAAAGAACGCAGCTAAATGCCATGATGAACCAGCTCGAAGCAGGAGATGTCGTCGTTGTTACTCGATTGTTCTCCTTAGCTGACTCTACAAAACATCTTGTCGATCTGCTGAAGGAATTTCAAAAGCGAGAGGCCCATCTGTATTCTCTGAATGAAAATTTGAATACACAGGACAGTTCTGGTCGTATTTTTCTGGAGCATGTGAAGGCTTTACTTGACTTCCAAGGAGATTTAAGCAGTGAAAGCACGAAAAAAGGAATGGATGAAGCGAAGGAAAAGGGGACGAAGTTAGGTCGTCCTCGTAAATTGGATGGGAACGTAATGAAGGCGATACAAATGTATGAAAGTAAAGAGTACAGTCTTGCTGAAATTCGTGAAGAAACAGGTATTAGCAAAACAACGCTGTATCGATACCTCGATAAGTAATTAAATTAAGAAATAGCCTGATTTTTCTCCACGACGATGAAGAGAAATCAGGCTTTTGTAAATTGCATTAGAATACGATCAACTAACTTTCAGAAGACATGGCAATGGCTTTTGTTCCATGCACTGTCCCATAAGGATGCTCAGGCGGTGCATAGATCACGTACACTTTAAGAGGTATACTGCCTGTGTTGGATATTGTGCCATTTTCCAGCAGGCACCATAACGGCATAGTCCTCACAGGCCATCGTTTGAAAATTCAATTTGTCTTTCTCGTCTCCCATTTGCACAAGTCCCTGACCTTCTTCAATCCGTATGAATTGATCGGTTGTCGGGTGGACTTCCAGACCGATATCTTCGCCAACACGGATACTCATCAGAGTCACTTGAAAGTGCTTTCCTGTCCATAGAGCCGTACGATAATTTTGATTATACTTTGTAGCTTGATCAATATTGATTACAAGTGGTTGTTGTCCATAATCTCTTATTTCTATATTTCCACCAGGGTGACTAAGGTTCACATTTCCATGGCAATACGGAGGGGTGAGGACCTGTCCGTTGTTATTCCGGATGTTAGGCACTGGATTATGCCATTGATTTCGATTTGATAATTTAGGGTACATAGTCATTCTCCTTCTTTGGTGAAATATCTACTCACACCCTATGCAGCCGCCTATAGAAAGGTATACAACATTTGCAATAATGGGCATAAGCCTACATGTTTACATTGGTTTTATGACGTGGAGCGTTTACGTAAGTAAACGTTATAATTTTTTTACCGAGCGTTTTAATGAACACTTCCAGGGTAGCTTTTTAGATGAGATAACTAGTCATCGAAGAAATATACTTGCAATTTGCAAATAAACAATTATACTAAACGAGTACATACCTTGTAAGAATGAATCACTCTAATTATATTTGAAGGAGATGTGTTATGGAGCCAATCTGGGATGTCATTGTTATTGGTGGAGGTCAGGCAGGACTTGCTTCCGGTTATCATTTAAAAAAGAAAAGGCTGTCTTTTTTGATTTTGGAGGCAGGAGGAGCAGCGGTAGGGGCGTGGCCACAGTATTACGATAATTTGAAGTTATTCTCACCGGCCAAGTACTCGTCTCTGCCGGGGCTTTCGATAGATTCTCCAGGGGATCGATACCCACAACGTGATGAAGTTATTCAATACTTGAAGGACTATGCTTCTCATTTTGGATTGCCTTTGGTTTATAACAGCCATGTAGATCAAGTATCCAAAGAATCCGGGGTTTTTACAGTAACAACTTCAAGTGGAAAGAAATACGTGGCTCGCAATCTGATTTTGGCAACTGGATCGTTTAGTAGACCCTATACCCCTTCGATTCCAAACCATGAACAATTTGAGGGAGAAATCTTACATTCCGCGACGTATCGAACACCGGCCCCTTTTCATAATCAATCGGTCATTGTTGTAGGGAGAGGAAATTCCGCGGTTCAGATTGCGATGGAACTATCCGAAGTAGCTGAAACAACACTTGCTGTGAGAGAACCAGTAGCACTAATCCCGCAGCGTCTCTTGGGCCAGGATATTCACTTCTGGTTTAAGCTAACGGGGATCGATTCGTTTTGGAAATTTGGGAAGTCATTTGCAAACGGGTCATCCGTTCTGGATTTGGATGGATATAAGCAGCGGCTTAAAGCGGGGAACCCGAAACAAAAGAAAATGTTCACCGCATTTTATGACAGAGGTGTGATCTGGTCTGATGGAACACAAGAAGAGGTCCAAACCGTCATTTTCGCGACAGGATATCGTTCCAACGTTTCTTATATTGATGCATTAGGTGGACTGGATGGTCAAGGCGAACCCGAGCAAAAGAACGGGATTAGCAAGACAATCCCCGGACTTTATTTTGTAGGCTTGTCTGGACAGCGCTCCTTTGCATCAGCAACTCTTCGGGGTGTGGGGCCAGATGCTGAGTATGTCGTTAAGCATATCCAAAACAATTTAGAAAAGCAGAATAATTTAAAATAGTTGCAATATACAAATAATATGATTATAATAGACACCAAGAGGTGATCATGTTGCCGGATAACCAAAACCCAAGAGAGTTATTACAGATCATGGTACGTCGCTTCGGCTTGCTGGATAAAAATTGTTGCACGGTTGGAGAGCAGGAAATATCTTTAATCCAAAGTCATATCCTATATGAAATTGACCATCAACATGAGCCATCTATGCAACAAATTGCCGAAACGCTAGCCATGGATATTACAACCTTTAGTCGTCAAATACAGACGTTGATTAAGAAAAACCTGGTCTTAAAAACACCTCATCCTGAAGATCGGAGAGTATACATTCTGAGATTGACGGTAGAGGGGAAGTTTGTAGCGACAGCTATAGATCATCGGATGAATACACATCTGGAAGAGGTTTTTTCTTTCATGACTGATACAGAAAAAGCAATCGTTATGCAATCTGTTAAACTGCTTAATGAGAGTATGTTAAAATCGAAAATGTGCTGTACGTCAGTGGGGTAATGAGCATTATTACCCCGTTACATTTCTCTAATACTTGTAGGTTGCAAATATATTTAACTAACTACTGGAGGTCATTTGAAATGAAAAACATTGAATTTAAACCAGTCGAGTCCTGTTGTGAACCTACGCTCATGGAAAAGCAGATCTCTCTTCAAGATCCTGTACACCAAGGAGAGCTATCTCATTTACCTGTAGCCATCATTGGTGCTGGGCCTATTGGTCTGGCAGCAGCGGCACATCTGATTGAAGCTGGCCAATCATTTATCATTTTTGAGGCGGGGAGTAAAGTAGGTGAGAATATCTCCAAGTGGGGCCATGTTCGTCTATTTTCGCCATGGCAGTATAACCTAGATAAAGCAGCAGAAAGGTTGTTGACGAAGAATGGGTGGATTGCCCCATCTCCAGACGAATTACCGACGGGACATGAGCTGCGTGATCAGTATTTACGACCACTCGCTGAGTTACCCGAGATAAACTCCGATCTTCATTTGAATACACGTGTTGTTGGGATCAGTCGCAAAAATACAGATAAAATGAAAACACCCGGTAGAGAACAACAACCTTTTGTCATCTATGTAGAAGAAAAAGGCAAGGCCAAACAATATGAGGCGAGAGCTGTCATTGACGCTTCGGGAACCTGGGGAAAAGCAAATCCGGTGCTTTCAAGCGGAGTACTGACTTCTCAGGAGCAATCTCTTCATAAACAGATATTCTATGGTATACCGGATGTACTTGGGGCCGATCAAGTGCGCTATACGGGTAAACATATTGCTGTCGTAGGTGGCGGCCATTCAGCCTTAAATACCTTACTTGATTTAGCTAAACTGCAAGAAACGAATGCTCATACCAAACTGACCTGGATTATGCGAAGAGATCAAGTAGAGGAAGCTTATGGTGGAGAAGCGAATGATCAACTGGAAGCTAGGGGGGAATTAGGCAGTCGCATGCATGAATTGGTGGATTCCGGAAAGGTTAGTGTGGTCACCCCGTTCCACATTCAGGAGTTGAAGCAAGATGGGGAGAGAATCACTATTAGTGGAGAGCAGCTTGGGGAAAGCCGCGAACTGCAGCACATGGATGAAATCATTGTGAATGCAGGAAGCCGACCTGACTTTTCCTTTCTTGGCGAACTACGTTTGAGCATTGACCAGGCAACAGAAAGTGTGGAAGCGTTGGCTCCGCTAATCGATCCGAACATTCATAGTTGCGGTACCGTTCGACCTCATGGGGAAAAGGAATTGCGTCATACAGAACCAGGCCTGTATATTGTGGGTATGAAAAGTTATGGCCGTGCACCGACCTTCCTGATGGCCACAGGTTACGAACAAGTTCGATCTGTAGTTGCTTTTCTGGCGGGTGATCTGGAGGCTGCTGCAAAAGTAGAACTCGATCTGCCTGAAACAGGGGTATGCAGTGTCAGTCGTCCACAAGCAAAGCAAGTGCAAGCCACCGGTGATTGCAGTTCCTCTTGTTCTAATGAAGGATGATATGAGTTGAAATTTCAAAAAAGGTACGTTAACAACCTATTTGTTAACGTACCTTTTTATATTCTTCTTGAATTTTCCTACTTCCGTCAAGATTATTATGGCTCGATCTACTTCTTCAAACGGTAATTATGTTGATATGGTTATCTTTTAGCCACCCAATCAGGATTGCTGAAAACCAGCCCTTTGTAAAATTTCTGTAAAACCATTTGCTTTAGGTAAATTGAGTATTACAATATAAGCATAGGCTTATATTTGTCTGAAATAGAGTTTTTTATCGACACTTAAGTATCTCAAGAAGATTGATTATAGTCTACGGAAGAAGGTGTGATTTTGCTTATGGAATGGATGGACTTTGTACCAAAACAAATTTTAGTTATTCATCATAATCCAATGATGATCAGCTTATTGCAATTCGGTTTATCCAAGCAAGGATACCACGTCAAAAACTTTGAAGATAGACACTATACAGATTCGAGTCATCTGGATCTGATTATTTTAGATTCGAAGCAAGCCAAGGAGAGGGATATTCTTTTGACAATACAGTCTTTTCGACATACGCCACCAATTCTCTTGCTTGCTGAGACGCCCGTTGATGATGAAAGAAATGAAGCTGGAGAAGGTTTAGATTTTGTTAAGGAAAATCTTAACGTTCCTTTTGAATTTGAGGAATTGAACTTGAAACTAAAGTTGATTTGGGCCAAGTACAGAATGAAGATTCGACCTTATGACTGGCAAGTATCTGTTCAACATAAAGCATTTAAGTTAAATGAAATTGAAATTTATCTCGATTGTATGGAGATACGTTTGGGGCATGTTCGTCAGGCACTACGCAAGGCAGAAATTTATCTATTAATGCAACTTCTTCAACGGCCAGAGCAGTATACATCGGCTGAACAGCTAAAACTTTTGCTAGCGAAAGACATTGTACTGGACCGGAGGCGTGTTGAGTATTACGTGAATGAACTGCGGCGGAAGATAGAGATATTTGATGATTTGATTCATATTCAAACCAAACGAAACTTTGGATATTGCTTGCAATTTAAAGGAGTGAGTTAATGAAACAGCCCAAACGAATATTTTTCTGGTGTACACATAATCGTTGTCGAAGTCAGCTCGCGGCTTCGTATACTTCTTTCTATGCGGACAAACAGGTGCAGGTAGATAGCGGCGGCATAGATCCGAGGCCTGTTCATCCACTTACCATTCAAGTTCTTCAGGAAGAACATGTACCTTGTCATGAAGAGTCGGGCAAGCTCCTCAATATGATTTCATTTGTAGATTCCGACGTTATTATTATACTGTGCGATGAGACCAGAGAGGCCTGTCCCGTAATCCCTTTTGGTCTGGATTACCGAGTATGGCCGATTACCGATCCACTCGCTGTAAATAATCCTACGATCCTTGCTGTTCGTCAAACTAGAGAAGAGATCAAAATGTACGTGAGGGAATTGCTAAACGAATATGGATTACTCCGGACTTTTTGAATCCAAAACGATTGTGGCTAAACCTTTTACACAGATTTAACACAAAAGGAGAATTCATTTAATCATATAAACTAATAATGATATGTGTATATAAACATTAAATTTTAGGAGCGATGGGGATCATGAAAAAGGGAAAATGGTTTTATATGCTGTTGGTGCTGGTAGGAGCACTATCTTTGTCAGCATGCGCAGGGGGTACAGCTAGTACAGGTAGTAACGAGAGTTCAGGGAATGGACAAACCGCTACATCAGAAGAACAAGGCACCTCGGAAAAATTGACAGGAACGGTGGATATTGACGGATCAAGTACGGTATATCCCGTTACTGAGGCGGTAGCTGAAGAGTTTGGTAAAGAACATGGAGATGTCCGTGTCACCGTTGGTGTTTCAGGTACAGGAGGCGGGTTTAAACGATTTGCTAACGGAGAGACGGCGATTAATAATGCATCCCGTCCAATTAAACCGGAAGAAGCCGAAAATGCGAAAGCAAATGGCGTAGAGTATCTGGAACTTGAAGTTGCATATGATGGTCTTTCCGTCTTGGTCAATCCCGAGAATGACTGGGTCGATCATCTGACTGTAGAAGAGTTGCACAGCATCTTCAAACCTGGAAGTACAGTCATGAAATGGAGTGACGTACGCAGTGAATGGCCAAATGAGAATATTAAAATCTACTCACCAGGTGCCGATTCAGGAACATTTGACTACTTCACAGAAACGGTAAACGAGGAAGCGCAGCAAAGCCGGAACGATGCGCAAGTTACATTCAGTGAAGATGATAATACACTGGTTCAAGGTGTGGCAGGTGAGAAGTATTCCCTTGGGTATTTCGGATTTGCTTACTATGAAGAGAATCAGGACAAGTTGAAGGTGGTTCCCATTGATGGAGGAAACGGTCCAATTACACCTACACACGAAACGATTAATGATGGGACCTATGCACCTCTATCCAGACCGCTTTATATTTATGTGAACAAACAAAAGCTGGAAAATCCTGAAGTTATGGCATTTGTTGAATACTACTTGACGAATGCTGCTGAATTGTCAGAAGAGGTCGGCTATATTCGTTTGCCAGAAGAAATGTATAAGGAAGATTTGGAGAAGTTAAAGTAACCGCGTAAACCTTAACGTGTGTGATGCTTCTTGGGGACCAAGAGGCGTCACACACGCTTTAGTTTTTAATGAGGAGAGCTGATATGAACACAATACCCCAAGGAAATCATCCTTTTCGCTCTAACCAGGTGCGATACGCAGATTATGTGATGCCTTTCCTTTTATTCTTATGTGCATTGGTGTCCATCCTTACAACAATAGGCATCGTATACACACTCGTTTCAGAATCCATTGCATTCTTCAAGCAGGTGCCGATTCTTGAATTTTTAACAGGTACGACTTGGGCGCCGTTAATTCAGCCAGTAAGCTTTGGGGTAGTTCCGTTAATGTTTGGAACATTGATGGTCACGCTAATTGCTTGTTGTATTGCCATCCCTGTAGGGCTGGCAACAGCCATTTATTTGAGTGAATATGCAACACTGCGAGTACGAAACATCGTGAAACCTGTGCTAGAGGTTTTGGCCGGAGTTCCAACCATCGTTTATGGATATTTTGCCTTAAGCTTTATTACCCCTGTCATTCAAACGCTTATTCCCGGAACGAGTCTGTTTAATGCCCTAAGTGCAGGAATTGCCGTTGGCGTGATGATCATTCCTATGGTTTCATCACTCAGCGAAGATGCCATGAGAGCTGTGCCCAGCAGTTTGCGATACGGGGCTTATGCGCTGGGGGCAACACGATTTGAAGTGGCTGTACAAGTTGTTCTTCCTGCAGCATTATCCGGAATTATCTCTTCATTTGTTCTTGCCTTTTCTCGTGCTATAGGAGAGACCATGATTGTAACTGTTGCAGCAGGTGCGACTCCTCAGCTTACGGCGAACCCACTTGATAGTATTCAAACCATGACAGCTTACATCGTGCAAGTGAGTTTGGGTGATACTCCGCATGGATCACTAGCGTATGGATCTATTTTTGCTGTAGGTCTTACGTTGTTTGTAATCACGCTTATCTTAAATATCATTGCTGCGGCTGTATCGAAAAGATATAGGGAGGTCTACTAAATGCCTGAAACGGTTGTGAAGCAGAACATCCAGAGTACAGAAACAAAACAGGTTCAGGCCAGAAAAAAAAGAGACGGTTGGATGAAAATTTTGTTTCTGGCGGCGACGTCCGTCGGGGTACTTGCACTTATGCTTCTTATTATCGATATTATGATTGACGGAGTTGCTACATTTACTCCTGAGTTATTTACCAATTACCCTTCTCGCAGGGCAGAGGGGTCTGGCTTGAAGTCAGCCCTCGTTGGAACGCTCTATATGGTCTGTATCATGGCTCCAATTTCATTTCTTATTGGTGTCGGAGCAGCTATATTTTTGGAAGAGTACGCAAAGAAAAACAGGCTGACTAGACTAATACAGCTTAATATTAGTACACTTGCCGGAGTTCCATCCATTGTCTATGGTATCCTGGGACTCACCATTTTTGTGAGAGGATTAAACCTGGAGCGAAGTCTGATATCCGGGGCATTAACCATGACACTGCTTGTCCTTCCGGTGATTATCGTGTCTGCACAAGAAGCGATAAAAGCCGTTCCAGGTTCCCGCAGAGATGCTTCTTTTGCACTGGGAGCCAGCAAATGGCAGACCGTACAACGTTCTGTCCTTCCGTCCGCTTTTCCAGGGATCTTGACGGGGATCATTTTGGCAGTGTCCAGAGCAATCGGAGAAACGGCTCCTCTGGTGATGATTGGAGCTTTAACCTATGTAGCCTTTTTACCTAGTAATCTGATGGACCAATTTACGGTGCTTCCTATACAGGTATACAACTGGATATCCAAACCGCAGACTTCGTTTCACGATTTAGCCGCGAGTGGTATTATTGTTCTGCTCATTCTGCTGCTTACACTTAATCTGATTGCCGTTGTATTGAGAAATAAATATCAGAAAAACCTGTAATTTTAAGGAGACATATTGTATGAACGCCATTCAAATTCAAGACTTGAGTGTATTTTATGGACAGCAACAGGCTGTGAAAAATATTAGTCTAGATGTACCTGAACATTCCATTACTGCGTTTATTGGTCCTTCGGGCTGTGGAAAATCAACACTTCTTCGAACCATTAACCGGATGAATGATCGTATCGATGGGGTGCGAATTGAAGGAAATATTCGCATTATGGGGCATGCTATCTATGATGATCAAGTGCGTGTGGAACTACTCCGAAAAAAAGTGGGAATGGTGTTTCAGCAGCCTAATCCGTTTCCCAAATCAATCTATGATAATATCGCTTATGGTCCTCGGTTACACGGCATTACCCGCAAACCCGAGTTGAATGATATTGTGGAGAAGAGTCTGAAAGCAGCGGTTTTATGGGACGAAGTGAAAGACCTGCTAAAAAAATCCGCTCTGCAGCTTTCAGGAGGACAACAGCAGCGCTTATGTATCGCCCGAGCTCTGGCGATGAATCCTGAAATTTTGCTGATGGATGAGTCTACTGCTGCATTAGATCCGTTATCCACCCTTAAAATTGAAGAACTCGTTAAAGAACTTCGACAATCCTATACGATTGTGATGGTGACTCACAACTTGCATCAAGCTGCAAGGATTTCAGATCATTGTGCCTTTTTTCTGGATGGAGAACTGATTGAATACGACGACACAAGCCAAATATTTAGTAACCCGAAAAATCCAAAAACGGAGAATTATGTTGCAGGTCGTTTTGGTTGAAGGTTATGTTCACGAAAGAAGCATTACACTGACTTCCTTGATTTCAACATATCCTTGCTTTAGAATATAAATATAAACTTATATATCAGTTAGGATTGTTGAACGCAGGGAAGGATGAACGCAAATGGAATCTATTGAACAAATTTCAGATAAGTTAAAGTTGCTTGGAGATAAAACCCGTCTGACCATGCTCATTCTCTTAAGAGAGAAAGAATGGTGTGTATGTGATTTTGTTGAAGTACTTGATATGTCTCAACCCGGAATTAGCCAACATTTACGCAAATTAAAGTCTCAGGGGATTGTTAGCGAAACACGCCGGGGGCAGTGGGTATACTATTCCTTAGATGTAGAAGATAAGCCATATATTAAAGCGGTGCTCGATCAGATGCCAGATCAGGAAACTGTGCTGCTGTCTTTGGGGAAAAAAGGAGTCGGTTCCCAGTGTTAAGGGAGGCTGAATACTCAACCGAATAAAACGGTGTGCGTGGACTCTTTATACCATGGAGTCGACGCACACTTTTTTTACGGTAAAGGGTTGATACAATTAAATAACTATATTATAATATAATTATTCGATTATATACCGTCTGGAAGGAGGAATTCAATTGAAGACCATACATGAAGCGGCAGACAAACTAAAGCTCTTGGGAGACAAAACCCGTTTAACCATGTTGACGCTCCTTAAAGATCGGGATTGGTGTGTTTGCGAATTTGTTGATGTCTTGGATATTTCTCAACCGGGGATTAGTCAGCATTTACGTAAATTAAAGGATCAAGGGATGGTTAAGGAAAATAAACGAGGACAGTGGGTCTACTATTCTTTAAATGTGGATGATACACCTTATATCAAAACCGTTCTGGACGCCATGCCTCATTCCCAAAACATTCTCCGGACTCTGAACAAGGTGGACGTACCTCGCATTTGTAGTTGAACTTTTGATCATTATATAAGTACATCATTATATAATAATTGAATGACATGAAGGTATGAGGAGAATGTTATTAGCTATACTGCACTTGATTAGAGGAGGTAGAACTTGTGTTTTCTGTCGTCATGGCCTGCATTATCTTTTTAATTACGTTAGTCCTCGTCATCTGGCAACCTAAAAACCTGTCCATTGGTTGGTCTGCTTGCGGCGGAGCAATTCTTGCTTTACTTGTGGGTGTGGTCAATCTCCAAGACGTCTGGGATGTGACGCAAATCGTTTGGAATGCCACGCTTGCGTTTGTAGCGATCATTCTGATTTCGTTAATTCTGGATCGTATCGGATTTTTCGAGTGGGCTGCCTTACATATGGCCAAGGCTGCTCACGGAAATGGTGTCCGGATGTTTGTTTACGTCTCAATCTTGGGTGCTGTGGTTTCTGCCTTCTTTGCCAATGACGGAGGCGCACTGATTCTGACACCGATTGTTCTAGCCATGGTACGCGCACTGAATTTCGATGAGAAAAAAGTATTTCCATTCATTATCGCCAGCGGATTTATTGCGGATACGACCTCTTTGCCACTGGTTGTAAGTAACCTAGTCAACATTGTATCTGCTGACTTCTTTGGCATTACATTCATGGAGTACGCAGGAAGGATGTTTGTTCCGAATCTGTTCTCACTGGTTGCGAGTATCGGCGTATTGTATCTCTTCTTCCGAAAGAGTATTCCCAAACGTTTTGATGCCAGTGAATTGAAACCTCCAGTATCTGCCATTAAAGATATGAAAATGTTTCGATTGTCGTGGGTGGTCTTGGGAGTTCTGCTCATTGGATACTTCACCAGTGAATTCGTCGGTATTCCCGTATCCCTTGTGGCCGGTGTTGTCGCGATATTCTTCCTGTTCATGGCTTCCCGCAGTTCTGCTGTACCGACTACATTGGTTGTCAAAGAAGCGCCGTGGGCCATCGTATTCTTCTCCATCGGCATGTATGTCGTGGTCTATGGTCTACGTAACGTGGGTTTAACGGATCTCCTAGCCGTGGTCATTCAGGCTGTGGCGGATCAAGGATTGTTTGCTGCAACGATGGGTATGGGCTTTATTGCGGCAATTATTTCATCCTTGATGAACAATATGCCTACCGTGCTAATTGATGCGCTTGCCATTGATGCAACAACGGCTACAGGAAAGGTTCGGGAGGCGCTCATTTACGCCAATATTATTGGATCAGACCTGGGTCCCAAGATTACTCCGATCGGTTCACTGGCGACGCTACTCTGGCTTCATGTACTTAGCACGAAAGGCGTCAAAATTTCATGGGGCACTTACTTTAAGACAGGTATCATGATCACCGTTCCGACTCTGCTTATTACGCTATTGGGTCTGTATCTGTGGTTAAGCATTCTATAAAAAGCATTCTATAATTCAAACAACGAGGAGACGATGAACATGAGTAAAAAAACACTGTACTTCCTATGCACTGGCAACTCTTGCCGGAGCCAAATGGCCGAAGGCTGGGCTAAGAAATATCTAAGTGAGGACTGGAACATTTATAGTGCGGGAATTGAGGCACACGGTCTGAATCCAAAAGCAGTGGAAGCCATGAAAGAAGTTGACCTAGATATTTCAACTCAAACTTCCGATATCATTGATTCAGAGTTGTTGAACAATGCTGATTTTGTAGTCACATTGTGTGGAGACGCTGCGGATAAATGTCCAATGACACCACAACATGTCAAGCGGGAACACTGGGGGTTCGATGATCCTGCCAAAGCGCAAGGGACAGATGAAGAGAAATGGGCTGTATTCCAAAGGGTTCGTGACCAGATTGGGGAGCGCATTAAAACGTTCGCTGAAACCGGCAAATAATACAAACTGCCGGGAGAATGTTTCCCGGCTTTTCTAATTTGGAGAGGGGTGTTCGCGTTGAAAACAATGGAGATCTACGATCCTGCCATGTGTTGTTCTTCCGGCGTGTGTGGTCCGGGTGTTGATCCGGAACTGATTCGTGTATCTGCTGTCGTCCATAATTTGCAAAAGAAACAGTTTCAGGTATCCCGTTATAACTTAACCAGTGAACCTGATGCTTTTGTGGCAAGTCCGCTCGTAGGACAGCTTTTGGCTGAAAAGGGTCCTCAAGTGCTGCCCATTATCATTGTAGATGGTCAAGTGGTAAAGGAAAATGGTTATCCAAGCAACGAAGAATTCGTTCAATGGACCGGTTTGACGGAAGAAGAACTGGTGGCTAAGCCGAGAATACGTCTTGAAGTCAAAACCAAATCCGAGCTTTAGGAAAGAAGGTCCTCTCAACATGTTAAACCGATTTGAA
Organism: Paenibacillus vandeheii; assembly: GCF_030433635.1. NCBI lineage: Bacteria > Bacillati > Bacillota > Bacilli > Caryophanales > Paenibacillaceae > Paenibacillus > Paenibacillus vandeheii. Next base: position 55,124 of record NZ_JAROCD010000021.1, read on the forward strand.
CCGAAATCCATGTCGTTAACCCCTTATCTGTTTTTTACCGGAAAAGGGGGCGTAGGCAAGACGTCTACGGCTTGTGCAACAGCCGTATCGCTTGCCGATTCGGGGAAGCGTGTTTTGCTGGTGAGCACCGATCCAGCTTCTAACCTACAGGATGTTTTTGGTATGGAGCTCTCTAATCACCCCGTACCTGTAATTGGAATGAATAATCTGGATGCCGCCAATCTCGATCCTGAAACCGCCGCTAATGAGTACAAAGCTGAAATGGTTGGGCCATACCGCGGCGTGCTTCCAGATACAGTGATCGCCACGATGGAAGAGCAATTATCTGGAGCCTGTACGGTTGAAATAGCTGCCTTTAATGAGTTCAGTTCCATGCTGACTAATCAAGAACTGCGAGAGCAGTATGATCACATCTTGTTCGATACGGCTCCGACAGGGCACACGCTGCGTTTGTTGCAATTGCCGACCGCCTGGAGCGGGTTTTTATCTGAAAGTACGCATGGCGCTTCCTGTCTGGGACCGCTTGCCGGTCTGGAAGCGAAAAAAACATTATATGAGGATGCCGTCCAAACCTTGTCTGATTCCAATGAGACGACACTTGTACTGGTGACTCGTCCGGATGATTCGCCGCTGAAGGAAGCTGCGCGGGCATCGCAAGAGCTTGGAGAGATCGGTATTCAGAATCAGTTATTGATCGTGAACGGGATGCTTTCTTCGGTTGTCGAGCAGGATACAGTTTCTTCTGCTTTTTACGGTCGACAGGTACGTGCATTGGAGAAACTTCCTGAAGCTGTTCAGCAGCTTCCAATCTATCAAATTCCTCTAGCGCCGTTTAACATCACTGGCATTGAGCATTTGCGTCATTTCTTCGATGCCCCGGAGGTTAGGCTGGTACAAGAGAAAAATGTAAATTCTTCGTTGGTTTTCCCTTTGCAACATCTCGTAGATGATATGGAGAACCAGGGTATCCGAGTGATTTTCACCATGGGAAAAGGCGGCGTAGGCAAAACAACGGTCGCAACAGCTATAGCTGTTGGTCTGGCAGAGAGAGGTCACCGGGTACATCTGAGCACAACCGATCCCGCTTCCCATCTGAGTCATGTGCTCGAACAAGAGACGGACAACATCACCGTGAGCTGTATCGATCCGAAGGTCGAACTGGAACGATATAAACAGGAAGTCCTGGAGCAGAACAAGGATTCTTTGGATGAGGATGGTCTGGCTTACTTGGAAGAAGATTTAAGATCACCTTGTACTGAAGAAATTGCAGTTTTCCGTGCATTTGCCAATCTGGTTGAACGAAGCAGCGATGAGATTGTGGTTATTGATACGGCTCCAACAGGGCACACGTTACTTCTTCTCGATGCAACGGAAGAGTACCATAAGGAGATTGCACGTTCAGCAGGTGCCATCCCGGCTGCCGTTCAGCATTTGTTACCACGACTTCGTGATCCGAATGAAACAAGTGTTGTTATTGTTACACTCGCAGAGGCTACACCGTATTATGAGGCTTTTCGTTTGGAACAGGACTTACAGCGGGCCAGTATACCAACCAAGTGGTGGACCATTAATCAAAGTTTTGCCGTGACAGACACCATGGACCCCATTCTTAGCGGACGGGCCATCGCTGAGCAGGAATGGATTCAGCAGATTCATAAAGCTTCGGATGGAAACACCGTGATTATACCATGGGAATCCAGAGAAGTAGTTGGTTATGATAGCTTAAAGACCTGGACTGAAGCGGGAAGTACGAGTGAAGTATAGAGAGGAGTCAACCGAGGATGATGATTACCGATGGTGCTAAAACCTATATCGAGGCAATGATGAAAGAAGCAGGTGTGCATACGCTTCGGTTTGCCATGGTTGGCGGCGGATGCTGTGGACCCAGTTTTCAACTAGGGCTCGCTGATCCTGCAGAGAACGATGTGGTACAGGAAATCAATGCGATACGCGTAGCTGTCGATCCCGAGATTGCAGCTACCGTAGAATCGATTACCCTGGATGTGGAACAATCTGCTGATGGACTTGGACTCGTCGTTAGTGGAGGCTCAAGTTGCTGTTAAGCACAATTAGAAAAGAGGAGGATAACGATGTCTAACTATCATGAACTGGTTAAAGGTAAAGTATATATTGGGGGAGCAGATGCTGCTCTAAGTGCGATCAAGGAGCAAGGTGTAACTGAGGTATTTGATCTCCGAGATGATGGTAAGGCACAAGAAGGATTTCCTGATTCAGCACACCGACATCATTATCCAATTGTTGAAAATGGGAATGATCAGGAAGAATCCATCAAGTCCGCTATTCAAGCCGTGACTGAAGCTGTTCAGGAAGGTAAAAAAGTATTCTTTCACTGTGCTGGTGGCCGGAACCGTACGGGTACAGTAGCTACAGCTCTTTTGATGAACTTGGGTGAAGCTACTACAGTTGAAGAAGCTGAAAAACTCGCAATGGAGAGACGTCCGGACATTTCAATCAAGCCTGAAATGCGTCATGTACTGAAGAGTATGTATGAAGCAACTAATAGTTAATATTATTTCTTTTAATAAAGGGACGTTGTCATACACAATGACGACGTCCCTTTATCATTTCTTTTAGTAGTCGCTGAAGAGCGTTGTTTTCATCCCTTTATCCGTGCATTCCAGCTTGGTGAATGAGTTTTTCCATAATCATAATATCAATAAGTTCGCCATCCATAATACCTTGCTGTTCAAAAAAACCTACAGTTCGATACCCCAGTTTCTGGTATAATCCTTGCCCAGCCTTATTAAAGGGAAAGGTAAACAACACAATTTTATGAAAGTTATGCTTCCTCGCTTCATTTTCCAACTCTAAAAGGAGCGCATTTCCAATGCCTTTTCCACGATACTCTCTATGAATATATATCGACAAATCAGCGACACCGTGATAAGCACAGCGGTGCGAGTACGGATTTAACGAAGCCCATCCAATAACTTGTTCTGATACCTCTGCTACCAATGCGACATGTCTCCCTTGATGTTGGTTAAACCATTTTTGTATGTATATCATATCTTTCGTTTCCGTTTCTAGCGTTGCAATTCGATCTTCAATACCTTGATTGTAGATGCCCAATATACTATTTAAATCGTTCACTTTGGCTTGGCGGATAGATACCATTTGCATATAAGAATCCCTCACTTTTTAACTATCTATTGTAAGTAAATAATGAATTCATGAACAGACTTTAGCATGACTGTTTTTGGAAATCAACACTTAAATTTAATGTTGAACAACGAAAAATAAAGTTGCTATTTGCAAATTATCAGAATATAATAAAGGAAAATTATTCAAGTAAATGTATTTTGTATCCTTATTTTAATGTGAATTAAGCCATAAATAATGAAGTGTATTCAATGTGTGTCTCTTATTCATTTAAATGTGATATATAACAAGGCGTGTAATTACTTGCGTTAAACAACTATTATAAGTGAGTTATCATGTCTGTCTTTACATAAGGATAGATTGATATAAATGTACTAACCATTCTATCGTGAGGTGAATTTAAAATGCTCCAATTATTGCCTGAGCTACATCGGAAGTATACTGATTTTGTGGAAGAAGCTCTAAGAGCGGAGTACCTCTCACCCAGAGATCGAGCATTAGTTGAACTAACAAGTGCGATGATCATCGGAGATCAAGAAGATTTGAGGAAGGCACTTATTTCTGCTAAGCAAGAGTTCATTACGAACGAAGAAATTGGACAAGTTGCCGGTATCATCGCCGTAGCCAAAACAAAGAAATTATTCAATGAAACCTCCACTCAAGAAGGTATCTTGCCACAGAGTTCCCAATCCGAGTGTTGCAGATAAGGAGGCATTAAAATGGTGAATCGTCCTGTAGTTCTGCTTATTGGTCGGCGAGATGATGTTGAGGAGATCCTTTTCATAAAGGAACAAGGCTATAAGGTGGTTCTCATGAATACGAAGATACCTTTTGAAGATGCCATGATTGCAGATTTCCCTTTTGAAATGGATTTGAATCAGGAAGAAGAGGCAATCGCTAAGGCAATCGAAATATCTAAACGGCTTTCTATTGTTGCTGTGTATACGAATAATGAATATCGCATCGTTCTAGGTGCGAAAATAGCCGAGGCCTTGGGTCTGCAATTCCACTTATCTTCACAGGCCGCTTTAAATTGCCGCAGCAAAGCACAAACCCGCGCATATTTAACCAAACACCAGGTATCCCCCATCCAATACGCTTTAATCCAAACACCTGCAGAGATACTACACATCCTTAGTGAAATGAAGTTACCCGTTATCGTAAAACCTTCTAATGATGCGGGCAGTCATATGGTACAAAAATGTAATACGTTAGAAGAAGCATGGAGTGCTGCTGAACTTATTAGCACTAATGCTCTAAACTGGGTTGGACAACCTTTAGAGAAGCATATTCTCGTAGAGGAATACATCGAAGGACCTGAATTTAGTGTTGAGTCATGTACGATCAATGGAACCACACATATCATTGCAATTACCGCTAAAAATACATCCGCATTAATTGAAGAAGGACACTTGGTACCTGCTCTATTATCAGAACAGGATTCTACCCTGATTCAAGAGGTCGTTATTAAGGCTTTGGCGGTCCTAGGCGTAGATTATATTGTCTCCCACACTGAAGTTAAGCTTTCTCCTCAAGGACCCAAAGTAATCGAGGTGAATGCGAGGGTGGGCGGAGATCAAATTCACAACTTGGTTCATGCTGTTACCGGATATGATCTGCGTAAGTTGGCATTTCATATTGTTACGGGGGGAACCTTTGCAAGTGCTCCTAGGGACATACCCATCACAGATTCAGCCCAAATTCAATTTTTACTTGCGTATCAAGATGGAAATGTTCGATTGAACAAGAACGCAGCTCAATCAATTGAAGGAATAAAGCAAGTTGAGATCTCTGTTCAAAATGGTGATTACGTAACGATGACTAAGAGCAACTATAATCGTTTGGGCTATATGATAGCTCATGGTGTAGATGGTAAGCATGCATCTCAAGTCTTGAATACCGCAAAAGAAGCCATGCATTTTTTCATAACAAAGGATCAAGATGGAGAGGTGCCTTCGTCTACTGATAAACGTATGGGTGTCATATGAAAAAGAATATTATTTTCCTGTGTTTATCTGTCTTTATATTGGTCGTAGGTACCGGGATTGTAGCACCACTACTTGCTCCTTATGCAAAAAACTTAGGGGCAACCGGTTTGTGGGTCGGAACGTTGTACAGCGGATTTTACGTAGTTCGTCTTTTAATTGGTACACCGATCGGGAGATTGGCAGATAAAAAAGGACCTAAAGCCATTCTTATCTATAGCCTCATACTTTACCCCTTTATTGCGCTAAGTTATGGACTAGCAAGTAGTATAGCAGGTCTTCTAGGGGCACGGTTACTTCATGGCGTAGCATCAGCCATGATGCTACCTATGGCTATGGCTTACATGGGCGAAATTAGCCCTAAAGGGCAAGAAGGCAAGTATATGGGGATATACAACACTGCTATTTTCTTGGCAAATGGGTTGGGTCCCTTTCTCGGTGGATATATATCAGTTCAGTACGGGACACAGAATGCATTTTTCTCCTTACTCGGCCTTGCGGTCATCGCCTTAGTTATTGTCTTTGCTTTACCTTCATCAAGGGCGAAGAAAGAAACCAATGTGGCTGATCTTAACGAAACCAATTCAGAGCGTACTCATCTGAAACGATCTCCCTGGAGACATCCCGGGATTCTAGCATTGTCCTCCGTCAATGTCATTGTAGCTGTTCTTTCCATGTTCATGATTTCCTTCTTCACCCTGTACGCCCAAAGCAGAGGGCTTAATGCCCTGATGATCGGTTTTTTAATTGCCTTAAACAACATCATAATAGGTGCAACACAGGTACCGCTAGGTTGGGTGGTTGACCGTTTTAATAAAATGAAGTTAATTCTTATCTCAGCTATGTTGACCACGATTCTTTTAATGATGTTTCCCTCTATGCATTCGCTTTGGACGATCGCTTTACTGATGATTGGAACCGGACTAACTTCGGCAGTCACACTGGCTTCCTCTTCAGCATTGTCTACTGTTTTGGGAAGAGAGGCGGGAATGGGGGCGACGATGGGATTTTTGGGTTCTGCGACAAGCTTGGGAATGATTGTGGGTCCGCTGACATCTGGCATTCTAATGGACACTTTTCAAATTGACACTACGTTCTATTTCTCAGGTTTCCTTTGGATTCTAGGCACTCTTGTTTTCTATGTATTATGGACTGCCTATGTCCGTTCCATAAAAATACAAAGCATCTCGAAGGGAGAAATAACAAATGTCTAATCAAGAACTGGTAGTTTCCAATGTTTCAAACTGCTGCTCGCCTGGTCCAGCTGAATTGGATGCAGCAACGCAAGCAATCAAAGACTTTTATAACTCTGTAGCTGAAGGTGAAGGTAACTACTCGGAAGGAACGGATAAATTTTCTCCGTCCGGACCTACAGAACGTATTAAAGAGTTTGTTCTTGCTTCAGATAAACAGCGAATTCTCGATATCGGTTGTGGCATGGGAACAACACTGCTCTCTTTGGTGGAGTCACATGAAGATGGAAAGCAATTTATTGGTGTAGATTTCAGTGAGAACATGATTGCCCGTGCCAGGGAAAAAAGCACCCAATTTCCAGATGGGTTTCGTAAAAAGTTGGGCTTCTTTGTTGCCGATGTCCAGTCGCTTCCGTATATGGATGGCCAGTTTGATTTGATATACAGTGAGTGTGTTCTGAATCTGGTGCCTGACCGGATTAAAGCCATCCAGGAAATTACACGTGTGTTAGCACCTGGGGGTACCTTTATCTACACGGATTTTGTTTCTTATGCACCCGTCCCGTCTTCCATCAAGAATGATTTGTCCTTGGTTAGCGGTTGCCGCGCTGGGAGTATTCAGTTAAGCGAGAACATTGCCCAAATTGAAGAAGCGGGGTATATCGATTTGGAAGTTATCAATTTTACAGATGACAAAAACAAACGATATCGTGAGCTGATGGAATCGAGTGAAGAGTATAAAGATGAATATCTGCAATTTCAGCAGGATCATGCTGAGGCCCATCATTTTTTAGAAGAAAAAGTAGGCTATTACTTGATTAAAGCCACGAAAGTTTAACCGAAGAAGAACCTTGAAAGATAGGGAGGAAGGCTCATGAAGGTCCTGTTGGTTTCTAACTTTGAAGGTGGCTATCAACCGATGACGGTAGCTACAGCCTTGACCGCTTTATTACATGCAGATTTCGATGTGTCTGTGCTTGATACTTATGTCGAAGGAATTGATGAAGGACGATTTCTGGATCAAGAGCTTATCGCCATTTCCATTCCATTATTTGATGCTGTTCAAGCGGCCACTGAACTAACTCAAATCATTCGTCAGGTTAATCCGAAGGCTCATATTACGTACTTTGGTCAGCATGCAACTATTAATGCCAGCCGACTTGCCGGGAAGTATAGTGATTCCTGCGTTTGTGGAGAGTGGGAGAGACCTTTGGTCAATCTTGCAAAGTATCTGTCTGGAGACACTGATTGTACCCTGGATGGGGTTCTCATCGGACGTGATGCTCTGCAGGGTAAAGAAATTCATCCGTATATGTCTAGAGATCATTTAAGCGTTCCGACACGGCATATGCTTCCGCCGCTCTACAAGTATCCCCAGAAGCAAATCAACAAACTATTAGGCTCTGAGCAGATCGTGGGCTCCACTGAAATCGCACGCGGGTGTCATCATAAGTGTCTGTATTGCTCGGTATATGCTGCCTATGAGGGTAAAGTCATCCTGGTATCTGAATCGATTGTACTACAGGATGTCAGAAACCTTGTCGAAGGGGGGATGACGCACTTATCCTTTATTGATGCAGACTTCTTTAATGCGAAATACCACGGTATCAAGATATTGCGTCAGTTACATGAGGAATTTCCTGATCTCACTTACGACTTCACTACCCGAGTAGATCATATTCTTGAAAATAAAGAAACATTAGCTGAAATGAAAGGGCTCGGTGTTAAGTTCATTACATCCGCGTTAGAATTTCCATCGGAAGTTGTACTGGATGCCGTAGCCAAAGACACCTCTATTCAAGATATCGAACAGGCTATTGCATATCTCCGCCACATCGAGATTTCACTCAATCCAACCTTTATCATGTTCAACCCCTGGACCAATACAGAAGATTTAACGACTTTCCGCTCTTTTGTAGATGATAATGACCTGAAGAGCATCATTGACCCCATACAATATGAAACAAGACTGTACCTATATAAGGGCTCCCCTTTACTGAGACAAGCCTCTATACAAACACTTGATCTGATTGAACATGAGTTCTATTACGAATGGAAACACCCTAACCCCGATATGGATGAACTATTTCAAGAGATCGTTACAGTTCCTGAAGACGGTATTTTTAAACGCTGTTGTTTAAAATGTTAAGAGGGGGACAACCATTTGAATGCGACAGAAGTCAAAGATGGTTTTCCATTATTGAGCTTTGAAACCAGTCGCAGTTCTTTACTACTTGATCTCCGAAAAAAATGGATAGCTGAGTTTATTGGAACCTTCTTCTTAGTATTTGCCGGCACAGGTGCGGTAGTAGTAGATACCACTACAAAAACATTAACACATATCGGGGTAGCTATAACGTTTGGGCTTGTGGTCATGGCTTTGATATATGCTTTTGGACATGTATCAGGTGCTCACTTTAACCCGGCAGTCACCCTCGCTTTTTATTTCTCAAGACAAATCACAGCGATTGAAGCCTTCTCTTATGTTTTCATACAATGTGTTGGAGCCTATGCAGCCAGCCTTACCTTACTATTTATGTTTGGTAATGTAGGGAGATTGGGGGCAACGCTTCCTTCAGGGCCCTGGTTGCAAAGTGCCATTTTGGAATTCATTCTATCCTTTATTTTAATGATGGTCATTTTAAGTTCTGCTGTCCATGCAAAAGCATCAAAATCATTCGCTGGAATCGCTATAGGAGGAACAGTCGCTCTAGAAGCAATGTTTGGAGGTCCTGTAAGTGGGGCATCTATGAACCCTGCACGATCTTTAGGCCCAGCTTTGGCCTCCGGACACTTGGAGTTTTTATGGATATATATCGTATGGACAACCATGGGCGCGATCACGGCTGCTTATGTCTACAGAATACTTCACGAATAACCATTTTGAATGAAAGAGGAGGAGCGTTTATATGAAAAAGGTCCAAATGGTGTTGTTAGGTGGCTTCCTAGGAGCGGGGAAAACAACAACAATGATACAAATGGCCAAAGTTTTACAAGAGCAGGGGAAGCAGGTCGCCATCATTACTAACGATCAAGGGAAAGAATTAATTGATACGGAACTCGCACAAATCAGTGGACTGGAAACCAAAGAAGTAACAGGGGGATGTTTCTGCTGTCGGTTTGAAGACTTGTATGAACATTTGAACCAACTTACTTTAGAAAAGAAACCGGATTATATCATCTGTGAAGCCGTTGGTAGTTGTACGGATCTCGCTGCAACGGTCATTCAGCCCTTAAAACAAAATTATGCTAACGAGTTCACAACGGTACCCTTGACTATTGTGGTTGATCCGGCTAGATTGTTGGCTGAATTAAATGAGGAAGAAGCAGGACGTCTTCTATTTTCTCAATCCGTTAGTTATATTTTTGAGAAGCAGTTGGCCGAGGCAGATATTATTGCTGTAAATAAACTGGATCAATACACGGAAGAAGAGATGGATAGAGTGGTCACGTATCTTCATCAACGCTATCCGAATTCAATCATACAGCCGATCTCAGCGACTACAGGTGTTAACTTAGCCCCTCTACTCGATTTATGGAATAGTACAATTCCAAGCGGTCACAAACTTTTGGATATTGATTACAGTGTATATGCTGAAGGCGAAGCCAAGCTTGCGTGGATGAATATGCTGGGTGACGTGAAGCATCCGGATGGAAAAGCATTCGATCCTCAGCAGTGGGTAGATGGACTTTTAAGTAAATTAAACGGGCATTTTTTGAGGGAAAAGATGGCCGTAGCGCATCTGAAGGTACATGCTGGTAATGATACAGGCTATGTCAAAGCAAGTGTTGTTCAAACAGGTGCAGCACCTATATACACCAATAGCTACTCACAAATGGGTAATCAGTACCGGGTCGTTCTGAACATTAGGATTGAAGCTTCACCGGGACTTCTGGACTTAGTCGTATCGGATGCGATTGCCTCCATTGATCAGAATCTGGGAACGGTTTGGGATCAAACGTACCACGAATGTTTTAGTCCACTGCCTCCACAACCGACTCATCGGATGAAAGTAACTTCTTAAAGTGAGGAGGAACATATGTTGAATACAAAAAACTCTATCGAACTCTTTCCAAATATAAATAGTCAGCAAACAACTGATTGTTGCGATGAAGACGGGGTAGAAGCTGCTGATTGTTGCTCTGCGCCTGACTATTCCGCTTCTTTGAGTATATATACTGAGATTAAGCAGAAATTAAAAGAGACATTTGAAAACGAGCTAACTATTCATGTGTATGATTATTCCCTACCTATGGATCGAGCGCTTGCAAAACGGAAGTTAAGATCTCTATTCGAAGAGCGAGGTTTTGCACATATACAGTCAGATAAGCTCATCGAGTTTGCTACACCTGCCGTTGTCATTAATGGTGAGCTTATGAGTTTTGCGGAACAGGTTGAATATGAACATCTCGAGAAAGCTTTACGTTCCAAATACACACTACATTAATGTATGAAGACCGCCGAGAGACCTCGGTGGTCTTTTGTTGTATGTAACATAAGCCAGATAATAGATATCTTAAAAAATCTGTCACTGTAGGAGGAGTTAGATTGTGTGTTTATCCCTTCACAGGTTGACAACAGTTATCAGATTGAAGCATTGCTTTATTCAACAGTTTAATTGAGTTAATCACCATCTCCTTCTCAAATCCACTCATATGCGAAAAGATTTCATCTAGATAGGCACTCATTTGCTGATCAATAGTGGTTGCAACAAACTTCCCTTCGGTTGTAAGTGAGAGTAGATATACACGTCTATCTGTAGAATCTGGTGTTTTGTTAAGTAATTTAAGCTTCACCAAGGATTGAACCTGTCTACTGAAGGTTGTAATATCTGTTCCTAAAGTGTCGGCAATTTGCTGCATGGAGGGATTGTGCTGACGATCTACCTCATACAATATATGACTTTGAGCCGGCGATACATCAATAGCTCCCACGGTACAACAATTCTTATTGAGCAGACCAAACCGTCTAGTCATGATTTGGAACAACTCGCGTACATTTTCCATGTTTTATTCACCTCATTTCAGTTATATCTTAACGCATGCAAAATCACAATTGTATATTTGGATTTTCGTTAGTTGAAAGTATTAGCAGATAAGAATAACACATAGGACTACATAAAACTCAAGATATATATAGGCATTATAAGAATTTGTACTGTTAATGTCAGTTGCAAATATGTAACATGTTTTATAACATATGATTCGAGAAACCCCCTTAATCCATGTCATATCAGACACAACAGACTATAATTTAGCTTTTTCGTTTTGTGTGTTACGAATATCATAATACCACCTCTCAATTGATGGAATATTTAGGTGATTATACTGGCTGCATGTGGTACTATTTTACTAAATATTGTATAGATTGGAGTGAACAAATGTGAACGATGAGGAAGAAATAGAGATACCAATTCCTGTTATTCGAAAGAAAATCACAAATGCGGATTTACTCTTAGGAAAGACTATTGAACCGATTAAAAGATTACAAGTTATTTCCGAAGATGACTTTGAAGATTTAGTTTGTGAATGGGCTACAGGATATCTTGCTCAGACATATGTAAAGGTTCGCCGCTGTGGGGGAGCCGGTGATATGGGTAGAGATGTAGTTGCATATTCAGTCTATGACAAGAAGGAGCAACTTATATGGGATAATTATCAATGCAAGCATTACGATAATGCTCTTACTCCCAGCAATATTTGGATAGAACTTGGAAAACTTTGTTACTACACTTATATTGGTAAATATACTGTTCCTAGAAAGTATTACTTCGTAGCCCCAAAAGGTGTATCTACAACTTTAGGAGATTTAATAGATGAGCCTGAATCTCTAAGGAAAGGACTCATAGCAAACTGGGAAACAAAGTGTAAGAAAAAGATTACCATTAAGCAGAATATTGAATTACAAGGAGATTTCTCTGATTATGTTTCCTCCTTCGATTTCACTATTATTGATAGTGTTGAACCACAAAGATTAATCGAACAACATGCTCAAACTAGATATTTCCCTTATAGGTTTGGTGGACTTCAAAAGAACCGGCCTCAGCCAGTGCTTCCTCCTGAACAAATTGCGGAAGATGAGTTGTTATACATTACGAAGCTCCTTGAGGCATATTCTGATAGTCATAAAGTAAAGCGGATTATTGTTAAAGAGCTTCCTGAACATCATAACTTTTTTAACCATTTTGAAAGGCAAAGGAAATCTTTTTATTCTGCTGAATCACTAATGAGGTTTGAAAGAGATACACTTCCTCCTGGTGTAGATGCTTTTAAAGAGCTGAAGGAAGAAGTTTACGATGGCATAATAGACATACTTGAGTCTGAACATGAAGATGGATTTGAGAGAGTCAAAAAAGTTTGTCTAGCAGCTCGAAACCTAAATGTACCGAGTTACCCTCTATACAATTCACTGAAGGGTAATGATTTGGCAGGGATATGCCATCATCTGGCTAATGAAGACGAAATTAAGAAATGGGTGAACTAATGGCAGAGCATTCGGCGAATGATATGGCTTTTAATTCTCCATTGGAGATTGGATTAAGAGCTTTAATCATATTATCAGTGAATCAGCCGGCTTATCTCGATTTGCAAAGATTGGTTTACTACGATTACTTAGTATTACATACCAGGGATATCGGTGATCCCAATTCACCGGATTCAATTCACCCCGCTACTCCTCATCGTTCAGGAGAAATTGTTGTTCGAAGGAAAGCTATGCAAGATGGGTTGGATTTAATGTACAGTAGAACCTTATTAGAAATTGTTTTTGGGGGAAATGGTGTTTCTTATATAGCCACGGAATTATCAAATGCTTTTCTAGATCTTTTTGAGTCTGAGTATTATAAGTTATTACGGAACAATGCATTTTGGGTTAGTCAATTTTTTTCAGAATACTCGGATGAAGAACTAAAAGGATATATTGATAATAAACTTGGAAGTTGGGGAGGAGAGTTTATGTACGAAGCTCTTACAAGGAGTGGTCTTGAATGATTTACGGCTTTGAACTTAGAAAGCTCCGAATTATAGGGAATGATGAGAAAGTTTCAGAGGTTTCGTTTAAGAGTGGATTGAATGTGATTGCAGGCCCGTCGAATACAGGGAAAACTTATATTTTTGAATGTATTAACTTTATGTTAGGTGGTACCGAGTTACCTGAACCCATCGATGAAGCTAAGGAGTACCACACTGTCCAGCTTGAGATAATCAGCCGTAATAACCAAGTCTATACTCTTGAGAGAGGACTGACAGGGGGAAAAGTTAAAAAATATAACTCAGCTATTTCGGAAATTGAATCTAATAGCAAATTTACAGAATTAGCTCAAAAGCATGCGAAGAAAGAAAGCGTATCCAGTTTTCTCATGAAGTTGTCTGGCTTTATAAACACAGAGTTATTTGTAATTAAAAACAAGGGAACTAAGGAAACTCAAAGGTTCAGCTACCGTAGTTTTAACGATTATATTCTTATTAATGAGGTTGAGATCATTTCAAAGAACTCACCAATTCAATCTAAAAATAACAACCAAACCGCAGAGGAATCTATTTTTAAGCTTATCATCTCAAATAAAGATGATTCTGTAACACGAAATACAGTAAAGACTGACAACCAAAATGGTTTTTTTAATGCTCAAATAGATATTATTAATAAACTAATTTTGGATATAGAAGCGGAAATTAAATTATTAGAATTGCCACAGAGTGACCAGAATTTATCTAAAGATATTGAACAATTGTTATTAAAACGGAGTGGATTAAGTTCGGAAATCGAAACATTAACAGAAAAACGTAAGATCTTCTGGGAGAATATTCAAAGTAATGAGTCTAGGCTACTCTCTACTAATCAATTAATCAAGAGATTTTATCTCCTGAAAGAACAATATGAGACTGACATTAAAAGGTTATCATTCTTGATTGAAGGGGATCATTACTTTTCGATGTTAGACTTTGAACGGTGTCCTCATTGTAATCAACTAGTTACAAATACAGAAGATTGCGACCACGTAGAAATTAAACAAAGGAAGGACTCATATACGAAAGAACTTCTTAAAATAAATAGTCATCTTAAAGACCTTAATGATGCACTTGAGTCTATGGAAGGTGAAAAAGCTTTACTGTTAGAATCAACCTTAGATGTTAATCTAAAGTATGAAGAAATAAGTATTAAACTCGATGAGCAACTCTCTCCAAAGATACTATTTATTCAAGAGGAATTGACAGCATTTCTAAAAAAGCAAAAAAACATAATTGAATATTCTGGTTTTCGATCATCGATTGAAAAACTGACGAATGAAAGAGAATTAATAGCAAGTAAATTAGTTTTAACAAAAGTAGACGAACAGAATCAAACTGTTGAAATGGACTACACTGGATTAATAGCTGAATTGTGTGTGCATATACAAAGATTTTTGACTGATTGGAACTTTCCGGATTCTTCTACTGTTGATTTTGATCCTAAAAATAAAGATGTTCTTATATCAGGAAAAGCAAGGAGGTTATTTGGAAAAGGATACCGATCTATTAGTTATGGAGCCTTTATTATAGGATTAATGGAATATTGTATTAGTAGCGCTTTGCCTCACCCAGGATTTGTTGTTCTTGATTCCCCTGTAACCTCCTATAAGGAACAAGATGAAAACGAAGATAAGACGCCTGAAGAACTGCAAAACAAATTCTTTGAAGAATTAGCTCAAACAAAACGACAAGTAATTATATTGGAAAATAAAAAACCTCCAATATCTATTTCAAAAAAAATAAATTACATTGAGTTTACAAAAAACAAAGAAGTAGGGAGATATGGTTTCTTTAATGTATAACAGCTTGTATTTCTTTCAATTAACAATTCTTTTAATGTTTGTTATTTGGAAATGTGATGAGTATAAGCTGGTATACACTCACTATCGAGACATGAGATTGAATGAAATTTTCTTGAACCATTAAACCGTTTATCTGAAAATGATCGACGTTTTTTTTGTGAAAAGGGGCTAATTAATAAAACGTTGTTACATTTATGCACAGATAAACATAGAGTTAGAACAGAATACGGTATATAACGACATAGGGTGGATATAATGCAGTTATTACCATTGTTTTCTTCTCCCATATGGGTAAACCGACCTTTGAAGTTGAAAGGTCGGTATTTTTTGTCTTAATGTAACATTCAATTAGTATGGCAGAGTGTCATTTTCACATGAATTATGTTATCCTTTGGGTAAATTGTGTCACTCTTCATATCGGAGGTCAGGAAGAGGTTTCGATTGAAGAGTTTGCTACTTTAGATGAAGAAAATCAAGAACCTATCACCACATTAAATTATCTCTATGAGGGGGATTAAAATGAGTAAAACGAATGAAGAGTTTATTAAACAACAGCAAGTTGGTGACCTCCCGAAAGTGAAACTCCTGGCTCCTTCGTTAGATGGTGGTCCTGATCGCGAAGTTACCGTTGTTTACCAACGAAAAGCAAACTATGGTATACCTTCTTTCCTCAAAGATAAATAAACGATTTACAATGAAAAGCCAGCATTTCAATGCTGGCTTTTCTTTATATAAGGTATTGAATTTATCAAGTCATGTTGATGTTTTCCTCAGTTAATTCATTTTCGAAATAGAAGTCATCTCAACAACATAATTCTTAATTGGATAAAAATAATAGGGTGAATTAGTTTAGTATAGAACTAAACAGTAATGAAAGCACATAATTTCAGAGCTCATTTAGCTTCATAAGTTAGCATATTAAACCATACAAAATGAGAATAATTACAAGGAATATAGATACTTATAGACACATTTATCTATATGATGCAACCAACTTTCTATACTCGCTACTCTTTACTTTGAATAAAATATAAAAAAATAGTCAATACCACTCACTAATTAATCTGCTGAGGCAAAGGAGAATAGATTAGTGAGTATAGAAAAAATCATTCAATTTGTTCAATCATCAAACTATGTGCAAATGCACAGTTCAGGTGCAAAAGTAGGATTGCTGAAGCAAGTCATTGGTGAATATCAGTCATCTCTGGGACTTCAACGACTTGAGTGGACAGAGCATAATGTCGTTGGAAAATTCATCACAACTAAACATTATGACATGAAAAATCTACAATTGTTCGACTTATTAGAAAGTCATGGAGTTCTATCTAAAGTAGTCCGGATTAAATTAAACAAACTAACCGAGACGGATAAACTATTACTTAAAGAATTCTGTATGGCTGGTAACGAATATTTAAGATTTACTCCATTTGAAGGGATTGGTGGCCATAAAGAAGAGGAAATAAGTGTGTATAGAAAGAACATAATCAACAAAAACATGGATAGCCTATTAGACCAATGGAAGCATTATAAAAGGATTTACTCTTGCTTGGTAGAACAATGGGACTCTCTACGAAATATCGCCTGCAAAGAAATGTTGAGTACAAATCAGTACAAAGTAACCTTGCCTGTAGGTAAATTAAGTTTAATTACTCCAGACTTTCACGTTGATACCGATGTTGCACATAAACTAGGGGGGAAGGAGCTGCTACAACGAAACGGAAAGATTAATATGGAACAAGTAAGATTATATGCAGCTAAAGGATACTTTTCATTGTCACAAGTGTATGAACTTCTACATGTGCAGAATATCCAAACGAAATATTTGCTTTTAACATTAACGAGTGAGCGTAATATGATGGAGGGACTAGTACAGCAGAATAATAGATACTCTTGGATTAACATAAAAAGTGAAGCAGCCTGGAAGGAATAATGAAACACAAAAAAAGCCGATGTCAGTTACATCGGTTTTTTTGTGTTAACTATCGAAAAATTCAGATAAGAGCAGGTTAACCTTTTTTAAATCAGAAGATTTCATAGGCCAAAGCTTCTCATTGATTTCGTTTAGCAATTTCTCTTTATCATTTTGGCCAGTCTTAACATACTTGCTGTAAAAAAAGAGTTCATGGACGTTAACTTCAAGAGCATCCGCAATTTTTTGAAGGTTTAACAAGGTTATGTTTTTCTCGGCACGTTCAACACCCCCAATATAGGAGAAGTGGAAGCCGGCCATTTCACCTAATTCTTCCTGCGAATATCCTTGTTTTTTTCGTAATTCCCGGACACGTTGCCCCACTAATCTTAATACAGGTTCGTTCATTGCCACACCTCTAATTAAGTCTAAACAATGTGAAACCTTCAATACATTAATGTATATAGATTATTTTTAAAATATGATAAGTTTATATATCAATTTATATGGGCATAAATAATAGGGGAGGTGGAGAGGATGAATGAAACACTCAAAGCAGGTATTGGGATCGCTACGGTAACGGCAGAAGGGATTTTGTTTAACGGAAGACAATATACCAATCGAGAAGTCATAAAAAAGAAGTGGTTTGACGAGGCTAGAGATCAAGGAGAATGGAAGATCCCTATCGTTCATATCAAAGACTATCACGACGCAATTCTGATTATTTCGTTAAAATATCATGAAGTAAGTGTGGCTACTTGGGTAAGCTTGGAAAAGAGAAACGTAAAGGATTTAGATGATTATCACGATCGATTGAACCAACTAAAGCAGCTAAAGAAGAACATCACAAAACAGATTAATTAGTCACACCGAAACAATAAAAAAGGTCTTATTCAAAGAGAATAAGACCTTAATAGTAAGTGTAATTCAATCAACTAGACTGGACAGTATAAAATATTTCTCTAGTGATTCAATATTACGCTGAGCCATTTGTTGTTTCATATTACGGACAGTATTCGTTGCTGCGTATTGAACTCCAAATGAATGGGTGAGCTGGCGTACAGTAACTTCTGAGGCACCGAATTTCGAAGCATACTTCTTAACCATAACTTGAATTGCACGCTTTGAGATTCGTTTACCCTGTGTTTCGCCGTTAGGTTTTGCCAAGAATAACGCTCGTTCATCTGTTTGAGGAGTATACGTGCCAGTTCGAACTTTCAAGTAATCGTAAAGATAGGTTTTGGCATTATCGCCAAACATAATTCGGTGTTTCGTTCGTACGCTAGCTTGCTGCCTCGTCACAATAACGCAGTCATCCTGAAGGCTAATATCATCAAGATCCAAATTGACAATATCACTTACTATCACTCCAGACTCTAAGAGGAAGGTAACGATACTGACATCACGAGCTCGATTCTGGTTATGGAACCACTGGGCTTGTACATTATTTTGTTCTATTACGCCTTCCTGCACAAACTTAACAAATGCAGGGATTTCATTGAGACGTAGGATCTTGTTCTGTAACTGACGCGCGACCTCCATATTATTACTAGGCCTTTCCATGATGAAAGTAGCAAAAACATTACGTTTCAGAATAGGTGTTTCGTTACACTCAAATCTCAAATGAAGATAGGTAAACAACGAGCGCAACGAATGAATCTTACGTACTAGGGACGTATATTTCAAATTTCTAGACGATGTCAAGTAATCTGCGAACTCTTGCACATGTTCACGCCTTATATCATTTAACATGTCTAAGGTAATTTCTTTTTCACTAGCAACGAACGGCCACAGATGTGGTGCGATCCAGTCAAAAAAAATACGAAAATCTCGGGTATACTCTAACAAAGAAGAAGGTGATCGATCATGGTCTAGCTTATGTTCAATGAAACATTTTACGGCTAAAGGTAACTCTTCAATGAGCTCCGATAGTATGGTTAAATCTCTGGATTCTTGCACTTTCATAAACACGGACACCTTCCTTAATCTCTTTTCAGAATGTGTGCCCCAAATGCCTCAGTTTGATACATTTTAAGATGAAACCTTGTTTGTTAAAACCTTTTTTTGAAGAGGACTATCGAACAATAATTCGAGTGGAACATCTAACAATTGCAACAATAGATACAAATTATATGCACTTATCATATGCCTTCCCTGCTCAATATTGGCAAGGGAAGAACGAGCAAGATGATAATTCTGACATAACTCTTCTTGCGTTTTCATTTTTAACTTGCGAAGATCCCGAAGTTGCTCACCTAACCACTTATAAAATTCTTCTTCTGACATATAAAATTCTCTCCCTCTATCATTCTATTACTTTTTAGTATGTTCATAGAAAGGCAATTTTTATACATGGATGTGTATAAAATTCTAAATTTTTGTTTATACAGGTAAACAAATCTAAAGGGGTAACTTGCTATGAATAGAAACGAACTCTTAAAGTACCAGCCCATCAAGATTCTACGAAGCAAAAAATATGGAAACAATTATTGGACCCCGCGTGGAAATAAAGTAGGTAAGCGGATCGTGAGCCTATATAGTGATCTGGAATACGATCACTGGGCTATGGTTGATGCGGACCCCGAAGTCATTACATACTGTGAGCAACCACTGGAGATCTCTTATGTATTAAACGGCCGCCTTCGCACATCTATATTTGATATGTGGATTTTAAAAAAAGATGGATCGGAAATTTTTGTTGAAGTCAAATACGAGAAGGAACTGACATCTAAACATCCAAAACACGCGAGAACACAACGGCAAATCGAAGCGCAAAAAGAATGGTGTCGTATCAACAACAAACATTACGTAGTTCGCACAGAAGGCGATATAAGAAAGGGCCGACATTCAGTTGAGAACAGAACATCCTTGTGTATGTCAGTAGTCAATAATAAGAAGCCTCTTTATTTAAACGAAGTAATCGGCATTATTCCTCCTGAAGGGATAATGATTAAAGAAGTTGTGAAAGAGCTCTCTAATCTTTCTATTGAGTCTACACTTTTAAGCTTAAAATGGCTTCTTTATGAGGGGAATATCAAAGCGAACATGGAAGATCAAATTATCGGGTTTGATATGGAGGTTTGGAGATCATGAGCAGATCGCGAATATACGAGCAGAATGGATTAGAACCTGACCAAGCTAATCCTGAACTTTGGCCCTCTGTAGATGAGAATGCTCTCACTGAATCTGCACATACAATGTATGTACAGCGTAAAAACGCAGTAATAATGTATTTCCGGAGAGATGATTTAGACAATATTCACCGCACAACCGGAGTTTCCCCTAGAAACTTGAGAAGATTAATTCAAAGATGTATTCAGTACGATCAAGATGGCGTTGTTCTTGGATTTCGAGGATTGATTCCACAAAAAAATATAAAAAAATATGAGTTGGATTTATTAGGTCAAAAAAGAAATAAAGATCAAAAAACCGGAGAATTCAATCGTTTTATGGATATTCATCCAGATATTAAAGACCTGGTAGAAGATCTTTTCTTAGGAAGAAAAAAGCGTTCATTGGAACCAGTCATGAAGATAAAGCACATACACAAACGATTTATTGATCAGTGCAGGGAAAAGGGGATAACGCTCTCCGATTACCCTTTAAATACAAAATGGATGGGGTATAAGGCTCTACAACGTTACATCAAACAAATAGCTGAGCAAAACTTTAGAAAAGCTGCATCTCGCCATGGTAACGATGCGTTCCAAAAAGCAAACCGAGTAGGGGAAGCGGATCAAAACTCACTATCAAGTCTATTCCCTTATCAGAAAGTTCAGTTTGATGCTCATCGAATTGACGGTTTTTTTACAGTAGATATCGTTACACCAGATGGAGACCCTATGACCCTGACTCTTGAGCGGTTCTGGATTCTTACTATTATCGATGTAAGTACTCGGAACATTTTGGGATATTCAATTTCACTAAGTAGAGAGTATGGGGGAAGTGACGTGATGCACTGCGTTCGTAATGCAGTCATGCCACATAAACGACTTGAATTGACAATCCCAGGCCTGAGTTACCATCCCCCTGGAGGTTTTCCATCAGAAAAGTTTCCGGAGTTAGAGTGGGCAGTATGGGATGTAATGTGTCTAGATAATGCGAAATCCCACTATGCTAAAATGGTGCAAAATCGACTCACGAATCTTATTGGATGTACACCGAACTTTGGTCCCGTAGCACTTCCAATGAGAAGAGGAGTGATTGAGAGATATTTTAGAACCTTAGCAGGAAGCCTGTTTCACCGGTTACCAAATACAACGGGGAGTGGTCCAGATGACCCTAGAAGAAACAATCCTAAAGAAGCAGCACTGCGTCTTAACATCACTTACGAACATTTATTGCAACTCGTGGATGTAATGATTTCAAATTACAATGGTACACCTCATGGCGGGATTTATCAACAAACGCCCCTTGAACTTCTTGAAAAAAGAATACACCAAAGAGGCTTATTACCAAGGCGCCTAGAAGAAGAGAAACGATCGGAGATGTTGTTTATGCAAACCCAAATAAATCGAACCGTAAGAGGCTCTCTAGTGACTGGAAGAAAGCCCTACATTCAATATGAAGGTGTAGAATACCGGAGTGAAAAACTTGCGAATTCTGCTCATCTAATCAAGCAAGAGCTCATTGTACATGTGAATGTTGACGATCTGCGTATCATAAAAGCATTTTTACCTGACGGCAGTGAATTTGGTTATTTAACAGCTAGTGGAAGGTGGTCACTCACTCCACATTCCTTGCAAATGAGACGTGCGATCAATTCATTAGTTCAGCGAAAGCTAATTCATTACACGACTTGGGACGACCCTATCTTCGTGTATACTGACTATTTATTGAGTAAAGAAAATTCCAAGAAATCAACAATAAATAAAATTACTCAAGTAAAAGAGGTAATTAAACAAAAGTTAACAGATGAAGCGGAAGAACAAACAAAAGCATTACAAGAAGCAAAAGCACAAAATGAATTATTAGACAAAGTTCGAGAAGAACAAAGGAATAGGGAAAAGCTTAATGAGATGGATAACTATGAACGCTTATTAAAACAATTCAAGACAAAGACGTATTAAATTAAATAAGGAGAAGATGACATTGGAAAATCACTTAATACCTGTAGGAACACACCCTATTGAAGTAGGGCATTATTTACTCCCAACCAAAGAGGTACTCCGCTTGATGGATAACCTCAAAAAGATTGTACTGAACCGATTACCAGGAATGATTGTCTATGGTCGGCCACGCCTTGGGAAGACAACTGCATTAAAATTTGCTTTGGAGAATCTGCCACATTTTATGAATGCGCCCATACCAATCTTTATAGCCAACAGTAATTCATACAAGTTTCCAAACGAAGGTAAATTTTATGCAGATCTCCTTCATGACTTTGATTTTCCGTTTATAGCTAGAAGACAAGCTGATGAAATGCGGAACCAAATTGTCAATCTGCTAACAGAAAGAGCAGAATTGTCTCGTTTAAGAAGGGTAATCTTAATTATGGATGAGGCACATCGCCTGACAGAATCACATTATATTTGGTTAATGGACATCCACAATCAACTGGATCGTGCGAAAATCAGCATGACTGTGATTTGCGTTGGTCAAGAAGAATTGCTCACGAGAAGAACATTTTTTCTAGGGCAACGTAAGTCACAAATCATTGGACGTTTTATGACACATGAGCATCGTTTTTTCGGTATCACTTCCTTGGACGATATCAGAGCTATTCTTCGATGCTACGATTCATCAGAAATCTCTGCATATCCAGAAAACAGTGATTGGAGTTTCACCAGATATTTTTTTCCAGAAGGATATGAGAAAGGTCATCGCTTGGAAGATGATGCTACTTTAATATATCAACAATTTCAGAACCTTCGCAGCGAACACGGTGTTCATTCAAAACTTGAGATCCCTATGGAGTACTTTACGTATGCTGTTGAAAACGCCTTGAAGATATATGGGGCTCATGGGGAACAACTTGAATGGATTTCACCTCAAGATTGGTTAGAATCCATTAAGCTTAGCGGCTACATTGAGTCAGAAATTTATATGTCTTTAGCGGGTAGTGGAGATTAATTAATGAATGTCATATGGAGGAAAGAATGGATTAATGAATATGAATCTCCATGGTCTGTATTTGAAAAATTGGCTTTGGTAAACCTTACAGATCGGAACGAGATTCTACAAGTATTTGGTAGTAGTCATGTAAAGAGTATTAAACACCACATTGGAGATAAGCAAAGAGAACTATTACAGTTAAGTGGTTTTAACATCGAAAGACTTCATAAAACAATGGATTTCAACTTGCAAGAGCACATTAATAAAAATATTCAGTCGTTGATAGCTCCATTTACTGAGTTATACAGCTCCTCGGAGCATTGGTTTTATCCAGATTTACATTGGTGTTCGCAGTGTATGGAGGGAGGGTTTCATTCTTGGTTGCATCAGTTCAGGCTTTTCGATGAGTGTGTATTTCATGATGTTAAATTGAATCATGTTTGTCCTTGCTGTGGGTCAACAATACCTTTCTTGTTGTCTAATAGACAGTTAGAACATGCATTTCAATGTAAGTGTGGACATGCTTTGGCTAATTTTCATGTGTCCAGTTGGAACCAATGGAGATCGCCTAATCAAATGAATCCCGATGTCCTTCGTTGGCTTCAAGTAAATCAGGCAAGTCAATCAAATATGCAGTCTAAATGGATCATTCATTCAGAACATTGCAATCTGAAACGATTAGTTAAGGATTCGCCTGAAGAAATAAAAGTATTTCATTCAGCCGAATCCTTACACATGGGGGATTACTTCTCTAATCGTTTCCAAAAAGAATTGCTGAAAGTTACTTCCGATGCTGTTCAACGAGTTGTAGAGCGACTGTTTCAGGATATACTCCAAACCCATCAACATTGCATCACTCAATTAATGGAGCTAAGAAAATCGCATGAAGCGATTGAGTTTCCTGAAATTTGTCCCTATGCCTATGCTTATATTTTTTGGAGGAAATCTATTTTAAAGGAGGAACATTTCTATGGCTTTAATTCTTTAAGAACAACCTTGATCTCTGATGCTGAACCACTAATAATCAGGGATCTTCTGGAGTATTTTTCTGATCAGGTCGTCAGTTATCAAATGAAGATTATCCAAAGACTTGATCCGAGAATACTTACCTGGATTCTAGAAAAACTAGTCATGCAGTTCAGTGAAAAATTCTTCTGTGCTTGGTTAGAGATTGCAGGGAAGAGGAGTAAAGAAATTAGCGTACCATCTTGGCAAGAAATTGAGAACATGAGGGATCGGTCTTTTCCCAGTGTTGCTTTTAAATACAATTTTGATGAGAGCAGTTCTTCCAGCAGCATTGAGTATTATCATCTAAATAAAAATGAATCAAAATCGATACTTGATGATTTCGAATGTCCTTATCAGCATGAAAGCGCTAAAGGAGATATTCAGTCGATGATATCGTTCACACCACAAAAAGTTGCAATGCTTATCATGAATAATCCAAGTGATGAGCATAAGATGCTTCAAAAAAAAGTCGAAACATATGTGAAAAAATTGAATTTTTAAAACCGTTAATCGAAAATGATCAACGGTTTTTTTGTGTGTTTAGACACTAAACCCCAGAGGAAAAAAGGAAAAGGGAGAAGTTTACGGAAGTTTACGGTAATCGGTACAAGTTCTTGTCCTTTAACGGTACATGTTCTTGTCCTCCGACAAGAATGACAAAATGTCGCGGGACAAGAACATTGTTCCATTCAAAGTCGCTATTATAGCGGCTTTTTTGTTTTATGGAACCAAGTTGTTGTCCCAAGCTGAGGACAACAACTTGGTTCCATTGCCGAAAAGGACAAGAACATTGTGTCATTTCGGATTAGATAGTTATCTGAAAAATTTTAATTGGAACTATTGTGGCTGATAAAAGCAAGGTAATAAAAAATTCACCGTTTTGAAAACGTGTTTTGTATCTAAAAACCATCTTTTTTCTGGCTAAGGTAAGAGCTTGTTACATTGGAAAGATAAAGTATATGGTACCAATGTTGATTAGGTCATTTATCTGTTTCTTTAAGCTAACGGAAAGGAATGATGAATCGTTCTTCGAACCTTTTATTTGTCATTCAAAGTTAAAATTGCACCAATTCTGTAGAGTTACATATCATATTATTGTAGACATTGTGTCTACTTCTGTTGGAAAAGGTTAGCCAGCCGATTCACTCCCGGCTGGCTTTGTTATTGTAGAGCTTGTACAGCTAACTTGATACAACTGACTCAACATATTAGCTATACGGTGATAGAGTTTATACTATACACTCGAAGGCTAATTAACTGAAAGAACTGCAGCCACCAAGTATATCCGAACCCTAATCGTCTGAATACATCGTTGCATTAAAACTTTCTGGCCCCAAACGCACGTTATTCACACTAAACAAAGGATTATAGGTAAATATTGCGTAAGCTGAATAGATAATTTGTCCACTTCCAGAAGTGGGTACATTGTACTCTGCACCCGTAAAGCTAAATACACATGGACTAAAAAATTCGTTACCAAGTACGATCGTTCCAGCTCGGTAAACCAGCTGCTGAGAGGCTCCTAATCCCCGGTATACTTCGATAACAAGGTTTCCGTTAATAGGCAATTCATTCGCTGTAAGTTCGACTATACCTGAAAAAAGCGTACGGACCGATGCACCCGGGTTATTTACTTGCAATCCTAATTGCGCAAAAAGTAAAGGAACTCCATTTGTAAAACTCGGAGTTAAAATATTTCGTCCATTGGAACCTTGAGAAATACGTGCATCTAACGTTTTGACCATGGTAGTCCTCCTCTCTTATTTAGGAGTGGATTGACCTTAATCGTCACTATATGCAACGGCATTAAAACATTCGGGCCCTACACGTGTAGCTACTTCAGATGGAGATACTGGAACAAACGTTACATAACATGAATAGATCAGTTGGCCAGATGGGGGAGCTGGAACGTTATAATCGGATCCTTCAAAACTCGCTAAGATACTTCCTTCCGAAGGGAAAACGGGTTGTTGAACGACATAGACTGGTGTTCCTGAATTTGAAGCAGATCTATATATTTCAAAGCGGACTGCAGAAGGAATAGAAGACAAATTGGCAACTGAAATGCGATACGTGCCGTTAAATTGTGTTCGAATGAGTGGTCCTGGACTAAAAATATTAAGTCCGAGGATCCCCACAAGAGTCGGCACATTGGGTGCTAGTGGAGCATTTAATGGAGTAACACCGTTGGATCCGAGAGAAGTACGAGCATCTAGCGTACGTACCATGGCGATTCCTCCTATCTATACACTTTTATTAATCGGATACAATAAATCCATCAAAGTTTTCCGGTCCTACACGCACGGTGCCTAGTAGGTTGGAGCTGATAAATGCAGTGTACGTCAATTGGGGGAGGATAGGTGGATTAAAATCGTTACCCGAAAACGTAATGACCTGTGGCGCTAAGACGCTTAGCGCAAATGTAGCCGTGGCAGAATATACTGCAGGGTCTGTTGCCTGGGTTCCTCGTATGACTCGAATCGTAATTCCAGCAAGGGCTAGCGGAAGTGTAACGGAAACCGTTCCTTTAAATTGAACACGTGGGTTTGTCCCAGCACCGGCTGTCAGTAGTCCAATTTGTCCGAATAACTGAGGAGTGTTAATTAATAGAATGGGGTACAGAAATAGAGTTAGCTAAACTTGCATTTTGTGATGTTCGAGCATCCAAAAAAGTGGTCATGAAATACTCACCTCCTTACAACTTAGATATGGCATAATATATGTAATACCCGGTAAATTGCATGGATGAAGTGGCTATCAAAATAAAAAAGGCTATTATCAATTAGATAACAATAAAAGTGTTTGATTGCATGGTTGGTTTTAAGACTAATAGGTATAACATATTTCATAAACTGAACGGAAGAAGACGTTCTCTGTTTGTGGTAATGCCCTTTTTTTGTAGAGCCTTAACAAAAAAGATGTATCTGAATAATCTATCTCATATCACAAAGAGGGGGATGGGAGCATGAGTGAATATGGAAATGGTAATGTAGGAGGAGTAAGTGGAGGTTATAGTAGTTTTACGTCCATCGGTGCAATACTCGTACTCTTTATATTATTGGTCATTATTTCTAAGGCTTTCTTAGTTTAAACAATACCTGGATAATACCAACAAAGCAGCTGATCCATATGATCAGCTGCTTTGTTCAACTAAGACAGATATATTTAGAAGGGTTAACAATGGTCTTTAAGAAGCTCATTGAGAAATTATTGCCAGATATCTAAACTGCATCATGACCATGATAAGTCAAAGTTTTAGACAAATTTAACACGCTTGATTGTCCACAATGGAATTTCAATTTTACTTTCTGTGGTATCTATAGTGATGATATTAGGTTTAGAAGTCTTGATGCATTTTCCAGTATAAAACTCACCACTAATAAGATGTACAATTATGCATCCAGATGATTCATCTGTATCGAAAAAATTAAAGTTATTCATCCAAAACTCCCCTTAGGGATATTCAGGATAAAACTAGTATCCCAAATATGTCTTTACCCTTAAAATAGATGTTGAATCATCGTTTAGTAATACTACAGAATTTATATAAGGGTGATAATGTCGAGGGACAAGTACATGGTCCCATTGAAGTCGCTATTTTAGCGGCTATTTTATTTTATCGGTACAAGTTCTTGTCCCGAGCCATGGACAAGAACTTGTACCGATTGCCGAAATGGACAAGAACATAGTCCGATTGCCGATTAGATGGATATCTAAATATCG
>NZ_JAROCD010000022.1:0-68980 GCF_030433635.1 Paenibacillus vandeheii
CGAACACGACCGTTAAGCCCTCTAGCGCCGATGGTACTTGGACCGCAGGGTCCTGGGAGAGTAGGACGCCGCCAAGCAAAGAACCACTGCCGATGTTATTCGGTGGTGGTTTTTATTTGTTTATAAGGAAGATTGAATAATTAGCTAAGATAAAGATGCATTGATATCTGGTTTTGGTAACTGACCCAAATGGCTGAATGCAGACGATTTAACTCTCAAATGAGGGTAAGTGAGACCATATAAAAGTCTTGAAATGAAGGTAACATTTTTGTTACGGAAAACGCATTCGAAACCAGTATAATAGGACTATGTTAAATATGCTAAAAGTACCTGACCACAGAGCTGGAATGTGCAGCTGTGAAAAGGAGGGTGTGTGTGATAAGTTGGCGAAGACTAGTTCTTCATTCGTTTCTCTTGCTCGGCCTGATGGGCGTGCTTGTAGGATGCGGTGAAGCAGGATCTGCATGGACTTCTTATGAAGGAGCGGTAAACGAGAAGGGTTTCCCGGTTCCTAAAGTGGCGAATAAATCTGACCAGTCTGAAAACAATTCGGATATGGATTATGTTCGATATACGCTGTCTGGTATTAGTGAGAGCACTAGTTTACCTGAGGTGTATCTAGACGAGATTAAAAGCTGGGGCTGGACAGAAAAGCAAGCCAAGAGTACATCCAATGACTCAAGTTCCCTACGTGTATTTGCTAAAGAAGGGCATACTGTACAATTAGCTGTACATGATGGGTTCTTCACGGTGATGGTTCCGAAAAGTGAAGCTGCCCAGACGACAGTAAAATCACTTGATGATGATGATTGAATGCGTTGTGTTTTGATGTAATGGTTTAACAATTAACGGTGTAATGGTCCGTATTATAGTAAGGCTCCCGATTAGTGATCGGGAGCTTTTTTTGTATGTAGTTGAGCATGTCATGAACCATATTGGATGAGACTTGGAGCGTGTGACGTTGTCTTTTGGTGGTGACTTGACCAGGAGCGTTAGATCAACAGGGATATATCACTCACGTAGAAAGACATGAGGCATCAATAATATGTCCTTGTAAGAGGCCGTTTAGGCCGGTTTCAGTCGTCTGTAGAGTAACTCAGTAAGAGAGGGGAGTAAGCACCGGAAAGAAAGCAAAGCATGTTATGAGCCTCATATATGTATTCAAGGCCATCAATCGGTTTGCAATAGGTAAGCTGATTCCTGATGTCACACTCTATCTGGATATTGAACCGGAAGCAGGTCTCGCCCGTATTGATGAGAGGTGTTCAATGCGTCAGAGCGTGTAACGGAGCGGAGATAAATATACTGCATTGGGGATAACCATTTTAACTATACCCATGCTGTGGATAAGGGAAAAAAGGAGGGAACGTAAAAAAGGTTATCCACTGTGGATAACCTTTAAGGATAGGAAGTACAACGCAGTAAGTATGGAAGAGTGTCAAAGGTGAGGTTGCGTCGATTTGGGTAGAACATATGGACGAGCTTTAGCAATTATGTATTACCGGGTTCAATATACATTGCATGTGGCAAGGTTATAGTTGAAGGATAGAACGAGAACGATTATTGCAGGTAGTAGGAAACATCTTGTTCATTTAGTTTGATAAGTCCGTCCTTGCGTTCGCGTGAGAGCACAAGAACAACATATAGACGCGGTACAAGCAGCCACAGATGCCAGAAAATTAGCGATAGGGTAAAGGACAAGGGTGACCATATTAAGCAGACGGTAATGATACATAGCCCAATCCAGCTCATATTGAGGTGGACCCGGACGAACATGCGGTAGCTAAAATGCTGGTCTGGGATATAGCCGAACCAAGGCATTTTGAGGTTCCATCGCCAGCGCCGGGCATAAGAGGTACGGACCAACAGTAATATGGTTCTGGCAATGACATAATGAATCCAAAGCGTAATCGGGCCTGCCAGGATAAAGAAGAAGAGGCCGGTCCAGGAGAATGCCAATAGGTTAAACAGGAGCATAATCACAGGCAGACACAAATAGCTGAAGATCACGCTGCGGGCAATGGCCTTTTTTTTGAGAAGCCGGTATTGATAAAAAGTGACTTTATTCTCCGGTTCGGCGATCATACGATTACAAATCCTCCTTCTGGGATCACGTTCATTTGCAAAAGGTATTCGTTTTCATGAATAAGGAGACAGGTGATGCAGAGATGCGTATATGAACCTTGTGTGTGCTCCAGATTGATGTACAAGATATGAAAGTAGATTGTTCTTATACAAGTATACCGTCGAACGATCTGGCTGTCAGGTTCCGAATGGTGATGTATTATATATCGGCTGAAAATCCAAGTTTTTTTAAGATTATAGAATATAAGTTTTTGGAGCAGCAGGAGGAGTGGTAAATCACAGAGGAAAATGCAATGAAGTGCGGGTACGTTTCTTGTAATGGCCGTCCAGAAATGGTTTTCATATAATAGAAGAAGTTGCAGATCTGCGAGGCTGTTGCTGAATAATCGGGCGAGGAAAAGGGCTTCCAAATGCAGGCTGTCTCACGGAAGTATAGAACGAAAGGCATTTTCTTATGTTTGTTTTCGGTACAGACACCCATAGAGGGGTGGGCGAATATATATATTTTATAGAAAGAAAGCACTATGAAAAGGTTTAAAATAATAGAAACTGTGCAATACTGATAGTAATACGTAAAACAAGGTGGGATGGTTGATGGAAGGACACGCCGAACACACATGCATTATCTGCGAACAGACCAAAAGAGAAGGCATTTTTATTGTATCTGAATTTATATGTGACGCTTGTGAAGCAGAAATGGTTCATACGGATGCACAAGATGCCAAGTACAATTATTTTATTCATCAAATGAAGCAGATTTGGGTGCAAAAGAACGCGTAAAGCGCGTTAAATCATATTCGTGAAACATCACATTGATTTGTATCGATGTGCATAGAGGCCCTACCTAGGGGCCTTTTTCTGTTTTTATCGGGGGAAAGAAGAAGGGGAAGATGGACATGATAAGGCCCTGTGTGTGACAGGATATGAGGATGCTCCATTGGTGAAAACGCTGATTTGCACGGGTGCTGGACAATTCCTGATATAATGAGATGAGAAGTTCTTCACCTCCAAGATTTGAATGCAGCAGATGGTGGGAGAGGAACAAGAGTGAGAAGGTCGAAGGTCGCTTTTGTTATGGAAAGAGCATTGGTACGGCAGTATCAAAATTTATGAATGTACAGGATGATTATTCAATGGAGCATAAATCAAATACCGCACCTTTATATGAAGCGTTGCTTGCGTATCGTGATTCGGGGCAGCGTTCTTTTCATGTACCTGGACACAAGAATGGACAAGTCTATCGCAGGTTACTGGAGCAAGCGGAACAGCAGCAGTCAGATAGAGGAGTCGTTGACGATTACCGGAATGAGGGTGAGGCAAAGGGAAAACGAGGTATGGGACATTCAGTACATGATGAGGAAGAGTGCTTCAGACAAGCTGAGGAACAAAGGGAGGGCAATGAAATTGGCGGGCTGACGGCTCCCGACAGGTATGGAAGTGACGGATCTGCAGCAGCTGTGGTACCTGTGAGTGCGTTTCTGGAGATGATGCGGCTGGATGTAACGGAAATCTCGGGTACGGACGACTTGCATCATCCAGAAGGGGTTATATTGGAGGCGCAGCAGCTGGCCGCAGATTGTTTTGGGGCAGAGGAGAGCTTCTTCCTTGTCGGAGGCAGTACGGCTGGTAATTTGTCTTTGCTGCTGACCGTATGTAATGAACCGAACAGCCTTGTACTGGTGCAGCGTAATGTGCACAAGTCCGTCATTCACGGGTTGATGCTTGCAGGTGCAAGGGCTGTATTTTTGGAGCCATGGGTTGATCCAGCGAGTGGACTTGCGGTGATGCCGTCGCTTGAGACGGTGCGGGCTGCTGTCCAGTCATATCCTGAGGCAAAGGGAGTACTTGTGACGTTGCCCAATTATTACGGGATGGGTGCTGATTTGACGCCCATCGCTGAGGTTTGCCACGCGGCCGGCATGCCGCTGCTCGTGGATGAAGCGCATGGCGCGCATTATGGGCAGCATCCGGAGCTGCCAGCCTCTGCACTGTCCTGCGGAGCAGACGGTGTGGTGCAGTCGACCCACAAGATGCTGTCTGCTTTCACCATGGGAGCCATGCTGCACATTAAGGGACCACGGTTAAACCGGTCCCTGCTGCGTCAGCGTCTGGCCATGGTGCAAAGCTCGAGCCCATCGTACCCGGTGATGGCTTCGCTTGATCTGGCGCGCCGCTTACTGCATACGCAGGGCGCGAATGCCTTCACGGCGGGGCTTGCCGCCGTGGACGCCTTTAAGCGCGGCCTTGCGGAGCTGCCGCGCTTTCGGTTGCTGCAGCCGGCACAGCTGCTGCAGCAAGATCCGCCAGCCGGGGCGAAGCCGGCAGCTGGCGGGAAGTCCGAGGCCGCCGCTGCACTGGGGCGGCCTGAAGCAGTGCCCGCGGCGGCTTTGCCATCCGCAGCGGGGTATACCGCTCAGGACCCGTTCAAGGCCGTCATTTATGACGGCACAGGGGTGCTGAGCGGTTATGGGCTGCAGCAGCAGCTGGAAGCGCGCGGCTGCGTGCCCGAAATGAGCGACGAACGATACGTCGTCCTGCTCTTCAGTCTTGGCTCGTCGCTGCGCGATGCCGAGCATCTACTGCAGGCTTTACGGCAAATAAGCCTTGAGCAGGAGCAGAGCCAATTTCTTGATGAGCAATCTCAGCGTTATACAAAAGAGGCTGAAAATTATATTTCCACGTGGAACAATTTTCAAGAAGGTACTCCTTTTTCGGAGCCCATTCCGTTCACGTTGCAGCCCATTATGGAGGAGGATACGAAAGAAATCTCCATCGAAAATTGTGTAGGTCTTCGCTCTGCGGAGATGGTCATTCCGTATCCGCCCGGCATACCTCTTGTGTACGCTGGTGAGCGAATAAGCGCGTCCATGGCAGCACGTATTAAGCTGCTGAGAGATGAAGGAGCAAGGTTCCACGGCTTAACGGATACTTCGCTGCAAACATTGAAAATCATTAGAGAATAAGTGAGTTCAGCATAGGCAAAGAAATTGAGGAATCAACCGGCATTAAAACCGGCACTTTGCTTAATTCGATTCAATTCACTCATGGGTACCACGTATAGACGAATAGGAGCATTCGGATCTATAACTGGTTGATTGAAATACATTCTTTAATTTATGCAAAATGCTCAAACAAGTTAGGACATCATTGTTGTCTGGACATCAAGAAAGAAGGGAACAAACTTTGGATATTCCGCTAAAAAAATATATGGGAATCGTCCTGCAAGTCCTATTGATGTATGGATTTTATTGGATAGGAAACCTGCTTCAGGCCATACTGCATCTGCCTTTAACAGGTAGTATTGTGGGCATGGTGCTTTTATTCATCGTCATTCAACTGGGATGGATCAGAGTAAGCTGGGGAGAAGAGGGCTCATCCTGGCTTCAATCAAATTTGCAATTATTATTTATCCCTCCCACGGTGGGCATTATCAATCATTTTGATTTTTTTAGAGCCAATACCGTACTGCTTGTTCTAGGGTTGATCGTTAGTACATTAGTTACCTGTCTGTTGTCTGCAAAAATCAGTGAATGGCTTATGACGTGGAGATCGTCGCATCAAGGCAAGAAGGAGGCGATCCCATGCTCACATTCATCCTCGGAATCGGAATGATTGCCCTCACCGTGGCTATATATATTCCAGCGACTCGTCTATACAGAAGAATGAAATGGCCGATTCTTATGCCCGTATTAACGGCAACGGCCGTAATTGTACTGATCCTGCTGTTTTCCGGTATATCGCTAGATATGTATATGCTCGGCGGTAAATGGATACAGGAGCTATTGGGACCGGCTGTAGTTTCCCTGGCGTTTCCTTTGGCGAAGCACCTTGATGTTCTGAAACGGAATATCATTCCGATTTTGGGTGGAACCTTGGGTGGGAGCATCGTTGGCATGTCCACAGGGGCCGCCATATCGCTGCTGCTGGGTTTTCCGCAAGAAATTGTTATTGCCTTATTACCCAAATCCATTACCACACCCGTTGCTATACAACTTGCTGATCAGGTGGGAGGAAATTCATCCTTCACTTCGTTATTTGTGATGATAGCCGGATTTTCGGGGATATTATTGGGACCCCTAATTTTGAAATGGGCCAGAGTAAACAGCAGAAATGCCTATGGGATCGGACTTGGTTCGGCTTCCCATGCACTGGGGATGGCAAGATCCTTTGAGTATGGGGAGAATGCAGTCGCATTGAGCTCTGTATCCATGATCGTCAGCGCCATTGCAGGCTCTATCATGCTCCCGTTATGGGTATGGATTATTTACGGTTGATCAGGTCGACTTCTCGAAAATATTGGAGAATAGCTGACCGCTAACGCAGGATCATGTATGGTATTATAGAAAGAAGCTTGTACTATACTCAAACCAACCTAATCCGGAAGTCGTGAATATACACCTCTAGGCTGGCTATTTCATAGTCTGGAGTAGGAGAGGATCGAGGCTGTATTTATCGCAGCACAATAAGAAGCAATTATCGATATAGAAAGCAGGGAAGCATATGCAGGGCAGAGGTAAATTCATTACGTTGGAAGGGGGAGAGGGGTCCGGCAAAACAACGATGATTAGCCAATTAGGTTCTTACTTTGAAGAACAGGGTATACCTTACGTAGTTACTCGGGAACCTGGAGGGATCGAGATTGCTGAGAAAATACGTGCCATCATCCTGAATCCTCTCCATACGGAAATGGATGCACGAACCGAAGCGCTACTTTATGCAGCTGCACGCAGCCAGCATCTGGCGGAAAAGGTCGAGCCTGCATTGAAGGCAGGCAAGACAGTCATCTGTGACCGCTTTGTCGACAGCAGTCTGACCTATCAAGGATATGCTCGTGGACTTGGCATGGAGAACGTGTGGGCCATCAATCGGTTTGCGATAGGTGAGCTGATGCCAGACGTCACACTTTATCTGGATATTGAGCCGGAAGCAGGTCTTGCCCGAATTGATGCTCATGATGGACGTGAGGTTAATCGTCTCGATCTCGAAAGCCTGGAGTTCCACCGCAAAGTACGTGAGGGCTATATTCTACTGAAGGAACAGTTTCCGGAACGGATCAAGGTCATCGACGCTTCCCAAACGCCAGAAGAGGTTTTGGCAGCAATGATTTTGTCGCTGGAGACAGAGATTTTGAAGGATTTTGACGAGTAATTGTCTAATATATAGACAGGGGCATTTCACAAGATGCTTATTCTAAAGGAGGTTATGCAGGATGAAACTGATTGTTGCGATTATACAGGATAAAGACAGCAACCGATTATCCAGCGCATTGGTCAAAGCAAATTTTCGGGCTACGAAATTGGCCAGTACCGGTGGATTTTTGAAGGCAGGCAACACGACGTTTATGATCGGTGTCGATGATGGTCAAGTCGAGTCCGTGATGAACGTCATTCGCAGCAGCTGTAAGGTTCGTGAACAGCTCGTGACTCCGGTCACTCCGATGAGCGGAACAACCGACTCTTACCTGCCGCTGCCTGTCGAAGTTCAAGTAGGCGGAGCTACCGTGTTTGTTCTTCCAGTAGATCGATTCGAACACTTTTAATGATGCATTACGCATAAATCGAATGTAGCGTCCTTCTTGTTATTAAGAATCGCGTTCTCTGTCTGGAAGAAGGTTTTTCTATCAGGGAAAAATCTTATTTCGGACAGAGGCTGACTAACCAACGAACAGATCCATGTGGTGATATTTAACTACTATTATATATAGAGTATGATGTAGCACATATAAGGTCTCCTCCACGCACAGGCGCAGCGCGCACTGTGCTGATGGGCGATTGGCCTACTAAGATAGAAAGCAGGCGTTTCCATGAAAATCAACCCTGGATTCCGACCGATGCAGAGTGGACTCAGTTCTTCCGATTCCGGCTCCAAACCGGTTCAATCCAAAAATTTCTCTGATATGATGAATCACCAGGGTGAACGGGCATCACAGGCTGAACTTACCCGCCGATTAAGTGAGATCCAGATGCAGGGTGACCGTCTATCTCGTTCCATGACCATTCGTGAATTGAAAGCATACAAGCAGCTTGTAAAAAGATTTCTGGAGGAAACGGTCCGCCGTGGTGTGTCCATGAAAGAGACGCGAGGATGGGATCGTCGGGGAAGAGGGAAGCGTTACAAGCTAATTGATGAGATTGACTCTGCCTTATTATCTATGGCGGACGAGCTTTTGGAAACAGAAGAAGGCAAGATTACGTTATTACAGCAAGTGGGAGAAATTCGGGGAATGCTTATTAATTTAAGCTTCTGAGGAGGAAGTATGTCCTTTCAACAAATTATGGGTCAGCAGACAGCCAAGCAAATGTTACAGAGCAGCTTGAGACGTCATGCCATAAGTCACGCCTATTTGTTTAGCGGACCATCCGGCAGCGGACAATTGCAGGCGGCGATTACATTTGCCAAAGCAATATTCTGTACAGAGCTTGAAGATGATGCCTGCGGACAGTGTCTTGAATGTCGCAAGGTCGAACATGGCAATCATCCAGATCTAACGATGCTTGCACCAGATGGGAATAACATTAAAATTGATCAAATTCGGGATCTCCAACGCATCTTTTCGTACCGTTCAGAGGCTGGGCATCCCAAAGTATATATTATCGAACAGGCAGAGAAAATGACTGTCCAAGCGGCCAACAGCCTGCTGAAGTTTCTGGAAGAACCACAGGTGCCCGCGGTAGGCATTTTGATTACAGATAATGGACAGGCGATGCTGCCCACCATTCGTTCACGCTCTCAATTGGTTCCTTTCAGTGCACTGAATCCGGAAGAGATGCTGCAATCGCTGATTGCGGAGGGGCACCCTGCCAATTTGGCTCGC
Organism: Paenibacillus vandeheii; assembly: GCF_030433635.1. Lineage (NCBI taxonomy): Bacteria > Bacillati > Bacillota > Bacilli > Caryophanales > Paenibacillaceae > Paenibacillus > Paenibacillus vandeheii. The sequence continues at coordinate 8,900 of NZ_JAROCD010000022.1, forward strand.
TCTGCCGTCCATTTAGCGTCAGGACTGGAAGCATGTAGAGAAATTCTCCAGCAGAATTGGTTTGCAGAAATTAGAAACGTAATGTTACAATTAGGGAAGGAGTCCCTGGGTAGAGGAAGTACATCATTGATCTCTGCACAGCAGAAGCTTTTTAAAACCGGACTCTCAGAACACCTGGATACGATGCTTAGCCTGTTCCATTTATGGTTCAGGGATATGCTGTATGTCCAGTATGGTAGGCATGAACATATCGTTTTTATAGATCAGTTGGACATGCTGTCTCAGTTGGCCCACACCCGCAGCACCGAGCAGTGGGTTTCCTACATGGATATGGCCGCAGCATGCAGAAAAAAATTGCGTTTCAATGTCAATGGCCAGCTTTGTCTGGAGCAATTTTTGATCGGTTTGGCATAAGACTGGGAGAGGACAGATTTTGTTCCATTCATATGCAAACGGTTATAACTTCGGCGGGTTCCCTAAGAAGACAGGGCTTCAGACGAAGTGGGATTGGCTTACGAGGGGGTTAATTTTTTGTACAGTGTAGTGGGTGTCCGTTTCAAAAAAGCGGGCAAAATTTATTACTTCGATCCCCTGGACCTTCCCATTGAAAAAGAAAACTGCGTTATCGTGGAGACAGCGCGGGGGGTAGAGTACGGTAAGGTTGTCGTTGGCAAGAAAGAAGTAGGCGAGTCTGATGTGGTGTTGCCGCTCAAAAAGGTCATCCGGGTGGCGGGCGAGACAGATGCCCGTGTCGTAGATGAGAACAAGCGTGCAGCAAAAGAAGCATTCGGTACTTGTTTAAATAAAATCAAAGACCATGGCCTCAAAATGAAGCTGGTCGATGTGGAATTTACGTTTGATCGCAATAAAATTATTTTTTATTTTACAGCTGAAGGAAGAGTGGATTTCCGGGAGTTGGTCAAGGATCTGGCAAGCATTTTCCGGACACGGATCGAACTGAGACAGATCGGTGTACGTGATGAAGCAAAGATGCTTGGAGGGATTGGACCTTGCGGCCGTGTATTATGTTGTTCTTCCTGGCTGGGAGACTTTGAGCCGGTATCAATCAAGATGGCTAAAGATCAGAGCCTGTCACTGAATCCGACGAAAATTTCCGGGTTGTGCGGAAGACTCATGTGTTGTCTGAAATTTGAGCATGATAACTATGAAAGTGTGAGAGAAGAACTACCGGCTGTAGGCAAGTTGGTCGTCACCTCATTGGGTGAAGGGAAAGTTGTCGGTATCAATGCGGGTAGTCGCACAGTCCATGTTCAACTGTTCGACATCAGTAAAGTCAAAGAACTTCCGCTGGATGACGTCGTTATCAAGTAAACCATAAAGGTTGCTTCGGGGTGGAAACTTGGAAAAGAAAAATCTGTTTACGCACATTCATGAAATGGAAACCCAATTGGGTCAGTTGCACAGTGATTTAGGAGAGTTAAAAATGATTGTTAAAGAGCTGCTTGAGGATAATCAGCGGCTTACCATCGAGAATGAGCAGTTACGCAAACTGCTGAAGCGTGAGGCCCCGGCAGATTTGCCCATCGCATCGGCGCTCGCTCCGGTAGCAAGGCCTGCTGGTCCGGCTACTGGTGAAGATGTTGTAGGTGAAGGGTATGATAATCTGGCTCGGTTGTATCACGAAGGATTCCATATCTGCAATGTCTATTATGGACATTTGCGGACGGAAGGCGATTGTCTGTTCTGCCTGTCTTTTTTGAATAAATGAAGTGACCGTAGGGATCCCCTACGGTTTTTTTTCAAGGTTAAGAACCTTGTCTGAGATATAGAGTACCGGAGGATGAGTGTATCATATGACAGAAAAATCAGTAAAATTGCAAGATTCGGAGCGGATCGACGATCTGCTCTCTCATGATTTGAAGATTATTCAAAGTGATGAAGTGTTTAGTTTTTCAATGGATGCTGTATTATTGGCCCGATTTGCTTCAGTACCCAAGCGTGGTCGTGTACTTGATTTGTGTACAGGTAATGGGGTTGTTCCCATCCTGTTGACCACAAGAACACAGGCGAGTCTGGAGGGCATCGAAATTCAGCCACGATTAGCGGATATGGCACGCCGCAGCGTACAGCTGAATGCATTGGAGGAATCAATTACGATTCATGAAGGTGATTTGCGTGAACTCGTGAAAGAAACGGGCCATGCGGTATATGATGCCATAACAGTTAATCCTCCGTATATGCCGCTGAATGGAAGTGATCTCAAGATGAACAACCATCAGGCAATGGCACGCCATGAAATCGGGTGTACGCTGGAGGAAGTCATTCAGGCCTGTAATCGGCTAGTTCGTAATGGCGGTAAAGTATCCATGGTTCATCGCCCGCAGCGTTTAGGCGAGATCATCTCTCTGATGCGTGAGTACAAACTTGAACCGAAGCGAATTCGGATGGTACATCCCCGTGCTCATTTGGAAGCCAATATGGTGTTGATTGAAGCACTCAAGGATGGAAAACCGGAGGTACGCATGCTTCCACCGCTGATTGTCTACAATGAAGAGGGGAAGTACTGCGAAGAAATTATGGACATATATTACGGGGCGCAGCATGTACAACATACAACGGAAGGAGGGTTATAGATGACATTGCATATTCAGAAGAGCTACGCGGAGCAGTCGGGTGACGCCGGGAAATTATATCTGGTAGGAACACCGATCGGTAATCTGGACGATATGACATTTCGTGCAATCAAGACATTGCAGAGCTGTGACATCATTGCAGCAGAAGACACACGCCAGACCCGAAAGCTGCTCACCCATTTTGAAATTACACCATCGATGTTGTTCAGTTACCATGAGCATAATAAGGGAGCCAGTGGGCCTGAACTAATACGCTATATAATAGAAGGAAAAAATTTGGCGCTCGTCAGCGATGCCGGTCTGCCGGCCATTTCGGACCCTGGATCCGATCTTGTAAAACTTGCACTTGAAGCCGGAATTACGGTCATTCCCATTCCTGGAGCCAATGCAGCGTTATCAGCTCTAATCGTATCCGGTTTACCGACGGAGCGTTTCACATTCGGCGGTTTTTTGCCGCGGGAGAAAAAAGACATGCGAAAAGTGATGGAAGCTTTTAATGAGTCCAACGGTACTTTGCTATTTTATGAATCCCCTCACCGTATTCGCAAAACTTTGGCCTATCTCGAAGAGATTCTGGGTGATCGGTCGATTGTACTGGCACGTGAGCTGACGAAACGTCATGAGGAGTTCGCAAGAGGAAGTATCCAAGAGTGCATTAACTGGCTTGAGGAACATCCACCACTTGGGGAATATTGTTTGCTTGTAGAAGGCATCAGGGAAGAGGAGCGAAAGGCCGAGCGGGAAGCCTGGTGGCAACTGTTGTCTTTGGAGGATCATGTAAGTCATTATGAGAATGAAGGACTTAGTCGGAAAGATGCGATGAAGAAAACGGCAACGGATCGTGGTTTGACAAAACGAGATGTGTATAATGCTTTAATCTAATAACGGATCAACAAATATATACTGGAATAGGGAACATAAACTTAAAGGAAGCTTAGACCCAACCTTAACGGATTATGAAAATAAGCAGAGCGGAGAAAATTTTATTTCAAACGTCACCGCTCTTCTTTTTGAAGCTAAACAGACTCGTAGCTTAATCTATTGGGTAATGAGAACCATAATAAAGCAAAAAAATACCTTCCAGCGGTGGGGTTCACACCGGGAAGGCGATCAAGGAATATAAAAAGGTTAGAAATAACAATTTAATAAGACCATTATACCTGATATTTCTTATTTTGTCACAGGTGCAGGGATTTCGGAAATACACTCGTTACAAACAATTTTACCTTTGAAATAAGTAACGTTCTCTGCATTGCCACAGAAGATACAAGCTGGCTCGTATTTTTTCAACATGATACGCTCGCCGTCAACATAGATCTCAAGAGCATCTTTTTCACCAATACCGAGCGTACGGCGCAATTCGATTGGAATAACTACCCGTCCCAGTTCATCCACTTTTCTTACAATACCTGTTGATTTCATCATTATAATCAGTGCTCCTCTCAGCTAACGATCATTGTCATTATTCGACATTATTTTATGTTTTATGATACTCATCATACCAACGATTCCCAAAACAGTCAACCTTAAAATTAGCTTAAAATAAAGGCTGTTTTTGATAAGATTACGAGTGGTAAGGGATTGGAAGCTATTTTTCGTATTTAAACATCCATGACAGCTTTGTCGATTTGGAAAACGACAAAACTACCTTATTCGACAAGATTCGTCAAAGCATGTCGAATCCTTGGTGGTATTATACTTAAAAGCGACAACTACAAACGATATTTAAAGGAGTGAATAGACATGGAACAGCGTTTAACGGAAGAAAAGGTGTTTAAAGATCCGGTACATAATTATATCCATGTGCAAGATCCGATTATATGGCAGTTGATCAACACGCCCGAGTTTCAACGTTTACGCCGAATCCGTCAATTAGGAACATCATTTCTTACTTTCCACGGTGCAGAGCACAGTCGCTTCTCACATTCCCTGGGTGTCTACGAAATTACGCGTAAGATTATTTCCCAGTTCGAAAGAAGTCACTATTCAGATTGGCCAAAGGAGGAAAAAACGGTAGCCCTTTGCGCAGCATTGCTCCATGATCTTGGACATGGGCCATTCTCTCACTCTATAGAAGAAGCTTTCGATATGAATCATGAGAATTGGACTTGTCGGATCATTACAGGTGACACCGAAGTAGGGGCGATCTTAAGACGGTATGCTCCCGATTTTCCCGAGAAAGTGGCTTCAGTTATTCAAAAAACGTATGAAAAGCCCATTGTTGTTAATTTGGTCACCAGTCCACTGGATGCGGACCGCATGGATTATTTGCTGCGGGATGCCTACTTCACAGGTGTAAATTATGGGACGATCGACCTTGACCGTATCCTGCGTATGCTGCGTCCATATCACGGACGAATCGTGGTTAAGGAGTCGGGCATGCACGCCGTGGAGGATTACTTGATGTCCAGGTACCAGATGTACTGGCAAATTTACTTTCATCCGGTTACCCGAAGTTCGGAAATTATACTGCGGCAAATATTTAAGCGGGCGAAAAGTCTCATACAGCAAGGTTTCCAATTCCGCTTCATGATCGATCCACTGCCCCAGTTATTCGAGGGAGATCTATCGGTGGACGAATATTTACAACTGGACGAAGCTTTGATTCAGACGGCATTTATGCAGTGGCGCAAAGAGGACGATGCTGTTCTAAGTGAGTTATGCGAACGTTTTATAGATCGCAAATTATATAAGTATGTAGAGATTGAACAGATCGACGTAAACATGATTGAAGAGATTCGGGAAGCCTTCACTGTAGCAGGTCTCAATCCCGAGTATGATCTGGAAATTGATTTTCCATCGGATAATCCGTATGATGTGTTTCGTCCGGATGAATCAACGGACAAGCAGATTCTGCTGCTTGATCGGCAAGACAAGTTACATGAGTTGTCAGAGGTGTCCGACATCGTCCGTTCAATCAGTGGTCTTCATCGGGGAAAACATCACTTGTATTATCCGCAAAATAAGGTGGATGCGATTGTTCATGAATTACCGTCCCATATACGCCCCTATTTCTCACATTAAATGGTGTGCAATGCTGTTGATGAGTCATGATGCAAAAGGCTTTCTAAAAGAGCTATTTTCATGATACAGTAATCTGCTTTAATGGAGAGTACATGTAGATCGACATAATTTTGTAATCAGAGCAATTAGAATACAACTCAGCCGGCTAAAATTAAGCAACATATAGATATGAAGGAACATGTTCGTTCTACATGTTGTGCTCAATGAACGAATGAAATGAAATATAGATAAAAGCACGATCTAATTTGTAATATTTATTTCTGGTTAAGATCTGCAGAGTGGATAAAGAAGAGATTGTCGTTGATTCGACACGAAGGGAGAAATACAAAATGATGTTGTTCGACACACATACCCATCTGGATGCCCCACAATTCGACGAGGACCGCGAGGAAATGATTCAGCGTGCTGTGGATGCAGGCGTTGGCCGCATGATTAACGTAGGCTTTAACCGGGAGACCATTCCAACCACGATGAAGCTGGCTGAAACCTATGATTTTATATATGCGGCAGTAGGTTGGCACCCTGTAGATGCGATCACGATGCAGGAGGGTGATCTGGAATGGATTGCATCTTTATGCAAGCATGAAAAAGTGGTAGCCATTGGTGAAATTGGTCTAGACTATTATTGGGACACTTCACCGAAAGAGGTTCAACATCGCGTATTACGACAACAGATTGGACTGGCCCGTGAGTTGAATATGCCGATTGTCATTCACAACCGGGATGCGCATGAGGATATTGTAAAGATTCTGCGTGAAGAAAAGGCTGGAGAAGTAGGCGGTGTCATGCATTCGTTCTCTGGCAGCTGGGAAACGGCAAAAATGTGCCTGGATTTGGGCTTCCATCTTTCCTTCGGAGGGCCAATCACGTTCAAAAATGCGAAGCAGCCGAAAGAGGTACTTGAGAAGGTTCCTATGGACCGATTTTTCATTGAAACCGACTCGCCTTATTTGACACCTCATCCTTATCGTGGGAAACGAAATGAGACAGCGCATGTACGTCTGGTTGCAGAAGCAGCTGCGGAAATTAAAGGCATTTCGGTAGAGGAAATTGCAGCAATAACGACCAGAAATGCCATGGAACGATTTGGGATTCGTTAAAATATCGAGCAAAACGGGTGAAAAAGTGAGTTAGGCGGAGTTAATTTGCTTTTTGATCCAAATAAATCAAGAATATTACAATATTTTAACCAAATATTTAGAAAAACGTACTTGAACAACGCTTTACAACATGCATAGAAACAGGATATCATCTTTTCAGTGAATTGTTGTGCGGAAAATTGGACAGATGTTCGGGGGATGAACAAAGGGACACTTTCCGATGAAACAACATTACTTTCATGAATCAGTCTCGCTGAGTCTCCGTTAACGGAGAGCGGGGGAACCAATAGGGCTTAAACATCGGTGATTGCAGCCGATGCGCAACATGCGCTGACCCAAAAGCAGCGTATAAATCTGCGAAGCCGTATTTGATTTCTTCTTTGGGTCTCGGGGTGAATTCAAGGGCGTCCGCCATGAGCGGGTGACCGGAGATAGGGCGGCTCTCTTTCGCCCGAACCCGACAGCTAACCTCGCAAGCGGAAAAAGAGAGGCAACCTCGTGCATGAATTTCCGATATTCAGAATCATTCGGAAGCCACGAAAGAGTTCCTCTTAAACTCTTTCTTTGGCTTTTTTGTTTTTGAATAAAAGAAATACTGTCATCATACGGTAAGTATTCAGGAGGATGACATCATGTTGCGAAGATTGGTTCATGGTGCAGAACCCGGATTATGTTGGTCCGATCTGTGTTCTGTAGAAAATTTGGTATAGTCGCGTCAAAGACATCATGCATTACTTTAGACGGCGAGGCTATGAAGGAGGACGGAGAAGTGGGCACATTCCAACCAGAAGAGACCCATGAGTCACGATCATCCAGTAAGTCTTTCGCGTTGCGGTGGAAGCATGAGAACTTGCGTCAAATGGCATTGATCGCGATTTTCTCAATTGCGCTTACAATCATGATCTTGTTAGTCGTTTACGGTCAGGCCGGGAAACAAATTTCACTGGTTATTGATGGCAAAGCTCAAGCGGTAGAGACTCGTACAGGAATGCTTCAGGAAATGCTGGAGGAGCAGTCAATCACAGTCAGCCCTCACGATCAGGTATCCATGCCCTTGAATGGGGCGATCACAGATGGAGACCGCATCGTTATTGAGCGGGCCGTTCCAGTTAAGATTACGGCAGACGGAGACACCAAGACTCTGTATACAACCGATTCATCGGTAAAAGATGCGATTAAAAAATCAGGTATTCAGATTGCAAGTGAAGATAAAGTGTATCCTGCGCTGGGAACCACTGTTGAAGCGGATATGAAAATTCGTGTAGTGCGTGTAACCAAGCGTACGGTGGAAGTGGAACAGCCGATCGCTTATAAAGTGATCAAAACAGCTGACCCTAGCTTGTACAAAGGCGACAATCGTGTCGTTGTGAGCGGTAAAGAAGGCACACTTGTACAGCATATTGAAAAAGTGTTCCAGGATGGAGAACTGGTCTCCAAAAAAATGGTGGGTAAATCGATCGCAACGAATCGCGTTGATAAAGTTATCGCCGTTGGCACCAAAGCAAAACCTGTTGTGAAAGAGCCAGTGATTCAGACGGTATCGGCGCAGACTTCCACGACAAAAACAGCAACAACCACGAACTCGAAGAAAACCGCTGCCTCGGGCAGCAAAGTGATTACCGTCTCAGGCAGTTCTTTTAAATATTCTAAAGTATTGAAAAATGTATCCATGACGGCATACTCTTCTGAAGAGCCCGGTATCGGCACAAAAACAGCCTCAGGCACTCGGGTCACCGAGGGACGTACCATTGCGGTTGATCCCAAAATCATTCCGATTGGCTGGTGGGTGTATATCGAGGGCCTTGGCTTCCGTCGTGCGGAAGACACCGGTGGTGCCATTAAAGGCAACAAAATTGATGTGTATTATGATAGTGTGAAGCATGCCCTGAACTTCGGACGGAAGAAAGGCAAGACGGTATATGTGATTGGTCCGGTGAAGCCGGAAGCAAACTAAAATCGTTTTACTTTGAAATGGGAATGCTATAAAATAGTTGCATGAATGATTCATGCGGAATATGCGGCGGAGGGGTCTGAATTCAGTCTCCCCCGCGTTTGGCAGAGAAGAGGATATTCCTCTTCTTTTTGCGTTAGAAAGGAAGAAATGGAACATGATAAAAGAAGTGATCGTGGTGGAAGGCCGTGATGACACCGTAGCCATTCGCCGTGCGGTTCAGGCAGATACAATCGAGACTGGTGGATCAGCCATCAACCAGCGCATTCTAAAGCGGATTGCACTTGCGCAAGAGAGACGTGGTGTCATCGTACTGACAGACCCGGATCACGCGGGTGAACGTATTCGTAAAATCATTGCCAATAAAGTACCTGGTTGCAAACATGCCTTCATTCCGGAGGCGGATGCTACGCGCAAAGGCGACATCGGAGTGGAGAACGCCTCACCGGAGGCGATTCGTCATGCACTGGCTCGTGTGCATACGTCATATGAAGGCGCACCAAGTCTGATCGATTGGGAGGATCTGATTGCTGCGGGACTGATTGTGCACCCACAGGCTGCTGCACGTCGCATGGAGATGGGCAATTTGTTGGGCATCGGTTATTGCAACGGCAAGCAGTTCCACAAGCGGTTGAGTGTATTCCAGATTACCCGGGAAGAGTTCTCCGAAGCATTATCGCAAATTGAACGTGAAGGATTGTGAGCGTATGAAGGGCATGGAAGAAACCGTAGAGATTGCAACACCCAAACGAACCAAAGAAATTATTCAAAGACACGGATTTTCATTCAAGAAGAGCCTGGGTCAGAACTTTCTGATCGATCAAAATATATTGAATAAAATTGTAAATGCAGCTGATTTGGACGAGTCCAAAGGCGCACTTGAGATCGGACCGGGTATTGGTGCACTCACAGAACGTCTCGCTCGGGTAGCTGGGCCTGTAACGGCTGTAGAGATTGATCAGCGACTGTTGCCAATTCTGGGGGAAGTGATGGAGCCTTATCCGAACGTTCGTGTGCATCACGGGGATGTGCTGAAGCTGGATCTGGCTGAGCTGTTCCGTACGGATTTTGGAACGGTAGATAAAGTGAGTGTTGTAGCCAATCTGCCTTATTATGTAACGACGCCAATCATGATGAAGCTGCTCGAAGAGAAGCTGCCTGTGGACAGCATTGTGGTCATGATCCAGAAGGAAGTGGCGGAACGTATGGCTGCTGCACCAGGATCAAAGGACTATGGCAGTCTGAGCATTGCGGTTCAGTACTACAGTATGCCGGAATTGGTCTGCATTGTGCCGCCTACAGTCTTTATTCCGCAGCCTAATGTGGAATCGGCGGTAATCAAGCTGAAGGTGCGTGAGCAGCCGCCGGTTGAAATTCCCGACGAGGCACATTACTTCGAAGTGGTACAGGCTTCTTTTGCTCAGCGTAGAAAAACGATCTCGAATAATCTTAAAGCTCGTTTCTTCACAAAGGAGAACAGAGAACAGGCTGATCAGCTGTTGGAGCAGGCTGGCATTCAGCCTTCGAGACGAGGAGAAACATTGAGTCTGCAGGAATACGCGACACTTAGTACCGTCATGTGGGAAGCCGGGGTACGCGCAGCTCTGTAAAAATTCGGATGAACCAATCCGGGTTTCTGCCCATACGATGGGGTAGAGGTGATTATGTTGATGAATATCGGAGACTTGGTCGTTCGAAAGTCATACGGTGGAGATGTGACTTTTCGGGTGGAAGGCCTCCAGTCGGACGGTGCCATCATTAAAGGGACCGAGTTCCGGCTGTTAGCCGATTCCCCTGTGGACGATTTGATACAGGTTCCTTATGAACCGCAGAGTGCCAAGACAAGGCAGGCCCATGTGAAGGCACATCAGACGCTTTCGCGCCTGCAGCAGAATCGGATGGAACAGGCCGAGCGCAATCTTGAAGGCTTGGTACAGGAATGGTCTGCTCAACAAGAACCTGCTTATTTCGAGATGCCTGGCAAAGTGCTGCACCTGGATGGCGATCCTAATTATCTAAAAAAAAGCATGAACCTTTATGAGCAGCTCCGTGTTCCCGCAGAGGGGCAATATGTGCATGAGGCTGCCATGGCGGACACTTTATATCGTCTGCTGCCCAAAGTACGTCCGGATATCGTCGTCATTACCGGCCATGACGGGGTACTCAAAACTCGTCAGCCCTATGACTTATATAGTCTGGGAAGCTACAAGAATTCTCAAAATTTCGTATCAGCCATTCAGGTGGCTAGGCAATATGAACGTCACCTGGATGCGCTCACGATTGTAGCTGGCGCGTGCCAGTCCCATTTTGAGGCCCTGCTGCGGGCTGGAGCGAACTTCGCCAGTTCACCGGGCAGAATTCTCATTCATGCCTTGGATCCAGTCTATGTGGCAGCCAAGGCGGCCTTCACGTCGGTGCGAGAAACGGTGAACATGAGCGATGTTCTGCATAACACGATCAGTGGTAGCCAGGGTGTGGGCGGCGTAGAGACACGGGGAAGTTATCGGGTAGGTCTGCCGGGATTGAACGATTTATCCACGTTAAAAGTGAATCCGTCAGCCGTCTAAAGATGGCAGAATAAAGTCCCTTTTTGGGGCTTTTTTTCTTTGCAAAAAAATTCATTGACAACAACTTTTTGATACTGATATAATAATTAGTTTTGATTTGACAATGACTGTAAAATCCGGTATAATGGACAAGAAAAGAGGTGGTCGTCGACAATGGCTAAAAATACGCTATTGGATATCAAACGCAATCTCGATGCACATATCGGTCAGAAAATTATGCTGCGGGCTAATGGTGGCCGCCGTAAGACCATTGAGCGTACGGGTGTATTGGAAGAAACGTACCCTTCTGTTTTTATTGTCAAGCTTGATGAGGAGCAAGAAACTTTCAAGCGAGTATCCTACAGTTATGCTGATATACTTACGGAATCGGTGGAAGTCATGGTATTTGATCCAGGCAGCCAGACGCATAGCCCCTACATGGAGACGTAAGTATCGATTTACGGCGATTCTGCCCTTCGGGCAGGTCGCTTTTTTTATTTTTTGGAAGTCGTGCTCGGTTCATCTGGAAGCCATATATGATCAGGAATGAGTCTGGGGAAGAAGCGGCATACTATTTGAACAGGTTTAAGGCATTTTCCTGGAGTAGCTCAAAGGAAAATGAGCTTGGCCTGGGGGCAAATAGTCCCGAATACGACTGGACTTATCATGAATAAACACTTTGGAGGAGGATGATCCATGAGCCGGAGAAGAAGTGTAATGTCGGATGAACTCAAGAATGAACTGGCGAAAGACCTAGGGTTCTATGATACCGTTCAGAAAGAAGGTTGGGGCGGAATCAAAGCCAAGGATGCGGGCAATATGGTGAAACGGGCCATTCAACTTGCGGAAGAAGCGGCACGCAAATCGTAATCCGGTTCAATCGGTTTGGAAAGCGGGGCAATCCGGCAGGAATGACCTCGCTTTTTCCCCATGGATGCGGAATAGAAATGACTTGACAGCCCCATTTTGATATAATATGTTAAGTTGTCTTAGGGAAAAGGTGAGGACGGGTGAACGCCTTGAAAATTTACGAAAAAGCGCCTGCTAAAATCAATTTGATGCTAGACGTTTTACATAAAAGAAGAGATGGATTTCACGAAGTTGAGATGATCATGACGATGGTGGATCTTGCCGATCGACTGGAGATGTCTGAGCTTCCTCGTGACACGATCTTTATCTCCAGTCAGGCGGGATATATCCCCCTGGATGAGAAGAACCTGGCTTTTCAGGCAGCCAGGCTTATTAAAGAGCGTTATGACGTGAGAACCGGAGTTCATATTCATCTGGACAAAAAAATCCCGGTGGCCGCTGGACTTGCTGGTGGCAGCAGTGATGCAGCAGCAACGCTCCGTGGATTAAATCGCCTCTGGCGTCTCAACATCCCGGATCAAGAGCTGCAGGAGCTTGGAGCTGAACTGGGCTCGGATGTGCCTTTCTGCATTACAGGTGGAACAGCGCTCGCCACAGGCCGTGGTGAGAAGCTCACACCGATGCCCAATCCCCCGCAATGCTGGGTGATCTTAGCCAAGCCGCCGATTAATGTATCGACTGCCGATGTCTATGGACGTTTCCGCAGCGACAAGATTGTTCGTCATCCGAGTGCTGCCAAAATGGAGCAGGCTATTCGCAATCAATCTTTTGCCGAAGTATGCGGGCAGATGGGGAATGTGCTTGAGGATGTAACCTTGAAGCTGTATCCGGAAGTTCAGCATCTGAAAGATGCCATGATTCGGCTCGGAGCAGACGGAGTATTAATGTCTGGTAGCGGCCCAACCGTGTTTGGGCTGGTCTCTAAGGAGTCCAAGGTTGCACGGATCTACAATGGACTTCGAGGCTTCTGTAAAGAAGTATATGCTGTACGTATGCTAACTTAAAATTCGCTTTTATAATGTACAAACACGTATAAAGGTGGTATATTTTTAAATAATTATTCGGATTTGGATGTTTTCCGTGATCGTGAGGATGGATCTCTGTGAAGAAATTAAAACGAAGCGCAAGGCTGGTTGAAATGACGCAGTACTTATTGTCTAGACCGCATACGGTTATTCCGTTGACTACATTTGCCGAACGCTATGGAGCTGCGAAGTCGTCGATCAGTGAAGATTTGGCGATTATCAAGGAAGTGTTCGAAGAAGGTGGTTCGGGAGAACTGCATACACTGGCTGGAGCAGCCGGGGGAGTGAAGTGGATTCCAAAGGTGTCCAGAGAACTGGCACTGGCTTTTGCGGAACGACTTTCTACCCAGCTTGCACAGCCAGATCGGATACTCCCTGGTGAATACCTGTACATGTCCGACCTGCTTGGAAAGCCCGCATTGATGAATGAAGCCGGCAAGATTTTTGCAACGGCCTTTGGCAATATGGATATTGATGTGGTGATGACGGTCGAGACTAAAGGGATTCCGCTTGCTTATGCGACCGGGGCCCAGCTCAACCTGCCTGTAGTGCTCGTGCGCAGGGACCATCAGGCTACGGAGGGATCGGCCGTAAGTATCAATTATGTATCCGGGTCCCATAAAAGCCTACATACCATGTCCCTATCTCGTAGGGCCATGCGTGAGCACTCCAGAGTACTCATTGTAGATGATTTTATGAAAGCCGGGGGAACTGTTCAAGGGATGATCGACCTATTGGCCGAGTTTAATGCAACCGTAGCCGGGGTAGGCGTATTAGTAGAATCTGGATCGGTTGATTCGGAAGAACGACTGCTGACGGATTACATATCTCTGGCAAAGCTGACGGCGGTTGATGCGAAGAGCAGACACATCTCCGTCAAGCCTGGCAACTATTTTGACCTGTAGAATTATGACGAATTACATGTCGGGAAAGGTTCTTTTCCATCGACCTGGCACTAACGTTGTCGAATTGTGTATTAAATAAAAAAATTCCTGAAATTAGGACATTTTTGTGGTTATAAAAAGAAGGAGTTCGTATAGGCTGTGTGGAATTATACACCAAGTTCTGATGGAAAAAGGTGGTGAACACACACATGCAAATTACGGATGTCAGACTCCGCCGTGTAAACTCTGAGGGGAGAATGAAGGCTATCGCATCCATTACCATCGATAACGAATTCGTCGTTCATGACATTCGCGTCATCGATGGCAATAACGGAATGTTTGTTGCTATGCCGAGCAAGCGGACTCCTGACGGAGAATTCCGTGATATCGCCCACCCGATTTCTTCCGGTACTCGCGAGAAGATTCAAGCAGCTGTTTTGACTGAGTATGATCGCGCAGCAACTGAGGAAGAAGTCATTGAAGAAGGTGCCTGAGAACATTATTGGGGTTCGAAGGAAAAGAGAGCCATGTCTTATGGCTCTCTTTTCTTTTTGATCGGAATAAGATATATTCAGTATTGAGTTTATTCACAGAAGAGCATTTTCGCAGCATGAATGCTGCAAAATGTTGAAAGAACAAAAAGCGCAGCGTGCGCTTGGTAACAGGGCGGCATCTTAGGAATCATGGGATTCGGTTAAGCTCGCAGGTACACGGCGTATACATATAGGTCACGATTTGTTGGTGTCCGCTGTTACGCGTGATTACAGAGACAGCAGGCGATGAACAAGACCGGCAAAAGCCGGCTGAACGTTACTCATCGGATATATACAGGTAAGGTCAAACGATGGGTTTTTCAGAACAGGAGGTCGTAAATTTTGAAAAGAATGGCAATCGTTCTTGCAGCAGGGCAAGGCAAACGGATGAAATCGAAATTGTACAAGGTACTGCATCCCGTATGCGGTAAACCGATGGTGGGTCACGTGCTGGATGCAGCTCTTCGCGCAGGCGTTGAACGCAGCGTCGTTGTGGTCGGCCACGGAGCCGAAGCGGTGCAGTCATTTTTGGGTTCCAAAGCAGAGTACGTGCTTCAGGCTGAACAATTGGGAACAGGGCATGCGGTGAAGCAGGTTAAATCTCTGCTCGGCAGTGAAGCAGGGTCTACCATTGTTGTCTGTGGAGATACACCACTTGTGACCAGCGAGACGCTGGAAGGACTGATGAAGCTCCATGAGAGTCGCGGAGCAGCAGCAACGGTACTTACAGCTAAACTGGACAATCCCAAAGGGTACGGCCGCGTCATTCGCGGAGAAGATGGTTCTGTACAGCGCATTGTGGAACAGAAGGATTGCACGGAGCAGGAAGATGCTGTGAACGAAATCAACACAGGTACGTACTGCTTCGATAATGCCAAATTGTTCGCTGCATTGGAGAAAGTGACGAACCAGAATGCGCAGGGAGAGTACTATCTCACTGATGTCGTTGGCATTTTCCGTAATGATGGAGAAGTGGTAGAAGCCTATATGTCAGATGACATCGCGGAGTCCATCGGGGTTAATGATCGGCTTGCTCTTTCACAAGCAGAAGCGTTCATGCGTGAACGTTTGGCGGTTAGACATATGTTGAACGGTGTTACGATCATCGATCCGGCATCGACATATATCGGGGCGGATGTTACCATTGGATCAGATACAGTATTGTATCCGGGTACCATACTCAAAGGTATGACTACTATTGGTGAAGCATGCCATATTGGTCCGCAGGCAGATATCGAAGACAGTACCATTCAGGATGGGGTAACAATTAAGCATTCTGTACTGTCTCAGGCCGAGGTTGGATCAGAAGCAACCGTAGGTCCATTTGCTTATTTGCGTCCAGGGACCAAACTGGGCCGCAACGTAAAAATTGGTGACTTTGTTGAAGTGAAAAATGCTACAATTGATGAAGGCTCCAAAGTATCTCATCTCAGTTATATTGGCGATGCTAAAGTTGGGAAAAACGTAAATGTTGGATGCGGGGCAATAACGGTGAATTATGATGGATATAATAAAGCTGTAACGACGATTGAAGATGATGCGTTCGTAGGCAGCAATGTCAATCTAATTGCACCTGTCACGGTAGGAAAAGGCGCATATGTTGTTGCGGGCTCTACCGTTACCCATTCTGTTCCCGACAACGATCTCGCGATTGCCCGCCCACGCCAGGAGAACAAACCAGGGTATGCGGAGAAAATTCGCGGTCGTGCCAAAGCCAAGAAACAAAATGCCAAACCCGAATAAGGGGTATTGATATTAAGAATTGCCTTCCGAACATCGGGGGGTGCCGACATGTCGCAGACGCTTATAGATTCCAATGAACCAGCACGGAGGGTTTTTATTTTATGACTTATTTTGATTCGAAATTAAAAATATTTACTTGCAATTCTAACCCCAAGCTTGCCCATCAAATTGCTGATTATATCGGAATTCCTATGGGTGAATCTCACACAACCAGCTTCAGTGATGGTGAGATCCAAGTGAAACTCTCTGAGAGTGTTCGGGGCTGTCACGTTTATATCGTGCAGTCAACTTGCTTGCCGGTTAATGACAACCTGATGGAAATGCTCGTTATGATTGATGCACTTAAACGGGCATCTGCCAAGACGATTAACGTCGTCATTCCGTACTATGGTTATGCCAGACAAGACCGCAAGGCACGTTCGCGTGACCCGATTACAGCCAAACTGGTTGCCAACCTGATCGAAAAAGCAGGTGCAACTCGTGTAATTGCGATGGACTTGCATGCCATGCAGATTCAAGGGTTCTTCGACATTCCGGTCGATCATCTGCTCGGCGTGCCGATCTTGGCTCAATATTTCCGCTCGAAACAGATCGAAAACCCGGTTGTTGTATCGCCTGACCACGGCGGCGTTGTACGCGCTCGGAAACTGGCGGACTTCCTGAATGCACCACTCGCAATTATCGACAAACGTCGTCCAGAGCCGAACGTCAGCGAAGTGATGAACATTATCGGTAACATCGAGGGTAAAACAGCAATTCTGATCGATGACATCATTGATACAGCGGGAACGATTGTACTGGGAGCGAACGCTCTGATGGAAGGCGGCGTGAAGGAAGTCTACGCTTGCTGTACTCACCCGGTATTGTCCGGACCTGCGATGGAACGCTTGGAGAATGCACCGCTGAAGGAAGTCATCGTAACGGATACTATTCCGATTACGCATGCTAACCCGACAAGCAAACTTAAAGTGTTGTCTGTAGCACCTTTGCTCGGAGAAGCCATTATCCGGGTTCATGAGGAATTGTCAATCAGCAAGCTGTTTGAAATTGAATAAGGATGTCTGCATAAAGTAGTAGAGGGGTTACGTTTTCCGGATCAACGGAAAATGTAACCCCTGTCGGCGTGCCGTTATATGGGAAGTGAAACAGATGCCTGCCGAATGTTTAATATCCGGGGCGGGAAATAAAACGGAACCGACGCCGATGAAAAAGAGTGTCGGCAATTTCGACAAATTGATTATCGAAGCGAGTGATTAGTCCGATCTCAATATGGGTGTCGCGGTCATATACCTGTACAGGTACGTGATATTCCAGATGATAGATAAAATCGCTATGTTGAGTCAGTTGTCCGTTGTCTTCGCGCAAAACCCGCTCACCTTCCTGGGTTGTGAAATATAAATGTAAGCACCATATAATATCAACTAAACATTTACACGAGAACGGAGCGGACAGAAATAACTTGAAGAAGCGAAGCGTTCGCCTGAAAGCTTTCAGCAAGAAAGCTACATCGGAAGCATATGCTATCCCCGGATTTTCACCTTTTCATAAAGAAATCAAAAAAATCTGGGGATAACAGCGATCGGAAAGTTGTTCTGTCATCGGAGTGCCAGTGTAAATACTCTTTAGTTCAAATTATATAACCAATTCGAATCTCACTTTGTTGATATTATATGAAATATAACAATCGAAGTCTATGCTTCACCTTAGGCTGATCCGAAGGAGGGAACAAGATGAAGTGGATTGTCGGCCTCGGGAATCCCGGCCCGAACTACGCTAAAACCCGTCATAATATCGGCTTTATGGCACTCGATCGACTTGCAGAGCGTCATCATATCTCCATAACGCAGAACAAATGCAAGGCGCTGATTGGAGAAGGTGTAATTGGTGGCGTCAAAACGGTGCTGATTAAACCAATGACGTTTATGAACCTTTCCGGTGAATCGGTAAGGGCCTATATGGATTTTTATAAAGTTAGCCTGGAAGACCTGATTGTCGTCTATGACGACATGGACACGGAAACAGGCAAAGTCAGATTGCGATACCAGGGCAGTGCGGGTGGTCACAATGGAATCAAATCTATTATTCAGCATACCGGTACACAGCAGTTTAACCGGGTACGGATGGGAATATCCCGACCAGAACCGGGACATGCCATTGTAGACTACGTACTGTCGAAGTTTATGAAGAACGAAAAGGAAGCGCTCGATCAAACCATTGAACAGACTTGTGATGCATTGGAGTATAGTTTGGATCATACGTTTGAGCAAACGATGGCGAAGTTCAACGGGTAAACCGTTGTAAGTAAAGCTGGAAAAAATGATCAAGATTCGGGTTCGATTCGGTCTTAATGGGCATACTGAACGTATAAACCATGTTCAGGAGGCATAAACATGTCAGTGAATTATGTGTGTAGGCATTGCCGTACTTTTATTGGACGAATCGATTCTGCCCGAATAACGGAAGCGCAATTAGGCTTTCATTTCTTGACCCCCGACGAGCGGAGGGATATAATAGCGTATAATTCCGGTGGTGATATTACTGTCCGGATTACATGTGATTATTGCAAAGAAGCTCTGGAATTCAATCCTGAGCTGAGCCTGCTTGCGAGCCCGCTTCAATAACGATCTCGCCTGCAGCAAGAACGTATGACAGATGATGGCGGTTGCGGAATACCGCTCCACCTTTATAGCCTTGGCAGCCTGCTGAGGCTTCTTTTCAGTTGGGACGAAACAAGACTATATTTAAATTCGCGCTCAGCCACATCAAACCGATGTGGCAAAGTAGCGATTAATCCTTTATGATGAAACAGGACAAAAAGGAATTTGTATCCAATTTTAATGTGGTGACCCTGCGCGCAGGCGTGAGATACTCAAGTAAGTTATAAGAGAGGTGCCCCTTTTGTTACAAGCACTTATACAAGCTTTTTCCAAAGATCCCGACTTCGGGTCCATTACGTCCGGGATTACATCCGGCATGAAGGAGCAATTGGTTTCGGGCTTATCCGGATCGGCGCGTCAGATTATGCTGGCTGCCCTACATCAGGAAATGAACCGACCCCTGCTCGTTGTGACACATAATATGTTTTCCGCTCAAAAAATCGCAGAAGATTTACAGGAAGCGCTTTCACCGGATCAGGTGCTGCTCTATCCTGCCAACGAACTAGTTGCCGCTGAAGCTGCTGTTTCCAGTCCGGAAACATTGGGTCAGCGTATTGATGTGTTGGTCCGCTGCGCCCAGGGATTCAGGGGCGTTGTTGTTATTCCTTTTTCCGGGGTACGGCGCTATGTTCCACTTCCAGAAGTGATGGCTAATGCTCAGATTACAATTAAACAAGGCAACACGCTTGAGCTGGATTCATTCCTGCTGGAGATGGTGAAGCTCGGATATGAACGCGTGGAGCGTGTAGAATCACGCGGTGAGATGAGCGTACGTGGAGGGATTATTGATTTCTATCCAGTTACATCGTCCATTGCGTACCGGGTGGAATTATTCGACGATGAGATCGATTCCATCCGGACATTTGATCCGGCAGACCAGCGTTCCATTGAACGAATTGACGAAGTCACGGTACTGCCGTGCAAAGAGTTAATTGCAGATCGCGAACGTATGGAAAAGGCTGCGGATGCAGCCGTTGTTTTGCTTGAGCAACAGCTGGAGAAAATGACGGACCGGCAGGCGAAGCTTCGTCTGCGAGAAGAAATCCATCGCGAGATCGAACTTCTTCGGGAGCATGTGTATTTCTCTGAAATGTATAAATATATTTCACCGCTCTATCCGGAGAATAAGACCATCTACGACTACATGCCGGAAGATACGTTGCTTGTACTCGACGAGCCAGCAAGGCTGGCGGAGACATCGAAACAGCTTGACCGGGATGAGTCGGAGTGGAATCTGCATTTGATGCAAAATGGGAAGACCCTTCCAGACCTTCATCTGTCAGCCGATGGAGATGATCTGATATACGAGCGTCCTTTCCAAACGCTGTTTATGTCCATCTTTTTGCGTCAGGTTCCTCATACCCAACCGCAGAACATCCTCAACTTTATCAGTCGCGGTATGCAGGACTTCCATGGTCAGATGAACGTGCTCAAAGCAGAGATGGAGCGCTGGCAGAAAGCCGGAGTGAAGGTGCTCATGCTGGCCAACGGTGAGGAAAGACTTGATCGCATGCGCCGGGTACTAATGGACTATGATATACCTGAGCCGGAAATGCTGATTGGCAATCTGCAAACTGGATTTGAAATGCCTTCTATTCATCTGGCTGTTGTTACTGAAGGCGAGATGTTCTCGCAGAAGCAGCGCAAAGTGCGCAAACCGGTTCGCAATGTGGACAATGCTGAACGAATTAAATCCTATAGTGAGCTGAAAGTGGGCGATTATGTCGTTCACCAAAACCACGGGATTGGTAAGTATCTCGGGATCGGCACACTTGAGGTTGGCGGTATTCACAAGGATTACATGCATATTCTCTATGCGGGTGGAGACAAACTGTCTGTACCGATTGAGCAGATTGATCTGATTCAGAAATATGTCGGTTCAGAAGAGAAAGAGCCGAAAATATATAAGCTGGGCGGTAATGAGTGGACACGCGTTAAAAATAAAGTCCGCACATCTGTACAGGATATTGCTGATGATCTAATCAAGCTTTATGCGGAACGCCAGACGTCCAAAGGTTTTGGCTTCGACAAAGATTCTGCGGAACAGCAGGAGTTCGAGGACATGTTCCCTTATGATGAGACACGTGATCAGGTGCGTGCAATTGAAGAAATCAAGAAGGATATGGAACAAAATCGTCCGATGGACCGTTTATTGTGTGGAGATGTCGGTTACGGTAAAACCGAGGTCGCTATTCGTGCTGCATTTAAGGCGGCCATTGAAGGGAAACAGGTTGCTGTGTTAGTTCCTACAACGATTTTGGCACAGCAGCATTATGAAACGTTCCGTGAGCGATTCTCCGGTTATCCATTCAACATCCATGTACTTAGCCGATTCCGTTCACGTAAAGAACAGAATGAGACGGCCAAAGGCATTAAGGCGGGTACTGTCGATATCGTCATCGGTACCCATCGGTTATTGTCACAGGATCTGGTCTTCAAGGATCTTGGACTCTTAATAGTAGATGAAGAACAGCGCTTCGGTGTAACGCACAAGGAAAAACTGAAAAAGCTGAAAACAAACGTGGACGTGCTGACACTGACAGCGACGCCGATTCCGCGTACCCTTCACATGTCCATGTTGGGTGTTCGGGATCTATCGGTTATCGAGACACCACCAGAAAATCGTTTTCCGGTCCAGACTTATGTTGTTGAACACAGTCAGGCGCTTGTTCGCGAAGCCATTGAACGTGAACTGGCTCGTGGCGGTCAGGTTTACTACCTGTATAACCGTGTACAGGGAATTCAGGAGATGGCCGCGGAGATATCCGAGTTGGTTCCTGAAGCCAGGGTTGGTGTGGGACATGGGCAGATGTCGGAAACGGAGCTGGAGAAGACTATTCTGGACTTCCTGGATGGCGAATATGATGTGCTCGTCAGCACAAGCATCATTGAGACCGGGGTGGATATTCCAAACGTAAATACCCTGATCGTGCATGACGCGGACAAAATGGGGCTCTCCCAGCTGTATCAGCTGCGTGGACGGGTGGGTCGTTCCAACCGGATTGCATATGCCTATTTCACGTACCAACGGGACAAAGTGCTGACCGAAGTCGCTGAGAAACGACTGCAATCGATCAAGGAATTCACCGAACTAGGTTCCGGATTCAAGATCGCGATGCGCGATTTGTCGATCCGCGGCGCGGGCAATCTGCTCGGAGCTGAACAGCATGGCTTCATTGCGTCCGTCGGGTTCGATCTGTATTCTCAGATGCTTGCAGAGGAAATCAACAAACGCAAAGTGACGATGCTCGGCGAAGAGCCGGTGCCATCCGATCAGTGGAATACAACGCTGGATCTCAGTATCGATGCGTACTTGCCGTCTGATTATATTTATGACAGTATTCAGAAGATTGAGATTTACAAAAAGGTGGCGGTTATTGCCTCCTTCGATGATGCGATGGAACTGGAAGACGAATTGGTTGACCGATTCGGCGATCTTCCGGAAGCCGTGATTAACCTGCTGGCGGTAGCCAGAATGAAAGTCTATGGCAAGATCTACGGTATTGAGTCGATTTCCCAACGCGGTGACGATCTTACAGTGAAGTTCTACGAAGGCCGTGAACATGCCTTTGAGCTCTCTAAAATCGCACACATTGGAAATCAGTTCGAAAGACGTGTACAATTTGAACAAGGACCCCATATGCTTATTCATGTCAAAGGCAAAGGGCTTGGGGACAAGCAACTGATGGAGCTGGTAGAGAAATTTCTGGAGTCCATGAAAAGTGCTTTTAAATCAAAGGGGGAACTAAAGGATGTTAGCAAAGTATAAAAAAGTAGGGAAGGTACTGTCTGTGAGTATGGTAGCAGTACTGTCCTTATCACTTCTTGCCGCTTGCGGCAAGAAGGAAGAAGCAACAACGGAAACAAAGGATACAAGTGCTGTAGTCGCTACGTATGAAGGCGGTACAATTACAGCCAATGAATTTGACATGGAGCAACGGGTCATGAAATTCCTCTATCCGGAATATGCACAAATGATGGATATGGATGATTTCAAGGAATACCTGGTGAAACAGGAAGTTGCTTATGAATATTTGAGTGGAAAAGCAAGTGATGCAGCCAAAACCGAAGGTGCCAAAACAGCGACAGAGCAATTCGACAAAATGAAAGCTTCTGTTCAAGCGGACCAATGGACTGAGATGCTGAAAGCTCAGAATCTGACAGACCAGAACATCAAGGATTACATGACTCGCATCATGACAGTAATTAAGGACAAAGAAACAGGCGTTACTGAAGATGCGATTAAAGCTGAATTCGAGAAAAATAAAGATCAGTTCACGACGGCTTCCGTTCGTCACGTACTGATCAACTTTACTGATCCAAAAACGCAAAAAGAGCGTAAAAAAGAAGATGCATTGAAACTTGCGAAAGAAGTGAAAGCAAAATTGGACGGCGGAGCAGACTTTGCTGAAATTGCGAAGAAATACTCCGAAGATACAGGTTCTGCAGAAAACGGCGGCTTGTATGAAGATACACCTGTAGCCAGCTGGGTAGAGGCGTTCAAGGAAGCGGCCAAAACGCTGCCATTGAACAAAATCAGTGATCCTGTAGAGACTGAATATGGTTATCATGTCATGAAGGTAGAGAAACGCACAGAAGCGGACTACGCGAAATTGACTGCTGAACAAAAAGAAACACTGAAAAGTCAATTGGCTGCTGCTGAGATCGACACATTCATGACCAGCGAACTGGACAAAATCGTTAAAGAAGTAAACCTGCCAAAAACAGACAAGGCTGAAGAAGGCACGACTGAGGGCACAACTGAAGGCACAACCGGTACAGGAACGGAAAAGGGTACTGAGGGTGAAAAAACCGATGCGGGTACAGATACCAAAACGGATCAAGGAACAACCGGAACCGAGAAGGATACAACAACAGGTGAAGGGTCAGATACAAGCGGCAAGTAAGATAGCGGGTGCATGCACTCAGCAAATACGTTTGTTGGAGTGATACACTGGACGGTTCAAATATGGACAACCATACAGAAAAGCAAGAAGGGGACTAAAGGCCTCCCTCTTGCTTTTCCTTGTATCTATGGAGAGAAGTGGGTACATGGTCGCCTTCTGTGGAAGTTTACACAACTATATTCTCCAAAGTATGTATAAGGAAATGGGAACAGATAAATACTATTGTCAAGATATCACACTAAACGTTCTGGGACTTTCCTCTACCCATTAAGGAACAGTAGTTGAAAAATCTTCTCGAGAAAGTGGGGCAACATGTGAAATGAAAGCTACTGGTATTGTCCGCCGTATTGATGACCTCGGTCGAGTGGTCATTCCGAAAGAAATCCGCCGTACGTTACGTATCCGTGAAGGCGATCCACTTGAGATTTTTGTGGACCGCGATGGAGAGGTTATTCTTAAAAAATACTCGCCAATTGGCGAACTTGGTGATTTTGCCAAAGAATATGCAGAGTCGCTGTATGAAAGCACAGGCCATGTAACAATGATCTCTGACCGTGATACGATTATTACGGTAGCAGGTGGCTCCAAGAAAGAGTATCTGGACAAGCAGGTAGGGCCACTGCTGGAGAGTTGCATGGAAAATCGCAAGACAATCTTGGAGACCAACAATGGTTCTTATGAGCTTAGCAAAGATCATGACGAGACGTTATCATCGTTTGTTATTGCCCCGATTATTTCGGGTGGTGACCCCATCGGAACAGTTATTCTTTTCAACAAGGATGAATCGGTGAAGATGTCTCAGATGGAAATTAAAATGTCCGAGACGGCTGCCGGGTTCCTTGGCAAACAGATGGAACAATAAACAGCAGATTAACTCCTGATGCCCTGAGGGTATACAGGAGTTTTTGCATTTTAGGAAAGCAGTAGACAGTCTGAGTGATATCCTGAAGGGCAGGATGCCTTGAAGGGTTAGTCTGTGCGCCTTTGGACAGGTATAATAGCTAGGTATACGTTGAAGGGAAGAATGCACGGACAAACGCAGGAGGGACATATGAATCAGTCGTCTACAGGCTCAAGATTGCTTCAGGGTGCATTTGTGCTTGGGCTTGCCGCCATTATATCCAAAATCATTGGTGCTTTTCAGAAGATACCGCTACAGAACCTGGGGGGAGACGGTGTTTTTGGCATCTACAATACGGTATACCCGTTCTACATGCTCATCATTACTGTTGCTGCCGCCGGATTGCCTGTGGCTGTATCCAAATTCGTAGCCGAGCAGAATGCTCTTGGCAGACCGGAGGAGGGCAGACGAATTATCCGTTTATCCTCGATGCTGCTCGGTGGGATCGGACTGGTATTGGCCTTATTGATGTATACAGGCGCACCGCTTATCGGCAATTGGATTGGCAACGGAAGTGTCGTGACGTCCATTCGGGCAGCTTCTATGGCTTTGTTGTTTGTACCCGTGATGACAGGGCTGCGTGGATATTTTCAGGGTTTGCAGCAAATGGTGCCTACAGCCGTTTCCCAGGTGGTGGAACAGACTGTTCGGGTCACCGTGATGATTGTTCTGTTGTTGTGGCTCATGCGGCGGGACGCCTCATTGGAGACCATAGCGGCTGGAGCCATGCTTGGATCAGTGGCAGGCGGGTTTGCCGGGTTAGTCACCATGCTTGGGTATGTATACCATCATCGACGGAAAAATGGCGTACGGCCCGCTGTTATGCAAGGTGCTGAATCGGTAACGGGACAACCGTTTGATGCGACAGCTGTTCCAGGCGGACCTCTTACTGAACAGCGCCGATCCAACCGGGATTGGATCAAAACACTGCTAATGTATGCCATTCCGGTCTGTCTCGGATCACTGGCTGTGCCATTGATGAATCTGGTGGATACCTTTACGGTGCCCCGATTGTTAAGACGAGAAGGGTTGGATGAGCTTCAATCCATGGTGTCCTTCGGAATTTATAACCGTGGTCTGCCGCTGGTTCAGTTGGTGACGATGCTTGCCACGTCACTGTCTGTGCTCTTTATTCCGGCGATGGCCGAAGCCCGGCTGAAGGGCGGGCCGGGAGCCGTGAGGCAGCAAGCAGGCCTCGCGCTGCGCTGGTTCTGGTTGATCGGTCTGGCGGCATCCGCCGGTTTGGCGGTGCTGGCAGAACCGATTAACCGCATGCTGTACGGGGATGCCGCAGGCACCGAAGCTCTGCGGTACATGGCGCTGACGGCAGCGGGCAGCACCGTCAGCATTATCGCGGCGGCGCTGCTGCAAGGCCTCGGCGCCGTGCGCGCACCCGCGTTCAGCATGCTGGCCGCCGCAGGCGTCAAGGTGCTGCTGAACGTCATGCTTGTGCCGGCGCTGGGCATCAGCGGCGCGGCCCTGGCAGGCGCAGTCGCCTACATGCTGGCGGCTGGCCTGAATGTGGCGCTGCTGGCGCGGCTTGTCGCCCTGCGCCCGGCCCCTGGCGCCGTCCTGGCGAAGCCGGCGCTGGTAATCGCCGCCATGAGCCTGGCGGCGGCAGGCACGGCCTGGGCCGCCGAAGCGCTGCTCGGCGGCATCGGCATCGCGGCCGATCGCCGGCTGGCCGCGATGGGCGTGAGCCTGCTTGGCATAGCCGCAGGCTCAGCCGTGTTCTTGCTGGTAGCGGCCCGGACGGGGCTGCTGACCGCCACAGAGCTGGCGGCTGTGCCGAAGCTGGGGCCGCTGCTAACCAAGCTGCTGCGCAGACTGCGTGTGCTGCGCTAAACCCTGCGTTGCGCTGTTCCACTTAGCGCTACGCCGTTCATTCATCCCGGCTCTTACCTTCTAAAGCGGAGCAGCAGAGACTGAATGAGTCAGACCGTATCATATGCAAATGCCATTATAGGATAACGTCTAATTCTGGTATAATACGTGTAATTATAGAGCCCTGTTCTGCTTTATGTATGGCCCATCCACGATTGGTTTGACGAAGGATGGAGAGAGTCGGAACAGGAAAGTTCGGATGGAGGCTTATAAACATGAGTGCAGCTTTGACAGTAGTCGGTCTTGGATCTGGAGATGCCGATCAGCTGACGGTAGGAATCATCAAAAAAATGAAACATGCAGCGATGCTGTATGTGCGCACACTGGATCATCCCGTATTGAATGATCTGAAGCAGGAAGGACTGGAGATGACATCCTTTGATGCCATCTATGAGGCGAAAGATTCTTTTCCGGAAGTGTACGACGAAATTGCAGACCGACTGATTGAGGCCGCACGCAAGGGCGAGCCGGGTACCGAGATCGTTTATGCCGTGCCAGGGCATCCCATGGTCGCTGAAGCGAGTGTACGCCTGTTGAAGGAGCGCTGCCCGCAAATGGGCATTTCGCTGCGTGTCATGGGCGGAGAGAGTTTTCTGGATGAAGCGTTTATTCGTCTTGGATTCGATCCTATTGAAGGTTTTCAGCTTCTCGATGCCAGCAGTCTGAATACGGAACTGGTGCAGCCACAGCTCCATACCTTGATTGGACAAGTCTATGATGTGTTTACCGCTTCCGACGTAAAACTGTGCCTGATGGACGTTTACCCTGACGATTATCCGGTATTTGTCGGACATGCCTTGGGTGTACAGGGCCAGGAGATCATTCACAAGGTACCGCTGCATGATCTGGACCGCATTGAGGGATACGGTAATTTATCATTGATATATGTGCCAAAAAATACGGATGAAACGCTTCGTCGACGCTCCTTCGCACGACTGCATGAAATCGTGAATATCCTTCGCAGTCCAGGTGGCTGCCCTTGGGATCAGGAGCAGACCCATCAGTCGATTCGCAAAAACCTGATCGAGGAAACCTATGAAGTCATTGAAACGATTGATGAAGATGACCCTGATCACATGAAGGAAGAGCTGGGTGATCTCCTGTTGCAGATTTTGCTGCACTCCCAGATGGAAGAAGAGGTTGGCACGTTTAACGTGTACGACGTTATTGAAGGATTGAACGACAAGTTGATATTCCGTCACCCGCATGTATTTGGTGAACAGCAGGCAGAGAATGCGAATGAAGCGTTGCAAAACTGGGAACAGATGAAGGCAGAGGAGAAAAAGCGCAAGGGACAGGATCTGCAGCAGATATCTGTGTTGGACGGTATTCCCCGTGACTTGCCTGCCTTGATGAAAGGGTACAAATTACAGAAAAAAGCGGCCAAAGTCGGCTTCGATTGGGATGATGTGAATGGTGTCTTTGCCAAGATTGAGGAAGAACTGGCCGAGCTGAAAGAAGCGGTACAGCATAATCAGTCTGCGGAAGAGCGGAAGCTTGAACTGGGTGATTTATTGTTTGCGACCGCCAATGTAGCGAGATTTATTGATACAGATCCGGAGGAGGCACTTGCCGCCACCAATCGGAAATTCATTCAGCGTTTCCAGTTTATCGAGGAGCGTCTGCGTGAACAGGGAAGAACCCCGTCAGACAGTAATGTCGATGAAATGGAGCAATTCTGGCAGGCCGCGAAGAAGGCTGGACTGTAAAGGGCTCTGGCATTTTGGGCGCTGATCCGATATCATTCACATAGGTGAGCATTTTGCATAGTGCATCATGCGTATCCTGTTGTCGAAGCACCTTATCCAAATACGCACGGAAGCGTGTGATTAACGGAGAGGCGTTTCGGGTACTGGGACTTAGACTGTTCTTGGGCAGGAACGACAAAAAGTGAAAAAAGTCGAAGACCGAGGCAGGATTTCAGATGCCAAGCCAGAATACATGTGTAGTAACCTTGCGCGGAGCCAGCAGCAGATCTGTTGCCACGGATTCGCAGATACTTTTTTTTCAATTTGGGAGGCTTTTAAAAATGAACAAAACAGATCTGATTAACAACATTTCCACCAAAAGCGGTTTGACTAAAAAAGACGTTGAGTCCGTATTGAACGGCTTTTTGGGAGAAATTACAGATGCACTTGCCAGCGGAGACAAAGTACAACTGATCGGCTTTGGCACTTTTGAGACCCGCAAACGTTCCGGTCGTACCGGACGTAACCCGCAAACAGGGAATGAAATTGTGATTCCTGAGTCCACCGTTCCTGCGTTCAAAGCAGGCAACAAACTTAAAGAAGCCGTAAAATAATGCGTCTTGATAAATTCCTGAAGGTCTCCAGGCTGATTAAACGCCGCACTGTAGCCAAGGACGTCTCTGAACAGGGACGTGTGCTGGTGAACGGACGTGAAGCGAAGCCCAGCGCCGCTGTCAAAGTGGGCGATGAGCTGACGGTTCAGTTCGGTCAAAAGCTGGTCACTGTGAAGGTGGAACGTCTTGCCGAGAGTACCAAGAAGGATGAGGCGAGCAGCCTCTACACCTTGGTTAAGGAAGAGCCGATCGCCAAGGATAACGGGCTGAACTGGTAACAGGGATGCCAAATATACGTTTGTACCCATTCATTGCAAAATGAAGAGAAGCGCCTTTCCCGTACAGGGAAGGGCGTTTTTGTGTTGATCTGTTATACAGACATTCGGTTTCATCCAACCGTGGTTCTATTCTGTACTTTTGATCCATAAGCTAGGGGTAAGAAGGAGGGGTACATGCCATGGTTGAGCAAAGTAAGATGAAACAGCATCATCTGAGCATGCAGAATCGGAAACTGCTGGATCTGACGGGTGTCTCCAATGTGGAGAGCTTCGACAGTGAGGAATTTTTGCTGCAAACTGAACTTGGGCATCTGACCATCCGGGGGCACAATTTACATATCAAAAACTTAAGCCTGGAGGACGGTTTATTATCCATCGAGGGCACTGTCAGCTCTCTTCAATACCTGGACCCCGGTTCCCAGTCGAAGAACAGTAAAGGCCTGTTCGGCAAGATGTTCCGATGAGTCCGGATACTCAATGGATCACTTTGATGTGGATGCTGATGTCGGGAGCCGTGATGGGGATGGCCTACGACAGTTACCGGGTACTGTCCGGTCAGCTGCGGTTCCCGAGATGGAGCGTCCACACGTTAGATCTGTTGTATTGGGTCGCCTCCGCGCTGTTCGTCTTCCGGATGCTGTATGCCGGGAACCACGGACAGCTGCGGTTTTATGTCTTTTTGGGGCTGATTATAGGGGTTTGCTTCTATTTTTGGCTTTTAAGTGTTACAACCCAGCGTTTTGTGGTAATGTTAATTAAACTCGCAAGAACGCTGATTCATTGGTGTGGACATATCCTTAACATCCTGATCGTTATGCCCGCTAAAGGACTTTACAAGCTAGTGCGCGTATTAATTGGTTTTGTACTCGCCATACTGTTATTCCTGGGTAAGCTGGTGCTGCAATGTTTGGTACCTTTCGGCAAGTTGTTCCGCTGGATGTTTAGGCCAATCCTGAAACATTGGGTTACGCCGCGTTGGATGATCCGTGCGGGTTCAAGTATCGCAGCGATGTGGAAACGCTGGTTTTAAGGAGGTCCGATAATGGGTAAAACACCTATGAACAAATCTAAAGCTCCAGCAGGGCAAGGAAAATCTGCAGGTGCCAAAAGGCGCCTCATGCTCTGGATGACTTTTATGGTCGTGTTTATTATTTGGGCAGGATATACGTTCCTTGTGCAGACTGCGCAAATTTCGGACAAGAGTTCTCATCTGGCTGCCCAGCAATCTTCAAAGGAAGAGACATTGAAGAAGCTGGATCAATTGAAGTATGAAGTCAGTCGGTTGAAGGATCCCGAATACATAGGACAGCTGGCTCGGAAAAAAGGATACTATCTGCCTGAGGAAACACCAATTCAGGTTGAAGAGTCAGGGAACTGATGTAATTTGGCTCATTATCGAGCAAGGATTGTTATCTACATGTCTGAAGCCGTTATACCGGAAAAAATAGGCTGCCTTAAGGGGTAGTGCTCAGTTGACCTTGGTTTGCGGCATAAGGTATAATTACATTAGCACAGCATTGATTTTGGCATTCAAAAAATCGGGTTGTATATTTTTAAGGGAGGATCATTTTATTCTATGGCAATTGAAGTGGGCACCAAGTTAGAGGGCAAGGTGACAGGCATCACGCATTTTGGAGCATTTGTGGATCTGTCAGGAGGTGTCACGGGTCTCGTTCACATCTCGGAAATCGCCGACAATTATGTCAAAGATGTCAACGACCACCTGAAGCTTAATGACCTCGTTACCGTTAAGGTCATCAACGTTGACAAGGATGGCAAGATTGGGCTTTCCATTAAGCAAGCTGTTGACAAACCGGTTGAGCAACAAACACAGTCCAGACCCCCAAGAGCTCCTAGACCGGAACGCAGTGGAGGAGATCGCGAACGATTCAGCGGCGGAGGCCCAAGTGGTGGCCAAGGTCGTGGCGGCGGTGGCGGTGGTGGATTTAACCGTGACCGCGGAGGCCGTTCTTTCAAGCCCGCAGCAGGCAAACCTTCATTTGAGGATAAAATGTCACGCTTCCTGAAAGATAGCGAAGAACGGATTTCTTCGTTGAAGAAGAACACAGAGGGCAAACGTGGTGGCCGTGGAGCCAAGCGCGTGTAATCTGGTTCAACCTGATTTAAAATATAAGAAAAACCGTTAGCCTTAGGGCTGGCGGTTTTTTTGCGTTTGTATTTTGATTTTGGAGTTTAACGGGTCAGTTTTACACAATAGACTGGATTTATAGCCGTTTTTGTAAAGTGAAGCTCCATATCCCCAGCTTTTCTGCACAGGAAAAAAAGTACATAAGAACATTTGTCGTCTACCATTTTTTACCGACAGGTTTCCGTGGCATTCCACAGGTATCCTGCTCATATCGTGGCGAAGCCGAAGGGCTTCTAGTTCAAAATCAGACAAGCGCCTTGTCGGCGGGGGATTGCCAAAGGGATGAAACCACAATAAGGCCGGGGGTTCCGCACCACCGCGCCGCATCTGTTTCTTTTGTCGTAAAGTTTTTGAAGCCTGCCCACCAATTCTGACAAACTACGTCTTCTATTCTATCTATAATCAGAACCATCGAGAACGAAACATGAAAATTAAATTAATCGAATGGGGTGCCTTGAGGATGATGGAAAAGTGGAATGTCATTCAATTTCCGGGAATGAAAGCTGGTAAAGGAGGTACGGAAGCTCGGGAGGAGCTGTCAGTACGTCTTAAGCAGTGGATTAGCTCCCGCAAGGCCATCCAGATCGTTGCTGCACGTAAATGGGTGTTGCTTCTTACTTTTATGGGATTTTTGCTGGGCAAGGCCATGATTCTGAATGAATTATCGCCCTTTGCGATTGCTTACTTTGCGGTAATAGCCTTCATGCGCAGGGATTACATTATTCCGGTAGGTGCCGCGTTGCTGGCAGGCAGTCTCTTTGCCCCGTTTCCAGTACCGCTGATTGTTTCTTCGGAGATCGCCATCTTCTATCTGTTGTTCAGAGGACTGGAGTCTTATGACCGCGCTGAATTATCTTATGCGCCAACGATGGTGTTTACGACTACTTTTATGGTCAAGTTATTCGCCGTCGTGATAGGGCCGTCTTTCAGCTGGTACGCGATGCTGATGCTGACCATGGATTCCGTACTCAGCTTCGTGCTCACCCTGGTTTTCATACAAGCCATACCGATCTTCACGTATCGCAAAAAAAAATTCAACCTAAAGAACGAGGAGATCCTCTGTCTAATCATCTTGCTGGCCTCCGTGATGACGGGAGCCGTGGGCTGGACGATTCAGTCCCTGTCCGTCGAGCATATGCTCTCCCGGTATCTCATTCTGATCTTTGCCCTGGTGGGCGGAGCCCCCCTGGGAGCCTCGGTTGGGGTCATTACTGGCCTCATTCTGAGTTTGGCCGACATGTCGGCGGTATATCAGATGAGTCTGCTTGCTTTTGCAGGCATGCTTGCGGGTATGCTCCGGGAGGGGAAACGTGCTGCGGTCGCGTTAGGTATGCTGCTGGGCTCCTCCATTCTATCCATCTATCTGGGTGGTCCGGGAGACGTCATGAACTCCTTATGGGAAACGTGTGCAGCCATCGTTCTGTTTATGCTGACGCCAAAAAGCATGCTGACGGCCATATCCAAATATGTTCCTGGCACGCAGGATCACACAAAATCGCAGCATGAATATGCGAAGAGAATACGGGATGTCACCGCAGAACGGGTTACCCGCTTCTCGCAGGTATTCCGCCAGTTGTCACGCAGCTTCGATCAGATGTCCGGCGCGGGGGAGCCGGTACAGAACGAAGGCGGGATGGAGCATTTCATGAATGCCGTAGCCGAAGGGACTTGTTCGGGTTGCTTTAAGAAGGCCCAATGCTGGGATGCGAAGTTTATTCAAACCTATAAATATATGACGGATGTGATGAGCTCTATTGAAGCCAACCCGGAGATGTCAGGCAAGCAGATTCCGGTGGAATGGAACAGGGTATGTGCGAAACCGGAGGAGGTACTTGAAGTGATGCGCGCCCAGTATGGTCTGCATCAACATAACATGCAATGGAAACGTCAGATTATAGATAGTCGACAGCTGGTTGCAGAGCAATTATCAGGGGTATCCCAGGTGATGGAGGACCTGGCGAAAGAAATTCAACGGGAAAGTGATGAGATGGTGCAGCAGGAGGAACAGATTCGGGATGCGCTTGAATCGTTGGGTCTGTCCATACATTCTATTGAAATCATTAATCTGGAAGCGGGGAATGTGGAGATTGAGATTGTTCATGCGTATACACGCGGATTTGACGAATGCCGGAAAATGATCGCTCCGCTGATCTCGGATGTACTGGACGAGCATATTGCCGTCTTGAATGAGACGATGCTCGATCCTCGCCAGGGGCTGGCGACAGTCACCTTTGGCTCTGCCAAAACGTTTGAAATAACAACGGGTGTTGCTGCTGCTGCCAAAGGGGGAGATGTGATGTCCGGGGACAGCTTCAGTACGGTTGAACTCGGCAATGGTACATTTGCGGTTGCGCTTAGCGATGGCATGGGCAATGGGGAACGGGCACGTATGGAGAGCAGTGCTGCGCTAAATATACTGGAGCAGTTGTTACAGTCGGGCATGGATGAGAAGCTGGCGATCAAGTCGGTGAATTCCGTTCTGATGCTGCGTTCTCCTGAAGAAATGTATGCAACGGTCGATATGGCTCTGATCGATGAATATACGGCAGAGACCACGTTTATGAAAATCGGATCGACTCCAAGTTTTATTAAACGAGGGCAGGAGGTTATCCAGGTTTCGGCAAGCAATCTGCCGATTGGAATTATTAAAGATATTGAGGTGGATCTGGTAACCGTACAGCTTCAGCCAGGCGATGTTTTAATTATGATGACAGATGGCATCTATGATGCACCGGGATATGCCGTCAATAAAGAGTTATGGATGAAGCGTCTCATTCAGGAAATTGATAGTGATGATCCTCAGGAGGTAGCAGACTGCCTGCTTGAAAGTGTTATTCGTTATCAGCAGCATGAGATCTATGATGATATGACTGTAATTGTAGGCAAAATAGAACATTATCGCCCGGAGTGGGCCACGTTGAGAGTACCTGGAATAAGCCGGATGGAACGTCCGCGCACCGTCAGTTAATTGCATATTCCTCTGTTTGAAGTCTCTTCATTCTGGCAATGCTAGTCATAGAGTTGGAGAGTAACCCAAAACGGAGGGATATCGGATGAAACAAATCTTGTTGATCACCGACGGTTGTTCCAATGTAGGCACAAGTCCAGTGCTGGCTGCTGCGGAAGCGCGGGAAGAGGGAATTACGGTCAACGTGGTCGGTGTTATTGATTATGGAACCATTGGTGAGTTGGGCAGTCGGGAGATCGAGGATATTGCCAAAGCCGGAGGTGGAATCAGTCAGATCGTAGGCACAAGACAGCTTGCTCATACGATGCAGATGATGACAAGAAAAACGGTGGTTCAGACCATTCAACAGGCGGTTAATAGAGAGTTAACACAAATTTTGGGAGAACACGAGCCGAAAACAGTAACAGACCTTGAACCGGCAAAACGTGCGCAGGTCGTTGAAGTGATGGATGATATGGCCGAGACAACGCCACTTCAGGTCGTGCTTCTCATTGACGTGAGTGCCAGTATGAAGCCGAAGCTGGCGGCTGTGGAGGAAGGGATTCGGGATTTAATGCTTAGCTTGCAGGCACGCATGGGTCAGAGCCATCTTTCCGTCTTTCATTTTCCTGGACGACATAGCGGAGAAGAAGCTGTTATGGACATTGACTGGACAGCTGATCTGAGCCGTGTTCGTTCGCTATTTGGACGTTTGCAAATGAAGGGAGCGACGCCGACAGGTCCTGCGATTCAAAGGGTGATTGATTTTTACCGTTATGGTACACTGGAGGGACAGCAGGAAATAGAAGGGAACTATCGCATTGAAAGAGAAGGGATGCTCGGTGACAACGTTGTCTGACGCCTCTTTCCCGCCAGGTACAGTCATAACAGGGAAATGGAATCGCAGCCGCTATACGATTCGGAAGCTGCTGGGCAAAGGAGCCAACGGCATCGTTTTTCTTGTCCAGCGGGGTGAGAATGGCAAACATTATGCGCTGAAAATGGGATTTGACCCTGTAGATTTGCAATCGGAAATTAATGTGCTCAAATCTTTTCAATTACAGCGTAATCATGAGGCCCTTCGGCAGAGCGGTATTCCTTCCTATCTGAAAGATGTGGATGACTACGCCATTCGTGATCGTGACATTCCCTTTTATGTGATGCGTTACGTTCGGGGGGAGTCTCTGCACCACTTTATTCGGCGACAGGGAACGGACTGGACACTTCTGGTTGGGCTTAGACTCTTGCAGAAGCTGGCTCAATTGCATCAGGCTGGATGGGTATTTGGCGATCTTAAACCCCAAAATGTACTGGTATCGGATTATGGGCAGGTAGAACTTATTGATTATGGCGGAGTGACTTCTATCGGTCGGAGCGTCAAACAGTTCACGGAATGGTATGATCGTGGATTCTGGAATGCCGGCAGCCGAACAGCAGATGGAACCTATGATGTGTTTGCTTTTGCGCTATTACTGATTCATGTACTTGAAGCCGATGCACTCAAAGCGCTGGCTGCAGAAGGATTGCCACAACTGCGAAGTGTGAATCAGCTGACCGTTCTTGTGGAGCGCAGCGAACGCCTCCGCCCATTTCGAAACTGGACCATTCAGGCATTAAGAGGTCAGTTTCAGGATGCCGGACACGCGGCTAAAGCTTGGAAAGAGATGATGGCACGCCCTTCTCCTCTTCGTCGCCGTTCCAAAAGTACAACACCGCGTTGGCTCAAAAATGCATTTGCTGTATCCGTTATATTACTTATTGGAGTACTCATCTATGCACTGCGATTCTGACCTGTGAGCGTGCATATACATAACGTAAGGAATGAGGAACAGGTATGGAGGCTTTACGCTGGAACAAGCTGGTGAATAACGTGCTGGATGCAGCGGAAGAGCATCAGTTATGGGTTCCCGGGGATCGGATTGTCGTCGCAGTATCGGGCGGACCGGACTCGGTAGCTTTTTTGCATATCATGCATGAGATCAGTACCAGGCATGTCCCGCTGGAATTGATTTGTGCCCATGTACATCATGGGTTTCGGAGTGAATCCGATCATGAAGCCGAGATGATGAAGGAACTTGCACACCGGCTTGGCATTGCCTTTGAATGGGTGAAGGCCGATGTACCTTCTTATATGAAGCTTACCGGTCAAGGTCCTCAGGAGGCTGCGCGCAACAAGCGATATGCGTTTTTGCATGAAGTGGCAGCCAAATATGATGCGGCGAGCATTGCACTGGCCCATCATGCCGATGATCAGGCAGAGACGGTAATGCTCCATTTGCTGCGTGGTAGTGGTCTTTCCGGTCTCGTGGGAATGAAGTTTAAAAGGCGAGAAAAAAATGTGGAACTTATTCGTCCATGCCTTCGTATAAACAAGACAGACCTTGTAGAAGCTTGTAATAACCAGGGTTTTCTGTATTTTAATGATGAAAGCAATTCCCAGCGTAAATATCGGCGTAATGCCATTCGCTTGGATGTGCTTCCTTTTTTGGGGCAATATAATGGACAGTTGACGCCGTCTTTGAATCGACTTGCCGAAATTGTGGGTGATGAAGACGATTTCATGGAACAAGGTGCATATGACGCATACAGGTGTCTAGTGCAGGCGAACGGCGGAAGGCAAACCTTTGAGGTGCCTTCCTTTTTGAAGTTACATGTCGCTTTACAACGAAGGTTGATTAAACTAATATTGAATTATCTGCCTTTGGACAGTGATTTTGTCGACTTTACCCGTATTGAAACCATTCGCCGCAAGGTTATTCAGCCTGAAGCGACGACCTGGAGCCTGGATATAGGACAGACACTCGCCTGCACCCGGGAGTATGATCTGATTTCTTTCGGCATACGGACTGACGTACAGGATCAATCTTACGAATATCGTCTTGCTCAATGGAGCGGAACTTATGAGCTTTCTCTCGCGGAAATCGACCGGCATGTTCGGCTCGTTCCGATGAGTCCCGAGGACTATCATGTACCGGAATCGGCGGATCATGCCGCATTTGATGCGGATCAACTGCTTATGCCGCTGGTTGTGCGTTCACGGTTACCTGGAGATACCATGAAAGTGATGGGATTAAACGGAAGCAAAAAGGTGAAAAATATTTTCATCGATGAGAAAATTCCCCCTTCTGTCCGTTCACGGGTTCCCGTGGTATGTGATGGAGCAGGCAATATTATCTGGTTACCGGGTGTTCGCCGGTCTAGTGTAGCTCCTGTCAGGGAGGATACTTCCGCAATCCTGTACATGACTGTAGGCGATTCAGCGATTCAGGGGTAGTGGTTATGGTTCAGGTAAGGCTTTCATATGTATAACTTAGGAGGTTCGCACAGTTGCAGAACGACATTCAGGAAGTATTGATCAGTGAAGAAGAAATTCAGAGTAAAATCAAGGAATTAGGCGCAACAATAAGTGCCGAATATGCAAATCGCAATCCTTTGGTCATTTGTGTGCTCAAGGGTGCGTTTATATTTATGGCTGATTTGGTTAAAAACATTACGGTACCTGTTGAGATGGATTTCATGGCAGTATCGAGTTATGGCGCTTCCACCAAATCATCTGGCGTGGTTAAAATCATTAAGGATCTGGATGAATCCGTTGAGGGACGCGAGGTTCTAATTGTAGAGGACATTATTGATAGTGGACTCACGCTCAGTTATCTGATCGAACTCTTGCAGAACCGCGGCGCTGAATCCGTCCGTGTGGTTACGCTATTTGACAAGCCTTCAGGTCGCAAGGTTGAACTTGAAGCCCATTACACCGGCTTTGACATTCCGGATGCATTCATCGTTGGCTACGGCCTAGATTATGCCGAGAAGTACCGGAACCTCCCTTACATCGGGATTCTGAAACCGGAAGTTTACAGTAACTAATGCTAAAGCTAGTTCCAAGCCCACATCTGTTGGTGGCTTCTGTTGAGAAGCCATGTCGGGCTATGTTAAAATAATTAAAGTGTCTCGAGAGGAGGTAGGGGATGAATCGGTTCATCCGGAATTCTGGTTTTTATTTGATTCTTTTTTTAGTTGTGGTGGGGATAGTCCAGTTCGTCAGCAATGGCGGCGAAGCCACCGATAATCCTAGATATGATCAGTTGCGCACGGCGATCAAGGCCAATAACGTCTCTGAATTGACGGTTCAATTCAACGGTCAGACGTACCTCGTGACCGGTCAATACAGGGAGAAGCCTGACGGAGCCAAATCAGAAAATTTCTCAACGTATATTCCTCCTACGGATGAGGCAATTAGTGAGCTTGTAGCTGCAAGCGAAACAAACAAATTCCAATATCATCAGGAACCTATGAAAGGTGACAGCATCTGGTTGACGTTGCTGACCTCCTTTATTCCTTTGATCATTATGTTCCTGCTGTTCTTCTTCCTGTTTAATCAGGCTCAAGGCGGCGGCGGTAAAGTAATGAACTTTGGTAAAAGCCGTGCCCGTCTTTATAACGAAGAGAAGAAACGGGTTACGTTTGAAGATGTTGCGGGTGCTGACGAAGAGAAACAGGAGCTTGTTGAAGTCGTGGACTTCCTCAAGGACCCTCGTAAATTCGCAGCAGTAGGTGCACGGATTCCTAAGGGCGTATTGCTTGTAGGTCCTCCGGGTACAGGTAAAACCTTGCTCGCTCGTGCTGTTGCCGGTGAAGCAGGTGTACCATTCTTCAGTATTTCCGGTTCTGACTTCGTTGAAATGTTTGTCGGTGTCGGTGCATCTCGTGTACGTGACTTGTTTGAAAATGCAAAGAAAAACGCCCCTTGTATCATCTTTATCGATGAGATTGATGCTGTAGGTCGTCAGCGTGGTGCTGGTCTTGGTGGTGGTCACGACGAACGTGAACAAACACTCAACCAGTTGCTCGTTGAAATGGATGGTTTCGGAGCCAATGAAGGTATTATCATCGTTGCTGCAACGAACCGTGCAGATATTCTGGACCCTGCCTTGCTACGTCCAGGACGTTTTGACCGTCAAATTACGGTTGATCGCCCTGACGTGAGAGGTCGTGAAGCGGTTCTGAAAGTACACTCACGCAACAAGCCACTCACCAAAGATGTGAAGCTGGACATCATTGCGAAGCGTACTACCGGATTCTCCGGTGCAGATCTGGAAAATCTCTTGAACGAATCGGCATTGCTTGCAGCACGTCGTAACCGTAAAGATATTTCCATGAAAGAAGTTGACGAGGCAATTGATCGTGTCATCGTAGGTACGGAGAAGAAAAGCCGTGTCATCAGTGACCGCGAGAAACGAATCGTTGCTTATCATGAAGCAGGCCATACCATTGTAGGTTACTTCCTGGAACATGCCGATATGGTACATAAAGTTACCATTATTCCGCGCGGACGTGCGGGTGGATATGTAA
The DNA here is from genome assembly GCF_030433635.1 of Paenibacillus vandeheii. NCBI lineage: Bacteria > Bacillati > Bacillota > Bacilli > Caryophanales > Paenibacillaceae > Paenibacillus > Paenibacillus vandeheii. Next base: position 48,547 of record NZ_JAROCD010000022.1, read on the forward strand.
TCATGTTGCCAAAAGAAGATCGTATGCTTGTTACTAAGCAAGAATTACTGGACAAAATTACTGGACTCCTTGGCGGCCGTGTTTCCGAAGAACTGTTTATCGGTGAAATCGGTACGGGTGCATACAGTGACTTCCAACAAGCGACGGGTATCGTCCGTAGCATGGTTATGGAGTATGGTATGAGTGAGAAGCTGGGACCTATGCAGTTCGGTAGTTCGCAGGGACAGGTATTCCTGGGTCGTGATATCGGTCACGAACAGAATTACTCGGATTCCATTGCTTACGAGATCGATCAGGAAATGCAACGCTTCATTAACGAATGTTATGAGAAGTGTAAAGACTTGCTTGTTAAACATTCAAAAGAAGTGCATCTGATCGCTCAAACGTTGCTGGAAGTGGAGACATTGGAAATGGATCAGATCAAGCAATTGATCGAGACAGGTGCCCTGACTCCAAAAGATGAGAACAGCAACGATGGAGAAGGTACGCCTAGCGAAGGCGGAGAAGCGATCATCGACAACATCGGTGATGTACGCGTCCGTATCCAAGGCAAAGATGAAACGCCTGAGCCGCCAGCCGGAGATATTCCTAACGAAGCTCCGAATCTGGACAAAGGAAGCAGCAATGACCCGGATGATGGTGGGACGAAGCCGACATCTTAATTTATAACAACCATCTGTCTATAGGACAGATGACAAAGAGAGCCCGCGGGCTCTCTTTTTTTATGGATTAATTCAAATTGTAGAGATAATGATAACCGGGAGCTTTAGGGCGTACTACGTAGGAAATGGGCGGTTATGCCCTTGTTCTGGGGCGTTTTCATTTATTGACAGAGTCGTGAACGTTGTGTACATTAGGTGTTAAACCGCTTGTGATTCGTTTCTCAAGCGAAAATAACGACTTGGATTTGCCATATGAAACAGCGTATGAGGCTGTCCCGATAAGGAGAGGATCACAGGTGGAAGCTCTGGCTTTAGAGCGCAAGGCTGAGATGAACCGGGAGCTGCGCGAGCGGCTGATGGAGTTGAAGAAGGAACGGAATGCCATTATTCTAGCCCATTATTATCAACGTGACGAGGTGCAGGAGGTCGCTGACTTCCGAGGGGATTCGTTCCTGCTCGCTCAGAAGGCAGCACAAACCGATGCGGATGTTATCGTTTTCTGTGGAGTTCATTTTATGGGTGAAAGCGCTAAAATTCTTGCTCCTAACAAAACGGTGATTATCCCTGACGAGCGTGCAGGCTGCCCAATGGCAGACATGGTGAACGTTGAAGGCTTACGTAAATTGAAAGCACAGCACCCGAATGCCAAAGTTGTAACGTATATCAATTCATCAGCTGAGATCAAGGCGGAGACCGACATCTGTTGTACATCGGCCAATGCTGTCAGAGTCATTCAATCTGTTGATTCCGATGAAATCATCTGGGTGCCAGATAAAAATCTGGGACATTATGTGCAACAACATACAGACAAGAAAATGATTATTTGGGAAGGTTACTGCAATACCCACGATATGCTGACGGTCAAAGACGTGGTTGAGATGAGAGCGAAGCATCCTAATGCCGAGTTCGTTGTTCACCCCGAATGTCGTCCTGAAGTTGTCGAGATGGGTGATTTCGTAGGTAGCACAACCGCCATTCTGGAATATTGTAAAAATTCGTCCGCTAAAGAATTTATCGTAGGCACCGAGGATGGTACAGGATACCAGCTGCGTCTGGATAGCCCGGATAAACAATTCCACTTTGCTACCAAGTTCCTCGTATGTCCGAACATGAAGGTTAATAACTTGAAAAAGCTGGTTAAATGTCTGGAAACGATGAAGCCGCAAATTTACGTGCCACCAGCCGTTGCAGACAAAGCCAGAGAATCACTAGAGCGCATGTTACTGGTGAAGTAGCATGCGCTACTCTTGCTCCAAGACAGGTGAAATAACATGATACCGCAATATTTAGTGGATTTTGATCTGTCCGCGCTGCCGATGGTGGAGACGGATGTGCTGGTTATTGGTTCAGGCATTGCTGGTTTGTTTACTGCGATCAAGGCGAGCGAACAACGCAGTGTATTGATGATCACGAAGAAGTCGTTACTGGAAAGTAACACCCGGTATGCGCAGGGGGGCATTGCTGCGGTTATTGCTGAGGATGATTCACCTGCCTACCATTTGCAGGATACACTTGTTGCAGGAGCGGGATTATGCCGCTCCGAAGCAGTAGAAGCATTGGTGAACGAGGGCCCGGACGGAGTGAAGGAACTGATTCGTCTGGGTACTTTGTTTGATCTGGAGAACGGCGAGTTGGCGTTGACGCAGGAGGGTGCGCACAGCCACCGCCGTATTTTGCATGCCAATGGGGATGCAACGGGATATGAGATTGTACGTGCGCTGGCTGCACAGGCGAATGAACATCCTGGGGTTGAAGTGTGGGATGAGCATTTTGTCATTGACCTGATTACAGAACAGGGAGAATGTATAGGTGCGTTGGTTCAGAAGGCTGATGGTTCGCAAGTATTTGTGAAGGCAGAAGCAACTGTACTATGCTCTGGCGGGGCGGGGCAGTTGTATCGTTACACAACTAATCCGGAAGTGGCTACAGCAGATGGTGTGGCAATGGCCTATCGTGCCGGAGCGGTTATCCGGGACATGGAGTTTATTCAGTTCCACCCCACCTCCCTTTGTTATCCAGGCGCACCACGCTTCCTGGTGTCCGAGGCTGTACGTGGCGAAGGAGCCTATTTGCGTAATGTGAAAGGTGAGCGCTTCATGGAACGGTATCATGCACAGCTTGAACTGGCACCACGTGATATCGTAGCCCGGGCTATCGTCAGTGAAATGGAATCGACGAACAGTACATTTGTATATCTGGATATCACTCATGAGCCGGCAGAGATGATTAAACATCGGTTTCCTACCATCTATGAGACTTGCATGCGTTACGGGCTGGATATGACAACAGACTGGATTCCAGTCGCTCCTGCAGCACATTACATGATGGGCGGAGTGAAGACGGATCTTAGCGGAGAGAGCAGCATCGGCAGGTTATTTGCCTGCGGGGAAGTATCTTCTACAGGAGTACATGGAGCTAATCGCCTGGCGAGTAACTCTCTGTCTGAAGCAATCGTATTTGGACGGAGAATCGTTGATCGTATTCAATCCCTGCCTTCGCTTGCTCCTGTACAGACAACGATTCCCGCATCAACAAGCTTTCGCAGGGGAAGACAGGAAGAGCAGAAACCGGTTTCCGAAAGACGCTTGCGTTTACAAAAAATGATGGTGCGGCAGGTGGGGCTGCGCCGGAATGGTGCAAACCTGCAAGGGGCGATGGAGAAACTGCAACAGGAATTGCAATTTTTTGATCAGATATTTACGCACAAAGAAGAGATGGAATATGCCAACCTGTTGACCTGTGCCTGGTTGGTTACAACGGGAGCCTTACACCGTGAGGAAAGTCGGGGAGCCCACTACCGTGAGGATTTCCCGCAGCGTGACGATGCCGTGTGGCAGAAGCATAGTCTGCAGCAGCGAGAACAAGCGATTGTGGAGGAATTGATGTCATGATACTGAACGGATATAATGAAGGACTCATCGAATCAATCAAAAACTGGCTTCGTGAGGATGTCGGTGCAGGGGATGTTACCACAAGCGTGACGATACCCGCTGGTAGTCAATCCAAAGCCGTTATACATGCCAAAGACAATGGGATCATTGCAGGAATTACGGTAGCAGAACTTGTGTTTCAGGTAGTGGATCCCAGCCTTGTGTTCACACCGATGGTAAAAGACGGTGATACCGTTACGCATGGTACGATTTTGGCAGAGGTAGAAGGCAGCACACATAGCTTGCTTACAGGAGAGCGCTTGGCTCTTAACCTGCTGCAGCGCATGTCGGGTGTCGCTACCCGCACACGTACTTATGTGGATGCGTTGGAAGGCCTTTCTACACGACTGGTCGACACTCGTAAAACAACACCGGGACACCGCTTCCTTGAAAAATATGCAGTGCGGGTTGGTGGCGGAGCAAATCATCGATTCGGCCTCTATGATGCGGTCATGATTAAAGATAACCACATTAAGGGTGCAGGCGGGATTACCGAAGCGGTACAGCGTGCGCGAGCCGTCATTCCACATACGATGACCATTGAAGTGGAGACCGAAAACCTGGAACAGGTCAGAGAAGCCTTGCAGGCTGGAGCAGATATCATTATGCTGGATAACATGCACCCGGATCGGATGCGTGAGGCTGTTGCTCTTATTCGTGAGCAGGCTCCGCATGTGAAGGTTGAGGCATCGGGCAACGTCTCGCTAAATACCATTCGTGGTATTGCTGGGAGCGGAGTGGATGTAATTTCAGTTGGCAGGTTAACCTACTCTTTTGAGAGCCTGGATATTAGCCTGGATTTAAACGAAAAGAAAGAGGGGTGAACCTCTTTGATTCTTGTGGTAGACGTGGGCAACAGCAACATCGTCCTCGGCGTGTATCAGGGCCGGGAGTTGCTCCACCATTTTCGCCTGAGCACATCCCGTCAGTCGACAGTGGATGAATACGGCGTATTGATTTATAATTTATTTCATATGTCGGGTATTTCAACACGCGACATTGAAGGTGTGATCATCTCATCCGTGGTTCCGCCACTGGTGAATGTGATTGAAGCCATGTGTGAAAAATACGTAGGCAAAAAACCGTTACTCGTTGGGCCTGGTATAAGAACCGGCCTGAACCTGCGGTATGAGAATCCGCGTGAAGTTGGCGCGGATCGCATTGTTAATGCAGTAGCAGCCGTTGAGAAGTATGGCGGCCCTCTCGTTGTGGTCGATTTCGGTACAGCGACTACATTTGACTGTATTGACGAGAAAGGAAATTATCTGGGCGGGGCTATTGTACCCGGCATCCATATCGCAACCGAAGCGCTCTATGAACGAGCATCCAAACTGCCTCGCATTGAACTGGAGAAGCCCAAGAAAGTTATTGGTCGCAACACTATTCATGCCATGCAGGCCGGCATTATTTATGGTTATGCAGGTCAGGTGGACGGCATTGTGGAGCGTATTCGCGAGGAAATGGGAGCCAAACCCAGAGTCATTGCAACCGGAGGCCTTGCCAAGCTGATTGCAGAAGAAACACGCAGCATCGATGAAGTGGATCCGCTGCTTACGCTTGAAGGGCTGCGTATCGTTTATGAGCGGAACCGGGAAAGGTAAGAACAGAGACGGCAAACAGCGGGCTGGGGTTACAGTCGTATATGTTATGCCGTTTTTTCTATAACTGGCAATTACGCCAAAGGAGGCTGAATGACTTGGAAAACAACAACAAGCAAGACCGGTTAATTCGCGGTACAGCAATGAATGGAAGAGTTAGAGCCTTTGCTGTGCAGACGACGGAACTGGTTGAGGAACTGCGCAGAAGACATGATACGTTTCCCACGGCTACAGCTGCTATGGGGCGTACGGTTACAGCAGCAGCCATTATGGGTGCTATGCTTAAGGGAGAAGAGAAGCTGACTATTCAGGTCAAAGGCGATGGTCCCATTGGACAGGTTGTTGCCGATGCTAATGCGAAGGGTGAAGTACGTGGCTATGTAAGCAATCCGCATGTCCATCTGCCGAGCAATAGTATGGGCAAACTGGACGTTGCTGGCGCGGTCGGAACCGAAGGATTCGTGAACGTAACCAAGGATCTGGGGCTGAAAGAGCCTTATCGCGGCAGTGTACCGATTATTTCGGGAGAACTTGGCGAAGACTTTACGTACTATTTTGCCAAATCGGAGCAGACGCCTTCTGCCGTAGGTGTTGGCGTACTGGTGGATACCGACAATTCGGTGATTGTAGCCGGTGGATTCATTGTTCAGTTGCTGCCAGGTTTGACGGATGATGAGATTACCGTGATTGAAAAGGCCATCGGTACGATGCCGCAGGTAACATCGCTGCTGGATGAGGGTCATGGACTGGAAGAGTTACTTCGCCGCGTACTGCCGGATGTACAGATCATGGAAGAAATGGATATTCATTTCCACTGTGAGTGTTCACGTGAGCGGGTAGAGAAAACGTTGATCAGTCTAGGTCAATCGGAAATGGAACAATTGATTGAGGAAGAAGGCCAGGCTGAAGTGGTCTGCCAATTCTGTAACGAAGCTTACGATTTCAACAAGGAACAACTTGAGACCATTCTAGAGCAAGCCAAGAACTGATTCTATGCGGGGACGGGACGCGGAATGACAAGACAGGAAAAAGGGTTATGGACGGCTGTAATTGTCTTGACGCTTGGAATGCTGGTGATGGGTTCGGTTATGATTGTGCAAGGATTACGGACTGGACGTGATGGGGCAGAATCGCCTCAGGATGCCAATCAGGAAGATGGAAGTGCGGTAGCAACAATTAATGGCGAGGTCATCACGGACAAGGAATGGACTGAGGCCTTGAAACGGCGTTATGGCAGTGAATTGCTGCTCCAGATGCTCAACCGCAAAGCTGTCTATGCAGAAGCGGTGGATCGTAATTTGACGGTAAGTCCCAAGGAAATTGCGAAAGAAATTGCTGCGGCTATGGATGGATATGACTCGGAGAAGGCTTATTTTGACGAAATGCAGTCCCAGCTCGGTTTATCCAGGCAGGATCTTGAGTTGGAAGCGGGATACCGACTTCTGCTTGAGAAAATTGCCACAAGCGGTATCCAGATCAAGGATGCAGATATCGAACGTTACTGGAACGAACACCATGAAGACTATGTTTCACCGGAGAAATACGATCTGTCTATCATTGTGTTGAAGGAAGAGGAACAAGCAGAATCGGTGCTGGATGAGCTCGACAAGGGAGCAAACTTTGAAGAAACTGCACGCAGTGAATCGACGGATAGCTACTCTCGCGATGCGGGCGGGCGGCTGGGCTGGATTGAGCAGAACGATCCGTTCCAGTCCAAAGAAATTCTCAAACTTGCAGCTCAACTGGACGTTGGCGATATTGCAGGGCCAGTGAAGGTAGAAGAGGGCTACGCCATCATTAGAGTGAACGACAAACAAGAGCGTCAGGTGCAACCCGCAGAAGAGGTCCGCGAAGAGATTCGGATGCAGCTGGCTCTCAGCCAGGCTGATCCGCTGCCCCAGGTGGAGGAAAGGCTGCGCAACAAGTATGAAGCTGTCGTCATCGCTGAGATTCCGGCATCCTGAATCCTACAAGCGCACGTATTGCTGCATCGTGATAAAAATACTCTGTCTACGGCCTTAGGGCCCAGGGCAGAGTATTTTTTTGAGTACTCATATTGACAATAGGGTATAACGTTGATAAGATAAAAATAATCAAATACCTACTCGTTTACTCGGAATAAAACGATTTATATGAACAAAGAAATCTTCGGAAACCTCAGGCCCTGTCCGGTTTGTTGTAGACGGAATGGACCCAATAACGGATTTCCGTAGTTCTTTTATAACATCTAGAGGCTGCTCGGCCGCACATGTATATGGCAACAGGACTTAAGTAGTATTCATCCCACTAAGGAGGGCATTCATATGGCTAAAGTAGTTAATAACGTAACAGAACTTATCGGAGGTACTCCGCTTGTTCGTCTGAACCGTATTGTACCTGAAGGCAGTGCTGAAGTGTTCGTGAAATTGGAATACCAGAATCCCGGTTCAAGCGTTAAAGACCGGATCGCGATTAGCATCGTCGAAGAAGCGGAAAAAGAAGGCAAGCTGAAACCAGGTGATACCATCATCGAAGCAACAAGTGGTAACACCGGAATTGGACTGGCTATGGTGGCTGCAGCCAAAGGCTACAAGTCTGTTATTGTTATGCCGGAAACGATGAGCATGGAGCGTCGTAACTTGCTTCGCGCCTACGGAGCTGAGCTTGTGCTCACACCGGGAGCTGAAGGTATGAATGGTGCAGTTAAAAAAGCAGAGGAATTGCTTAAGGAAAATCCATCCTATTTCATGGCTGAGCAATTTAAAAATAAAGCCAACGTGAAGATCCACCGTGAAACGACTGGCCCTGAGATTGTTGAAGCGATTCAATCTGTAGGCGGTACGTTGGATGCTTTCGTTGCAGGAATCGGTACAGGCGGAACAATTACAGGTACAGGTGAAGTGTTGAAAGAAGCCTTCCCTGGGATTAAAATCGTTGCCGTTGAGCCAGCAGCTTCGCCAATCTTGGCAGGCGGTAAACCAGGTCCTCACAAAATTCAGGGGATCGGTGCCAACTTTATCCCTGAGATTCTGGATCAGGAAATCTATGAGGAAATCATTCACATTGAAAATGATGATGCATTCGAGACTGCTCGTCAGGTAGCGAAGGAAGAGGGCATCCTGTCCGGTATTTCTTCCGGTGCAGCCATTCGTGCAGGTCTGCAAGTGGCTAAACAGCTGGGCGCAGGCAAACGTGTTGTGGTTATCGTACCAAGTAATGGCGAACGTTACCTGAGCACACCACTTTACAACTTCGAATCTTAAGATTAACAAGAGATGAAACAAATCCTCCTTGCCCGCATGCCGGGTGTGGAGGATTTTTTGCTGAATGCTTTTAAAAGCAGCGGTGCTTTAGTATACTATCAGACAATAGAACTAGCGACAGATGGAGGCGGCAAACCGCAATGACACACCTGATGACAACATACGCCGACTGGACCGAATGGGCAGGACAAGGCTGGACCATGATGCCTTACATGATCAAGTCGGATAAGGGGCCGTATCATGGCGGTTTACCGTTAACGTGGGAAGGGGCCTGGCAGCAGGCATCCCCTTATGCAATGGTGCTGGAGAACGGCAAGGGGGGCAGGTACACCTTCCTTGGATTACACCCTGTATCCGTTATTTCCGGCAAAGGAAATGAAACTGTTATTCACGATCTGAAAGATGGATCCACGTCGACAGACAACGGTAAGCCTCTTGAAGTATTAAAGAGATGGGCTGCGCCATACAGCGCACCAAAGGTGAGCGGGGCTCCGGATTTTGGCGGCGGATGCGCGGGTTATCTCAGCTATGACGTAGCCAGATCGCTGGAGAAACTGCCGACACTGGCTGAAGATAACCCGGCTCTGCCGGATTATTGGTGGATGCGTTTTGAAGAAGTATGGGCGTATGATCATGAGCAACAGGCCTTGTTCTGTATGGTGCACATGCCTGTGCAGCCAAATCAGGTGGAGGCCGATCTGCGCAGACTTTACACAGAAGCAGAAGAGCGAGCAGCAGCCATGCAGCAGCGCTGGCTGCATATTCTGGGATTTGCACAGGCAGAAGATCAACAGCAGGCACTGGAGCATCGCAACAGTCAGATCCATCGTACTCCACAGACAGCAGACTCGGAGCGGGAAACCGAAGGGTGGCATACTTCTTTTCCTCAAGAAGATTTTGAGCAGGCAGTACGCACTGTGCAGGAATATATCCGGCAAGGGGATGTCTTTCAGGTGAACTTGTCTCTGAGGCAGGAGAAGCTTCTGAAGTCTAGTCCCGAACACATCTATGAGTGGCTTCGACTTGTGAACCCATCTCCCTACATGGGAATGCTGCGGAGTCCTGATTTCCAATTGGTGAGCGGTTCGCCCGAGTTGCTCGTCAAAGTCGATCATGGCAAGGTGAGCGCACGTCCGATCGCAGGCACACGGAGAAGAGGGCGTGATGAAGCTGAGGATGAGTTGATGGCCGCCGAGATGCTGAACAGTGAGAAGGAGCGGGCAGAGCATATTATGCTGGTCGATCTGGAGCGGAATGATATCGGACGAATTGCGGCCTATGGATCGGTCCATGTGCCGGAACTGATGACGATCGAGAAGTATTCGCATGTCATGCATCTGGTTTCTCAGGTGGAGGGAACGCTGGCCGACGGACTATCCGTATTTGATGTGATCGCAGCGACATTCCCCGGTGGAACAATTACGGGTGCACCCAAAGTTCGAACCATGGAAATCATTGAAGAACTTGAGCCTGTGCGCCGCGGACCGTATACAGGTTCGATTGGGTGGATGGATTACAGTGGGAACATGGAGTTGAACATCGTCATTCGCACGCTTTCCATTAAGGACGGTATGGGGTATGTTCAGGCAGGAGCAGGCATTGTTATTGATTCTGATCCATATCGGGAGTATAGGGAGTGCCTCAACAAGGCAAGAGCCATGATGAGAGCTGTGAATTATAGTGAGGAAGCCGAAGCGGTTAAATTAAAATAATGAAGTAGCCGTCTTTTGTGCAGACGGAAGAATAGGAGGAACAAGGATATGATACTGGTCATCGACAATTATGATTCCTTCACATACAACCTGGTTCAATATCTGGGTGAACTGGGGGAGACGGTGGAAGTTCGCCGCAATGATGAAATTGATATGGCAGGCATCGAGGCATTGGCACCTGATCATATTTTGATCTCACCCGGTCCTTGTACGCCGAATGAGGCAGGCATCAGTCTGGCAGTCATTGAGCATTTCAAGGGCAGCATTCCGATCTTTGGCGTTTGTCTGGGACATCAGGCAATTGGACAGGCGTTCGGAGGTAATGTTATTCGTGCGGAACGTATGATGCACGGCAAAACATCGGAGATGCACCATAACGGAACATCCGTATTTACCGGATTGCCGTCTCCCTTCACGGCAACACGTTATCACTCACTGATTGTAGAGCGCAGCAGTCTGCCAGATTGTCTGGAGATTACAGCCGAGACGGCGGAAGGCGAGATTATGGGCTTGCGTCATAAGGAATATGCAATTGAAGGTGTCCAGTTCCATCCCGAATCCATCATTACGGATCACGGTCATCAAATGCTGCGTAACTTCCTGTCTCAACAGGTAAAGGTATAACGATGAAATATGCCGCGATAAACGGAGAATTGGTCAATATGGCGGCAGCCGTGGTTCCGGTGACGGATCACGGCTTTTTGTACGGGCTTGGATTGTTCGAGACGTTTCGGACGTATCAAGGGGTTCCTTTCCTGCTGGAACGACATTTGGAGCGAATGGCTTCAGGGTGCCGAGAACTGGGCATTCCTTTTACAACAACCGCAGCGGAGGTAACGGACTGGATCAAAAACCTGTTGCTTGCTAATGAACTCCAGGAGGCCTATGTGCGCTATACGGTATCCGCGGGAGAGGCCCCGCTCGGGTTACCTTCGGGGGATTATGTAAAACCCAATCACATCGTATTGGCAAAAGCACTACCTGAACCCTCCCCATCGCTATACGAAAATGGTAAAATGCTTCAACGTTTGTCTACGCCCCGTAACACGCCTGAAGGAGAAGTGCGGTTCAAATCGCTGCATTACATGAACAGCATTATGGCGAAACGGGAGCTGAACGGATACGGGCAGTATGTGCAGAGTGCGGAAGGACTGCAATTCACCCGAGATGGGCATGTAGCTGAGGGAATTGTCAGCAATGTGTTCTGGGTGAGAAAGGGCATACTCTACACGCCAGCACTTGGGACTGGCATTTTGCCGGGAATCACCAGAGCCGTTGTACAGGAGCTTGCAGCTCAGCAAGGAATGCCTTGCCAGGAAGGCTTATTCCCTTGGGAGGAACTGCTGCAGGCAGATGAGATCTTTTTGACAGGCTCCGTTGCTGAACTCGTTCCAGTTACGACATTGCGGGATCAGGATGGAATGGAAACGGTAATCAGCAGCGGACATATAGGCCCGGTTACAGAAGCGCTTCTGGGTATGTACCGGCAGAAAGCGGGGTATACTTCATGACACTTACACCAGTCATCTATGAACGGAATTATGCGTGGGGGCCAGCAGAGCTAAAACTTGGCACACGTACACTTATTATGGGCATTCTGAATGTCACACCGGACTCCTTCTCGGATGGAGGACGTTATATCCGTGTGGAGCGAGCGGTGGCTCACGCGATTCAAATGATGGAGGACGGCGCTGATCTCATTGATATTGGAGGAGAGTCCACTCGTCCAGGCTCAGAGTTCGTTGGCGCGGATGAGGAGCTCAGCCGGATCATTCCGGTCATTGAAGCACTGCGGCAGCAGGCCCCGCATATCCCTATATCGGTAGACACCTATAAAGCAGAAGTAGCTCGTCAGGCCATTCAGGAGGGAGCGCACATCATCAATGATGTATGGGGTGCCAAGGCTGACCCGAAGATGGCACGTACTGCCGCAGAACTGGGTTGTCCTTTGATCCTGATGCACAATCGGCAAGAACGAGACTATACGAATTATCTGAATGATGTGGTCGGCGATCTTCAGGAGAGTGTACAGATTGCGCTGGAGGCTGGAGTACATCCTGACCAGATTATTTTGGACCCGGGCATTGGATTTGTGAAAGATCTGAACGAAAATCTAACGCTCATGTCATCGCTTGGGTTGCTCAATGAGATGGGTTACCCCGTTCTGCTGGCAACCTCGCGTAAAAGGTTCATCCAGAACACCTTACAGGTGCAGGCGAATGATGCGCTGGAAGGTACAGCTGCTACGGTTGCCTTTGGCATAGCGCAAGGCTGCCAGATGGTTCGGGTTCATGATGTGAAGCCGATGCGGCGTACGGTGGATATGTGTGATGCCATGCTGTATGCATCTCCAGGCTTGCGGAGGAACTGATGCTGACGGGTCCGGTGACCCGTTTAGTAGAAGCGCAGCGTTTTGCAATGGAAACGAATATCCAACCATGATTTCATTATATATAGAGGGCAGGCGGAACTTATGGATCGAATGGTATTGCATCGAATGGAGTATTACGGATATCACGGCGTATTTGCCGAGGAACGGAAGCTGGGGGCGCGTTATTATATTGATCTGGAGATCGATATGGATCTGGGTGAGGCTGGGCGTAACGATGATTTGACCAAAACCATCAATTATGCAGAAATCCATGAGCTGGTGAAACAGATCGTTGAACATAAATCATTCCAGTTAATTGAAGCTTTGGGCGAACATATTGCATCTTCTTTACTAGACACTTATACTATTATCAATGCATTGACAGTCAAGGTGACGAAGCCGCATCCGCCGTTCGATATTCATTTTGGGGGCGTAACTGTAGAGCTTCGCCGCACAAGAAAGTGAGAACCGATCATGATCGCACATTCGACCTCTGAATCTTCAGAGGCTTATATTGCTTTAGGGGCTAATTTGGGTGACCGGGAACAGACGCTGCTTGAGGCGTTAACGTTGCTGGATGCACATCCTCATATATCCGTCCTGCGCTGTTCTGCGCTGTATGAGACGGAGCCGGTAGGTTATGTGGACCAGCCAGCATTTCTGAATATGGCAACGGCGGTACAGACTACACTTTTGCCGGAGCAGCTGCTCACGGAACTGCTGGATATTGAAACACGGCTTGGACGGGTGCGTGATATCCGTTGGGGCCCTCGTACAGTCGATTTGGATCTGCTTTGGATGGATGGAGTGACGCGTGATACCGAACGGCTGCAATTGCCGCATCCACGGATGGGTGAACGGGCGTTTGTATTGGTACCACTGGCTGACATCGTAACCGAAGATGAGCATTCAGGTTTGTATACCTTTGTACAATCATCGTTGTCTGTACTGGATGGAAAGGATGGAATACAGCTTTGGAAAACGTGCAATTGGCCAATCGAATCCGGGCTTTCCGGAAGCTGAAAGGTTTAACACAACAGGAACTTGCTGCCGAGACGGGCATATCGCTGGCCATTCTGGGTATGATTGAGCGAGGCAACCGTAAAGTAGCAGAACGGGAGCTCAATCTTATTGCAGGGGTACTGTCGATTAGCATTGAAGAATTACAGGGAAGCTAGCGCCGTTTTTATTAACAAGAAAACATCGTCATCATTCGTTGATTTTATACTTTATACAGCAAGAAGCATTAAGAAACTAAACACAACCAGGATTCATACAAAAGTCGGATTTAAAAAGGAGTGGAACGACTACCGTGCTTAAAATTGGTGACATTGAAATGAAAAACCAGGTCGTACTTGCGCCGATGGCTGGCGTGTGTAATCCGGCTTTTCGTCTAATTGCAAAAGAATTCGGAACAGGCCTCGTATGTGCGGAGATGGTGAGTGGCAAAGCCATCGTGCATGGTAACAAGCGGACACGTGAGATGTTGTTTGTAGATGAGCGGGAGAAACCGCTGAGCCTGCAAATTTGGGGGGGAGATCGTGAAGCCCTCGTAGAAGCAGCCAAAATTGTGGACAAAGAAACCAATGCTGACATCATCGACATCAACATGGGATGCCCTGTGCCAAAAGTGACGAGCTGTGATGCAGGTGCGCGCTGGTTGCTTGATCCGAACAAAATTTATGAGATGGTATCTGCTGTAGTGGACGCGGTAGATAAGCCAGTTACAGTCAAGATGCGGATCGGCTGGGATAACGAGCATATCTACGTGGTTGAGAATGCCCTTGCGGTTGAACGCGCTGGCGGACAGGCGGTAAGTGTGCACGGACGTACACGTGAGCAGCTCTACACGGGTACAGCGGACTGGTCACACATCAAAAATGTCAAAGATGCTGTCTCAATCCCGGTTATCGGTAACGGAGATGTATCTTCACCGGAAGATGCCCGTCGTATGTTGGATGAAACAGGTTGTGACGGCGTTATGATCGGTCGGGCCGCTCTCGGTAACCCATGGATGTTGTATCGCACCATTCAATACTTGAGCTCCGGCGAACTGCTTCCCGACCCGAACGGGGAAGAGAAGATTCGGGTTGCCATTTTGCATATGGACCGCCTGATTGCATTGAAGGGTGAGGCTGTTGCTGTGCGTGAGATGCGTAAACATCTGGCTTGGTATCTAAAAGGTCTGAAAGGATCCGCCCGCATTAAGGACGTTATTATGGAAGAAACCAAACGTGATGAGATGGTGCACATTCTGAAGAATTTTGTAGACCAGCTGCATATCGAAGGCAATCTGGAGTCAGAACCGGCAGTAGCCGAAAATGCATCCTGATCTGCCGCTGTAAAACGTTTACAGCCGTAGGGGGCGTAACATTGACTTTTCGAGACCGTTACCCTATAATTTCACAGTATAAATTCGCCATGTGCGTCATAAGGCTAGTGCATCAGGAGGAACGTTCTGTTTCTCCGGAGAACTTCATATAGTTTTGAAGATGTATGCGGGCGGAGCTCTGTAAACAGCACTGGTTCCGTTGCCGTGCAATCAAATTATTCCCATGACAGGAGAATCGGTTGAGATGAGCGATAAGGAAGTTATCCTTACACCAGAGGGACTTAAGAAGCTTGAAGAAGAACTGGAAATGCTGAAATCGGTGAAGCGCCGCGAAGTGGCTGAACGGATTAAGGTTGCCATCGGGTATGGAGATATTAGTGAGAACTCCGAATATGAAGACGCGAAGAACGAACAGGCTTTCATTGAAGGCCGCGTTATTACTTTGGAGAAATTGCTCCGGAACGCACGGATTATCAACAGCGATGAGATCGATACCGAAGCCGTAAGCGTGGGTGCAACAGTATCTGTAGAAGATTTGGAATTCGGTGATATCACGGAATATACAATCGTAGGTACTGCGGAGTCCAATCCGCTGCAGAACAAAATATCGAACGAAAGCCCTGTTGGCAAAGCCATCCTGGGCAAGAAAAAAGGTACGGTTGTTGATGTAAGTGTGCCTGCTGGCGTAATTCAATATAAAATTTTAGACATCAAGAAGTAATATAAGCAATGAAGCAGTCGGGTACGGAGACAAAAGCTTCCTTAGGGAAGCTTTTTTCAACATCTGAGGCAGAATACCTCGGAAGATGCCTGCAATGTAAATAAGGAGATGAATATAGATCATGACGGATGAAGTCTTGAATCAGGAAACCGAAACCGAACTAAGTGAGCTTTTACAAATTCGCCGCGACAAATTGGACGAGCTCCGCAAATTGGGGATCGACCCTTTTGGCCAAAAATACGTACGTACGGAAGAAGCCGGCTCCATTCTGAAGAAGTATGAAGAACTGACTAAGGAAGAGCTGGAAGAGAAGCACATCGAAGTCAGTATTGCCGGACGGATTATGGCGAAGCGGGGAATGGGTAAAGCGAGCTTTGCACATATTCAGGACCTGAGCGGCAGAATCCAGATCTATGTTCGTCAGGATACTGTGCCGGAAGACAAATACGCCGCGTTCAGCCTGCTCGATCTGGGGGATATTGTAGGTGTTTCTGGGGTAATCTTCAAAACCAAGACAGGTGAAACTTCAGTTAAGGTGCAAAATCTCGAAGTTTTGTCCAAGTCACTTTACCCACTTCCGGATAAATATCATGGACTAGCTGATGTAGAGCTGCGTTACCGTCAGCGCTATGTTGACCTGATTATGAATCGCGAAGTGCAACAGACCTTTGTTACTCGTTCCAAAATCATTCAATCGATGCGCCGTTACCTGGATTCCCTGGGCTATCTGGAAGTGGAAACTCCGACGCTGCACACCATCGCTGGTGGAGCCGCTGCGCGTCCATTCATTACGCATCACAATGCGCTTGATATGGAATTGTACATGCGGATTGCGATCGAGCTTCACTTGAAACGTCTGATTGTAGGCGGTCTGGAGAAAGTATACGAGATCGGCCGTGTATACCGTAATGAAGGGATGTCGACACGTCATAACCCTGAGTTCACGATGATTGAGCTTTATGAGGCATATGCCGATTATCAGGATATCATGCGTTTGACTGAGAATCTGGTTGCTCATATCGCACAGGAAGTGCTGGGCACGCAAGTTGTCCAATATGCAGACTATCAAGTGGATCTTACGCCACAATGGCGCCGTGTAACGATGGTAGATGCGGTTAAGGAAGTTGTAGGCGTAGACTTCTCCGTGCATATGACGGACGAGGAAGCTCACCGTTTGGCGAAAGAACATAAGGTTCCGGTTGAAAAGCATATGACATTTGGTCATATTCTGAATGCATTCTTCGAACATTTTGTAGAAGAGACGTTGATTCAGCCAACCTTTATTATGGGGCATCCGGTTGAGATTTCTCCGCTGGCGAAGAAAAGCGATGTAGATCCACGCTTCACGGACCGCTTCGAGCTGTTTATCGTTGGACGTGAGCATGCCAATGCCTTTACGGAGCTGAATGATCCAATTGATCAGCGTCAGCGCTTTGAGGCACAATTGCTGGAGAAAGAACACGGAAACGACGAAGCACACGAAATGGATGATGATTTCATCCGTGCGCTCGAATATGGTATGCCACCAACAGGTGGACTGGGAATCGGTATTGACCGTCTGATCATGTTGTTGACCAATTCGCCGTCCATTCGTGACGTACTGCTCTTCCCGCACATGCGTCCTCGTACTCAGGATTAAATAGGAACGTTTAACCCGTTCATAATAGAAGAGGAACCTGCCGTTCAGTATGATGCTGGTGGCAAGTTCCTCTTTAGGTTTACATAGGCATCGAAGTGACAGATTCGTCGAAACTACATGATTGCCATGAATATGGTGACAGATCTTCTTGCCTACCTGTTTGTATTACGTTAAAAGAGGTGCCCTTCATGAAGTTTAGGCTTCACATTGCTAAATTCCTATCACCCCCACTGATTCTGGTTGGTGGTTTCATGCTTATTATCACGATCGGTACGATTCTGCTCATGCTGCCCATCTCCAATCAAAGCGGCCAGCATTTGGCATTTATTGATGCGCTGTTTACGTCTACCTCTGCCGCATGCGTGACCGGACTGGTCGTCGTGGATGTAGGAACAACCTTCAACCTGTTTGGTCAAATCGTGATTATGGTGCTTATGCAGCTAGGTGGACTTGGCTTCATGACGATCGCAACGTTGTTTGCATTGGTATTGGGCAAACGAATCTCGCTTAAGGACAGGCTGCTACTGAAAGAGGCTATCAACGCTGACAGTATGGAAGGCATTGTACGTATTATCCGCAAGGTGCTAATCTTTTCGTTTACCATTGAAGGGGTGGCTGCTGTTATATTGGCCCTACGTTGGGCAACGGAAATGCCTTTTTGGCAGGCCGTGTATTATGGTGCTTTTCACTCGGTTTCATTATTTAATAATGGTGGTTTCGATCTGTTCGGCAATAGTTTTCAGTATTATACGGGGGACTGGTTGGTTAACGTAACAGCTTCCGTGCTGGTTATATCGGGGGGACTCGGATTTGTGGTGTTGAATGATTTGTTTGAGTTCCGCAAGCGTCGTCGTTTGTCGTTACAGTCCAAACTGGTGTTGTCCGTGTCAGGTGCGCTGATTGGTATCGGTGCGGTTGTACTGTTTGTATTTGAGTTCACTAACGGGCACACACTGGCTTCTCTTAGTTGGGGCGAAAAGATCTACGCCTCCTTCTTCCAGTCTGTTTCCACACGTTCGTCGGGTACGAGCACCATTGATATTGCCCAGATGAGGCAGGCTACCCAGTTCTTCTTCATTCTGTTGATGTTTATTGGGGCATCCCCAGGATCAACCGGGGGCGGAATCAAAACAACAACGTTCCTGATCATGATTGGAGCGGTGTATGCCATGATTCGCGGTAATAAAGATATCGTGTTTTTCCGTCAACGTGTTCCAAAGGAGCTGCTGATGAGAGCATTGACGATTATTATGGTTTCCTTGATCATATTCATGGTTGTGGTCGTGCTACTACTTACGACAGAGGATGCACCGTTCCTTTCACTTATGTTTGAAGCGGCCTCGGCGATTGGGACAGTTGGTCTGTCGGTAGGAGTAACGCATGAATTAACGGTATGGGGAAAAGTAATTATCGCCTTCACGATGTTTATAGGACGTATTGGGCCTCTAACCATCGCATACGCGCTTCGTCCACGCAAAGAGAAAAAACTGTACCGCCATCCGGAGGGCCGGATTATTATTGGATAAAAAGAAAAACCGTCACACATCTAGGAGACTAACCCTATTATGATTCATTAGGTTAGTCACAATTGATGCCTGACGGTTTTTTTGTTTCAAAAGTCGCATTTACTCGGCCCTGCTGTGCGAAGGATAGAGCTGTATTAATCTTTTGAACGATTCTTTTATTCTGCATCCCGGAATAACGTTGCAAGATGCATGGTAAGGATGTCCTCCATGATCTTGGTGTTCATTTGGTCGGGACGAAGAATTGCATGAATTCCCAAACCGTCGACCAGTGCGTACAGCCGTTCAATTTCCAGCTCCTTATCGAGGCCTGTCCGGGAGAGATTGAGCTCTATGAGGTAGGTAATAACCGTAGCCATCGCGTGTCTGAGTTCATCATATACTTTGTCGGCATGCTCTTTGAGAGCGGGGTCGGTCTTGGATTTGGCTGTAAAAGCGTACCACACCTCCATTTCGGCCACTTTTTCATCCGTATTAGGCAAGAGTTCTAACAACAGAAGCTTCATATTCTCCAATGGAGAAGCATCAAAGGATATCTGTCTGATTCGATTCGAAACCCGGTCGGATACCAGATTCATTGCGTATAGGAGTAGCTCCGATTGGGTTGAGAAGTAGTGGCGCATAGACCCGGGTGAAATGCCAGCTTCTACGGCAATATTTCGAACGGAGGCCTGTTCCATGCCATCTCTGCGGATGACGCGCCAGGCTGCCTCGGCTACGAGCAGACGTTGTTTATCATGATCAACTATTTTAGGCATAAAAGTAGTATATCATTGTTGATTATTATAATACAAACGTGTTAAATTGTATTTAATACATTCGTGTTATAAAAGGAGTGAATTATTTGATTGCCTATTTTATTATTGGATGTGAGATTGCTTTCTGGGTATTTGTCGCTGCAGGTCTGAGTGTGCGTTATCTGCTCGGGATGAAAAGAATGGGAATAGCTCTGTTAATGGCAACACCCATTGTGGATGTTCTTCTTATGGTTGCGACGGTGATGGATCTTCAGCGTGGAGCTACAGCAAGTATGGTTCATGGCATTGCAGCTATATATATAGGAGCAAGTATTGCATATGGTCATCAGATGATCGCTTGGGCTGATCGTTACTTCTTGTACTGGTTCAAAGGTGGAGAACATCCTCGGAGCAACAAGGTGTACGGTAGCGAGCATGCTAGTCGTGAGAGAGTGGGATGGCTTAGACATCTAATGGCGTGGAGCATAGGTAGCTTGTTCCTGCTCGCAATGATCTGGTGGATTGGTGATGCGGAGCGTACTGCGGCATTCTCTAATCTCATAAGAGTATGGGGAATCATATTGGGGATCGATTTTATAATCAGTTTCAGTTATAGCTTATGGCCGAGGAAGATGCCTGTGAAGAAAATGAAGTAACATGGAATTGTAGTAAGCAGGATTCATGCAGATCATCCATGGAAGATAGGATGATCTGCATGATAAACTTTATTGAAAATAAAGCTTGCGTTCCGAATCTGTACATGGTATATTCTAATTCCGGCCAAGAAAACACGAGAAACACGGTGCGGCAAGCGAAACAACTAAGCTTCGAAAGAAACTTAAAAAAGAGCTTGCAAAGTTGGTTCGGATGTGATAAGATATAAAAGTTGTTGAGATGAACGAAACTTAGTAACGAAACAAGTTTGATCTTTGAAAACTGAACAACGAGTGAGTAACGATCTTGCTTG
>NZ_JAROCD010000023.1:0-62492 GCF_030433635.1 Paenibacillus vandeheii
CAAACTCTCCAATAAAGTATTGAAAAGAGCGATATGCTCATTTTGAAACTGACGAGATTAAAAATCTCATTTGTGCTTCGAAATCACACCGTCCGAAGACATGTACCGATTTCTCAGCGTCGATCTTGCAAGCAAGATCATTACTCACTCGTTGTTCAGTTTTCAAAGATCAAACATTCAATTTGTTTCGGTTTTTCATGTCACCGTATTTTCAGCGGCGACTTTTATAATATATCATGTTTGAGTTTACTTTGCAAGCACTTTTTTTCGATTTAATTTTCATCGCTTTATTCCAGCGCTTGTTTCGATTAACTTTTCCTTAAAAAAGGAACGAAAATTAATTTATCATATTGAACAAAAAAGGTCAACCCTTTTTCGACAAATTGCTTCATATCCCTTTTCAAAGAGGGTTATTCAATCTATTCGTAGTTCATAATGTCTGAGGTACAGCGCTGGCTTTACTTTACGGGCCGCACCTCTCTTATATTGGTGAACTTCAAATATTCCACTGACCACAGCATTAGGGCTTCGACTTTTTTAATTTACCGCCTCTAGCATATTTGGATAGCTCTTTAGGTGGCGCAAAGCGTGCGTACATACGGAACACAGTCTTGTAGCGACTCGCAATGGCGTATTTAATTTCTTGATCGAGACGGTTGTCACTTAAGTCGAACAACATTTCATCGAGCTCTTTGCGTAATACATAATCCAGTTCCTTGCATTCCTTCTCGTTAAACAGCATACCCAGCATTAGAGTTCTCCTTTTTCTGCATATGGATAATGGCGTGTCCCCTTGTATGTCTTCTTCCAGCCCCTTTAATTCAGGCTATATATCGGACAGCGCCGGTTTTAGTAGCAAACCTAGGATCATCTTGTTTGTCCTTTTGCGGTTGCTACTGAAACCCGTTTTATTGTTATGGTCAACTTTCTGAAAATTTATGAATGTCATCCCATACAAATTTATCCTCGCACTAGGCTGTAGGTAAGTGTACTTTCGATAATCGCTGCAACAAGAAGCAAAATAACAATCCAGAAGGATGCTGTTACCGTTGTGCGCATAAACTTACTCCACTGGCTGCTAATCGTATTTCGTTTGCCCCCGCCAAATTGAATTAGACTTTTGAGAACCAGCCCACCGAATCTTAGACCGAATGCACAAGCGATAATAATGACCGGAATTTCAATAATGCCATGTGGAAGAAGTCCTTTTACAACAATATCAAAGAAGCTGGCCCCATAGTTCATCGTGGTGTGTACCAGAAAACCGATAACCATTCCGTTAATCAACAGGAAAACGACAGGCAGAATGCCAAAGAAGATACCGGCATAGATTACGAGTACACTTTTGATCGCATTATTGAAAAAGATAAAGAGGAAGAAGTTCCATTGCACATTGCTTCCCTGCTCCAGCCTTTCACTAATCTCCCTGAGTCCCCCAATTTGGTTCAACAATATATCCTCAAGTGGTCCTGTACTCACCCATCCCGTGCCTATTCCAATAACAAACAATACGATCGACCAGATTAATGCACCACGAATGGAACTTAACGCTCTAAGAAATGTACTGAATTTTAACATAATATCCTCCTGTGAAACCAAGATGTTGGACAAACAAACGTCTGATACGAATAACTGCGAGGTACGAGCATACATTGGAGAGTAAACAAGCATTTCTTATGGGAGAGGGGCGCTTATTGAAATGAACTCGTTCTATGTATTTAGCGGCAAAAAGATCAAACGTTTCCTGATTGTGCTGGTTGCTGCCATCTTTGCTATCGGGATTATTTATCTGGAGAGCGGCAATATTTCTGTATTCTCGGAGGACGCACCATCCGCCGTATACAGCGTTCCAACCGATAAGAAGGTTATTGCACTCACCTTTGACATTAGCTGGGGAGATAAAAGGACAGAGCCTATTCTGAAGGTTCTCCAAGATAATAAAGTGCAGAAGGCTACTTTCTTCTTGTCCTCCCCCTGGAGTAAGACACACCCCGAGATTGTAACAGCCATCAAAGACGCAGGTTACGAGATTGGCAGCCATGGCCACAGACATGATAACTACAGCAGTCTGACTGAAGAGGAAATCCGCAAGGAAATTTTGACAGCTCATAGCATTTTAACCGATTTAACGGGAAAAGAACCGAAGTTGCTACGTCTGCCGAATGGAGACTTTGACAAACGTGTTCTCCAGGTAGCCAGCAGCCTAAATTACCAAGTTGTCCAATGGGACACTGATTCGCAGGATTGGAAGAACCCTGGTGTACAGACCATCGTTGATCGTGTTGTCAGCAAGGCACATCCGGGTGATATCGTGCTGCTGCACGCGAGTGATTCCTCGAAACAAACGCACGAAGCCTTACCCGTCATTATCGACAAGTTAAAAAATCAAGGGTATGAATTCGTGACGGTTTCCGAGCTGCTCAACCATTCAAGTGTCAAAGGTACGGAAGTTCGTGATCAGGCCAGCGCACAGTAACGAACACAGTAATCCGTCCGTGGCAGCTGCTGCAACTGTATAATAACCTTCAGGACATTTCCATGGCAAAAAGGCGCTGAAGCGCCATAAATGAAAAGAGCTAACCAGGTTAGCTCTTTTTGGCGTTTTTTTGTAGATAATTGCTACGCATGGCTTTCTTGTATCTGCTCGGTTTTTCGACTCACCCGCTGCTCCACCGACCCATCTACCAGCCTGTGCAATATCAGCATTTGGTATGCATTACAGATTAACAAAGGAACCACAATAAAGATGGTAGCCGCATTCACATCAATTCGCAACACACCGATCGTCTCTACTACAGTAACAGCCACCATGAAAAAGAGTGTAGGCACCAGCGCCGAAATATGTGTCTGCTTCACCTTTACGTAAGCGGTAACAATTCCAGCTGCCAAAATAATGATTCCAAGCACAATATCGGATAGGCGTTCTCTTTCCCCACCGACGAACAACCGTAAAAACATGACATCAAGCAACGCCAAAACGGTTAGAACAATCTGTACAATTTGCCAACTGCGTTTCGAAAATACACCTTTGCCCATATAGTTCAATATCAAGTATGCGAAAAAACCCATTTGCGAATACACGCTAATCATAATACCGGAACCAAACAAGATGAGGAGATAAATTAAAAAATCGGTCATTCCATTCGTTTTTTCTCCATTAACCAACATCATAATTAGCCCCGTCACTAATGATCCTGCAGCCCCAATAAGCAAAGCTGACCAAAATAGGAAAAACCATTTACGTAAATTCAAATGTTTTCCACCCCCGAGAGTTTATTTTACCAACCTTCACAGCAAAAAACCATCATCATTCAACATATTTAGCGGTTTCCCATCACATACTACATCCAGTATCTAATCAAGGAGGGGTTGTGCACATGAAACGGCCTTTGTGGCAGTTATGCTGTGTCGTACTTGGACTATCCGTCATGCTCGCCGGCTGTGGCTCAGATCAGAATTATTCGCCTCCTCAGGGCGGTTATAAAGAGATGAAAACAATGGTCGTGGATATTCTCAAAAGCGACGAAGGCAAAAAAGCGGTCGAGGAAGCGCTCACCGGACAAAGTTCCTCTGGTGGTGGAGGCGGTGCTTCCGGCCAAAGTGGAGCTTCAGGTGGTGGATCTGGAACAGTGGGTATGAAAATGTTAATGCCTATGCAATCTTCAGAACAAATACGTATAGCTGTAAAAGATACCATCACTGCTCCAGAGTACAAGAAGGAATTCGAGAAAATCATGACAGACCCTCAATTCGCAGGCGAATTCGCCAAAGTAATCAATGCTCAAAGCAAACAACTGCATATGCAATTGATCAAAGACCCAACGTATCAAAAGTCGATTGAAGATATCATGAAATCCCCTGATGTATCCAAGATGTTTATGGACATGACTAAAACACCAGAATATCGTAAACAAACGATGACCGTTATGCAGGAAGTCATGCAGAACCCTTTGTTTCGTATGGAGGTACTAACCTTATTAAAGAAAGTAGTACAGGATGAACTCCAGCCCAAAACTGAAAGCGGCGGTCAAGGGGATCAACAAGGTAAAAGTAAAGGTGAAGATGGCGGTAGCGGCGGTGGTGATGGAGGAGAGGGCGGCAGCG
This sequence comes from Paenibacillus vandeheii, assembly GCF_030433635.1. Classification (NCBI taxonomy): domain Bacteria; kingdom Bacillati; phylum Bacillota; class Bacilli; order Caryophanales; family Paenibacillaceae; genus Paenibacillus; species Paenibacillus vandeheii. The sequence goes on from NZ_JAROCD010000023.1 coordinate 4,105, forward strand.
GCGGAGAGTCTGGAAGTAGCGGAGGATCTTAAAATAGGATAAAAGCGCCTCAAATGCTTCGAATGAAGCAGTTATGTAGGGATACACGATATAGATGCACAAAAGCCCACATTCGAAGATGTGGGCTTTTGTTTTTTATATTTTACATATTCAAAAATTTAAAACTTGGCATCAATAGATTGGGCAACTTCATCGTAAATCGCTCCGATTTGCGACTCTGCCTTATAAACAGATGGAGAAAAGTCAGGCTCTGAAATATGATTGTCCGGCGCTCCCAATGGAATCTGCGCTAGCAAAGTTGTATGCAGGCTCTCGGCAAGAGTTCCACCGCCACCTCGGCCAAATACGTAATCCTTCTTCCCGCATTTGCTGCATTCATAATAAGCCATGTTCTCCACAACACCAAGCAGCTCATGTTCCGTCTGAATCGCCATGGCACCTGCACGTGCAGCTACAAAGGCAGCTGTTGCATGCGGTGTTGTAACGATGATTTCTTTGCTATGTGGCAGCATCTGATGCACGTCCAATGCGACGTCACCCGTTCCGGGAGGCAGATCGAGCAGCATGTAATCCAACTCACCCCAATTTACATCGGTAAAGAATTGGCGCAACATTCTCCCCAACATGGGTCCACGCCAAATGACCGGATTGTTCTCCCGAATAAAGAATCCCATCGACATGACTTTTACGCCGAAACGCTCAACAGGTTGGATAACTCCGTCCTCAACGACTGGATATTCCTCTATGCCCATCATATCAGGTACACTGAAGCCATATATATCTGCATCAATCAGGCCAACCTTCTTGCCTTGGCGTGCCAGAGCGGCAGCCAAATTAACGGTTACCGTCGATTTACCGACGCCACCTTTACCACTAGCCACAGCAATAAAACGAACACCGGATTCAGGACTTAACAACTCATGCCCGTCCAGCCCTGCTGCATGGCCTTTGACAAGCACTTCGTCCTGATTGTCCTCCTGATCCGCTTGTCCTATGTTCAGGCTCTCACGCTCATGCTCAGACGCTGCACGCAGACGAATATGTACATCATTCACTCCGTGTTGGGACAACAGGTTGCGCGCGGCATCGCTTAGAGCAGTTGTATCTTCTGTGCGGTTCTCCAGCGTCACCATAGTTAGAGCAACATGATTTTCTTTAACCATGACATCACGAACCCACTGCAGTTCAGTCAAACTTACGCCCAATTGCGGTTCCTGCAATGGCTGCAATAGTTCAAGTATCTGTTCTTTTGATAACATCAGACAGCACCTCAGCTTTATCTATTGGCATGTAATTAGGTATGCTGAACCAATTATATCATTACCTTTCTCATTGTGACTAACTTTTAGGACGTTCTCCTGAGGAATAACGGAGAATTCCGTTGTAGATGGATGCGGCCACTTTGCGCTGATAGGATTCATCTGCAAGCAGACGCGCCTCTTCAGGATGAGAAAGGAAACCCACCTCCACAAGTGCCGAGGGAATTTTTAGTGCCTGGAGCAAATAAACGGTATTGACCGTTTTTGCGATTCGATCTGTATTTTCCAGATTACGAATCATTTCTTGCTGAAGCAAGTTGGCTAATCCTTCATTATCGGGATGATTGGGTGTATAAAAAACTTGTGCACCACTCCAGCGGTTCGAAGGAACACTGTTCATATGAATGCTGATAAAGAGATCCGCCTGTTTGTCCTCGATTCTTCTTACTCGTTGTTTCAGATCCTCCGTCTTGCGTTTGGAGTATCCTTTGGTATCTGAAGCTGCCAGATCGGTGTCTATTTCTCGGGTCATCACAACCAGGGCCCCTGCTTGCTGCAGATAATCTCGTACATACAGCGCAATGGATAAATTGATATCTTTCTCAATGACTCCCTGCTTACTCACTGCTCCCCCATCCGGTCCACCATGTCCTGCGTCAATGGCTATGACTTTACCTGCTAACGGCAAACTCCAGTAACCGGACATTTTCGAGGAGGGCAGCTCATACGTTACCACTGCCACAAACATGGCAAGCAAACACAGGCTTAACATGACCCTCTTCATGGTGCGCAACCTAATCCAGACCACAAAGTGCTTCTTCCCCATATTTTTACGCATAAAAAAACCACCTCGTCCCTATAAATGACTCTAATCATCTATATGGGACAAGATGGACAAATATACCGTTAGGAGCGGACTTGCTCAGCCATTCCTTCAATCAGCACCTCAGCTACCTCAGGGCGCGTAAATTCCGGTGGAGGGCATTGGCCGTCTCGCAGCAAGCCACGTACTTTGGTGCCAGACAGAGCCATATGGTGTTCTTTATCATGCGGGCAGGTTTTGCTTGATGCCATGTTGCCACATTTGGTGCAGAAAAAACTATGTTCGAAGAACAACGGCGTGATTCCCAGTTCTTCTGGTGTGAAGTTAGTAAAGATCTCCTGCGCTTCATACGTTCCGTAGTAATCACCCACACCTGCATGGTCACGGCCTACAATAAAGTGGGTACAACCATAATTTTTACGTACCATAGCGTGAAAAATGGCCTCTCTCGGACCAGCATAACGCATAGCCGCCGGGAATACGCCGAGGAACGCACGATCAGCCGGATAATAGTTCTCCAGCAAAACCAGATAGCTCTTCATACGTACATCGGCAGGTACGTCATCAGACTTCGTTTCGCCTACAAGCGGGTTTAAGAACAGGGCGTCCACAATCTCCATTGCACTCTTCTGAATGTACTCATGGGCACGATGGACCGGATTACGCGTCTGAAAACCGACAACCGTCTTCCAGCCCTTATCCTGGAACGTTTTCCGTGTCTCAGCGGGATCAAAGTAAAACTGTTCGAACTTGGCCGGTTTGGGGCGATTCAGCACTTGAATTGGACCTCCTACATACGTTGCAGGTCGTTCCAGCAGTTTTTTCACACCCGGGTGCTCTGGATCATCCGTCTTGAAAACACGACGTGCTTCTTCACCCTGATCTACCTGGTATAAGCTCTTCACTTCCAACAATCCATAGGTTACCCCATCATCATCACCAATGAGTGCCACCGTCTCACCAATCTGGAGCAATGCAGCCTGTTCCTCGTCTACAGCCAGGGTAATAGGTATACTCCAGACTGTTCCATCAGCAAGACGCATACGAGATATAACCGAAAGATAGTCTTCTTCAGTCATAAAGCCTTGAAGCGGTGAGAACGCACCCACGCCAATCAGATCCAAATCCGAAATCGTCCAGCTGTTAATACGTAAAGAGGACAATTTCTCACTCTCTCGTAATAATTGTTCCCGTTCTTCTCCTTGTACGACACGCTGAATCAGCGTACCTCCATGAGGCAGAATCGAAGTCATCTTGTCAGCTCCCTGTTCTCCATTTTTTTATATGATTAAGAGTGAATTCAATACTTTATCCAAACTTACTCTGAACTGAATTATTTATGAAGACCACATTCTGTTTTATCATTCCCCGACCAGCGTCCAGCACGTGGATCTTCTCCAGGCATAACCTGACGTGTACAATATTCGCATCCGATACTCGGGTAATTCTGATCATGAAGCGGATTGTATACGACATTATTGGTACGGATATACTCCCATACATCCTCTGAGGTCCAGTGTGCGATTGGGTTGAACTTCATAAGTCCAAACTTGGCATCATATTCTACCTTCTTGGAATTTGCACGCGTCGGTGCTTGATCTCTCCGGATACCGGTAATCCAAGCATCGTATTGGGATAAGATACGGGTCAGCGGTTCAACCTTCCGAATATTACAACAAGCATTCGGATCCGACTTCCACAATTGTTCTCCATGTTGAGCTGCCTGCTCTTCAGGAGTGATTTTTGGTGCAACACGTACAAAATCAAGATTGTACTTCTCTTTCATTTTGTCACGGGTTTCGTATGTTTCCTTAAAATGAAAATCGGTATCCAGATAAAAAATATCTGTGGATGGGCTGATCTTCTGAAGCATATCTACAAGTACCACATCCTCCGCACCGAAGCTGCATGCAAAAGTGATATTCGGAAACGTCTCAATAGCATAACGAATAATATCCTCTGGACTTGCGTTTTCCAACTCTTCAGCTTTCGTCCGTGCAAGTTCTTCTTTCTCCAACAAGTTCATATCTGCATTTCCCCCATTCTGCATTTCAACAATCACTAAAGCCGACTAATCTAATATGAATTATGTATAGTATAAATCTTTCATGGGGGATGTCAATGCCTGCCATATGGTAAAATACATCAGTTTCAGCCCATTTTTTATTGTTAATTTTAGTTGGAATTCGGGCTTAATTATACTTTAAATTGGTTTGTAGATAAAATCATTCATGTGAAACATCATCTATTCTCACCTTATCAGTACGCATTTATCAATATAAACCTTTGCTACGACTGGGTTTTTCGTGCCAATTCGATTATACGAAGTATAGAACATCTCTATAGGTCCTAAGGAATAAAGAGAGGAAAGAAGCATTTAATAATGAAATAGATTAAGGAATTGTATTCTTAAATTGTAAGGGTCCTTTATCAAAACCATAAGAAATACTGATGAAAATGAGATGTGAAAAATGAATGAATTTCAAACATAGTCAAATTTAAATTCAAGAATTAGATTTGTGGATATCGGAAAGTTTCATTTACTTGAGTGTTAATTGGTGGATGGAACACGAGTCGCAGCCGTCATGGTGTGAGGGGAGGGGATAGTATGATTCTAATTCAATCGGTCGTGGGGATATAAGTCCTGGGGGAGATACTTTAACGGGTACAGAGAAATCTGAAGCTAATCCACTGCATGAGCTGGAGTAATGAGAAGTTATTGTAGCCTAATGGGTTTATAGAATACAAAAAAGCCTTTGACCGAGGCCAAAGGCTTGTAATGCATATTAACGTTTGGAGAACTGAGGTGCGCGACGTGCGGCTTTGAGACCGTATTTTTTACGCTCTTTCATCCGTGGGTCACGAGTCAGGAATCCTGCTTTTTTCAGGGAAGCACGGTATTCCGGATCTGCTTTCAACAGAGCGCGGGAGATACCATGACGGATTGCGCCGGCTTGACCGGAGATTCCGCCACCATGAGCGATAACAAGAACATCATAGTTGCTGAGTGTTTCTGTCAGGTTCAGTGGTTGTTTTACGATCAGTTTGAGTGTTTCCAAACCGAAGTATTCATTAATATCACGTTTATTGATGACAATGCGTCCTTCACCCGGTACAAGGCGAACACGAGCTACCGAATGTTTACGACGACCTGTCCCATAGTATTGTACTTGTGCCATGAAACTGTCCTCCTTTTAATTAACCGCGAAGTTCATAAACTTCTGGTTTTTGTGCTGCATGTGGATGCTCAGTGCCTCTGTACGCTTTAAGTCTCAACTTCATTTTCTCGCCCATGCGAGTTTTAGGAAGCATACCGCGAACAGCCAATTCCAACATACGTTCCGGTTTGTTTTTAACCATCTCTTCAGCTGTAGTTACTTTCAAACCACCTGGGTGCATCGAGTGACGGTAGTATTTTTTACCTTGCATTTTTTTACCAGTCAATACAATTTTCTCTGCATTGATGATAACAACGAAATCGCCAGTGTCCACATGTGGAGTGAATTGTGGCTTATGTTTGCCGCGGATCAAAGCAGCTGCTTCGCTCGCCAAACGTCCGAGCGTTTTGCCTTCGGCATCAATGATGTGCCATTGGCGCTCAACTTCGTTAGGCTTCGCCATGTACGTGGTACGCATGAAAAGTTCCTCCTTAAAATGTTCAACATCATTATATTCATTTATCTTCGTTCATTAAGTGATAACTTTTAGGTGTTGATGGATAGTTCTTTCGTTTGTGACCCTCTTAATTGGGGCTGTGGGAAAGCCATTAAGAAAACACAACTTTTATATTACATGATAGGAGCTTAAATCGCAAGTGTTAATTAAGCATTTCACTTCGCAAATTTAATCTTTTCTGTATTCGAGGTCCCAGAGCATTAAACCGCAGCTAACTGCAGTAGGTCCTGCAGCAGAACGATTACAAGCAGCAATCATATTCGGTACATCAGAGGCTTTCCGTTTGCCCTCTCCGATCTCCAGCAAGGTACCTACAATAATACGAACCATATGCTGCAAAAAGCCGTTACCACTCACATAGATGTGAATGACACCCTGATCGCGCGGATGGTCCCTACACATTGAACGGTCCACTTCTATCCATGCATCGTATACCGAACGTACATGATTCTCTTTCTGAGACTTGCGTGAAGCAAAGGAGGTGAAATCGTACGTACCAATAAAATGACGCAACCCCTCCTGCATTGCCACAATGTCCAGCTTGGCATGATGATGATATTGCAGCCTTCGGTTGAATACATCCGGGAATTGATTTGCATTGACGGTATACCGATACGTTTTCTTTTTCGCTGCATAGCGAGAATGAAAATCGTGTGGTACTTCAGCCGCATCAATAACGATAATATCCGAAGGTAATCTGGAGTTGAGCGCAATACACCATCGTTCAATCGGGATCTGGGATTCCGTAGGGAAATTGAAGATCTGTCTGCGAGCGTGAACGCCAGCATCCGTTCTGCCTGATCCCATAATTTTAACCTTCTCACCGGTCAAAGCACGAATGGCATCTTCAAGATGGTCCTGGATAGTGTTCCCTCCCGGCTGAACCTGAAAGCCGTAATAGGCAGTGCCATCATAAGTTAACGTCATACATAAGTTGCGCATCATTACCACACCTTTGTTCCATACTTATACATGTGCCTATCCCGAACAGCAAAAGAAGCCCCTTTCGGAGCTTCTATTACAGCACGAATTCCGAAATGAAGAGAAAAAAAGGGTTAATCCAGAATCAGTGATTCTGTCCCCTTTCCTCATCTCATCTGTTTTACGCGCGGTCAACCAGTTCCAAGTAAACCATAGGCGCAGCGTCACCACGACGAGGTCCCAGTTTAAGGATACGAGTGTACCCACCTGGACGCTCAGCGTAACGACCGGACAATTCGCTAAACAGTTTTTGGATTGCATCTTGCTCACCATCGATTGTTTCGCGGCGAACATAAGCTGCCACTTGACGACGGGCATGAAGATCTCCCTTTTTCGCTTTAGTGATCAGTTTTTCAGCAATAGAGCGAACCTCTTTTGCTTTCGCTTCAGTTGTCTGAATGCGTTCGTATAAGAACAGGTCGGTTACCAGGTCACGGAACAAAGCTTTACGTGCGCTGGAATTACGGCCCAACTTTTGGTATGCCATTGTTTTCCCTCCTTCACTTCAAGCACTCGGCTGTCTATTCTTCTGTACGGAGTCCCAAACCGAGTTCCTCAAGCTTCTCTTGAACTTCTTCCAAAGACTTGCGTCCGAGGTTACGGACTTTCATCATGTCTTCTTCCGTTTTCGTGGTCAGCTCTTGCACGGTATTAATACCAGCACGTTTGAGGCAGTTGTAGGAACGAACAGAGAGATCCAGCTCTTCGATCGTCATTTCGAGTACTTTTTCTTTTTTGTCTTCTTCTTTTTCGACCATGATCTCTGCGTCTTTCGCTTCGTCTGTAAGACCCACGAAGAGCATCAAGTGCTCGGTCAAAATTTTAGCGCCAAGGCTTACAGCCTCTTCAGGACGAATACTTCCGTCAGTCCAAACTTCCAACGTGAGCTTGTCATAGTTGGTTACTTGGCCGACACGCGTATTTTCCACAGCGTAGTTAACGCGGCTGATCGGGGTGAAGATGGAATCGACTGGGATGACGCCGATCGGCTGGTCATCGCGTTTATTCCGATCTGCCTGGACGTAGCCGCGACCGCGATTGGCAAAAATACGCATGTGAAGTCTCGAACCTGGTCCGAGCGTAGCAATGTGCAAATCCGGGTTAAGGATCTCCACATCGGAGTCAGCACGGATATCTCCAGCCGTAATTGCTCCTTCGCCTTCAGCATCAATCTCGAGCACTTTCTCCTCGTCCGAATGAATTTTGAGCGACAAAGCTTTCAGGTTAAGAATAATCTCCGTTACATCTTCCATAACGCCAGGAACTGTAGCAAATTCATGCAGAACGCCATCGATTTGAACCGAAGACACTGCCGCACCCGGCAGTGAGGAGAGCAAGATACGACGAAGCGAGTTTCCAAGCGTCGTACCGTATCCGCGCTCCAGCGGTTCTACTACGAATTTCCCATAGGTGCCATCATCGTTGACGTCTACCGTCTCAATTTTCGGCTTTTCGATTTCAATCACTGCAATACCCCTCCTTCAAAACGTCGGTCCTCTATGAAACATTTACCTTCTCTTGCGAAAACATGTAGTAGTATGCCTAAACAACCATTATTAGCAGATTGTGCCGGAAATATACCACACGCAGGGGCAAATCTCATTAGACACGACGACGTTTTGGAGGACGGCATCCGTTATGCGGGACTGGAGTTACGTCTTTGATCAAATTAACTTCAAGACCAGCAGCTTGCAAAGAGCGGATCGCTGCTTCACGGCCTGCGCCTGGTCCTTTAACCATAACCTCAACGGCTTTCATCCCATGTTCCATTGCAGCTTTGGCAGCAGTCTCAGCAGCCATTTGTGCAGCAAACGGAGTCGATTTACGGGAACCTCTGAATCCGAGGCCGCCGGAGCTTGCCCACGAAATTGCGTTTCCGTGAGGGTCCGTAATGGTAACGATAGTGTTATTGAACGTGGAGCGGATATGTGCCACGCCAGATTCAATATTTTTACGGTCACGACGTTTAGTACGTACGACTTTTTTCGGTTTAGCCATTTTCTCTTATCCCCCCTTATTATTTCTTCTTGTTCGCTACAGTACGACGAGGACCTTTACGAGTACGAGCATTCGTTTTCGTACGTTGTCCACGAACAGGCAGACCACGACGATGACGAACTCCACGGTAACAACCGATCTCCGTCAGACGTTTAATATTCAAAGAGATTTCACGACGCAGGTCACCTTCTACTTTGACCTCTTTGTCGATACTTTCACGCAATTTGCTGACTTCATCTTCCGTCAAATCACGGACACGAGTGTCCTTATTGATGCCTGTTGTGCTCAGAATTTTCTGGGAAGTCGTTTTACCGATTCCGAAAATATAAGTCAAGGCGATCTCAACGCGCTTATCACGTGGCAAATCCACACCAGCTATACGTGCCATTTTACGCTACACCCCCTTCTTTAACCTTGTTTTTGTTTGTGTTTCGGATTTTCACAGATAACCATAACATTCCCTTTGCGGCGAATGACTTTGCATTTTTCGCAAATCGGCTTGACCGAAGGTCTTACCTTCATGTGAATTACCTCCTCAAAGTTTTGCTTAGCAAAACCCTCTTCGTAAGCATTGACCTTGTTTTACTATTGTAAAACCGGCTTCGAAGCTTTCGCAAGTTTTGCCGGGCAAAACCCGCTTCATAAGCTTCACAGTTCATTGCAACTGTCTACTACTATTTACGGTAAGTTATACGACCTTTTGTCAAATCATAAGGTGATAACTGAACAACCACTTTGTCTCCAGTCAGGATACGGATAAAGTGCATCCGCAACTTGCCGGAAACGTGAGCGAGAATTTGATGACCGTTCTCAAGCTCAACCTTGAACGTTGCATTCGGTAGCGGCTCGAGAACCGTACCTTCCACTTCAATGACATCTTCCTTGGCCATTAGTCAGTCTCCTTTCTCTTCAGCTTGAATGTTGGTGGATTCCAGAAACGAATGAACCGCATAGCGGAGCTTTCCGTTTGTCACCCGACCACTCTCGTTTAAACTGTTTACGACCTCGCTGCTAATCATTGGCTGGAGTTCAAGATGAAGAATATTCTTCTTCTTGGGTTGATCAAACTTACGTTTGTCCCCATCCGCAATATATACGAACTTACTGTCCGCTATAGCAACAATTACTGCGGCTTGGTCCGCATTGCGGCCTTTACGGATCTTCACAAGTTGACCGAGCTGCGGATTAGACTGATTGTTCATGCCTTATCACCTACGCATTCAGTTTTGTGAAAATTTCCATGCCTTCCGGTGTAACTGCTACGGTGTGTTCAAAGTGGGCGCATAACGATCCATCAACAGTGACGACAGTCCAGTTATCTTCCAACGTTTTCACATACCGTCTACCTGCGTTAACCATCGGCTCTATGGCCAGCACCATGCCCGCTTTAAGCCGTGGTCCCCGATCAGGAAGACCATAGTTCGGAATCTGTGGTTCTTCGTGCAGATCCGCTCCTATGCCGTGACCGACATATTCACGTACTACCGAGAACCCTTCATCTTCAATATATTTCTGAATCGCATGAGATATTGTAAACAAGCGAACGTCCGGTTTTACCAGCGCCAGACCTGCGTATAACGAAGCCTCGGTAACGTCCAGAAGACGACGGGCTTCTTCGGAAATACGGCCGACTGGATAAGTCCAGGCGGAATCTCCGTGATAACCCTGGTACTGCGCGCCAATGTCAAACGTAACGATATCGCCCTCGTTCAACTTTCGTTTGCCGGGAAATCCATGCACCAACTCTTCATTCACTGAAGCGCACACACTGGCAGGGAAACCGTTATAACCTTTGAAAGACGGCACAGCTCCTTGACTGCGGATGTATTGATCGGCCATATGGTCAAGTTCTCCAGTCGTAATACCGGGAGCGATATGCTCTGCCAAGAGACGATGCGTTTCCGCAACAATTCTCCCCGCTTCCCTCATCAAGCCCAGTTCCGTTTCGGACTTACCAATGATCATTCAATTAACCTCGCAGCAGGGACACGATTTCATGAGAAACTTGATCGATATCCTGCTCTCCGTCCATTTGACGAAGAAGGCCTTTGTTCTCATAAAATGTGAGGAGTGGTGCTGTTTTGTTGATATATTCGTCGAGACGTGTGCCTACGCTCTCTTCATTATCATCAGAGCGCTGGTACAAGTCACCGCCGCATTTATCACAAATACCTTCCTGCTTGGGCGGATTGAACACGACATGATAAGTGGCGCCACAATTCTTACAAATGCGACGACCCGTCAAACGGGCCAGCAATTTGTTGCGGTCCACTTTCAGGTTGATTACATGATCGAGACCTGAGTTCAGTCGATCCAGAATGCCATCGAGCGCTTCTGCTTGAGACAGGGTTCTTGGAAATCCATCCAAGAGGAATCCTTCTCTGCAATCAGGCTGCTGCAAACGTTCTTCAACGATGCCGATGGTTACATCATCTGGTACGAGCAATCCTTGATCCATATATTCCTTGGCTTTCAGGCCAATGGGAGTTCCCTGCTTAATCGCGAGGCGAAATGCATCGCCTGTTGAAATGTGGGGAATACCGAACTCTTTCACAATGACGTCTGCTTGCGTTCCTTTTCCTGCCCCCGGAGGGCCCATGAATAGGATGTTCACGTTATGTCACTCCCTCCAAGACTACCCTACATCAACAAACAGCACAATAGGTGCCGGCAAGTAAATCTTAGCTTGACCGGTACCTATTGCCTATTTATTGATAAAACCTTTGTAGTGGCGTTTGATCAATTGGCTTTCGATTTGCTTCATCGTATCCAGCGCAACACCGATAACGATCAGGAGAGAAGTTCCTCCAATTTGCGCAGATTGAGGCAAACCAGAAAGTGCCCCCAAGATTACAGGCAGAACGGAAATTACTGCCAAAAAGATGGCACCTGCCGTTGTCAAACGAGTCATGACACGGGTCAGATATTTCTCGGTTGCTTTACCCGGACGAATGCCTGGGATGTAACCGCCGTTCTTTTTCATGTTGTCAGCCATCTGCTGTGGATTCATCTGTACAAAAGTATAGAAGAATGTGAATCCGAAAATCATCACTACATACAGTAACATACCCAAAGGTTTGTGAGTAGTGAGATTGGCTCCGATCCACTGTGCCCATGCACGATCAGCCCAGAAGTTTGCGATGATCGATGGGAACATCAACAGAGATGAAGCAAAGATGACAGGGATAACACCTGCTGCATTAATCTTCAGCGGGATATGTGTGTTCTGTCCACCGTACATTTTGTTACCTACGACACGTTTAGCGTACTGTACAGGAATTTTCCGAATCGCCTGCTGGATGTAAATGACACCTATGATAATCAGCACAATAACTATTGCGACGATTACCCCTTTAAGAATGTTCATGAACATTTGATCAGCTTGGATAAAGTCGGATTCGATCGTTTGTTTGATAATATTTGGCACCGTTGACAGGATACCCGCAAAGATCAAGATCGAAATCCCGTTTCCTATGCCCTTCTCGGTGATCTGCTCACCAAGCCACATCAGGAATGAAGTACCGGCCGTAAGTACAATCGCGATCAAGATATAATCTGCAAATGTTGCGTTAGGCACCATTTCTGTATTGTACAAGCGGTTGAATCCGATCGACGTACCAAACGCTTGAATCAATGCCAGACCTACCGTTAAATAACGGGTCAGTTGTGCAGATTTCTTCTTACCTTGTTCACCCTGCTTTGCCCACTCCGCTAGTTTAGGAATAACGTCCATGGAAAGCAGCTGCACTATGATAGACGCAGTGATGTAAGGCACGATCCCGAGCGCAAATATCGAGAACTGAAAGAGCGCTCCACCCGAGAACGTATTGAGAAGTCCAAAAACTTCTTTACCCGCAGAATTTGTCGCTTCGAAAACCTCTTTGTTAACCCCAGGTACTGGAACGAAGGATCCGATGCGGTAAATGATCAGTACAAAAAGGGTAAATAATACCCTTTTGCGCAGATCTTCAACCCGCCAGATATTCTTTAGGGTCTTGAACATTAAATCACCTCAGTTTTACCGCCGGCAGCTTCAATTTTCTCCACCGCAGATTGAGAAAACTTGTTAGCTTTAACAGTTAACTTCACAGTGACTTCACCGTTACCCAGAATTTTGATTCCGGATTTAGCGTTTTTAACTACGCCATTCGTCATCAAGAATTCTGGAGTTACTTCAGTACCCGCAGCAAAACTGTTCAGGTCTTCAGTATTCACAACTGCATATTCTTTGCGAGTTGGGTTTACGAAACCGCGTTTTGGCAAGCGACGATACAATGGATTTTGTCCACCTTCGAAGCCCGGACGAACACCACCGCCGGAACGAGCGTTTTGTCCTTTGTGACCGCGACCTGATGTTTTACCAGTACCACTACTTGGACCGCGACCAAGACGTTTACGTTCTTTGCGGGATCCAGGAGATGGTGAAAGCTCATGTAACTTCATCGTTCGTTGCACCTCCTTAAAGATTTGTGGGATTAACCCTTTTTTAAGCTTCTACTTCTTTAACAGCGACCAAGTGGCTTACTTTGTTAATCATACCACGAATGGCAGGATTGTCGTTTTGAACCACTTTGCTGTTGATTTTGCGCAAGCCCAATGTTTTCACAGTTGTTCTTTGCGTCTCCGGACGTCCGATCAAGCTGCGGACGAGGGTAATTTCTAATTTAGCCATGAGATTCCCTCCTTAACCCAGAAGCTCTTCGACGGATTTGCCGCGCAGTTTTGCCACGTCTTCAGCACGTTTCAAACGGGACAAACCTTCCAAAGTCGCATTGACCATGTTCATGGAATTCGAAGAACCCAGAGATTTTGTCAAAATGTCACCTACACCAGCAAGTTCGAGAACCGCACGTACAGGACCACCAGCGATAACACCAGTACCTTCAGATGCTGGTTTCAACAGAACGCGTCCTGCGCCGAACTTACCTGTTACCAAGTGAGGAATCGAAGTTCCTACGAGTGGAACGTGTACAAGGTTTTTCTTAGCGTCTTCAATACCTTTGCGAATCGCATCAGGTACTTCGCCCGCTTTACCGATACCAGCTCCAACCCAGCCGTTGCCGTCGCCGACTACAACCAGTGCGCTAAAGCTGAAACGGCGTCCGCCTTTTACTACTTTAGCTACGCGATTAATATTTACAACTCTTTCAGTCAGTTCCAAAGTATTCGGATCTACACGCAAGTCGTTAACCTCCTTTTGAAAAATATCTTAAAACTCAAGTCCTGCTTCACGAGCCGCTGCAGCCAATGCTGCGATACGACCATGGTACAGATAACCGCTACGGTCAAATACGATGTTTGAAACGCCTTTGTCTTTCGCACGTTTAGCAACGAGTTCGCCGACTTTACGAGCAGATTCAACAGATGCGCCATTTTGGATGTCGCCGCTCAATTCTTTGTCTACAGTAGACGCGGAAGCGATCGTAACACCAGCTACATCATCGATGATTTGAGCATACATATGTTTACCAGAACGGAATACGTTCAAACGAGGACGTGCTGCCGTTCCTTGGATTTTCTTACGAACACGAAGGTGTCTTTTCAGACGTGCCTTGTTTTTATCTGTTTTCGTAATCATCTCAGGGATTCACTCCTTTCAGGTTACCTCGCTGGCTTCAAACCGGAAGCCACGGGGTATATTAGAAACACAAGAAGCAAGCAAGCCGAAAACCGCGCAAAGGCGGTAAGAAAAATCTTATTTCTTCTTACCGGCTTTACCTTCCTTACGGATGATACGCTCGCCTTCATATTTAATACCTTTACCTTTGTACGGCTCAGGTTCACGAACGGAACGGATTTTAGCAGCGTAAGCACCTACACGCTCTTTATCAATTCCGCGAACGATGATTTTCGTATTCGAAGGAACTTCGAATTCGATTCCCGCTTCCGGTGTAATTTCAACCGGGTGAGAGTAGCCAACGTTCAGAACGATTTTATCTCCGGATTTGCTTGCACGATATCCGACCCCAACCAGCTCCAGGGATTTTGCGAATCCTTCAGTAACACCACTCACCATGTTATTTACAACGCTACGCGTTGTGCCGTGCAAAGAACGGTGAGTTTTGTTATCGGAAGGACGCACAACTGTAATTTCGTTGTTTTCAACTGTTACCTTCATATCTTTATGAAGTTCACGAGTCAAAGATCCTTTTGGTCCTTTTACCGTAATAACGGTGTTGTCCAGTGTGATGTCCACACCACTTGGTACTGTAATTGGTTTGCGACCAATACGAGACATATGTTGCACCTCCTATCTTGTGACGTTATATTACCAAACGTAGCAGACGACTTCTCCGCCGGATTTTGATTGACGAGCTTCTTTGTCCGTCATGATACCTTTGGATGTCGAGATAATAGCGATACCCAGACCACCAAGTACACGAGGTACTTCGTTGCTTTTCGTGTAAACACGAAGACCCGGTTTACTGATTCTTTTCAGACCAGTAATAACACGCTCGTTATTTTGACCGTATTTCAGGAAAACACGGATAATCCCTTGTTTGTTATCATCGATAACTTCAGCGTCACGGATGAAACCTTCACGCTTCAGGATATCGGCGATTTGTTTTTTCATTGTCGAAGCAGGCATTTCTACCGTTTCGTGACGAACTGTGTTCGCGTTACGAATACGTGTAAGCATATCTGCAATTGGATCAGACATAGTCATTGTGAGTTAACCTCCTTCCCGTTCAGGACTTTTTACCAGCTTGCTTTTTTCACGCCAGGAATCTGGCCTTTATAAGCTAATTCACGGAAGCAAATTCTGCAAATTTTGAACTTCTGCAGTACCGAATGTGGACGTCCGCAACGCTCACAGCGTGTATAAGCACGTACTTTAAACTTTGGTGTACGTTGTTGTTTAACTTTCATCGAAGTTTTTGCCACTTAGCCTGACACCTCCTAAATAATTTCGGAGAAAAGGGAGTCTTTCCAGACACCCGGAAACGTTATAGCAACATTATTTTACGAAAGGCATTCCGAGTTGCGTGAGCAATTCACGGGATTCTTCGTCTGTTTTCGCCGTTGTTACGATGACAATATCCATACCGCGGACTTTGTCTACTTTATCATACTCGATCTCTGGGAAGATCAGTTGTTCTTTCAGACCCAGTGTGTAGTTACCACGTCCGTCGAAAGCTTTACTCGATACACCGCGGAAGTCGCGGACACGAGGAAGCGTAACGTTGAGCAGTTTATCGAGGAAGAAGTACATGCGCTCGCCGCGCAATGTTACTTTCACACCGATAGGCATGTTCTCACGCAGTTTGAAACCTGCGATAGATTTTTTAGCACGAGTGATTACAGGTTTTTGACCTGCGATCAATTGCAAATCGTTTACTGCGGAATCCAACACTTTGGAGTTTTGGACAGCATCGCCCACACCCATGTTGATAACGATTTTCTCGATTTTCGGCACTTGCATTACCGTTGTATAGTTAAACTTCTGCATCAAAGCAGGAGCAATTTCGTTCAGGTAACGTTCTTTCATTCTTGCTGCCATGAATCATAGACCTCCTTTCTCATTCGGTTCAATTAGTCGATAATTTCTCCGGAACGTTTAGCAACGCGCACTTTCTTTCCGTTATCCAACACTTTGTAACCTACACGGGTTACTTTTCCGCTCTTTGGATCGATGTGCATTACGTTGGAAACGTGAATCGGAGCTTCCTTCTCGATAATGCCGCCTTGCGGATTTTGCTGGTTAGGCTTCTGGTGTTTTTTAATCATGTTAACACCTTCCACAAGGACGCGGTTCTCACGAGGATAAGCAGCGATGACACGGCCTTTTTTACCTTTGTCTTTACCGCTGATCACCATAACTGTATCTTCTTTTTTTACATGAAGTTTATTGTTATGGGATTCCAGAACTTTTTTCACTCTTGGCATTTCGTACACCTCCTGTTTCTAACATCACGAGATTAAGCTTTAGATAACTTCTGGGGCCAAGGAAACGATTTTCATGAAGTCTTTCTCGCGGAGTTCACGAGCAACAGGTCCGAAAATACGTGTTCCACGCGGGCTTCTGTCGTCTTTTACAACAACTGCTGCATTTTCATCAAAACCGATGTAGGAACCGTCTTTACGACGTACAGAACGCTTCGTACGAACGACAACCGCTCTAACTACATCACCTTTTTTGACAACGCCGCCTGGTGTTGCTTGTTTTACAGAACAAACGATCAGATCACCGATTTGAGCTGTACGACGTCCCGTACCGCCGAGTACGCGGATACACATCAGTTCCTTCGCACCGGAGTTGTCAGCCACAGTCAAACGTGTAAATGGTTGAATCATTTAGTATTCCTCCTTTCAGCTATGCTGCTGATGCATTAGATGATAACCGCTTTTTCTACGATTTCAGTAAGTCTCCAGCGTTTATCTTTCGAAAGCGGACGAGTCTCCATGATTTTCACCGTGTCACCGATTTTCGCAGTGTTTTCTTCGTCATGCGCTTTGAATTTTTTAGTAACCTTAATGCGTTTATGGTACAAGTTGTGTTTTTTGTAAGTTTCTACAGCAACAACAATCGTTTTGTCCATTTTATCGCTGACCACTTTACCGGTTTGCACTTTACGTGCGTTACGTTCTTCGCTCATTGTTGGCCTCCTTCCTGATTACGGACGGATTATACATCCGATCCCTAATTAACCGATTCCCAATTCTCTTTCACGGATAATGGTTTTAGCACGAGCTATTTCTTTCCGCACATCACGGATTCGAGTCGGGTTATCCAGCTGACCGGTAGCGAGTTGAAAGCGGAGGTTAAAGAGTTCTTCTTTAAATCCGGCAATCTTTTGCTCGATTTCAGCAGAGGTTAGGTTGCGAAATTCACTAGCTTTCATTTGCTTCACCACCCAATTCTTCACGTTTCACAAACTTCGTTTTGATTGGCAGTTTGTGAGCGGCAAGACGCATTGCTTCGCGTGCAACATCCTCCGGTACACCAGCAAGTTCAAACATGATCTTACCTGGTTTCACAACTGCAACCCATTTTTCTACGTTACCTTTACCGCTACCCATCCGAACCTCGAGAGGCTTTTGAGTGATTGGTTTGTCTGGGAAGATTTTGATCCAAACTTTACCACCACGTTTGATGTAACGAGTCATCGCGATACGAGCCGCTTCGATTTGACGGTTCGTAATCCAAGCCGGTTCCGTAGCTTGCAGACCGTACTCGCCAAAGTTCAGCGTAGTTCCGCCTTTAGCTTGGCCCTTCATATGTCCACGTTGTTGCTTACGGTGTTTTACACGTTTTGGTACCAACATGATTAGTTGCCTCCTTCCTTAGCAGCTTGTTTCTTAGCCGTAGGAAGAACCTCTCCACGATAGATCCATACTTTTACGCCGATACGGCCGTAAGTTGTATGAGCCTCTGCTGTACCGTAGTCGATGTCGGCACGAAGCGTGTGCAGTGGAACAGTTCCTTCGCTGTAGCCTTCCGAACGAGCAATCTCAGCTCCGCCAAGACGTCCGCCCACTTGAGTTTTAATACCTTTAGCACCAGAGCGCATTGTTCTTTGAATAGCTTGTTTCAGAGCACGACGGAAAGAAACACGACGTTCCAATTGTTGTGCAATGCTTTCAGCTACCAGGATTGCGTCCAGGTCTTGGTTCTTAATTTCAGAAATGTTGATGTGTACTTTTTTACCGCCTGCGATTTTCGTAATTTGATTACGCAGATTTTCAACTTCCGAACCACCCTTACCGATAACCATACCTGGTTTCGCAGTGTGAATCGTTACGTTTACGCGGTTAGCCGCTCTCTCGATTTCAACACGAGACATAGCGGAGTCTTTCAATTTATTTTTCAGGAATTCACGAATTTTTACGTCTTCCATCAAAAGATCGCCGAAGTCTTTACCTGCATACCACTTAGATTCCCAGTCACGGATAATTCCGACACGGAGTCCGACTGGATTTACCTTTTGGCCCACACATTTCCCCTCCTTCTACTTTTCAGATACCACCAAAGTGATGTGGCTAGTACGTTTGTTAATACGACTTGCACGTCCCATTGCACGAGGGCGGAAACGTTTCATTGTCGGTCCTTGGTTCACGTAAGCTTGCGAGATAACCAAGTTATTAACATCCAAAGAATAGTTATGTTCCGCATTCGCAATAGCGGAATTAAGCAACTTCTCAACGATAGGAGAAGCGGATTTCGGAGTGTGACGGAGAATGGCAACCGCCTCACCTACTTGCTTGCCGCGAATCAAGTCAACAACGAGTTGAACTTTACGAGGAGCAATCCGGATAAACTTAGCATGTGCTTTTGCTTCCATTGTGTAACCTCCTCTCAAACATTAAAGATATTCATTTATCTTCTTGTTTTCTTATCATCATCAGTATGGCCTTTGTACGTACGGGTTGGAGCGAACTCACCCAGTTTGTGTCCGACCATGTCCTCAGTTACATACACTGGCACGTGTTTACGACCATCGTAAACGCCAAATGTGTGTCCGATGAATTGCGGGAAAATTGTAGAACGACGGGACCAGGTTTTGATAACGTTCTTCTTACCTGAAGTTTCCATCTCTTCTACCTTTTTGAGCATGTAGCCATCAATGAATGGCCCTTTTTTCAAACTGCGACCCATGTGGAGATCCTCCCTTCAAACGTAGCTATTATGCATCCGCAGATGCCTCACGAAGTTATGCACAGTGTGTATTACTTCGTGCGGCGGCGAATGATGTATTTATCAGAAGCTTTATTTTTCTTACGCGTTTTGTAACCAAGAGTAGGTTTACCCCATGGTGACATTGGCGATTTACGTCCGATTGGAGCACGACCTTCACCACCACCGTGTGGGTGATCGTTAGGGTTCATTACTACACCACGAACCTCAGGACGTTTACCCAACCAACGGCTACGACCGGCTTTACCGATTTTGATGAGCTCGTGGTCTTGGTTACCAACAGATCCGATTGTCGCGCGGCAAACTTTCAAAATACGACGAACTTCTCCGGAAGAAAGACGAACGGAAACGTATTTTTCTTCTTTACCAAGCAATTGAGCTTCTGTACCAGCAGCACGAACCAATTGTCCGCCTTTGCCTGGTTTCAACTCGATGTTGTGGATAACAGTACCTACTGGAATATTTTCGAGTGGCAATGCGTTTCCGATTTTGATGTCTGATTCAGGTCCGGAGAATACTTGATCTCCAACTTTCAAACCTTTAGGAGCGATGATATAACGTTTTTCACCATCAGCATAGTGAATCAGAGCGATGTTAGATGTACGGTTCGGGTCATACTCAATCGTAGCAACGCGGCCCGGTATTCCATCTTTAGTACGTTTGAAGTCGATAATACGGTATTTACGTTTGTGTCCACCACCATGGTGACGAACTGTAATTTTACCTTGGTTGTTGCGGCCTGCTTGTTTGCTCAATGGGGCCAACAACGATTTCTCCGGCTGATCTGTGGTGATTTCCTCAAATGTAGAAACGGACATGTTCCGTCTTGCCGGGGAAGTTGGTTTATACTTTTTGATTGGCACTGGGTTTCCCTCCTTACTTCAAAAATTCAATTATACAGTTTCAAAGAACTCAAGCGTTTTGCTGTCTTGTGTCAGCGTTACAAACGCTTTTTTCCATTCGCTAGTATATCCGGAATAACGTCCGTACCGTTTTGGCTTAGCTGGAACACGAAGCGTGTTCACGTTTTTCACTTTTACGTTGAAAATAGCTTCCACGGCTTTCTTGATCTCGGTTTTGTTTGCACGGATATCGACTTCAAATACATATTTCAAGTCATTCATCATGTCAGCAGTACGTTCCGTAATAATCGGACGTTTTACAATATCACGAGGATCCTTCATTACGCGAGCACCTCCTCTACCTTCTGAACTGCTTCTTTCGTAATGATCAGTTTGTCGTGCGAAAGCACGTCAAGAACATTAATGCCGTCAGCAGCTACGAATTTCACGCCTGGAATATTCCGTGCGGAAAGAGCTACATTATCATCATAGCTAGGAGCTACGATCAAAGCCTTACGTCCCACTTTGAGGTTACTCAAGATGGCTGCGAATTCTTTAGTTTTAGGCGTATTCAACGTTAGAGCGTCTAAAACGATAATGTCATTGTCAAGCACTTTGGATGAAAGGGCTGATTTGATCGCCAAACGGCGAACTTTCTTAGGCAGTTTATACGCATAGCTCCGTGGTGTTGGACCAAATACGATACCGCCGCCTTTCCACTGTGGTGAACGAATTGAACCTTGACGAGCGCGACCTGTACCTTTTTGTTTCCAAGGCTTACGTCCGCCGCCACGTACTTCAGAACGTCCTTTTACTTTGTGGGTACCTTGACGAAGGGAAGCGCGTTGCATAAGAACTGCATCGTACAGAACGTGTTGGTTCGGCTCAATTCCGAAAACCGCATCGTTCAATTCAACTTCGCCTACTTGGCTACCATCTACATTGTAAACTGATACTTTTGGCATTTTGTGTTCCTCCTTTCTTCAGTGGTTATTTTTTCACCGTTTCTTTAACTTTAATGAGACTGTTTTTCGGTCCAGGAATGGAACCTTTCACGAGCAACACGTTACGCTCAGCGTCTACTTTAACTACTTCAAGACGTTGGATTGTAACAGTATCATGTCCCATGTGTCCTGGCAGGCGTTTGCCTTTAGGAACGCGGTTAGCTTGGATCGAACCCATTGAACCAGGGCCACGGTGGTAACGCGAACCGTGTGACATAGGTCCAGTGCTTTGTCCCCAACGTTTGATAACGCCGGCAAAACCTTTACCTTTAGAAATACCCGTTACGTCAACGAATTCACCTTCAGCGAAAATGTCAGCTTTCAGTTCTTGGCCAACTTCATATTCTGCGATGTTGATACCGCGAACTTCACGAACGTAGCGCTTAGGGGCAGTGTTCGCTTTTTTAGCGTGACCTGCTTCTGGCTTGTTAGCATTTTTCTCTTTCTTATCGGAGTAACCGATTTGAATTGCTTCGTAGCCATCGTTCTCAATGTCTTTCTTTTGCAAAACAACACAAGGGCCTGCTTCGATAACCGTTACTGGTACAACGTTACCCTCAGGTGTAAATACTTGAGTCATTCCGAGTTTTTTTCCTAAGATTGCTTTCATGTTGACACCTCTTTTCCTTTATACATGGTCTTTGTTGTAGCTTGTATTACAATTTAATTTCGATATCTACACCGGACGGCAGATCCAAGCGCATCAAGGCATCCACAGTTTGTGGAGTCGGGTTGACGATGTCGATCAAACGCTTATGTGTGCGTTGTTCGAATTGTTCCCGAGAATCCTTGTACTTGTGCACCGCACGAAGAATAGTAATGATTTGTTTTTCAGTAGGAAGCGGAATCGGACCGGATACACCTGCACCCGAACGTTTTGCTGTTTCAACAATTTTCTCCGCGGATTGATCAAGAATTCTGTGGTCGTAAGCTTTCAAACGAATACGAATTTTTTGCTTTGCCATTTTAGTCCCTCCTTCTATCGCCCAATTTTTTATCGGACATACTCCGTGAAAATTTTCTAGCCACTCTCCCATGGCAAAGGGGCCGGGTGTGCCAGTAACCTCTCACATCATCGCAACGTCACAGAACAACATTCATTATTATATAGAAAAGATGGGCTTATTGCAAGCATATTTAAGAAAAACATTTAAACTAATCTTTTCGAGTGAAATGAATTTGTTTAATGTGTTGTTTTCCCACTCTATACTAGCTGCCTTAACCAATCTTTCTTTACAATTCCGAATGAAGGTTCAAACCTTATGACGCAGGTTCCGAAACTATTACATAATAAAAGAGTTCTCTATCCGATGTCGGATAAAGAACTCTTCCGAAGCTTCGTTACAGTACAATGTTACTCGTTCCAGTACACTGTTGCATATGCTTACTCAGCGTTAAGCTGAATTATTTTTGGATGCTTGCTACAGAACCGGCACCTACTGTACGTCCGCCTTCACGAATGGAGAACTTAGTTCCTTCTTCAATCGCGATTGGGGAAATCAAGGAAACAGTAACAGTGATGTTATCACCAGGCATTACCATTTCAGTACCTTCAGGCAAGTTAATGATGCCTGTTACGTCAGTTGTACGGAAGTAGAACTGTGGACGGTAACCAGTGAAGAATGGTTTGTGACGTCCGCCCTCTTCTTTAGTCAGAACGTAGATTTGAGCTGTGAATTCTGTGTGAGGCTTAACAGAACCCGGTTTTGCCAAAACTTGTCCACGCTCGATTTGAGTACGATCAACACCACGCAGCAATGCGCCGATGTTGTCACCCGCTTGAGCGGAATCCAGCAATTTACGGAACATCTCAACGCCCGTAACTACGGATTTTTTAGTTTCTTCAGTAATACCAACGATTTCGATCTCTTCGCCGACTTTAACAGTACCACGCTCTACACGACCTGTAGCAACAGTACCACGACCAGTGATGGAGAATACGTCCTCGACAGGCATCAAGAAAGGTTTGTCAGTTTGACGCTCAGGCAGTGGGATGTACGTATCGATTTCTTTAAACATCTCAACGATTTTTTGAGCCCACTCACCATCAGGGTTTTGCAGAGCTTCACGAGCGGATCCACGAGTGATTGGAGTATCATCACCTGGGAACTCATATTCGTTAAGAAGGTCGCGAACTTCCATCTCAACCAATTCCAACAACTCTTCGTCTTCAACCATGTCACATTTGTTCAAGAATACAACAATGTAAGGTACGCCTACTTGACGGGAGAGCAAGATGTGCTCACGAGTTTGTGGCATTGGGCCGTCAGCTGCGGATACTACCAAGATAGCTCCGTCCATTTGTGCCGCGCCAGTGATCATGTTTTTAACATAGTCGGCGTGACCTGGGCAGTCTACGTGAGCGTAGTGACGAGTGTCAGTTTCGTATTCAACGTGTGATGTAGAAATTGTGATACCGCGTTCGCGCTCTTCTGGAGCTTTATCGATTTGATCGAATGCGATTGCTGCGCCACCGTAAGTTTTGGACAATACAGTTGTGATTGCAGCAGTCAGAGTTGTTTTACCATGGTCAACGTGACCGATAGTACCAATGTTAACGTGGGGTTTATTACGTTCGTATTTAGCCTTTGCCATTTGAACGTGGCCTCCTTAAAATTATAATTTTATGTTTTCACTAAATGAAGTGCAAAGAATACATGACTCTTATGCACTTTCACTCAATGAGAGAAAACTACTCGGTTCCTTTTGTTTTGGCAACAATCTCTTCAGCGATGCTCTTAGGAACTTCTTCATAGTGAGAAAGCTCCATGGAGAATACGCCGCGTCCTTGAGTACCGGAACGAAGAGTTGTAGAGTATCCGAACATTTCAGACAAAGGTACTTTAGCACGGATGATTTGGGCTCCACTACGGGAATCCATACCTTCGATGCGGCCACGACGGGAGTTAAGCATACCCATAACGTCACCCATGTACTCTTCTGGAACGGTTACTTCTACTTTCATGATAGGCTCAAGCAGAACCGGCTTACATTTGTCTTTCGCAGCTTTCAGCGCCATCGATCCGGCAATTTTAAATGCCATCTCGTTGGAATCGACATCATGGTAAGATCCGTCTACGATTGTAGCCTTAACGTCAACAAGCGGGAAGCCTGCGATAACGCCGTTTTTCATTTGCTCTTCGATCCCTGCAAGAGCTGGTTGAATGTATTCTCTTGGAACAGAACCACCGACAACCTTACTTTCGAACTGGCTGCCTGTACCTGCCTCGAGAGGTTCGAACTCAACCCATACGTGACCGTATTGACCACGACCACCGGATTGACGAACGAATTTACCTTCAACGCGCGCTGGTGCACGGAAAGTTTCACGGTAAGCTACTTGTGGTTTACCCACAGTAGTTTCAACCTTGAATTCACGACGCATACGGTCGATGATGATATCAAGGTGAAGCTCACCCATACCTGCCAAGATTGTTTGGCCTGTTTCTTCGTCAGTATGAGCGCGAAGAGTTGGATCCTCTTCTGTCAACTTACCGAGAGCAACACCCATTTTGTCTTGGTCAGCTTTGGTTTTAGGTTCAACGGCGATTTCGATAACCGGATCAGGGAAGTTCATTGACTCCAGGATAACCGGATTTTTCTCATCACACAGTGTATCACCTGTACCCGTATCTTTCAAACCTACAGCAGCTGCAATGTCACCGGAGTAAACTTCAGTGATCTCTTGACGGCTGTTCGCATGCATTTGAAGGATACGACCGATACGCTCACGTTTGTTTTTAGTTGCATTCAATACGTAAGATCCGGATTGAAGAACACCGGAGTAAACGCGGAAGAATGTCAATTTACCAACGTAAGGGTCAGTCATGATTTTGAAGGCCAATGCGGAGAAAGGCTCTTCATCGGATGACTTACGAATTGCTTCAGTTCCATCTTCAAGATGACCCGTGATAGATGGAACGTCTGTTGGAGCCGGCAAGTAGTCGATAACAGCATCCAACATCAGTTGAACACCTTTGTTACGATACGAGGATCCACAGATAACCGGGAAGATCTTAACATCAACAACACCTTTACGGAGGGCCGCTTTGATCTCATCAATAGTGATCTCTTCGCCTTCCAGGTATTTCATTGTCAAATCTTCGTCGAGTTCTGCAACACGCTCAACCAATTCATTACGGAGTTCTGCAACTTGCTCAACAAATTCCGCAGGAATTTCGATTTCTTCGATATCTTGTCCCAGGTCATCTTTGTACATATGAGCCTTTTGTGCAACGATATCAATGATGCCTTTGAAATCATTTTCAGCACCGATCGGAAGTTGAATCGCAACTGCGTTCGCTTGAAGGCGATCACGCATGTCAGACACAACGTTCAGGAAGTCAGCACCGATGATATCCATTTTGTTTACGTAAGCGATACGAGGTACGCCGTACTTATCAGCCTGTCTCCATACGGTTTCGGACTGAGGCTCAACGCCTTCTTTCGCACTGAATACACCAACTGCTCCGTCCAATACACGAAGGGAACGTTCAACTTCAACAGTGAAGTCAACGTGTCCCGGGGTATCAATGATGTTAACGCGGTGGCCTTTCCAAGCAGCGGTAGTCGCAGCGGAAGTAATTGTAATTCCGCGTTCCTGTTCCTGTTCCATCCAGTCCATTGTCGCAGCGCCTTCGTGTACTTCACCGATTTTGTGCGTACGTCCTGTGTAGAACAAGATCCGCTCAGTTGTCGTGGTTTTACCCGCATCAATATGAGCCATGATCCCGATATTACGTGTATTTTTCAAGGAGAACTCTCTTGCCATGAAATGGGTCTCCCTTCAAAATTGAAGTTATTATTGTGAACCGAATCCTACCAACGGTAGTGAGCAAACGCTTTGTTCGCTTCAGCCATTTTATGCGTATCTTCACGTTTTTTAACGGAAGCGCCTGTGTTGTTGGAAGCGTCGATGATCTCAGCCGCCAAACGCTCTTCCATTGTTTTCTCACCGCGGTTGCGGGAGTAGTTCACGAGCCAACGTAATCCCAAAGCAGTACGTCTCTCTGGTTTTACCTCGATTGGTACTTGGTAGTTGGCACCGCCGACACGGCGAGCTTTAACTTCCAGGACTGGCATGATATTTTTGATTGCTGCTTCAAATACTTCCATAGGGTCATTACCCGTACGTTCTTGAATCAACTTGAACGCATTATACAGAATGCTTTGAGCAACACCGCGTTTTCCGTCGAGCATGATGCGATTGATCAAACGAGTAACCAGCTTGCTGCTGTATACCGGATCTGGCAACACGTCTCTTTTCGTAACTGGACCTTTGCGTGGCATGGATATCCCCCTTTCTTTCTTCATGAGCACATCCTACACCTCCTGGGATTAACCCAGAAGATATTCAGGACTGCTACTTATAATATTTTAGGCTTTTTTAGCTTTTGGACGTTTAGCACCGTATTTCGAACGAGCTTGCATACGGTTGTTCACGCCTGCAGTATCAAGAGCTCCGCGAACGATGTGATAACGAACCCCTGCAAGGTCTTTAACTTTACCTCCACGGATCAACACAACACTGTGCTCTTGAAGGTTATGTCCGATACCCGGGATATAAGCAGTTACCTCGAGACGGTTCGTCAAACGAACACGGGCATACTTACGAAGTGCAGAGTTTGGTTTACGTGGAGTCATTGTACCTACACGAGTGCAGACACCACGTTTTTGTGGGGCACTGATGTTGGTTGATTCACGTTTCAAAGCATTGAACCCTTTTTGCAAAGCTGGTGATTTGGATTTATCAACTTTAGCTTGACGTCCTTTACGTACCAGTTGGTTAATAGTTGGCATGTGATTGCCACCCCCTTCCTCAATTTTTCATGTTTCTTTATAAACCTCTTACGCTAAGTCCACAGACCCAGGCGGTTCATAAAAAGACAAATGAAAAGTTTTTGCCTTGGAGAATCCCTAAAAGTTCTCGGACAAAAACGTTCCTTACCGTATCATTTTACGACAGCAGCCATTGCTGCTCCTACTCCAATCCCGCAAGCTTTGCCGAGATTTTTCATTGTGTCCACTTTCGTGCACTTCACATTGTGTTGTTCACACAAAGCAATGATTTTGGAAGTAAGCTGCGGATCACAATCTTCAGCCACATAAACTTCAGAAGCCATACCTGTCTGAACCATCCGCGTGGTCTGTTTGGTACCTATTTTGACATGAGCATCTTGCAGACCTTTTTCATTAGACATTGTTCATTCCTCCGAATAGGACCAAATACAATCAGCTACTCACGCACCTTTGATATATTAGCATCTAGCGTAAGCAATGTCAATGCTAATCCTAAAACATTTTATTTAAAGTTTTGCCTCACCGGGAAACGTCCTTCTGTATGAAACAGTCGTCGCCTCCCGGCGCACAAAACTTTAGTTCACCCTTTTAATAAGGATGAGTCTAGTTAAATATCTTAATCAACCGAAACTGGCTCAAGCTCTTCTACCGAAGATTGGCCATCTTCCGGCTCGGCAAATTTGATGCTGCGGTAACGGTGCATACCTGTACCTGCAGGAATCAGTTTACCGATGATTACATTCTCTTTCAGACCGAGCAGCTGATCGACTTTACCTTTGATCGCTGCATCTGTCAGTACACGTGTAGTCTCTTGGAACGAAGCCGCAGAGAGGAAGGAGTCTGTTTCCAGGGATGCTTTCGTAATACCGAGCAGGATTGGTTTCGCAACCGCTGGCTCTTTATCACTCAGAATCGCTGCCTTGTTAGCTCTTTCGTACTCATGCGTATCCACGAACGATCCTGGCAACAACGTAGTGTCCCCTGCATCGACGATACGGATTTTACGCAACATTTGACGGATCATAACTTCAACGTGTTTGTCATTGATTTCTACGCCTTGGTTACGGTATACGCGTTGTACTTCCTGCAAAATGTAGTTCTGTACGCCACGTACGCCTTTAATGCGCAGCATTTCTTTTGGATCGATAGAACCATCTGTCAACTCGTCGCCTGCTTCAATTTCCATGCCTTCGCTAACGCGTACACGGGAACCGTAGGTAACAGAATAAACTTTGGATTCTGCTTCACCTTGAATTTCAATTTCGCGACGATCTTTCGCTTCGCGAATTTCTTTAACAACACCGTCGATCTCACTGATTGTTGCTTGACCCTTAGGATTACGAGCCTCAAACAACTCCTGAATACGCGGCAAACCTTGCGTAATATCGTCTCCGGCTACACCACCGGTATGGAATGTACGCATTGTCAGCTGTGTTCCTGGCTCACCAATGGATTGTGCTGCGATAATACCAACTGCTTCACCGATCTCCACATGTTTACCAGTCGCCAAGTTACGACCATAACATTTCTTGCAGACACCGTGACGGGCACGGCAGCTAAGCACGGAGCGAATTTGCAATTTGGTTACGCCAGCTTTGATGATTGCTTCAGCTTTATCAGAGTCAATCAGCTCATTACGGTGTGCAATAATTTCTTTTGTTTCCGGATGACGAACAGTCTCGAAGCAGTATCTGCCTTCAATACGGTCGTAGAGATCCTCAATAACCTCTTTACCATCCTGGATGCGGCTTACCGTAAATCCTTTATCAGTACCACAATCATCTTCACGCACGATCACGTCTTGCGCCACGTCTACGAGACGACGAGTCAGGTAACCCGAATCCGCTGTCCGCAGAGCCGTATCGGCCAAACCTTTACGCGCTCCGTGAGTCGAGATAAAGTACTCGAGTACCGTCAGACCTTCACGGAAGTTCGATTTGATTGGGAGTTCGATGATTCGACCGGATGGGTTGGCCATCAGACCACGCATACCGCCCAATTGGGTGATTTGCGATTTGTTCCCCCGTGCTTTGGAGTCAACCATCATCATGATGGAGTTGTAACGATCCATCGATTTCATCAGAATCTCGGTGATATCATCTTTCGATTTCGACCAGATATCAATGATGCGGTCATAGCGCTCTTCGTTCGTAATCAGACCACGACGGTATTGATTCGTAACGATTTGTGCTTTTTCCTCAGACTGTCTGAGAATTTCAAACTTCTCAGGCGGAACGATAACATCCGACACCGCTACAGTAATACCGGCACGAGTAGAGTATGTGAATCCAAGTTGTTTGATTTTATCCAAAATAACGGCTGTTTCCGTTGTATGATAAATTTCAAAACAACGTGCGATGATAGAACCGAGATATTCTTTGCCGACGCCGCCAGCCAATGGAGCATTCATGATCGCTTCTCTAAGGTCAGCACCCTTCTCATAAACAAATGAATGCTCAGCTGTACCCTGGTAGAGGTTCGCACGAGTTGCATCATTGATGTAAGGGAAGCTTGCCGGGAAGATTTCATTAAAGATGATTTTGCCGATGGTAGTCAGCATCATTGCATCTTGTTGCTCATCGGTGAAGATGGTTTTGCCAAGTGCTCTAACCGGAATGGCTACACGTGCATGTAAACCTGCAGTACCGCGTTGGTACGCGGATACAGCTTCGTTAACCGTACGCAAGATCATGCCTGTTCCCTTTTCTTCCTTGTTGTCCATGGTCAGGTAGTAAGAACCAAGCACCATATCCTGGGAAGGGGTTACAACCGGTTTACCGTCTTTCGGGTTCAAAATGTTACCTGATGCAAGCATCAAAATACGTGCTTCCGCTTGAGCTTCAGCGGACAGTGGAACGTGCACGGCCATTTGGTCACCGTCAAAGTCGGCATTGTACGCCGTACAAACGAGCGGGTGAAGACGAATCGCTTTACCTTCAACGAGAATCGGTTCAAATGCTTGAATACCGAGACGGTGAAGCGTAGGGGCACGGTTCAGAAGAACCGGATGCTCCTTGATTACTTCTTCAAGAACATCCCATACTTCAGGACTTACACGCTCAACCTTACGTTTAGCGCTCTTGATGTTGTGGGCAAGCCCTTTATTTACAAGCTCTTTCATAACAAAAGGCTTGAACAGTTCAAGTGCCATATCTTTAGGCAGACCACACTGATACATTTTCAGATAAGGTCCAACTACGATAACGGAACGACCAGAATAGTCAACCCGTTTACCGAGCAAGTTCTGACGGAAACGTCCTTGTTTACCTTTCAGCATATGGCTGAGAGATTTCAATGGACGGTTACCAGGACCAGTTACAGGGCGTCCACGACGGCCGTTGTCGATTAATGCGTCAACAGCTTCCTGCAGCATCCGTTTTTCATTTTGCACGATAATGTCTGGCGCGCCCAAATCAAGCAAACGTTTCAGACGGTTGTTCCGGTTAATTACACGGCGATACAGGTCATTCAGGTCAGACGTTGCAAAACGTCCACCATCCAACTGTACCATCGGACGAAGCTCCGGCGGGATAACAGGAAGTACATCCATGATCATCCATTCAGGTTTATTACCCGAGTTGCGGAATGCTTCGATTACTTCCAGACGTTTGATAGCACGGTTACGACGTTGTCCTTGAGCAGTGCGAAGCTCTTCCTTAAGGAATTCAAGCTCTTTGTCAATATCAAGGTCTTGAAGCAATTTTTTAACTGCTTCTGCGCCCATACCAGCCTGGAACCCGTATCCGTATTTCTCACGGTAGCTGCGGTATTCTTTCTCGGACAACAGCTGTTTTTTCTCCAGTGGAGTTTCTCCTGGATCAGTTACTACATATGATGCAAAATAAATAATCTCCTCGAGAGATCTTGGAGACATATCCAAAGCGAGACCCATGCGGCTCGGAATACCTTTGAAGTACCAGATATGCGATACCGGAGCAGCGAGCTCAATATGGCCCATCCGTTCGCGGCGTACTTTCGCACGTGTGACTTCAACGCCACAGCGATCACAGACAACGCCTTTATAACGGACGCGTTTGTATTTACCGCAATGACATTCCCAGTCTTTTGTAGGGCCAAAAATCTTTTCGCAGAATAGCCCTTCTTTTTCCGGTTTCAACGTACGATAGTTGATCGTTTCCGGTTTTTTCACTTCTCCGCGGGACCAAGAACGAATTTTTTCTGGGGAAGCAAGCCCGATCTTCATGTATTCGAAATTGTTGACGTCCAACAAGGAGCAACCCTCCTTAACCAAGTCCTGTATTCTAGGTTACGCCCCCTCCGGCCGAAGCCGGAGCAAGACGCGAGCCTGATGAAAAGCGCCGGTCATCATGCGCCCGAAGCGGTTATTCCGCTCCGACCTCTGTACCCTCAAGGTTGAGGCTGAGCTTATCGCTCGCAGCGTCATCTTCATCGTCCATTTCTTTCATTTCAATCTCTTGCTCATCTTCGCTCAAAATCTTGACATCCATACCCAAGCTTTGCAGCTCTTTGATCAATACTTTGAATGATTCAGGAACACCTGGTTCTGGAACATTCTCGCCTTTGACAATGGATTCATACGTTTTCACCCGACCTACAACATCATCGGACTTAACCGTCAGGATCTCTTGCAGTGTATACGCGGCACCGTAAGCCTCAAGCGCCCATACTTCCATCTCCCCGAAACGTTGTCCACCGAACTGGGCTTTACCACCCAGAGGCTGTTGTGTAACGAGTGAGTAAGGACCTGTGGAACGAGCATGGATTTTATCGTCAACCATGTGCGCCAGCTTGATCATATGCATGACGCCAACAGTAACTTCACGTTCGAACTCTTCACCGGTACGACCATCATACAGAACGGTCTTACCATTACGCTGCATACCTGCTTCTTCCATCGTATCGAAGACGTCATACTCCTTCGCTCCGTCGAATACAGGAGTTGCTACGTGAATACCAAGCTGCATGGCTGCCATACCCAAGTGAACTTCAAGCACTTGACCGATGTTCATACGGGAAGGAACGCCCAGCGGGTTAAGAACGATTTGAACTGGTGTACCGTCCGGCAGGAAAGGCATATCTTCTTCCGGCAGGATACGAGCCACGACCCCTTTGTTACCGTGACGTCCGGCCATTTTATCACCCTCGGAAATTTTCCGTTTTTGAGCAATATAGACACGAACGAGCTGGTTAACACCTGGAGGCAGTTCATCACCGTTTTCACGGGTAAAGACTTTTACATCGACTACGATACCGTCAGTACCGTGAGGTACACGCAGGGAAGTATCACGTACTTCACGTGCTTTCTCACCGAAGATCGCATGCAGGAGACGTTCTTCTGCAGTCAGTTCCGTTACACCTTTTGGTGTTACTTTACCAACCAGAATGTCACCAGCACTGATTTCTGCACCGATACGGATAATACCGCGCTCATCCAGATTACGCAACGCTTCTTCCCCAACGTTAGGGATATCACGCGTGATCTCTTCAGGTCCGAGCTTTGTATCACGTGCTTCAGACTCATACTCCTCGATATGGATAGATGTGTAGACATCTTCCTTCACGAGTTTTTCGCTGAGCAGGATCGCATCCTCGTAGTTGTAACCTTCCCAAGTCATGAAGGCAACAACGACGTTACGTCCCAGTGCCAACTCACCCATTTCCGTCGAAGGACCGTCTGCAAGGATGTCGCCAGCTTTTACAACAGCACCTCTTTTGACAATCGGACGTTGGTTAATGCATGTTCCTTGGTTCGAACGCATAAATTTGTGTAATTTATATTTAACGATATCGCCTTTGACTTCTTGAC
This sequence comes from Paenibacillus vandeheii, assembly GCF_030433635.1. Taxonomy (NCBI): domain Bacteria; kingdom Bacillati; phylum Bacillota; class Bacilli; order Caryophanales; family Paenibacillaceae; genus Paenibacillus; species Paenibacillus vandeheii. The sequence goes on from NZ_JAROCD010000023.1 coordinate 36,910, forward strand.
CATCGACTTCTTCAACACGACGCAACCAAATCTCATTCGCAGAAGAACGTTCAATAATCCCGTCATATTTGGAGACAATACATACACCGGAGTCTTTTGCGGCTTTATGTTCCATACCTGTACCAACAAGCGGTGCTTTTGGAATCAAGAGTGGAACGGCCTGCCGCTGCATGTTCGATCCCATAAGTGCACGGTTGGAGTCATCGTTCTCAAGGAACGGAATGAGCGCTGTAGCGACAGATACAACTTGCTTAGGAGATACGTCCATGTAGTCAACACGTTCACTCGGCATCGTAAGGATGTTATCCGATTGCTTGTTATAACGTACAATGATCGCTTCTTCTTCAAATGTACTGTCTTCATTCAGCTTCGCATTCGCTTGAGCGATTACATAGTTGTCCTCTTCGTCTGCTGTCAAGTAATCGATCTGCTCGGTTACGACACCAGTCTTCGGATCTACCCAACGATAAGGAGCTTCAATGAAACCATATTCGTTCACACGGGCAAATGTAGACAGGGAGTTGATCAAACCAATGTTTGGTCCCTCTGGCGTCTCGATCGGACACATCCGGCCATAGTGGGATGGATGCACGTCACGGACTTCCATGCCTGCACGCTCACGTGTCAAACCACCTGGTCCGAGTGCGGACAGACGGCGTTTATGCGTCAACTCACCCAGCGGGTTCGTTTGATCCATAAACTGTGACAATTGGGAGCTACCGAAGAACTCTTTAATGGATGCGATAACAGGACGTATGTTAATCAGAGCCTGAGGCGTGATTACGTTAGCATCCTGAATGGACATTCTCTCACGAACTACACGTTCCATACGGGATAAACCGATACGGAATTGGTTCTGCAAGAGTTCACCAACCGAGCGAAGACGACGGTTACCCAGATGATCGATATCATCCGTGCTTCCGATGCCATGCAGAAGGTTAAGGAAGTAACTGATGGAGGAAATGATGTCAGCCGGTGTAACGTTCTTCACTGATTTATCAATGTTTGCATTGGCAATCAGTTTAACGACTTTACCATCCTCAATCGGTGAAAACACATCAATCGTTTGCATTGGGATATCATTGGCATCCAAAACGCCGTTAGCGACGTGATATGTGCGGAAACCAACACTGTTCTCCAACTGCGGCATGATTTCATCCAACAGACGACGGTCTATCATTTGACCTGCTTCGGCAATAATTTCACCGGTTTCGGTATCCACAAGAGACTCAGCCAAACGTTGGTTGAACAAGCGGTTCTTGATGTGAAGCTTTTTGTTGATTTTGTAACGACCCACATTAGCAAGGTCATAACGTTTTGGATCAAAGAAACGAGCGACAAGCAAGCTTTTCGCGTTATCAAGCGTTGGCGGCTCGCCCGGACGAAGACGCTCATAAATCTCAATCAGCGCTTTCTCCGTAGAATCGGTATTGTCTTTGTCCAGCGTGTTGCGGATATATTCGTCATTACCGAGCAGATCCAGAATCTCAGCGTCTGTGCCAAAACCAAGTGCACGCAGGAGAACCGTCACCGGTATTTTACGTGTGCGGTCGATCCGGACGTAAACAACATCCTTCGCGTCCATCTCCAGTTCGAGCCAAGCGCCGCGGTTAGGAATAACTGTAGCGGTATACGTTTTTTTGGCGTTTTTATCTACTTTGGTACTGAAGTAAACGCTAGGAGAGCGAACCAACTGGCTGACAATAACCCGTTCCGCACCATTAATAATAAATGTGCCGGTGTCGGTCATCAGCGGGAAATCTCCCATGAATACTTCCTGCTCTTTGACTTCGCCGGTTTCCTTATTAATGAGCCGGACTTTGACCCGAAGCGGTGCTGCATAAGTAACGTCACGCTCTTTCGCGTCGTCTACTGTATACTTCGGTTCACCGAGACTGTAGTCGATAAATTCCAAAATCAAGTTACCTGTAAAATCCTGGATCGGCGAGATATCCTGGAACATTTCGCGCAACCCTTCCTCCAAAAACCAATCGTAAGATTTTTGTTGGATTTCAATCAGGTTCGGAACTTCGAGTATCTCGTTAATTCGTGCATAACTGCGCCGAGTGCGTCGACCATATTGAACAAGATGTCCTGCCAACTTAAACTCACCCCTCAATGTCTACTCACTTTAAAAATTTCGTTGCGAACCTCTGTTTGTAACCTTATAATGGTACACATACAGAGCAAAGCAATGCATCCACAAATAAAGAAAAGCCCTTACTCGAATGTCGTTCGAAAAAAGAGCAACTTTGATCGGCGGATGTCTTTCCAAATCATACTTATCCCCAGTTTGCCCAAAATGTACATATTATACGCCAAACGTAGGCATAATAAGCCCGTTCGGCGCAAAAAAAGGTTGACATTTTTAGTTAGCTAAAGCCAAGTAGGGCATCTTAATACTGACATTTTACAATAATAACACGACCTGAATTTCAAGTCAATAGTCCTATTGCAAAAAAAATGCTCCCCTGCTTACTTTACAAATCAGGATTTAGCCTAAATGCTCTTCTTCCATTTTTACCGCTTTGAAAATTCGGTAGCCTTTATCCTTCGTTACTTCCTCCACTCGTCCAAAGAGAGATTCCAGCTTCGCTTTTGCCGAAGGTGCTCCCTGCTTTTTCTGAATGACAATCCATAACGCTCCGCCCACCTTCAAATGACGATATGCCTGTTCAAAGATCATATGCACAGTTTCTTTACCCGCACGGATCGGAGGATTGGTCAGAATCGCGTCAAAGTCTTCCTTCTTAACTTCAGCCAGAAGATCGCTTTGCATAACGGTTACATTCGATATGCCATTCGCTTTTGCATTTTCCCTGGAAAGCTCTACTGCTCTCTCATTGATATCGATCATGGTGACATGTCCATCCGGTACAAGTTTAGCTGCGGTAAGACCAATCGGCCCATACCCGCAACCCACATCCAGTACATAAGCTCCAGCAGTCAACTCTATAGCATCAATTAGCACTCTGCTGCCGTAATCGATTCCGTTTTTGGAAAATACCCCTGCATCCGTAACGAGTCGTAATTTCCATCCGCGTAGCTCCGCTTCTGTAGCCCGTCTGTCATGTGCCACCTGCGGTTTGTCCGAATAATAATGATTGGACATGTCCTCACTCACTTTCCATTTACAATTACAGCAACAAACCCCTTGATATAAGTCAAGGGGTTTGTTGTTTTGTTCATTTAGCTAATGAAAGCCAAATTATTTAACTTCGATTGTAGCGCCTGCTTCTTCAAGCTTAGCTTTAACCGTTTCTGCTTCTTCTTTGCTAACTTTTTCTTTCAATGCTTTTGGAGCATTGTCAACTACTTCTTTTGCTTCTTTCAGGCCAAGACCTGTGATTTCGCGAACTGCTTTGATAACGTTGATTTTGGATGCACCAGCGCTAGTCAAGATTACGTCGAACTCGGATTGCTCAGCTTCTGCAGCAGCAGCGCCTGCACCTGCAACAGCTACTGGAGCTGCAGCAGTTACGCCGAATTCTTCTTCGATTGCTTTAACGAGATCGTTCAGTTCCAGTACAGTCATGCCTTTGATTGCTTCCAAGATTTGCTCTTTACTCATGATTGAACCTCCATATATAATATTATTTTTTTTATTTCATTACTGCCTAAGCAGCATTTAGATCAAGTTGCTTACGCGCCTTGTTCTTCTTTTTCTGCAACTGCTTTAACCGCAAGCGCGAAGTTGCGCACTGGCGCTTGAAGCACGCTGAGGAGCATGGAGAGGAGACCTTCGCGGGATGGCAATTCTGCCAACGCTTTGACTTCTTCTACTCCAATTACGCGACCTTCTACAACTGCACCTTTCAATTCCAGTGCATCGTTCTTTTTCGCGAAGTCGTTCAGAATTTTGGCTGGAGCCACAACGTCGTCTACGCTGAATGCAATTGCACTAGGACCTGTCAGTACTTCATTAAGTTCTGACAGTTCTGCTGCAGCTGCTGCGCGGCGAAGCAACGAGTTTTTCAGCACTTGGAATTCGATTCCGGCTTCACGAAGCTGCTTACGCAGCTCAGTTACTTGGGCAACGTTCAATCCGCGATAGTCAACAACAACGGTCGTAGCGCTCTCGCGCAATTTTGCTGTTACTGCATCAACGGACTCTTGTTTTGCTTGAATCACTTTTGCGTTTGCCAAACTGTACACCTCCTGATCAAATTTATCCCATTAAGAAAAGCCTCCGTAGAATCACGAAGGCTTGATATATACTCATAACCGATTTGCATCGTTCTAAGTTCTATAATCACACCTCGGCAGGAAATTAAGCCATATGGCACCTACTGTCTACGGCAAGCATATTCAAATGTCAACGGTCAGTCACTCGGACTCACAACTTTTATAGAATATCAGAACAGGACAAGCCTGTCAAGAAATATTATCTAAAAGATGCTGCGTTCACGCGTGCGCCAGGGCCCATCGTGGAAGAAAGACTTACATTCTTCAGATAAACACCTTTTGCTGCCGCCGGTTTAGCACGAGTCAAAGCATCCATGAGAGCTTTAAGGTTCTCATTCAGTTGCTCTGCAGAGAAAGAAGCTTTACCGATCGGTGCATGAATTTGACCTGCACGATCCAGACGATATTCGATTTTACCGGCTTTAATTTCTTGAACAGCCTTGGATACATCGAAAGTTACCGTTCCGGCTTTAGGGTTAGGCATCAGACCTTTACCGCCGAGCAGACGGCCCAATTTACCCACTTCACTCATCATATCCGGTGTCGCTACGCAGACGTCGAATTCGAACCAGCCTTGTTGAATTTTGTTGATCATGTCTGCATCACCAACATAATCCGCGCCAGCCGCTTCCGCTTCTTTCGCTTTGTCACCTTTTGCAAATACCAATACGCGTTGTGTTTTACCTGTGCCGTGTGGCAAGACAACAACACCACGTACGGCCTGGTCTTGTTTACGTGGGTCTACGCCCAAGCGTACTGCTGCTTCGATCGTTTCATCGAATTTTGCAGTGGCTGCCTTCTTCACAAGCTCTACAGCTTCAGAAGGCTCGTAAGTTGCTTCGCTGTCGATCAGCTTAGCAGCTTCCAGGTATTTTTTACCGTGTTTAGCCATGTTATATTCCTCCTTTGTGGTGTTAGCGGATATACCTCCCACATCAACCGGCCGCGAATCGGCCGGCTTTACGAAGCCATGTTTCAGATGAAAAATTAGTCTTCGATGGTGATACCCATGCTGCGGGCAGTACCTTCGACCATACGCATAGCGGACTCAACGTTCGCTGCATTCAGGTCAGGCATTTTTTGTTCCGCGATTTGACGTACCGCATCACGTTTAACGGTAGCGACTTTTTTCTTGTTCGGTTCGCCAGATCCTTTTTCTACTTTAGCTGCCACTTTCAACAGAACTGCTGCTGGTGGAGTTTTAGTAATGAAAGTAAAGGAACGGTCTTCGAATACTGTGATTTCAACAGGAATAATCAATCCCGCTTGATCGGCTGTACGAGCGTTGAACTCTTTACAGAATGCCATGATGTTGACACCTGCTTGACCCAAAGCTGGACCTACCGGAGGCGCTGGATTCGCTTTACCTGCTGGAATTTGCAGTTTTACCATTTTGATTACCTTTTTTGCCATGATTGACACCTCCTTGCAAAATAGTGGTTAACGGGCCTCTCAGCCCTCCCACAAGAAACTTGAAGAAACTATATCTTCTCCACTTGCGTGTATTCCAACTCAAGCGGTGTTTCCCGCCCAAACATGTTCACGTGCACTTTCAACTTGCTTTTGTCTACCAAAATTTCTTCCACGGAGCCCACAAAATTCGCAAAAGGACCAACTTTAATACGTACGGATTCCTTAATATCGAATTCAATTTTAGGCTTCGGCTCAACCATGCCCATATGCTTCAGAATTTGTTCCACTTCTTCAGGCAGCAAGGCTGTTGGCTTGGACCCGGAACCTGTCGAACCGACAAATCCCGTAACACCTGGTGTGTTGCGAACAACATACCAAGAGTCATCCGTCTGGACCATTTCGACCAAGACATAACCGGGGTAAACTTTACGCATAACGGTTTTTTTCTTACCGTCTTTGTTCACCACTTCTTCTTCCATAGGAACAAGAACGCGGAAAATCTTGTCTTCCATGCCCATGGACTCTACGCGTTTTTCCAAATTGGCTTTGACCTTATTCTCATACCCTGAATAGGTATGAACGACGTACCATCTTTTTTCCATATCAAGCCACCTGGGACCCTTCTTAAATAATCGCTTCGATCACAGCGGAGATGCCGATATCAATGACCCAAAAAAACAGCGTCATAACCACAACAGTACCAAGAACGATCAATGTGTAGTTGGTCAGCTCTTTACGATTAGGCCAGCGAACTTTTTTAAGTTCAGCCCAGCTTTCAGAGAAAAAGGAAATCAGAGATTTGAAACTACGTTTCACGCCGACTACACCTCCAAAAAACTATCTGGTTTCGCGATGAGAAGTCTGCTCGTTACAAAACTTGCAAAATTTCTTCATCTCCATGCGGTCGGGGTGATTACGCTTGTTTTTCGTCGTAGTGTAATTTCTTTGTTTGCAGTTCGTACAAGCCAAAGTAATAATTACCCGCATGATGTACACCTCCCGAAGACTTCCACATTGAAGCGGAGTCTCTAAATTGATCCTAAAAAAAAGCCGCGAATTTAGGCCTACCTAAAACACTTTATCATATGGGTATAACCCTGTCAATGAAAGAATAGCCTTTCATGTTTGGGTAAAAGTTCCTTGCAAACACATTTGGTTTCGCATCTCTGTTTTTTCTCTTCTCCTGCATGGACCAAGCGATTACTAGTATAATCATTCTTTTACTTTATAAACTTAAGGCAGCAAAAAAAGACTCAAACCCCGAGCCTTTTCCGTCAACGACAACATGTGTTCAATTATCTCGAACTTCCAGGTACTTTTCAAGTTTGCGCTTCACGCGCTGCAATGCATTATCTATGGACTTCACATGTCTGTCCAAATCCACTGCAATCTCTTGATAAGATCTCCCGTCCAGATACAACATCAATACTTTACGTTCCAGATCACTCAGAATCTCAGACATCTTATCTTCCAGGCCCACAAACTCTTCCTGATTGATGATAAGCTCTTCCGGATCGCTGACCTGTGTTCCACAAATCACATCGAGTAACGTACGATCGGACTCTTCGTCATAAATAGGCTTGTCCAGTGATACATAAGAATTAAGCGGAATATGCTTCTGACGTGTTGCTGTCTTGATTGCCGTAATAATCTGTCGTGTAATACACAACTCGGCGAAAGCTTTGAAAGAAGCGAGCTTGTCCCCTTTGAAATCCCTAATGGATTTATAGAGTCCAATCATTCCTTCTTGAATGATATCCTCCCGGTCAGCTCCAATCAGAAAATAAGATCTTGCCTTGGCGCGTACAAAGTTACGATATTTGTTAATCAAAAACTCCAGCGCTTCGCTTTCACCTTCACGGACCGCTTCGACAATGTCTTCGTCACTTTGGTAATCATACTTGGATAACATGATATCTTTGAGGTCGACACTCACAGACAATCCCTCCGGCTGCAACGCAAGGTACCCCGTTACTCTACTCTATGAAATATAGGATCAGTATATATGATGGTACCTCACACCGTCAACCACGCTCTGCCTAAAAAAGAACATCAATAACATAATTGTCAAGAGTTGCAAAATTCTAATTTCTGTAAAATCGTGCTGTTATTCCCGTCGCCATCGCTCAAACTGCTTCAAAACATCCGGACTTAACTTCCCGCCAATTGTATTTCGCGTTGCTTTAGCCTGATCTTCTTCCAGACGTTTTTGTAGCTCTTTTTCGTTCTGCTCTACTTCGATCAGCAATTCCCTTGCGGATATACGCAGAGCTCCCTGTCCAAAAATGACGTGCTGCTCTACCATATCGCTTGTAGCCACATAGATTTGGCGTCTTCGCGTGCTTAGTTCCCGAACGAGTCTCTCAATGCATTCGTCTGCCGTCTCTTTTTCCTTTGTAAAAAAGATCTGCACTTTGCTCTGTGTAAAGGATTTACCGAGTCCAGGCACGAGGTAAGCGTCAAAAACAACAATGACTCTCAAGCCGGAGAATGCCTGATAATCGGCTAGACGAGAGAGAAGCCTGTTGCGGGCCTCCTCCAATCCTCTCTCCGCCAATCGGGATAGTTCCGGCCAGTCACCAATCATGTTGTACCCGTCTACAAGAAGCACATCACGGGAATCAGCCATATCTTCTAGTCCTGCGCTTGGCGCGAGCGGAGCACTTCATACATGACAACCCCCGCTGCCACGGAAGCATTCAGGGAATTAATCTGTCCTTGCATCGGCAATTTGATCAGCACATCACATTTTTCACGAATGAGCCGTCCCATTCCCTTGTTTTCGTTCCCGATCACGAGGGCTACCGGGCCTGTAAAGACTCCGTTTCCGAACACGCTCTCCTGAGCAGCAACATCCGTGCCCACAACCCATACGCCCTCTTCCTTAAGACGATCAATGGTTTGACCCAGATTGCTTACACGAGCAACGGGCACGTACTCCACCGCACCTGCTGATGTTTTGGATACGGTCACAGTAACTGCAGCTGAGCGCCGTTTAGGTACAATGACACCATGGGCACCTGTGCAGTCGGCCGTCCGCAAAATAGATCCAAGATTATGCGGATCTTCAATCTCATCCAGCAAAATCAAAAATGGATGTTCATTTTTTGCAGCCGCTGCAGCAAGAATATCTTCAACCTCCACATAAGCGTAAGGTGCCGCTTGCGCCACCACTCCCTGGTGTTGAACGCCCGGGACCGTCTGATCCAGTTTACGCTTGTCTACATGCTGAATGACAATACCAAGTTTTTTCGCTTCCGTGATAATCGGTTGAGTCAGATGTTTTTGCGCGGTATCTGCAATCCATATTTTATTAATGGTCCGGCCTGAACGCAGCGCCTCCGTCACGGAGTGCTTACCGGCGATCCATTCTTCTTCCATCTTTATTCGATCCTCTCTATAACGCCTTGTAATTCACTACGCCATGATCAGCGCACCTTACAGAGCGGTTTTGTTGTAATTAATATTATTTTGTAGGTAATTGCAAATTTTGTTCGGCATGCTCGATACCCTGACGAATCAGTTCAATCATGCGATCATGCCGACCACTGCTATACAGGTAACCGATCAGACATTCCAAAGCTGTGGCATGTCTATATTCCAAAACGTCTGCGTTTTTGGGAATACTGCCGGACTTGGCATTACGACCTTGTCTGACAATGTCACGTTCTTCCTCAGTCAGTTCAGCCTCAATACCGGTGAGAATACGGCTCTGTGCCTTCGCCGATACCAAGCCTGTCGCACTACGGTGCAGATGGTTGGGGCGCATGTTGGCTTTAGATAACAGATATTGTCGTACGGCTACCTCATATACTGCATCGCCTATATAGGCAAGAGCTATGGGTGGAATCAACCGTGCAGGCCGAGATGGGGGATAAGGAAACCATCCCCCTTGGTCAACTTGCAAAGACTGTTCATCTGGCTGTTGTTGCTTCGGTTGCTCGACATGCTCGACAGATTCAGACAACTTATTTAGTTGTTCCTCGCTCATTTGCGCCGCCATCTCATTCCTTGAGCCGTATCCTCAAGCAAGATGCCCTGGGCAGATAGTTCTTCCCGAATTTCATCAGCACGTGCCCAGTTTTTGGTCTTACGTGCTTCGTTGCGTTCTTCAATTAGACGTTCAATTTCTTCGTCCAACAGCTCCGGTTCAGCATCAGTATAGATCCGAAGCACCGCATTCAGCTCACTGAACAATTCCAACAGAGCGCGAATGTCCGCAGCATTCACTACATCTTGCTGCAGCAGTTGGTTAGCTTCCCCAGCCCACTCAAACAGCGCCGTAATTGCATCAGGCGTATTGAAGTCGTCCTGCATTTTCTGATGATACTGCTGACGAATTTGCTCCAGCCTTGCAGCGAACTCTGCTGACACAGCCTGGTCCACACTTACAGCCTGCAAGCGATGTTTCAGGTTGCCCACGCTATTGGCAATCCGGTCCACACTATTCTGTGCCTGTTCCATCGTATCTTCCGTAAAATTCAACGGGTTGCGATAGTGAGTAGACAGCATGAAGTATCGAATGGCTTCGCGTTTATATTGATTTCGAAGGTCTTTAACAAGCACACCGTTACCGAGTGATTTCGACATTTTTTCATTATCAATACGGATAAATCCATTATGCATCCAGTAGTTTGCCAGCGGTTTGCCAGTCAACACCTCGGATTGAGCGCATTCGCACTCATGATGCGGGAACTGCAAATCCTGTCCTCCACCGTGGATATCCAACGTATCGCCCAGGTACTCCCGTGCCATAGCAGAGCACTCAATATGCCAGCCTGGACGACCATCGCCCCATGGACTGGACCAGAAAATTTCACCCGGCTTCGCAGCCTTCCAGAGCACGAAGTCTTCCGGATGCTCTTTGCGCTCATCTACGCCAATGCGAATTCCAAACTGTAATTCCTGAAGGTTTTGTTTTGACAGTTTGCCATACTCCGCGAATTTGCCTGTGCGAAAATATACGTCACCGCCATTTTCATACGCGAAGTCCTTTTCAACCAGCTCACGGATAAAATCAATAATGAGCGGCATGTTTTCCGTCACTCTTGGATTACTGCTTGCCTTTGGAATACCCAGTCCTTCGAGGTCTTCGTAGTAAGCCGCAATAAACTTCTCAGCGACATGAGGGACATCTGTGCCAAGCTGTTCGGCTTTGCGAATGAGCTTGTCATCAACATCCGTGAAGTTCACAACATAGTTCACCTCATGACCGGTCTGTTCCAGGTATCCGCGAACCGTGTCGAAAAAGATAACCGGACGTGCATTCCCGATATGAATGTAATCATATACCGTTGGCCCGCACACATACATTTTCACTTTTCCTGGCTCTTGGGGAACAAAATTCTCTTTGGTACGACTCATCGTATTGTAAATTTGAAGCGTCATAGTCACTTTCCTTTCATCCGTTTCCATCATTATTCTATTGTACCACGGCAAAACTCACTTTCACGGGTACTCTTCAAAGTACGCACTTCTTCACGCAATTGTTCGATCTCTTGCTGCATGTTGCGCAGGGAATCGATGACCGGATCGGGAAGCTGCTGATTCAGACGGTCCACCCGGCGCCCATCCTGCTTCACGATTCTGCCCGGTATGCCTACAACGGTGCTATTTGAAGGGACTTCCTTCAGCACAACTGAGTTCGCACCAATATTGCATTGATCCCCCACACTGAAGGAACCCAGCACCTTCGCCCCGGATGATATAACCACATTATTGCCAATTGTCGGATGTCTCTTCCCTTTTTCTTTACCCGTCCCGCCAAGCGTTACTCCCTGATAGATGACAACATCATCCCCGATTTCACACGTTTCCCCAATTACGACTCCCATGCCATGGTCAATAAACAACCGATTGCCAATGGTAGCCCCAGGATGGATTTCGATGCCTGTCATAAAACGGCTGACCTGTGAAATGAAGCGGGCGAAAGAAAACCATTTCCGCTTGTATAAAAAGTGTGCCATCCGGTGCGCCCATATCGCATGCAGCCCCGAGTAGGTAAATACAACCTCAAACCAACCCCGGGCCGCCGGATCGTTTTCAAACACCGCCTGGATATCTGATCTGATCTTCTTGAACATGCTCGTTCCCCTCTTGTTCAGGTCTTCGTCCTCCGGCTTACCGGATGGCGCGGCCCTCATGGTAGTGTACTTCCGACTCGACCTAAACAGAAAACGCCTCTGCAGCTATTTAAGCTGCAGAGGCGTTTATCGCGGTCCCACTCTGCTCGGTTCATGCCTTAACATACAAGAACTGAGCAGCCTGTTATAGCTGCTTCATATCCTTGCACAAGAATGAACCCTCAACAGTTCCGTAACGGGAACCAACCGTCACAACCTATCCTGACGTTTTCCTCTCTTCTACAAAACAAGAGGCGGGGCCGGATTCGGCTGTGCAGCTCACGGGTGCATTTCGACTGGCGGACAGCGGATGGCTCACAGCCACCGCAGCAAAGAATCTTGTTCTTTACTGCGGGACCATCCTCTCTGAATCTGTCCGGTTCAGCCTACTTCTCCCGGTCTTTGCTGTTTTTATGATGAATGATAAAATCATACCATTTAACCTTTGTGTTGCTATTATAGCGAAAAGGTTATGGACTGACAACAATCTTCCTTCATATCGGTCTGAACGAAGTTCCATCCTTGAGTCCAAAGTAGACTAAAACAAGGGCATTACTTATGCACCTTTCACCTGAGCATGCAATCGATCAATAACCGTATCGCGTCCAAGCAATACAATCGTTTGGTTTAGATCACGGCCATGCGTTTGTCCTGTCAGAGCTACACGGATTGGCATAAACAGCTGTTTGCCTTTAAATCCGGTCTCCTTCTGAACTTCCTTAATCAGCGCAGCCATCTTGCTTGGTGTAAATTCGTCGCTTGCCTGTACCTTATCAGCAAATGCTTTCAGAACGGTTGGCACCTGCTCTTCTGCCAGTACAGCGGCACCTTCACTTTCCAGCTCCAGGTGGGAACGGAAGAACACTTCCGACAATTCCACGATATCGGAGGCAGAATTCATCTGCTCCTGATAGAGGTGAACAAGCGTATATGCCCATTCTTTCTGTTCAGGAGACAGCTCAGTAGCAATACGTCCCGCTTTTTGCAGATGGGGAATCGCCATTTCGGCAATGCGATCCGGGTCCGCATTTTTGATGTAATGGTTGTTCAAGTGAGCCAGCTTATGGGTATCAAATACCGCCGGGCTCTTGGACAGACGCTTCGTATCAAAAATGGAGATTAACTGCTCCTGCGAGAAGATCTCTTCTTCTCCTTCAGGCGACCAGCCAAGCAGGGAGATGAAGTTAAACATTGCTTCCGGCAAATAGCCGAGCTGATCATATTGTTCAATAAACTGAATAACGGACTCATCCCGTTTGCTCAGCTTTTTGTGGTTTTCATTCACGATCAGCGTCATATGACCGAATTGCGGAGGCTCCCAGCCAAGCGCTTCATAGATCATCAGTTGACGCGGTGTATTAGAGATGTGATCCTCTCCACGCAGGACGTGAGAGATCTTCATCAGGTGATCGTCCACAGCAACCGCATAGTTGTATGTGGGAATGCCGTCTTTTTTCACAATGACAAAGTCGCCGGATTCCTTGCTGTTGAATGAGATTGTCCCTTTTACCATGTCATCAAACGTATATATCTGTTCTGTCGGTACACGGAAACGAATGCTCGCCACACGGCCTTCCGCTTCAAATGCACTCTGTTGCTCCGGTGTCAGATCACGGTGTTTCCCCGAATAACGCGGAGTTTCCCCACGTGCCGTCTGTTCCTCGCGTTCTTGCTCCAGCTCTTCTTCTGTGCAATAACAGCGGTAAGCCAGACCTTTGTCCAGCAACTCCTGCGTATATTTACGGTAGATGTCCAGACGTTCCGTCTGGCGGTATGGTCCGTACTCTCCGCCGACATCAATACTTTCGTCCCACTCGATTCCGAGCCATTTCAGGTATTTCAGCTGGCTTTCTTCACCACCGGCAATGTTGCGTTTCACGTCCGTATCCTCAATACGAATAATGAATTTGCCGTTATTATGTTTGGCATACAAATAGTTAAACAGCGCTGTACGGGCGTTCCCGATATGCAGGTGTCCCGTTGGACTTGGCGCGTAACGCACGCGAACTTCAGTGCTCATAATATCCCCTCCGTCTCTAATTGGTTGATGATATCACACGCGAACAAGGCAAACAACTGATTGGGCTGCTATGCCCTCTCCCCGTCCAGGGAATCCCAGTTGCTCTGTTGTTGTCGCTTTGACATTCACCTGAGTTACTTCCGCTTCCAGTGCCTTGGCAATAATCTCGGCCATCTGGGGAACGTAAGGTGCCATCTTCGGTTTCTGTGCAATAATGGTTGAATCGATGTTCCCCAGACGGTATCCGCGATCCTTCACCAACTGCCACACATGCTCCAGCAGTTTCAGGCTATCGGCATCCTTGAACTCCGGATCCGTATCCGGGAAGTGTTTCCCAATATCCCCAAGCGCAAGCGCGCCAAGAATAGCATCACTAATGGCATGCAGCAGCACGTCTGCGTCCGAGTGGCCCAGCAGTCCTTTTTCATAAGGAATCGTCACCCCGCCAATAATGCATGGGCGTCCCTCTACCAGCTGGTGTACATCAAATCCTTGTCCTACACGTATCATCGCTTCTTCTCTCCCCCCAGGATAAACGCAGCGTATTCCAAATCTTCCTGTGTCGTTAATTTGATGTTCGTATAACTGCCTTCCACAACCTTGACCGACATTCCCTGGCGTTCAGCCAGCATCGCGTCATCCGTTCCGAGAAATCCGTCCCGTTCCGCCGATTCGTATGCGAGCACCAGGGAAGAAAGACGAAAAGCCTGCGGGGTTTGAATGCTCCACAGACTGCTGCGGTCAGGCGTCGCCGTAACGATTCCCTCCGCATTGACTTGTTTGATCGTATCCTTCACTGGAACGGCCAGTACAGCTGCTCCACCCGACATGGCGGCCTGCATACACCCCATAATCTGCTCACGGTTTATAAAAGGGCGTACCCCGTCGTGAACGAGGACCCAATCCGTCCCCAATGCCTTAAGGCCTTCGTGGACTGAATGCTGTCTCTCTTTCCCTCCGGGGATGACACGGACACGTGATTCCAGTCGGTATTCTTTTACCCAATCCTGGCAGCGTTCAACATCGGCAGATCCTGTGACCAGCACCATTTCGCTGACCTCGTCCAAAGCCGCAAACACTTCGAGCGTATGTATGAAAACGGGCTTGTCCTGCAGCAGCAGAAACTGCTTGCTCTCGGTCGTTCCCATCCGGGTCCCTCGACCTGCTGCCACAATGACAACACCCCACCCTTTATCCATGCCGCAATCCCTGCCTTGTCTGTCAGTTTATCGTCTTAAGATACAAAATATCTACTTTCGATATAAAATATCGTTAAACGATACACTACCCATCATACCGCTTTATTGGGCTTTTTCCAACAGTTTCGGCTTGGCAAAAATCATTCGTCCTGCTGACGTCTGCAGCACACTGGTCACCAGCACTTCCATCATCATGCCGATGTACTCGCGTCCGCCTTCCACAACGATCATTGTGCCATCATCCAGATAGGCTACACCCTGACCATGCTCCTTGCCATCCTTGATAATCTGCACCATAATCTCCTCACCCGGTAATACCACCGGCTTAACAGCATTGGCAAGATCGTTGATGTTTAACACGGATACTCCTTGCAATTCGCAGACCTTGTTCAGGTTGAAATCGTTGGTGACGACTTTACCCTGAAGCACCTTGGCGAGCTTGACCAGTTTGCTGTCCACTTCGGAAATTTCCTCGAAATCTCCTTCGTAGATGAGTACTTTAACATCCAATTCCTTCTGAATTTTATTCAGTATATCAAGCCCTCTGCGTCCTCTGTTTCGCTTGAGCAAGTCCGATGAATCAGCAATGTGCTGCAATTCCTCCAGAACGAATTCCGGGATTACAATCGTGCCCTCAATAAATCCGGTTTTGCATATATCTGCGATGCGACCATCGATAATGACACTGGTATCCAAAATTTTGTGCTCTTCCAGCCGTCTTTCCTCGTCCACCTCGGGATGACCCCAGCGTCCTGACATCCAGAATGCCGCCAGATCGTCTTTCTTTGCCATGGCAAGCATATAGCCTGCATAGCTACTTACGACCGTCAGTGCCACCTGCAGCACTTCTCCAGCCGTCCCCAGCCATGCCACACAAGGATATAACAGCAAGGCTACCAGTAAACCAGCAACGGTACCAGCGGCACCTGCAGCCAACTCATTCATCGGCACCTTTGCCAGAGAATCAATCCCATTCTGCAGTCTGGTTGCCATTAATGTTCCACCGATGTTACATACAGACATAAACATTACTGCTCCTAATAGCGTTGCTACCCCAGCCCCTAACAGTCCTGCTGACTGAATCCATTCAGCCATCCAAGGGACAGATTTTCCTGCCAGATGATATGCCGTGTAGCCGAACCATGCACCGCACAATCCTGTAAAAGTTAAAATGCCTTTTTTCCACATAAGTCCCTGCACCTCCTTCAATATATCTTCATCTTTATATCCAGTATGATCCAATTCCCGGATTGCTAATCCCGCTTTACAAGAACTTTTTGGAAATGTTGAAATCGTCAGTTGAAAGAAGGTAAATTATTGGCATATAATGAATTCAATTCATATCCCGAGGTGAGTAGCAAAATGAGTACGCTAAGTTTACAGGCTTTTCAGGATCAAGTTTCCGAGCTGTTGCTGCGTCATCGCAGCCTGATTGATGTACTGTCCAAAACGGGACAAGCCGGAGCTTCTGTCAACCGCGCCGTGTCCAAGGCCATTACCGAATGCGGCTGCATTGAGCTGCACGCCACCAAGCAGAAATATGCCCCGGAGAGCGATATTACTCAATCCAAAGGGCTGCTGGAAACGCATGTGGAAGGTGAATTGTGCGAGAATTGTAAAGAGGTGATCAGCTCTGAACTGGGGCGGAACCTGTTTTATATGTCGGCTCTGTGCAATCTGCTGGACATCAACATGGAAGAAGTCGTAAATCACGAGTCACAGAAATGTTCGACGTTAGGGATGTTCAATTTGTCGTAAACAATGGTAAGTTAAGGTATAGATTTGAAAAACAAAAATAAGCACGCATTCTCCATTCAGGAGCGTACGTGCTTTCTTTGTATTGTTTTAATAAAGGAGACACAGACCGACCGATTTCCTGAATGATGGAATGCCTAGCGATCGGAAGGACGCGAAGACTTCTCTTCCTTACGCTTTTTGGCCCGGTTACGTGAGGCTGCCGTCCGCATATTATGCTTCATTCCATATAGAGCGTATAACACAAGTGGAATAAAGATCAATTTGGATAGTTGTTCTGGGAACATGACTGCCACCACTACCGCAAAGACGATGACCCATGGTGCAATCCAGATCGCTTTACGAGGCAGACCAACCTTTTTGAAATTGGGATATTTCAGCGAACTTACCATCAGATATGATAACAGCAGCGTCGCAATCATCATACTTACAGGACCGATATCCTTGTTAAACAGGGACAGTGTAGCCAGTACACCTCCGGCTGCTGGAATCGGCAAGCCTGTGAAGTACCCGGGGATACCAGGGCGAACATTAAACCGGGCAAGCCGGATGGCACCACAAATGGGAAAGCTTACGGTTGCGATCCAGGCAAGAACCGGAGTTGCATCCTGAAACGAGACCATGAATATAATCAGGGCCGGAGCTGCACCAAATGACACCATGTCAGACAATGAATCCAGCTCTTTACCAAATTCACTCTGGGCATTCAGTGCCCGTGCCACACGACCATCGAGGCCGTCAAGCAACATCGCAATAATGACCAAAATGGCTGCCAAACTATAATTCCCATCAATTGCAAGCAGGATTGCCATCATTCCAAGAAACAGATTACCCAAGGTAAAGAGATTCGGAATGAATCTGGTTAACATCGTTGTTTCACCTCATTATTTTCAAGCCGTTATAGGCAAACCCTTACATCTGTCTGTCAATAAACATTTGCTCCTGCAAACGCTTGAGACCTTCCTTAATAGTCCGGGCGCGTACCTCTCCAATCCCGTCCACTTCGTCCAGCTCTTCAATTGTAGCCATAATGACATGAGGCAATTGTTCGAATTGACCCACCAGGTTATGGATAATGACATTCGGCAGGCGGGGGATCTTATTTAATACCCGATATCCGCGAGGCGCAACCGAATCTTCGGAGGTAGCCGCTGACGAAGGGTATCCCAGCAGACGTACAATATGATGTGCATCCAGCAACTCATCGTCCGACAATCTTTTCAGACCCACGATAATCTCACGGATTTTGTCATCACTGTCAACACGGGCATAGTCCTTATACAGCAACCAGGCTTCCTCTTCCGTTGTACCAACGAGTTCCTCCATCTGCATGGAGATCAGACGTCCCTCGTTGCCTAGTTCATGAATGTAACGTTTGATTTCCGTTTTGATGCGCATAACCATTTCTGTACGCTGAATGACATTGACCACCTCAGGAATCGTCACCAGTTCCTCGAACTCGGAGGCGCTCAGATTTGTAAGGGACTGTGTCAATACAGCTTTGTATTTCTCCAGGGTTTGGATCGCTTGATTCGCTTTGGTCAAAATAACCCCGATTTCCTTGAGGGAATACCGTAGTGTTCCTTGATATAAGGTGATAATATTCCGGCGCTGCGATATAGATACGACTAATTTACCTGTTTGTTTCGCGACACGCTCAGCCGTCCGGTGACGGATCCCCGTCTCAGATGAAGAGATGGATGAGTCAGGAATGAGCTGAGTATTGGCGTATAGAATTCGCTTCAAATCCTCGCTAAGGATAATGGCACCGTCCATCTTGGCGAGTTCATACAGATAGTTCGGGGAGAAATCACAGTTAATCGAGAATCCTCCATCCACCACTTCCATCACTTCAGGGCTGTATCCTACAACCAGCAGTGCACCCGTCTTGGCGCGCAGCACGTTCTCCAGACCTTCGCGGAAAGGTGTACCTGGTGCGATCAGCCTTAACAATTCGTTCATATTATCCAGTTGGCTCGAATCTTTCATCTTGTTATGCCCCCTAATCTAAAGCAACCGCTAGTGCATCTGCCACGGTATTCACACCGATCAGTTGTATCCCGCGAGGATGTTTCCAGCCCTTTAAGCTTTTTTCTGGTAAAATAACACGCTTAAAGCCCAATTTCTGAGCTTCTTTCACACGTTGTTCAGCCCGTGAAACGGCCCGAACCTCACCCGTCAAACCGATTTCGCCAAAAATGACGTCATCCGGTTTGGTCGGTACATCCCTCAGACTGGATGCAATGCTGACCGCAACCGCCAAATCGATAGCTGGTTCATCCAGCCGCACGCCCCCAGCTACATTCAGATACGCATCCTGTGTTTGCAAAAACATGCCCATTCTTTTCTCAAGTACAGCAATAATAAGGTTCAGCCTGTGATGGTCTATCCCTGTCGCCATGCGACGTGGGGAAGGAAAGTGTGTAGACGAGATGAGCGCCTGCAATTCCACGAGCAGAGGACGTGTCCCCTCCATGCTGGCAACTACCGTAGAACCCGCTACACCAAGCGGACGTTCCGACAGGAAGAGTTCTGAAGGGTTACCCACCTCACGTAGCCCTTCTTCACCCATCTCAAAAATGCCAATCTCATTGGTCGAACCAAAACGGTTCTTTACCGCACGTAAAAGGCGATACGTATGATGCCGCTCTCCTTCAAAATAAAGAACACAGTCCACCATATGTTCCAACATACGTGGACCGGCAATGGCGCCTTCTTTCGTAACATGCCCCACAAGCACGGTTGCAATGCCTCGGCCTTTGGCGATCCGCATGAACCGTGACGTACATTCCCTTACCTGAGCTACACTGCCGGGTGCACTGGTGACTTCTGGCAGATATACAGTTTGAATGGAGTCGATGACAAGAAAATGCGGCTGGATCTGCTCCACCGCTTCCTCGACCCGCTCCATATTGGTCTCACACAATACATATAACTCAGGAGACAGCGCACCCAGACGGTCAGCACGCAATTTGGTTTGCTTGACTGACTCCTCACCCGAGACATATAACACACGCAAACCTGAATGGGTCAAAGCATGAGATGTCTGCAACATTAACGTTGATTTTCCAATTCCGGGGTCTCCGCCCACCAGAACGAGAGATCCCGGAACAATTCCGCCGCCCAAAACCCGATTCAGCTCTTCAATTCCAGTCTGTACACGCGGTTCCTGACCGCTATCTATATCTATGATGGGAAGTGGCTTATCTTTACTCTCAAAGAGAGGGGAATTTCTCCCTTGTGTTTTGACCACCGTTTCGGTTTCTTCCACCATTGAATTCCAAGACTGACAACCCGGACATTTGCCGTACCATTTGGGGGCTTCATAGCCGCATTCCGTACACTGAAACTTGGTTTTAACTTTGGCCACTTCAGCACTCCTAGGATTTATTTTATAACAGCATTTTGCATTTTTCGACGAATTTTGCCCTATATGCCCTGACGTGCAGGGTTAATAAAAGTTTACCATTGTTTGAGATTTTTCGTAAAGGATTATCGCAAACTTTACACATGTTCGTAGCAGTTCAAATGTAGTTTTGATAAACAACAGAGCTTTCGGGCTCTAACTGGTACAAACAACACAAAAAATCCTTCCCAGCTAAAGCCAGGAAGGATTTTTGTTTTATGCATCAAAATCAGTAAACTCATCAAGGATCACTTATTTTGTTTCGATTTCCTCATTGGAAGGAACAACAACGTCTTTTTTCGTTACAGACAATGCTCCATTCTCTTCGTCAATGAGCAACGAATCTCCTTTGACCACATTACCTGTGAGCAACTCTTCAGACAATTTGTCTTCGATATGCTTCTGAATCGCCCGACGAAGCGGACGAGCACCATAAGCTGGATCGAAGCCTGCTTTGGCAAGGAAATCCTTGGCATTGTCAGTGAGCTCGAAGTCGACCTCATACTCACGCAGCCGTTTACGTAGCTCTTCACTCATGAGGGTAACAATTTCAGCAATGTGCTTCTCTTCAAGAGAGTGGAACACGATAATTTCGTCAATCCGGTTAAGGAACTCAGGACGGAAGCTTTTCTTCAGCTCATCCATCACTTTACCCTTCATGTTATCGTAATCCGCACCTGCATCCACAACTGCTGTGAAGCCCAGTGTAGAGTTACGTTTGATCGCTTCTGCACCGACATTGGATGTCAAGATGATCAACGTATTACGGAAGTCCACGACGCGACCTTTGGAATCAGTCAGACGGCCATCTTCAAGGACTTGCAGCAAGATGTTGAATACTTCCGGATGTGCTTTCTCGATTTCATCGAGCAGGACGACGGAGTAAGGTTTGCGACGAACTTTCTCTGTCAACTGTCCACCTTCTTCGTATCCCACATATCCCGGAGGCGCTCCGACCAGTCTTGAAGTGGAATGCTTCTCGCCATACTCGGACATATCAATCCGGATGACTGCATTTTCATCTCCAAACATCGCTTCTGCAAGCGCACGAGCCAGCTCGGTTTTACCTACCCCAGTAGGACCAAGGAAGATAAATGAACCCATCGGACGTTTTGGATCTTTCAATCCAGCACGGGCACGACGAACTGCACGGCTGACGGACTTCACAGCCTCATCTTGGCCAATGACACGTTCATGCAGAATCGATTCCAAAGTCATGAGACGTTGTGTCTCTTCTTCTTTCAGCTTGTTCACCGGAATTCCAGTCCAGTTGGCTACCACTTGCGCGATATCCTCAGGCGTTACTTCCGAATCCGTGCGGCCTTGTTTTTCTTTCCATTGGTTCTTCGTTACATCCAGCTCTTCACGGATTTTTTGTTCCGTGTCACGCAGAGCTGCTGCTTTTTCGAACTCCTGGCTTTGTACCGCTGCGTCTTTTTCCTTACGGATATCTTCGAGACGGCTTTCCAGTTGTTTGAGGTTTGGTGGGATCGTGTAAGAGTTCAATCTTACTTTGGAACCCGCCTCATCAATCAGGTCGATCGCTTTGTCCGGCAGGAAACGGTCTGTAATGTATCGGTCAGACAGTTTAACCGCCTGTACAATCGCTTCATCGGTAATTTTAACCCGGTGATGCGCTTCGTAACGGTCACGCAAGCCGTGTAAGATCTGAATCGCTTCTTCTGGAGAAGGCTGATCTACCGTAATCGGTTGGAAACGACGCTCCAGAGCAGCATCCTTCTCGATATATTTGCGGTATTCATCCAGGGTCGTCGCACCGATGCATTGCAATTCTCCACGAGCCAGAGCAGGTTTCAGAATGTTCGAAGCATCAATTGCACCTTCCGCTCCACCTGCACCAATCAGGGTGTGTAATTCATCGATGAACAGGACAATGTTACCCGCTTGACGAATTTCATCCATAATTTTTTTCAGACGATCTTCGAATTCACCACGATATTTTGTACCTGCAACAACGGAACCCATATCCAAGGTCATGACACGTTTGTCACGCAAAGTCTCTGGAATTTCGTTGGCGATGATTTTTTGTGCAAGTCCTTCAGCAATCGCTGTTTTACCTACACCTGGCTCACCGATCAGTACCGGGTTGTTCTTGGTACGGCGGCTGAGTACCTGGATGACACGCTCAATTTCTTTGCTACGTCCAATCACCGGATCGAGGTTATTCTCTCTGGCATACGCCGTAAGATCACGTGCCAGACTATCCAGGGTTGGTGTGCTGACATTGGCAGGGGTTCCGTTATGACTGGATACGGCTTCACTGCTGCCCAACAGTTGCAGCACTTGTTGACGTGCCTTGTTCAAGCTGATGCCCAGGTTATTCAGCACACGTGCTGCAACCCCTTCACCTTCACGAATCAATCCGAGCAGAATATGCTCTGTGCCAACATAGGTATGGCCCAATTTGCGAGCTTCATCCATAGACAGTTCAATCACTTTTTTCGCACGAGGCGTATATGCAATGTTCGTAGGTTGCTCTTGGCCACGGCCAATCAGCGTTTCTACTTCATCTTGAATTTTTTCCAATCCGAGACCCAGGCCGATCAGCGCTTTGGCTGCGATGCCTTCGCCTTCACGAATGAGGCCGAGCAAAATGTGCTCAGTTCCGATGTTATTATGACCAAGACGGACAGCTTCTTCCTGCGCCAATGCGAGCACCTTTTGGGCCCGTTCCGTAAATCTTCCAAACATCATATCTCCTGCACCTCCATGGTTTTGGATAAAACGGGGGCTGTTGAAAGAATCCCACCGTATTCTTCATATCATTTTTGTTTGCAGCCGTGCTGCGAATAAAATCATTCAGCATTCATTTATAGAAAATGCTCTATTATATAAAGCCGCAGATGCGGCGTGAAACCTTTGTTAATGACTTTTGTTTAGCCTAGGATTGATTGGCTGCACTAATCGTATCACGGATCAACTGAGCCCGATAAATGTCACGCTCATCTGTCCGCATGTCTTCCCCAAATGTTTTCTGCAAAAAGCCCGGCTGAGTCATCACATTCAGCTCGTTCATCACGGTTATGGACAAGCCGTCCAATAAGCCGAGATCTACACCAAGTCGAACATCAGACAGACGCTGTGCAGCTTCCTTTGAGTCGACGATAGCTGCATGGGACAGAATGCCGTAAGAACGCATCACTCTGTCGGTAATCCGCAATCTGGAGTCGGTAATTAACCGCTCTCTGGCGGTACGCTCATGCCCGATCATTTGTAACACAACACTATGCAGGTTATCAATGACTTCATGTTCCGTCTGCCCCAGTGTGATCTGGTTCGAGATTTGGAACAGGTTACCCATCGCCTCACTGCCTTCACCGTAAATTCCCCGGACAGTCAGTCCGACTTGGGAGACTGCGGTTAGAATGCGGCCGATCTGCTGTGTCATCACCAGAGCGGGCAGATGCATCATGACAGATGCTCTTACACCTGTACCTACATTCGTAGGACAGCTGGTTAAATATCCTCTGCGGTCATCAAAAGCATAATCCACATGCGCTTCAAAAGCATCATCTATGGCGGAAGCTTTCTCCCAGGCTTCTTTCACCTGGAACCCCGGATAGAGGCACTGGATACGAAGATGATCCTCTTCATTAATCATAATACTGACAGACTCATCCTCACTGAGAATAACAGCACCATTTCTGGATTCGTTCGCAAGACTGGGACTGATCAGATGTTTCTCCACCAGTACCCGTTTGTCAAGGTCATCGATATCAGTCAGACCCAGGGTATGAAAATCTCCAAAGGCATGAACGTCGTCGTATTGAAGTACCTCGCTCAGCTTATTCAGCACTTCTTCCGATTGCTCATTGGAAGCCAGCATCGGAAACGGATAATGCTGCAGGTTGCGTGCGATCCGGACCCGGCTGCTAATCACAATTTCGGAATCAGCCGCATCACTACGCATCCAGTCGCTGAGCGCCTTCTCTGTAAAACGCAGATTAGACATTACGCATCCCTCCTACTCATCACAAACTTTACTCCTGAGCTATTTCTTTTTCAAGTTCCCTGATCTGATCACGAATTTGAGCTGCTTCTTCAAACTCCTCTTGCGTGATGCTCTCCTGAAGATCCCGTTTCAAATCAGCAATCTGTCTTTTGACCTTGATGCGACCACCTGCTCGTGCAGGCACTTTACCCACGTGAGAAGTGCTGCCATGAACCCGTTTGAATAACGGGTCTAAACGACTGTCAAAATATTTATAACATGAACTACAGCCAAAGCGGCCGATTTTGCTAAACTGTGAATAGGTCATGCCGCATTCTTCACAACGAAGGGATTGCGCAGGTGTTGCTCCCGCACTTCCATTCTTGCCTGAGGGTTCAAAATCAAGCAACCCGGACAATAGGTTGTGAATGGAAAATCCATTGGATGTTCCGGGAATCATTTCCCCTTTTTCACGAGCACATGACTCACAAATATGGAATTCCGTCTTTTCTCCGTTCACGATCTTGGTGAAATGGAGTGTGGCCGGACGTTTGTTGCATTCTTGGCACAGCACAATGATGTACCCCCTTGATCCCGATAGTTTTCATTTACCGAGCAAAGATATTAACATCGCCTTTAACATTCTGGCACGAATTTGATCCCGGTAAGGAAGTTTGACCAATATAATCTCTCTCGATACAGCTGCCCGCATCAACCCGGCTTCCCTTTTGCTTAAGAAACGTGCTTCTTCCAGTTGGTAAATCAGACCTTCGGCAGCTGTCTGCCCGATCTCATCTCCAATACTATGGTGCAAATGGTTATGCAGAGCCGAGTGAGCCGGCAATTCAATCCGCTGTATGCGAACATAACCGCCGCCGCCACGTTTACTCTCTACAAGGTAACCTTTTTCGAGTGTAAATCGGGTGCTGATGACATAATTGATCTGGGAAGGCACACATGAAAATTGGTCAGCCAGATCATTACGTTGAATTTCGACCATTCCTTCGGGACTTTCATGCAAAATACTCTTCAGATATTGTTCGATAATATCAGAGATATTACGCATCCAATCATCCTCCACTGTCTGAAACGTTAAGTCAATAAGGACCCACACGCCCCTACAGAGTACACCTTCTCAACCCATTTAACCCATTTAACCAATCAAGGAAACAGCGAAACTGATCTTTCATGGTCGTTTACAGGAGAGCGAAGGACGCTCGAAGGTCCTTTAATATTGCCTATATCCGCTGATGTGTACTACCTTCAAAATGGCTCCCACCACCGGATTGCAGAAAGAAAGCTACGTAAGTATTTAACCTTTAGTTGACTTTGACTTTCTTTGACTTTATATACATTATAGCATATTTTGTGGTTTTGCCAAGAGGGAGCACTATTCATTTTTTACGATTTTACACGAAATATTCGGCTGACACAAAAAAACCTCTCCAAAAAAGTGAAGTGCACCCCTTAGAATAGACATTGGAAAAACCCCTAGGTTTAACCGATGAAATTCTAGGGGGTGCATTTTTTA
>NZ_JAROCD010000024.1:0-57146 GCF_030433635.1 Paenibacillus vandeheii
GGCGTGGCGGAATGGCAGACGCGCTCGACTCAAAATCGAGTGGGAAACCGTGGAGGTTCGAGTCCTCTCGCCGGTATTCAAGCAAGTAAAAGCTCATTAGATGCAAAATCTAATGAGCTTTTTTATTTACAGATATTATTTGGATTATGGTTTGTAGAAGTAAAAGGAATTATTTTTGTTTATGTATTGACGCATAGCACTAATAAGTATATTGTAGACATGTAAAGTCTGTTAATTTATTTCGTTTAATTATGGATATTGAAGCTCCCTTAAATTCACATAAAGAAATGTTTAACCAAAAAGAAAATATTCTTTTTGAAATTTTATATTTTATATAAAGAAATGGAGTGAAGTAACATGTCCGAAGAAAAACAGGTATCTACGCATTCTGATATTTTATTTGATCTTTCTGTATGGGAAGAGGCGTGGAGAAATCAGTCCACAACTTCAAAATACAATATGAAAAACGCAGCGTTTTACGCGACAGAAGCATTTGAACAATGGGCCAGAGAATATCATCAACAGTCGTTTACTGAAAAGGGAAAGCAGCGAACCGACCGCATCATAGGCTGGATTGAAAATCAGGGAGTGGATTTTAACGGTTTATCGATATTAGATATTGGAGCAGCATCAGGCATCTTTACAATCCCTTTTGCAATCAAAGGAGCGACCGTTACAGCTGTAGAGCCATCAGAACTGCTCAATTCATTAATGAAAGATACGATTCCTCCCTCCTTGCAATCCAGTATAGATATTGTGTCAGAACGGTTTGAGGAAATTTCGATTCACGATAAGGGCTGGGAAAAGAAATATGACTTCGCATTTGCATCCATGTGCCCGGTCATGTCGGATTGGGAAACAATTGAACAAGCAATTAGCACTGCTCGAAAGTATGTTTATATCAGCACAATGGCTGGGCCAAAAGAAGACACATTAGTAGATGAGCTTAAAGAGGTACTGGGTGTCTATCCGTCCTACAGTCAGGGGGACATGGTTTATATACAACAGCTGCTGTACCTGAAAGACTATTCCTACACCACCTTGATTACTAAAGAAACAAGTTATTTTGAGATGTCTGTGGAAGAAGTCGTTGATAAGCTTCAGGAATGGCTAAGCACGCACGAATTGCCAACGGATGAAGGTTCACTTGCCCTAGCTGAGCAATATATCAGAGACACGTATAAAGAGGGAGTGGTTGCATTCTCACGCGGAGGGAAGTTCGGTAAAATCCTGATTCAATTGGAGCAACCGAATATGAAAGTGGTACGTACCAAAGACCAGTAAAATATTTGAGCAGTATATGTAATTCTTATTTATTACATTCAATAGTAGTTGCAAGGGAGCCGTTTTACAGGCTCCCTTTTGTATGATCATAAATAGAACAAATTTCTATGGCTAAATTATAGCAGTACATCTTTCATATTTAGATTAGATAATCCGTCATATTTCATCCTCAAAAGAGCTGCTTACTGCTTCATGGATACAATTGACTTCTGCTTACGTTCCCGGTATTGGCCGGGCGTGATCCCTTCCCATTTTCGAAAAGAACGGATAAAGTTCTGCGGGTTGTTATAACGAAGCCGTGCGGCGATATCCTTGACCGTTAACTCGCTTTCGTCGAGCCACTTTTTAGCCATAGTGAAGCGGTATTTCGTCAGATACTCACTGAATGCACAGCCTGTCTCCTTGCGGAACACACTACTTAGATAGTTCGCATTGTAGTGAAGTCTGGATGCACATTCCTCCAACGTTAGATCTTTATCGTATTCTTGTTGAATCATGGCAATCATTTTCTCGGATATGTGCTGATATTGGGCGTACTGTCTTTCCTTCAAGATGAGAATGATCGGTATGATGATATGTTCTGTGAACCATTGCTCAACCTCAGCTGCGTACTGTAGACCATGAAGTTCATTGAAAATAGACCCATGGCCTTTGGAGATCTGCCCTAGTCGTATACCGGATTCCTGCATCATCTTTAAAATATGTGTTAACAATCGGGTAAGGGCTATCTGATATTCTTCCGGTGTACATTCCAAGCCAAACAGCACTTCAAGCAACTGATGGAGATGAGAGAGGGCCAGGGTTTCATCGGCGTTTTGGATACTTTGAATCAGCGTATACTCCAGTGATTCGGGATAAGGCAGCGCCCAATGCGAAGTATGATTATCGATCGTCTCAAATTGAATGATGATGCCTGCCCCCAGCTTCATTCGATGTTTGAGCGCTTCAAGGGCCTCCGTATAAGCCTGCGGTATCTGAAATAGGGAGGTGTGGGGCTGACTAAAGCCAATGCTTACCTGAAGACTAAGGCTCTCACAGATCTGATGTTGGAGTTGTTCCGTTAACGTATACAGATGCTGTGAAAAACGAACATGATCTTGTTCAGCGGTACCGATGATTGTAACTACGGCCTGCTCATATACCACTGGAAGTAACTGTTGTTCCGCATGAATACTCTCCTCCAGTATATTCTGAACGGCAAACAGCAACAGATCACGATCCTTGGCATGATATTTGGTATGATTCACGAGATCGGCCTGGACTGCAATGACGGCTATTTGTTGCCACTCTTGAAGCTGCGAATCATAACCATTGTCTATGAGCATGTCATGAAGAGTGGACGGTGCAATTTTGCCCAGAACCAGGTTAATTAGAAAATGAGTGCGGATCTGCAGCTTATATTGATTCAATTTGTTTTCAAGCTGGGACTGGGATGCGGATAGCTGTGAAACGTCGGCTCTGATTTGCTCAAATTCATCCATATGAAGTGCAGACTTCATTTCAAGGCGATCTTTAGGTAAGCGTTTGTCACCAAGTTGTATAAGAAGTTTGCGAATCGGAATATGCATTTGTTTCGAACCAATCCATGAGAGCAGCACTGAAAGCACTAGCAAGGCAGCACTGATATATATGGTGTGTAACCCAATCCGAACATACTCGTGAGTTAGAATATTCGTAGGCGAAATGAGAATATATGTCCACCCTTTTAGAGCAGAATGCATATAGAACAGCGAGTAATGTGTGTCTGCAATACGTACCTCCCGTTGGCCTGAAGAGGCAGCAAATCCACGTATAGATAACAGCTCACTAAAATTGGTTCCCGATTCGCTATCTTTTATTCCAGCTGCAGCCACTGGCTGACCTATATATTTGGGATCGGGATGGACCATGATCCGTTGTTCACGATTCAAAATGATGAGTCCGGCGGCAGCGTTGTCTGGAGAATCCTCTTCCAGTGGTTTTTGCAGTGTACATGCAGGAATTCCCGCAATCAGGGCAGCATCAGAAGCATTTACATTGGGTATCGATCTAGCAAGTGCAATATGATAGATGCAGCCTGAATTCACTTGGCGCTCATTATTGGTAAAAACAGATGATGGTGTAAGCTGCCAACCGGATGTGAGCGTGTTCGATAACATGTCTTTCATGGGCAGAGCCATTGGAAAATCAGTATTCAGGTATAGGCCAGCATGATCGATAAGCCAGTCCTGGGCCTGATTTACGAGTGTAATATCCATTAGAGGCTCCCATGACCTCATATTCTTGAATTCAGTCTGTAACTTCTCGGCAAACAAAGGACCGGTGCCTTGTACCGACGAAGAGGAGGACAGAGAATGGAGCGTATCCGGTGACCGAACGGCCTGATCGAGCATATAGCTTACGGTTGCAAGTTTGTGCTCCACATTGGTTTGCATTTGGATTAACAGTTGTTTATTGGCTTGAGCACGATGCAGCTCCGTTTGTTTCGAAGAATAGATAAAAGCGGTGACTCCAGTCAACAGAATGGGCAGGGTACTTAACAGAATTCCGAAGACTATCATTTTATGTAGATAGCTGAATGATCGCACAGGTCCACTCCTGACTTTTGGATTAGTAACACTTCCTATTTTAGTAAACGCTTACATATAGAACAATCTAAATTTTGTTTATTTGGATAAAAAAGTAATAAAAATCTTTGGGAAGTAAGATGAGGAATAAGGTTCAAATATGTATTTCGGGTTTGTTTGACTTTTATGGAAGGTGTAATGGGAAACGTCAGTCGAGGAAGAACGTAGATAAGAGGTATAGACGTCATATTTATACGGGGTGAGACGGGTTCGAAGAAAGCTAATAAGAGATATCTAAGGCATTTATTCGGTACAGTAGTCGTTGGTCTGATCCAGGGACAGTCAAAGGTCCAACCTGGTCCCCGACCTGAGTCTAGGATGAAAAACCGTCCACGGTCTGTTTTGAAAAGTCGCAGTTTACCCTAGAATAAGGACATAAGGTTAAACAAGAAACAAACGAACTAACAAACACACAAATCAAAATTAATGAACCGAAAGGGTGGTGAACAATAATTATGAGATGGAATAAAGGAAATGGCTGGGCGATTGTACTGATCGCACTGGGTGCACTCCTCCTTTTCGGAAAGTTAACTCCTCTACTTGGACATTTAATGGGTTATCTCATTCCGATTCTGATGATTGCGCTTGGGTATTACGGAGTTAAACGAGGAAATGTACTGATTGGATGGATTGTTCTCTTCATCGGTATTCTCTCATTGCTGGGTAAACTAGCCTGGCTGATCGGACCGATCATCGCGATTGGGTTAATTATCTTCGGATTCTCCATGTTGAGTAATAATCGCAGTCGTCGTGGCCGTTACTAAGCTTTCACGATTATGAAAAGGAGGACAGAACAAAATGAGTGTATTTCGTCGAATGCGGGATATTACCGTAGCTAATTTGAATGAACATTTGGAGCAAAGTCAGGATCCAGTCAAACTGATTGATCAGTTTCTGGTCTCGACCCGCCAAGACATCGGTGAAGCCGAGAAGCTTCGTCATCAATATGCAACGCATACCAGACAAATGAAACAACAAGCGGATCAGGCAGCAGGTATGGTACACAAACGGGAAGAACAAGCGTCCATGGCTCTGAAAGCAGGCGAGGAGCATTTAGCTAAACTTGCTTTGCAGGAGAAAATCCTCCACGAGGAAAAAATGGAGCAATACAATGAATTGTATGCACAAAGCAATGCGGCCTTACAGGAGCTAGATGAACAGATCGACCAGCTGAAAGTGGAGTATCAGAATGTATACAGCAAGCGCCAATATTATTACGCTCGTATGCAGACGATCCAATTGCAGCAACGAATGAATCAGAGAGGTCATTACAACGGTCAGAATGTACCCCGTATGTTCAACCGGCTGGACGATCAGGTTTCTGATCTCGAATATGAGGCACAAAGTCTCCGGGATTTGCGGCGTATGAGTCAGGATGGGGCAGGAACGTCTGGCACTATGTCATCCTCTACGCTGGATAAAGAACTGGAGCGGCTGAAACAAAAGCTAAACAATGACAGAAAGGAGTAGACACATGAATAAACTTTACCGCTCATCGCGCAATCGTATGCTGACAGGTTTGATCGGCGGCATCTCTGAAAACCTTGGATTTAGTTCCACGCTGCTGCGTATCATTTTCTTCATCAGTATTTTCGCTACGGGGGGTACATCATTGCTGATCTACTTCATCGCTGCATTGGTAGTGCCAAAAGAATCCCGTCACGCTGATCCATACTCTTATGGTGCTGATCACGTAAGAGGATACAAGTAAACGAAAGGAGTAAGCACATGAGCAAATTATACCGCTCAACGCGTGACCGAATGATGACCGGCTTGATCGGCGGAATCTCTGAAGCAATCGGCATGGATTCCACGTTGCTACGGATCATCTTCGTCATCAGTATCTTCGTCACTGGCGGCACGTCGTTGTTAATCTACTTCATCGCAGCACTGGTGGTACCGAAAGAACCGTATCCACCTTATGATCCATACGGCCCGGGCCCCGGTCCTGGTAAAGGATACAACAACTATGATCATGAGCCGCCAAGAGGTCCTTTCCAAAACAACCGTAACCAAGGTCCTGGAAACTTCGGTCCGGGCCCAGGCTACAACAGCAGACCTCAGTCTGGCCCACGTTCTTACGACAATAACGCTTACGGAGCAGGGTCACAGCAAGAGAGTGAACTTGATTCCATGATGAAAGATATTGAGAAAAAAGCATTGAAAAAAGAAGTGGAAGAGCTTCGCCAAAAATTATCTCGTTACGAGAAGGGAGAAAAGTAAAATGGGAGTATTTAAACGGATTAAGGATATGACTAAAGCGTCGGTAAATGATATGTTGGATAAAGTGGAAGACCCGATTGTAATGTTGAACCAGTACTTGCGTGATATGGAGGCTGAAATTCATGAGGCAGAGGTAACCGTCGCCAAACAAATGGCGAACGAGCGTCGCATGAAACAACGTCTGGACGAAGCGGAGCGTACATCGGTACAACGTGAGTCTCAGGCAGAGGCTGCACTGGCTAATGGTCAGGAAGAAGTGGCACGTAAATTGCTGGAAGAGAAAATCTACTTCGATCAAAAAATCACGGAGTACAGAGAACTTCATGCACAGTCCGAAGCTCAAGCGAAAGATTTGCTGCAACAGCTGCATGACATGAAAGATGAGTTCTATAAAATGCGTAACAAACGTAATGAACTCGTATCCCGTGCACAAATGGCGAAAGCCAAAAAACAAATGTCTCAAATCAACAGCTTGCATTCCATTGAGAGTGGTGGCGCATCCCTTGGATTCCACCGCATGGAAGAGAAGATCATGCAAATGGAAGCAGAAGCTGATGTGATCCGCGCACCTTATCGTAATACACAATCTACGTACACCAATCCTGTAGATACTGAAAAGCAATTCAAAGTGGATCAACAACTGCAAGCTCTGAAAAACAAAATCGGCAATGGTGCCAAGAATGAAACGGGCGGTACTTCAAAAGAATAACTGTTCGCTCAGCAGACAATATGATATTCTATAAATCGTGAATAAAGAACGGTTTCTAGAACAAAGGTTAAGCCATACAGGTGTTCAATACCTGATATGGCTTTTCCGTCGAATTGGGAAGATTAACTTACAGAGGAGGTGCGGCAGAGATGAATAAGAAGGGTCAATGGCTTGCCGTTGTAATCATTGTCATCGGCATGCTCATGTTACTGAACCGAAATATTAACCTGCTAACCGTCGCCGCACTGATTCTGTTAACGATAGGTATGGTACAAGTTCGAAAGGGTGACACACACAAAGGCTATCGATGCCTGGGTATTGGAGCCGCTCTGCTGCTGCTCGATAATCTAATGATTGTGTTTTTGATGGTACTCGCTTCACTGGCCTATTTTTATTCCAAAAATAAAAAGATTCATCTGCATGGGAATGTCATGCGCAAACAAAATTTTATGGCTCGTTACTATTGGGATCAGACACCTTGGACATTGCGAAGCATGAGTCTATGGCATGCCTTGGGTGAAGTTAATGCCGATTTGTCCCTCTCCATTCCGGAAGAAAAACAAACGATTGTACTTTTGCAAGGTGTTATGGGAAATGTTCGTCTGACGCTGCCTGAAGATTATGGTGTTGAGATTGAGGCGACGGTACTTTTTGGGCGGATAAGTGTGAATGGAGAACAGGATAGTGGCATGATGAACAAATTGGTATGGAGAACTCCTGGATATGAGTCCAGTGAACATAAAGCAAAATTTGTCATTTCTTATATTGTTGGCGACCTAAACATCAGTAATCCGTAATAAGTTAAATAGGTGAAGAAGGAGGAGACCCGGATGAAGACAAAACGACATACCGACATGGTAACCCGAAGTATGGGTGAAGGGATCCTCCTTGTTTTCATTGTGCTCGTTGTAATCTTGTATGTATTGTATACATATGGTTATCTTGCCCCGTTTGCAGGGTGGAGGCATCTGATTCAATCGGGCCTGGCCTTGCTGCTGCTCTTGATCGGTATGGGTGCGGCCTTCGGATTCTATCAGAGTTATCGGGTCAAACGAAGGCTTGAACTGTTGCGAGAGACGCTGCTGCAATGGGAAAAGGGATCACTCTCACGTACTGTACCGGACCTCGGCATTGATGATGTAGGTCGATTAAGTGAGCAGCTTGGACGTATCGGTAAAAAGTGGGAAGATCAGGTCTCTTCTCTGCAAAGGCTGTCTACGAATAACGCGCAATTGGCTGAACAGGCCAGAATAACGGCCATTGTGGAGGAACGGCAACGGCTGGCACGAGAATTGCATGATGCGGTATCACAGCAGCTGTTCGCCATTTCCATGACGGCAACAGCGGTTGGACGGAAGATGGAAACGGATTTTGAACGTGCTAAGAGGCAAATCGCTTTGATTGAAGAGATGGCGTCCGTAGCCCAGTCCGAGATGCGTGCATTGCTGTTGCATCTGCGACCTGTCTATCTGGAGGGTAAGCATCTCGAACAAGGTCTGCGTGATCTGGTGATGGAGTTGAAAACAAAAGTACCTATGGATATCGTGCTCGAAATGGATGAGGACATTCATCTGATCAAAGGCATTGAGAATCATCTGTTCCGTATTATACAGGAAGCGATGTCCAATACATTACGGCATGCCAAAGCGGAGAAAATGGAAATCCGGCTTCAGCGCCGTACAGATGCGATTCGGGTACTCATTCGTGATGATGGTCAAGGCTTCGATCTGGATGAAAATAAGCAAGCTTCCTATGGTTTGACCAATATGCGTGAACGTGTAACTGAAATTGGCGGAGCCATTCAATTTGTAACGGCACCGGGCAAAGGAACACGAATTGAGATTACAATACCTTTGATGAACGATGAAAGCGAGGAAGAACATGTCAATGGAGATGGGAATAGAGACGGAAGCGGAAACGTCGATCAAAGTGTTGCTCGTGGATGATCATGAGATGGTACGCATTGGCCTCGCTGCGGTACTGGATACCGAAGATGGCATTGAAGTGGTGGGGGAAGCTGGCAGCGGTGAGGAAGGCATCCGACTGGCACAGGAGTATAAACCTGATGTAGTCCTGATGGATCTTGTGATGGAAGGAATGGACGGGATTGAAGCCACCCGGCAGCTGCTCAAAATGTATCCGGAATGCAAGGTCATTGTGCTGACCAGTTATTTGGATGATGAAAAAATGTATCCGGTCATTGAGGCAGGAGCCTTCAGCTATCTGCTGAAAACATCCAGAGCTAATGAGGTGGCAGATGCGATCCGTGCTGCAGCTCGGGGGCAGTCGGTTCTGGAATCACAAGTGGCTTCCAAAATGATGAATCGTTTCCGACAGCCACAGGCAGTCACACCTGCTCATGAGGAATTGACTGATCGGGAGATGGATGTACTTCGGTTGGTTGCCAAAGGTAAGTCAAATCAGGACATCGCAGATGATCTGATTATTGGAATCAAGACGGTCAAGTTCCATGTGACGAACATACTTGCCAAACTTGGCGTGGATGATCGTACACAGGCAGCCATTTATGCATATAAGAATGGACTTGCGGAGTAGGACGTGAAGTGCTCGTTTTAAGCATGCTTCATTGGATATTAGAGCAGTCCAGGGAACGAAGTGAACCGAGGGAAATCGCATGCGGAAGCGTTGTTCTACCCATGCTTAGTTATTAGAGGTCCGATCAGCCAGGAAAGAGGGTTGATGGGGCTTTTTTGTATGTCAAAAAGAAGTTTAGCAAATGAGGAATGGGGGCATGCTGTTGAAAGATTCATAGAATGCAAGAAAGAGCGGAGGATTCGAATGTTAAATCGATGGATGACGGCAGGCATACTGGCATTGGCAATCATTATACTTGTAGGCATGACTCATGTGTACGCTGAAAAGACGGAATCCGAAGCAGACAAGCTGGAGCAATTGATAAAGACCGCAGATAAAGCCATTGATCATGTGGAGCGTCTAGTCATCAAATGGCAAGGTGAAGGCCATGGAGACGCAAAGGAGCAAGCGGAACTGCTCGCTCACCGGCTGGGCTTGCAACAGCCTGAACGCGTTCTTCAGACAGGGCATGATGTGTATCGCAGTGAGCGGGTTGCTGATGCTCATCAGGCAGGTATTCTGGTCAATGTTGTCGTTACAGGGGAAAACGAATATTACGCTATCGTTCAGTTATCAGGCAATGAATATACAGATCAGCGTTTATTGACCGCATTACATGAACAGGTATCCCTGTTGCTTACAGACTCAGGAATGAAGGCAGCATGGAATTTCGCTGTACAGGGCACAGGGGTAACAGTAAGTGACGCCAGCGGTCAAGTGCAGCATATCGAGGAACAGTTGTCTGGAGATATGGACATGCGAGCGTTAGAACGTTATACAGATAACAGCACTGCCAGCGTATCTTATGAGGCATCCGATCTGCCCATAGCGATCAGGAGCGGTTCGCATCACTTGAACATGCAGCTGGCGGTACACCAGGATGATGAGCAAGGAATTAATCGAGTTACAGTAGGTTTCCCGGTAATCACGATTGAATATTAATACCATATTAAAGCGAATTTATAAGCTTGATCATGAATTTTTATAGATGAAATTTCCATGAATAGTGGAAAAATATTGATAACATTTCTCGGGAAAATTAGTGCAAGCCTGTGGGCTTTATGCTAAAATGGCATCACATCCAAGAAGGAAATTTGCTGGTAATTGACGGTTGTATGTTGCGTATATAACACCATTACATAGCTCGGGGAGAGTATGGAGATGTCTTCCCGGAAAGAAAGAGGAGCCCATGGTCGAAAAACAAATGCAAGATGAAGTGCAGACACCAGGTGCAGTATTTTTCATTTTTGGAGCAACGGGTGATTTGGCCCGCCGGAAGCTGTTTCCGGCGATTTACAGTCTCTACCGCGAAGGCAAGTTAGCCGAAGACTTTGCGGTTATTGGCGTAGCACGTCGTCCGAGGTCACCAGAAGAATTCCGGGAAGACATCTATGAATCCATTAAAGAGTTCTGTCGCTATCCAGCGGGGGAACCTGAGGAATGGAATGCTTTTGTCGAACATTTTGAGTATAAATCACTAGATATCAAGAACGTGGACGGATTCAAAGAATTGCGTGAGCAGACGGAGAGTCTGGAAGCGAAGTTTAATACACCGGGTAACCGCCTGTTCTATCTGGCGCTGGCACCTGAGTTGTTCGGCAGCGTCTCATATAGTTTACGTGATGGCGGAATGCTGGAGAGCCACGGATGGAATCGACTTGTGATTGAGAAACCATTTGGATATGATCTGCAATCTGCGGAGCATCTGAATGAGCAGATCCGTGAAGTGTTCCGTGAGGAAGAGATTTATCGGATTGACCACTATCTGGGCAAGGAAATGGTGCAGAATATCGAAGTGATACGCTTTGGAAATGCCTTTTTCGAGCCGCTTTGGAATAATAAACATATTGCCAATGTTCAGATTACCTTGGGTGAGACGGTCGGTGTGGAAGAGCGCGGTGGGTACTACGATCACTCGGGTGCATTGCGCGATATGGGACAGAACCATATGCTGCAGATGCTGACGATGATTGCTATGGAGCCACCAAGTCGTCTGTTCCCGGAGGATATTCGCGATGAGAAGGTTAAGGTACTGCGTTCTCTGCGTGCGTTTACCTCTAATGAAGAAGTGAGCACTAACGTTGTGCGTGGGCAGTATACCGAAGGGGAATATCGTGGGAAGCAGCTTCCCGGTTATCGTCAGGAGGACAAGGTTGATCCTGAATCCAATACGGAGACTTATTTTGCCGCACGTGTATTTGTGGATAATTTCCGCTGGGCAGGTGTGCCGTTCTATATTCGGACAGGCAAACGTCTGCCAGTGAAAACGACGGAGATCGTGGTTGAATTCAAATCCATGCCGAGCAACGTCTATCTAGGCAAAAAGTATAAGCTGGAGCCGAATTTGCTCGTGATTCGGGTAAATCCGATGGAAGGCATTTATATTAAAATCAATGCCAAGAAGCCGGGTTCAGATTCCGAGATTCAGCCGCTGGCGATGGACTTCTGTCAGAGCTGCATGATTGGAATCAACTCGCCGGAGGCGTATGAACGTTTGCTGCATGATGCGGCAGAAGGAGACTCCACTTATTTTACCCGTTGGGATGAAGTT
Source organism: Paenibacillus vandeheii (assembly GCF_030433635.1). Classification (NCBI taxonomy): domain Bacteria; kingdom Bacillati; phylum Bacillota; class Bacilli; order Caryophanales; family Paenibacillaceae; genus Paenibacillus; species Paenibacillus vandeheii. The sequence goes on from NZ_JAROCD010000024.1 coordinate 11,969, forward strand.
GCTACGGCATGGTCCTTCGTTGACCGGATCGCGGCGGCTTGGGCAGAGAACCACGGAGAGCTGCACACGTATCCAGCAGGTACTTGGGGGCCGGAAGCGACTGGAAAACTGCTCGAGCAGGACGGGTTCCACTGGTGGCCGGTGAACGGTCAGGACGAGGACAGCGTCGTCTGGCAAGTGAATAATTAACTGCTGAGTGGAGTGACTTGTAATAAGTAATAGGGCATCAGGCGAGAGTAGTTCATCTGATTGGTAATTGGAGCTGTTCTGGTCTGCATAATTAAAGCTTGGGAAGGACGCGGATAAGCGAACTTTCCAGGCTTTTTTTGTGATGGAGAGATGAGAGTATAAAAAGGTTAAAATAATTAAAATTAAGTTGTTGACAAAAAGTAAGTATATAACTTATACTCAACCAAGAGATAAAGAAATTACGCAAAGACATACGAAACCCGATGAATCCATCGGCTAAGTACATCATTCATGAGATAAAGTGTGAACCAGGTGAAGGGGTTACGAACTACATCATGAAGAAAAAAATTTAGCATAATATCTTTAATCTAAGAATACTATTTTGTATATATTGAATGGAGGAAAAGAAAATGTTGGATGTAGGATTGTTGTTGATTCGTTTGGTGATTGGATTGTCGTTCATGGCGCACGGGGCTCAGAAACTGTTTGGATGGTTCGGAGGATACGGCATCAAGGGAACGGGTGGATGGTTTGAATCGATGGGGATGAAGCCCGGCGCATTGGTAGCACTGCTGGCAGGTTTGGCTGAATTCGGCGGTGGATTGCTGTTGGCTCTGGGTCTGCTTACACCGGTAGGTGGCATTCTGATTGCTCTGACTATGGTCATTGCCATTGTGAAGGTTCATGGTGCGAATGGATACTGGTCCACGCAAAACGGATTTGAATATAACCTCGCAATTCTGGTAATTGGTGTAGCACTGGCTTTGACAGGTGGAGGACAATACGCACTGGACGCATTAATTTTCTAAGAGTGAGAAGCGGAATGAATAATGAGTACCTGGATGCCATAATGATGGCGGAAGGGTGCTCTTTTTTTGCAATCGGAAAAGAGATGAATCTGCTGTACGTAATCGGTTATTTTCGGTAAAGATTATGGTACAATAGGAAAGTTGGATTATAATTCAGGTCTACGGCATGAATGAAAGCACAATGCTTAGGGAGGATGAACTCCGTTGTAAATGTGTAAAATTAACATAGGATGCTAAGTGCCTAGTGAGCGAAATGCGAAATGTACAATCAACCGGCATAGCCGGATTGCATAAAGATTGAATGGCAGACCGGCCTCGCCGGATTAACGTGAATGAACGGACGAAAGGGATAGAATCTATGAGCAAAGCTGCAGATAACATTCTTCAACAGGAAGTGGACAAACGCCGGACGTTTGCCATTATCTCTCACCCGGATGCGGGTAAAACGACATTGACCGAGAAACTGTTGCTGTTCGGGGGCGCGATTCGCCTTGCCGGTACAGTAAAAGCTCGGAAAGCAAGCAAACATGCAACAAGTGACTGGATGGAAATTGAGAAACAACGGGGGATCTCGGTAACATCTTCCGTTATGCAGTTTGATTACCTGGGTCATCGCATCAATATCTTGGATACACCGGGTCACCAAGACTTCAGTGAAGATACGTATCGTACACTGACGGCTGCCGATAGCGCGGTCATGTTGATTGACGTGGCAAAAGGCGTCGAGGCGCAAACGATCAAATTGTTCCAAGTTTGTGCGAAGCGCGGTATTCCGATCTTTACATTCATCAACAAGCTGGACCGTGAAGGACAAAGTCCATTTGATCTGATGGAAGAACTCGAAAACGTACTGGGTATTCGCTCTGTTCCAATGAACTGGCCGATTGGTACAGGTCGTGAGCTGTGTGGTGTGTATGACCGGATGAAAAGTCAAGTGGAGTTGTTCCAAGGGGACGATCACTCGACGATTAAAGTTCAAAAGGTAGAAGGTTATGAAGATCCGATCATTCGTGAGATGGCAGGAGATTATCTGCATGATCAACTGTGTCAGGACCTGGAGCTTCTGGATGTTGCAGGAGACCAGTTCGACATGGAGAAGGTACAGCGCGGTGAACTGACGCCTGTATTCTTTGGTAGTGCGATCAATAACTTCGGCGTGCAGACGTTCCTTGAGAACTTCCTGCAACTCGCACCGAAGCCGGAACCGCGTCGCAGTACAGCGGGTGAAATTGAGCCAACGAATGAGAAATTCAGCGGTTATGTATTCAAAATTCAGGCAAACATGAACCCGGCACACCGGGATCGTATCGCATTCCTGCGGATTGTATCCGGCAAGTTCCAACGCGGTATGAGCGTGAAGCATAATCGTGTGGGTAAAGAGATCAAACTATCGCAGCCACAGCAATTCCTGGCACAAGACCGGGATATTATCGAAGAGGCTTACGCAGGCGATATTATTGGTCTATTCGATCCGGGTATTTTCCGGATTGGCGATTCATTGAGCCAAGGCAGCGAGGTTATTTTTGACGAGCTGCCAACGTTTTCACCAGAGATTTTTGCCAAAGTTACGGTCAAAAATGCATTGAAGCATAAACAGTACCAAAAAGGGATTGACCAGTTGACCGAAGAAGGTACGATTCAGGTGTTCAACACGGTGAGCTTCGACGAGACATTGCTCGGCGTAGTGGGTCAGCTGCAATTCGAGGTATTTGAATACCGGATGAAAGGCGAGTATGGGGTAGATGTGCAGCTACAGCGCATGCCTTATCAATTCGCTCGCTGGATCGTGGACGAGAATCTGGACGCAAGTAAATTCCGAATCAACTCCGCTCTAGTGAAAGATAAAAAAGGGAACTATGTAGTTCTGTTCGAAAATGAATATGCGATGAGAACCGCAATGGACAAAAACCCTACTGCGAAATTCCTGGAGACAGCTCCATAAGCCAATTTTTCTACAATAATAAAAACAGCAGAAGAAAATGACCTAAATTCCTGATTCGAGGAGGTTAGGTCATTTTTGTCGTCCAATTAGCTCTATGTATTATTCAGGTTTCACGTCAAAGGTAGAAGGGAGAATAACATTCAGTCATCATTCAGTCTGCTCTCAGGTTAAATTCAGTTTGGCTGCCGATGAAATTGGAGTGTACGGTACGGCTACTCATTTATGTACACAGAGAGAGGAGATCTATTTGTCACTATCCATTAACAGGCATGCGATCACAACGTCCTATGATCATTCAGTAAAGGCAAACGAAAACAAGTTAAATAGCCTGGACTACGACACTGCACAAAGAAAGGCCGCTGATTCACTTGAATTAAGTAAAGAATTTGAAGAATATGCCGGAGGGGTACAGGCCCCACTGCCAACAGAAAACTACAGCAGAACGTACAATCGAAGCGAGGACGCGTTTATACTGACTACGGATCAACAGAAATCACTGTTATCTGATCTGCAAAGTTACCTGACTTCATCGGGCACTTCAGCAGCAACAGATGACATTGCTGGCAGCACGGTGAACCCGTTGGTTTCAATATCTGACTTGTTATCCAGTCAGGACCTCTCAGCAGCAACGGACGAGGATATATCCGATCTATTTGATCAGGTAGCTGAGATGCTCCAAAGTCAACGTCCTGAACTTCTGCCCGCAAATGATTCGTTGCGTTCGGATCGCAATGGAACACCTCCAATGATGCAAGCTATGGGTGGGATTATGCCGCCATTTGCATGGAATATTCAAGACACTGCTAACGAGGAAAATGAAGATAGCACATTGAACAATGAGCTTACTGTGGATGAACAGAAATCTTTGCTGCGTGAGTTGCAAAATCTCATTTCCAGCGTGGGATCAGGGTCAGCATCTTCGGGTGAGGATGAAGAAAATGATCTAATTTCTACACTTAAGAACGTATGGGGAAATACGGACACCACCACTGCTGGAGATGAAGAAATAACGGAATTGTTTGATAAAATCGCTAAATTATTTAATTGAACATCTTTTTTCAGCGACGACTGATTTTCTTAGGAGCATCAGACATATACAAACAAGGTACAGCTTTCTGAGTTTTGCTCAGTGGCTGTACCTTGTTTTGGTTAGGGGAGCCTAATTAGTCTACGGGGGATTAACTACCTTGCTCTTGGAGCAGGGTATGATCCAGACCAATGAGACAAAAGCTTTCTTTTGCAGACAGAACAACGTGATGATGGTACCTTTCCCTCCAAGGCTTCAGTTAACTGATGGGTTGAACGGGAATGGTGTGCAGATGCTCCTGCGCGATTTGGATTAATTCTTCCTGCTTCGCAGGTTCTGTGTTCTTCCAGATCATTTCGAAAATGGCACCAAGTCCGGGTAATGCTGCTTCCGGTCCATCTACAGAACCTTCGATCATCTCCCGGAGCTGATCATCACTTTTGTCATGAACCTTATGAACAATCGCTTCACGCAGGCTTAATGTAATTGGCATCGCAAGTCCCTCCTCGTATATTCGGCTGCTCTAATACTGTTCCCTAGGAAGCGTGAGCGCATTCAAGTTTATTGGGCTTTGTGGTATACTACGAAGGATATTTAAGTGAATATTCACCCCTTAATTGAAAAGCGACTAACAATAGATGCGTAATGCTGAAGTGCAGCGGGAGGTTAGACCCTAATGGCAAAGAAACAATATGCCGTAATTGGCATGGGACGGTTTGGTTCAAGTGTAGCCAATGCGCTGAGCGGTATGGGATTCGACGTACTGGCAATTGATGCGGACGAACAGCGGACACAGGAAATGTCCAATGTGGTGACACATGCCGTATCAGCAGATTCAACGGATGAAGAAGCGCTGCGGGCGCTGGGCATACGGAATTTTGATGTCGTCGTTGTGGCGATCGGTGAAGATATTCAGTCGAGTATTCTTACGACCCTTATTCTGAAGGATATGGGTGTGCCTGTTCTGATCGTAAAAGCACAAAATGAGCTTCATGGTAAAGTATTGCAGAAGATTGGTGCGGACAAGGTCATTTACCCTGAGCGGGATATGGGACTGCGTGTAGCCCATCATCTGACATCTCCCAATATTCTTGATTACATTGAGTTATCTGAGGATTACAGCATTCTGGAGATGAGAGCGTCCGAGCAAATGATTGGTAAAAATCTGCTGGAGCTCAATATTCGTGCACGTTTTGGATGTAACGTAATGGCGATTCGCAGTGGAAATTCGATGAATATCTCTCCATATGCCGAGGATCGGATCGAGGATGGGGATGTGCTGATCATTGTTGGTCACAAGGACCATTTGACGAAAATGGAGCTGGCGTATGATAAGTAACTTGATGGGATGATGGAGCAATCTTTAGGCGGGAAATTTTAATTCGTCATGTAACATGTTGATAAAAAATCCCGCAGACGGGAAGGATGGAAAGATGGATATTGTATCACCGCAAAATACACGTGTGAAGGAATGGGCACAGCTGCTGGAGAAAAAGCATCGTACCCGTCAACATAAATATATTATTGAAGGCATTCATCTTGTACAGGAAGCGCTGCGTGCCGGGGCAGATCTGGAATGTATCGTTTACGATGGGGAGCAGGGTGTACCCAAGGAACTGGCTGGACTGGAGGCTCCACTTCAGCGTGTGGAATGGATCAGTGTATCTCCTGCGGTTATTGCCAAGTGTACGGATACGATGACACCCCAACCTGTTTTTGCCGTTGTACATAAAGGTCGTGAGCCGCTGCAAAGCTTGTTGTCTTCTTCCAAGGGGTTAGTCGTGGTATTGGACAATGTGCAGGACCCTGGTAATGTAGGAACGATCATTCGCAGTGCGGATGCAGCAGGAGCGGCAGGTGTAGTGCTCGGTGCTGGTTGTGCCGATGTCTATAATCCGAAAACGATTCGTTCGACGATGGGGTCATTGTTTCATTTGCCAATCGTAGAAGGGCAGTTGGAATCATTGCTGCCTGAAGCGAAGGCTGCGGGTGTAAAGTTGGTTAGTACGTCTTTGCAGGCAGAGTATTCCTGTTACAGTTATGACTTTACACAATCAGTGTGGCTAGTGATCGGTAATGAGGGCAAGGGCATTTCGGAGTCTACTGCTCAACTGGTGGACGATGCGATTACGATTCCGATGCAGGGACAGGCGGAGTCGCTTAATGCCGCGATGGCGGCCACGATCTTGTTGTTTGAGGCGATGAGGCAGCGGATGGTTTAGCCTATGAATAATTTACTTCATTATCATATAAGTGAAAAATACAAGCTTATTCCAACTCGAACGATGAGTGAGGAATAGGCTTTTTTCGCCTGGTCATGGAAAGTTGAAATAAATAAATCGAACGATATGGAGCTGGTATGCCAATATATAGTGAGAAGAGGAAGGAGATGGAAGATGAGTGAGACAGAAAAGTACATAGAACTTGTGGATTTAACCCGGGCTGGGGACTATGAAGCTTATGGCGAGTTATATGAGCTGACGGTGATGGATGTGTTTCGAACTGTTCGTTTTCTGATTCGTGACCCTTCTGAAGCTGAAGACTTGGTACAGGAAATCTATATTCAGGCATACAAGTCCTTAGAGCGATATGATTCGGAAAGAGCCTTTCGTCCTTGGTTAATGGGTGTGGCGATGCGGCAGGTCCGAAGTTACCGGCGTAGACGATTGACGCAGTTTCGTTTTAACAAGCGGATGGAGAAGTCTGATACGGGGCTGGAGTACGATTTTTCCGTTGAATTAATCAACAAACTGGCAAATCGTCCTCTGCTCGAACAGGTGCACCGATTGCCATACAAGCTTCAGCAGGCGATCACTCTTCACTATTTGAACGAGTACACACAAGAGGAGATTTCATGCATATTGGGAATTCCACTAGGAACGGTGAAATCACGTATTCATGCGGCATTAACCAAGCTGAGGCAGAATCAGAAGTTAAATCCGGGTATTCGGGGAAAGGTGGAGGAACTACATGAATCTAGATGAACAGTTGCGAGCATCCTTCCAGGAAGACACGAAAGATTGGAACATTCCTGAGAGAACAAAACATAAAGTCATGAATGCGATTCGAAGTGAATCACGTCTCAAAAACCATCGAAAAAAATGGCTAGTTACTATGCTGCTGGCTGCTGTACTCATCATTCCCACGGGAGCTTACGCGGGGTATACCTTTCTTGCTGACGGAATGTATGGTTCACAGGAGAAAATATCAGCGGTGGGTGGAACATCAGAGGATTATATGAGACTGGAAGCAAAGATGCAGAAAGCCAAGGCATATTTAAGCGCAGAGGAGTTCAATCAATTTATGGGTCTGATGAAGCAAATGGGGCAAATGGCTTTGAAGTATGCGGATCAACAAGGAGAGCTGCACCCCGAGCAATGGAGTGTCACAGAACAGATGGAGTTTAAACGTCTTACTGCAGAACTGGAACCTTTTTTCGAAAAGTTGGAAGCAGCAAGTGTAGACTCTCCAAAACAACCTTTAGCCCAAGAGCAATTTTGGGAGGAACAGTTAGCAATGGCAGAGACGAAGTTTTCCAAGGAGCAGTTTACCGAGTTCAAATCGTTGTATAAACATATGAAGCAATATGAAGCCATGGTGATGGATCAGGATGGAAGCATTCATGAAGATCGGTTGTCTGCAAAGCAGAAGGAAGAACTGCAGCAGGTACGCGAGCAGATTTATCCCTTCTTGGAGAAGTTGGGACTGGATGTACGCAAGCCGGGCGAGTAACTTAGACAATGTTAAGGAAGCGGAGGAACGAAGGAAGCCATTCCTTTTGCTCCTTTCGTATTGCAGGATAATCTTCTTATCTGCTCTGCACATTAAGTCGATACTGATGCGGCGTGGTGCCTGTTGCATTGCGGAAAACTTTGCAAAAGTAAGATGGGCTGGACATACCTACACGGTGGCCTATTTCCGGAACAGTATGTGTGGTACTTGTGAGCAACACGCAAGCATGCCGAATACGGGTGGCCTGAGCGTAAGCAACGATGGTGGTCCCGGTAGCTTTTTTAAATATATGGGACAGATGATAAGGCGAGAGATGCAGTGTGTCTGCGATATCCTCCAGACGAAAAGCTTCATTGAAGTGCTCTTCAATCCACTGCATGACAGCTTCGGCATGAGGATGCAGAACGGGAGGATCTTTTGGGAGCGTATTAGAGTTGGGATACTGCCTGTCTTTCCAAAGGTAGCGAAGCTGTGCGAGAAGTCCAAGTAAAAAAAGTCGTGTATCCTCTTCAGCTTCATGTGGAAGTAACGTAGGCAGAATGTTGGCAAATTGCTCGATTATGCGAACCAACGGGGACGCAGCGGCAAGACGGATCGGTTGAAGCGGAGATGTTTGCCCCAGAAGGTCTATTGTAAAACGATTGGAAACGGCAAATTGCCGAGAGTGTGAGTTCAGCAGGTGCGGCTCATACATCAGAACGCTGCGAATAAAGGGATGTTCTTTGGTGACTTGAATCAGAATCTGATGCAGTTGAAATGGACGGAAAATCATTAGTGTACCCGGTTCGAGGTGGAATGCCTGTCCCTCTGTTATCAACTGTCCATATCCATCATGAATATACGTGATTTCTATCTGTGAATGAGCGTGAAAAACCTCTCGAAATGCAGTTGCGGAGGTACGACGGTATGCCAAATTAAATTGATCTTCGGTGATGATGGGCATTAGGAATGCCTCCTCTTCAAGAGCGCAATATAGTTTTATTTTATCACAAGATGAACGCATAAAAGCGCTTTATTATTGTGTATTGTGAAGGGAAAAGGGAGGTATGCATCGATGTTGAAAGTGGCCATTATTGGAGCAGGCGCAATCAGTACAGCGCATATTACAGCGTATTTGGCATTTCCTGAACGATGCCAGATCGTAGCTGTAGTGGATATGTACGCGGAAAAAGCACAGAAGCGAATTAACGATTATGGATTGAAAAGTGCACAAGCCGTTACCGATTACCATGAATTACTGGATCAAAACATTGATTTGGTCTCGATCTGTACCCCTCCTTATACACATGCACCAATCACATGTGATTTTCTGCATGCGGGTACGCATGTACTTGTCGAAAAACCGATGGCCTCTTCTTTACAAGAGGCGGATATGATGCTGGAAGCGGCACAAGAGAGTGGTAAGTTGCTGTCAGTTGTGGCGCAGAATCGTTTTACGACTCCAATGATGAAACTCAAAGATGTACTGGATAGCAAACTTATGGGTCCCATTGTCCACGTCCAGGTCGATTCGTTCTGGTGGCGAGGCCATAGTTATTATGATCTGTGGTGGCGTGGCACATGGGAAAAGGAAGGCGGTGGCTGCACGCTTAATCATGCTGTGCATCATATCGATGCCATGCTCTGGATGATGGGTCCGCCTGTGGAATTGCAGGCCATGATGGCAAATACGGCCCATGATAATGCCGAAGTAGAGGATATCTCCATGGCGATGCTTCGTTTCCAGGAAGGGGCACTTGGCATGATCACCAGCTCCGTGGTACATCATGGAGAGGAGCAGCAGTTGATTTTTCAGGGCAAAGAAGCCAGGGTATCTGCACCTTGGAAAGTGGTTGCTTCTACGGCTCGGAATAACGGATTTCCGGAATCGAATACAGAGTTGGAACGTGAGATCCAGAAGCTTGCTGACGAATTACCGGATGTTATTCATGTGGGGCATGCCGGGCAAGTGGAGAATGTGCTAGACGCGATTGAGACAGGGACACCGCTTTTGGTGGATGGGAAAAGTGGAAGGAATACACTGGAGTTGATCGTAGGCATCTATAAATCGGCCAGTACGGTGGAGAAGGTTATTTTTCCACTAGAGGTGGCGGATGCCTTTTATACAAGAGAAGGAATTATGCAACAAGCGGTGCACTTTTATGAAAAAAAGACGGCGGTGGAGAACTTCGAGGATTTGAGTATTACGCTAGGGAGAAAGTTGGAGTCTTAGTTATATAACATAAAAAAGAAGCCAGTCTCACAAATATCGTGAGAACTGGCTTCATCTTATTGGAATACTATGCAAAAAAACAAAACCACGAATGAGTTTGCCTGCCTGATATAGTTCCCTACCAGGAAAGAGGCTGCCTTCTGACCACGTCTACAAGCCTCCTCATCACCTGTAATTTTATAGTTGATCCAGCAGATGAGAGAAACCGGAAGCCGACATCGTGATGAAGCTCAGTGGTTGGTCTTATGAGCCATTACTCCAAAATTTCATCCCATGTACATGCCGCCTCCCGGCAGTTTTCCTCTCCTGTCGCATCCTACATAATCCACTGCATACCTGACCAGAAACCCTAAATACTGACCATTCGGTGTCAATGTTATCTTACTTGTCACCATTGCCGGCGACAATAGGACATCTATCCCCAATATTTTTTCTGTGTAGAGCCGATTTTAAGACGGATATTTGGAAGCATTCCGCATCTTATTTTCAAGGTTGTGGAAAGGAAGCAATCAAAGGCAGGTTTTTGATCTTAGTCCATCTATGGATCAGTTGGAGATACAAAAGTTATCACCGGTCACGCAGTCGGGTTGGGGGAGAGTGGGAGGAATCGGTGCTGTTTTTGCTTCAGCTTTTGAATGTTCTAGATTAACAAAGTGATGGGAAACAGGAGAGGCAACCACACTTGGTCGAATCACGTCAATTAAGACATGCGAAGAAGATGATGCATTGGATTGAAGAGCACTATATAGATGAAATCAGATTGGATCATATGGCGAACGATATTCATTTATCCAAGTCTTATGCTTCCCGTATCTTTCAGTAAGACACAGGAAGCAGTATTACGGACTACGTCACAGCCCGAAGACTCAAGCAGGCTTATCTTCTGCTGGAAACGACATCTCTGTCCGTTGAAGAGGTTTGCAGACGGGCGGGATTTCCCAATGGGTCTTATTTCATTCAATTATTTCGCAAGTCGGCGGGAACCACTCCGCTACAGTATTGGCAGCATTTTGAACGCAGCGCAGACATTAAATCACATAATTGTAACTGCTGATGTTATTAAAAGTAGCGTCAGTACATTATCGTGGTGAAATTTAAAGTGTTATTTTAAAATCGCAATGTATCGGAAGTTAAAGCGAAAATGAAGTTTTTTTCTCTTAAAATAGAAATGAATACTTTCCTCATAAGTACGTGCTACAGCCACTTATCGGCCCAGCGTTCCACCGCGCTTAATGCGCGCCCCAGCTCTGTGCCTTTGCGGGACAACATATATTCTGTCCGAACAGGGCGTTCCGTAACCACATGACGCACGACCAGTCCCTCTTCCTCGAGTTCTTTCATCCTTTCATTAAGTACCCGTTTGCTCAGGTCCGGGATATAAGCGTGAATTTCACTGAATCGTTTGGGTTCTTCCATTAATGTATGAATAATGAGGGCTACCCATTTCCGGCCAATGATCTGATAAGACTGTTCCACCTTTTCGCATATTTGCTTGGCATTCTCATCATCGCTCATAAAAAGTGCTCCTTTGGTTTAGTTATGCTTATTATAGCATTAGTATACTTATTGTAACCTGAGTGTCCACAAGCCCTATGTGTAAAATGTCACATACCAATTGTTCTTAATGTTACCACATAAAGCGTTAACATTAAATAAAAACCCTATAAACACTGGTGTTCACAGGTTGGACACGATTGTTGACGAATTGTGACGACAGGTGTAATATGGGTAACGTCAATTCAATTGGTTACAATTTATAACCTTGATTAAGGTTGTGGAGAGAAGGAATGTTCCATGTTTAATTCAGGTCGGATGCACAAGCGGAGGTAAGGCGGGGAACTCCCCCACTAATTCCGTCTTTTGTCATGCTTGGATTTGAACATTTTGCATCATCATATACTATACTGCACAGATCACAGGAGGCACTCCAATGGATGCAATGACATTTGTCCTGTTCGGGGCAACAGGCGATTTAGCCAAACGCAAGATTTACCCTGCATTATATAACTTGTACATGGATCAGAAAATGCCGAAATCCTTCTCCGTTATCGGATTGGGACGACGTGAATTGTCGGATACGGACTTCCAAGCGAATGTTGAAAAGTCACTGCATGAATTCTCACGTCAGACGCCGGAAGAAGCATCTCAGGTTCGTGATTTCATTGGCGCTTTCCGTTATTGTTCTTTAAATAATACGAAGCTTGAAGATTACACCAAACTGTTGGAACTGGTTCAACAGCGTGAACAAGAGCTGAATATTCCCGAAAATCGCATGTTCTACATGTCGGTTGCACCGGAATTCTTTGAGCCTATCGCTCTGAACATTCAAGAAAGCGGCTTGGGTAACACCAAAGGCTGGAAGAAACTCATCATCGAAAAACCATTTGGACACGATCTGAAATCTGCGCGTGAACTGAATGAAAAACTCAGCAATACTTTTGCAGAAGAAGAAATTTACCGTATTGACCATTTCCTTGGTAAACCAATGGTACAAAATATTGAAACTCTTACCTACGCAAATCCGGCCATTCAGGCTTTGTGGTCCAACCGTTACATTGCCAATGTACAGATTACGGCAAGTGAAACGGTTGGTGTTGAAGAACGTGCCGCGTATTATGACCAAAGCGGTGCCCTTCGTGACATGTTCCAAAACCATATGCTTCAGTTGCTGATGATGATTGGTTTGCATCTGCCAAAACGCTGCACACCGGAAGAAATTCAATTCAAAAAGCAGAAGATCGCTGAAGCTCTTCGTCCATTGACGAAAGAAAATATCGCTTCCGAAGTCGTTCGTGCCCAATATGGTGCAGGGGAACTGCAAGGGACTTCTGTTGTTGGATATCTGGACGAGCCTGGCATTCCAGCTGGTTCTCAGAATGAGACATATGTTGCCGCGAGACTGTGGGTCGACGATCCATTCTGGAGCGAGGTTCCATTTTATATTCGTACAGGCAAACGCCTGGCTGAAAAATCGACCAGAATCGTTGTTGAATTCAAGGCGCCACTCAAAACAGGTCATGAATCTGAAAATACAACGGAACCTAACCTGCTGACGATTGAAATTGGTCCAAAAGAAAGCATTTCTCTACAATTAAATGCGAAAAATCCATTGAACCATGGTGAAGTGGAACCAATGCATATGACCTTCAACTCAGGAGAGCGCAACATTCCGGAAGCTTATGAAAACCTGATCTTTGACGCAATGCGTGGCGATTCAACATTCTTTGCTCACTGGAATGAAGTTGAACTGGCTTGGCAGTGGGTACAGCCGATCCTGGAAGCATTCCAGGAAGGCAGTGTGCCACTGGATACGTACAACGCAGGTTCGCAAGGACCTGAGTCCGCAGATCGTCTGATTGCTGAGAACGGCTACCGTTGGTGGTAAGTGAAACGAAAAAGTGAGCATAAGAGAAAAGAACGGTACAATTCGTTCTGCTCGATAATATGCAAATTTTAATGAATTACACCGTTCCAATTTTGCGTAAGACCTTCCGGTAATACCCGGAAGGCCGCGAAAATTTTTGATATAGATTAGCGGCTCAATCTAAATCAGTTCATAACAATTACGCGCGAGTAGTGATGGGGACGAAATCGATTCTGAAGAAGCGAAGCGTTCGCCTTTGTCTCTATATTTTAACAATTAACATTATTAATCAAAAAAATATGGAGACAACAGCGATCGAAAGAACGATTCGTAACCGGAACGGCTGCTGCGCCACATGGTTAAGCACTTATTTTGGAATTGGCCAGATAAAATTAGAAATGTTCATAACAGGAGGAACTTAGCAATGAAACTTGGACTTATTGGATTAGGTAAAATGGGATTGAACCTGGGTAGAAACTTGATTGACCACAAACATGAAGTGGTTGCTTTTGACCTGAACGCTGAAGCTGTAAATGAAATGAAAGAATACGGCGCAGCAGGCGTATCTTCTTATGCAGAAATGGTCGCTTCTCTTGAATCTCCACGTGTATTGTGGATCATGGTTCCTCACAACGTGGTTGACGCTGTATTGGCTGAAGTAAGCCCACTGTTGTCCAAAGGCGACATCATCATCGAAGCGGGTAACTCGCACTACAAAGAGTCCATCCGTCGTTACGAAGAAATGAAACCTAAAGGCATTCACTACATGGATGCTGGTACATCCGGCGGTATGGAAGGCGCACGTAATGGCGCTTGTTACATGATCGGTGGCGATCCTGAAGCTTGGGCAGTAGTTGAGCCAGCATTCAAGGATACTTCCGTTGAAAATGGTTACCTGTATGCAGGTAAAGCGGGTAGCGGTCACTTCCTGAAAATGGTACACAACGGTATCGAGTACGGTATGATGGCTTCCATCGGTGAAGGCTTCGACGTATTGGAGAAAAGCGGCTTCGATTTCGACTTCGAACAAGTGGCTCGTGTATGGAACAACGGTTCCGTTATCCGTTCTTGGTTGATGGAATTGACAGAGCGTGCATTCTCCAAAGATGCGAACCTGGATGAAATCAAAGGGGTTATGCATTCTTCCGGTGAAGGACGTTGGACAGTTGAAACAGCATTTGACTTGCAAACTGCTACGCCAGTTATTGCCTTGTCTCTGTTGATGCGTTACCGCTCCCTGGAAACAGACACATTCACAGGTAAAGTTGTCGCAGCATTGCGTAATGAATTTGGCGGTCACGCTGTAGAAAAAAAATAATTCATATATAACTGTTAACATATACGGATAATCGGGTAATGATGAGTATAGTTGTTTACAAAATTCATCAAGTGGAGGGAACATATCATGAAATTTTTCTTGGATACAGGTAATGTTGAAGAAATCAAACGGATCGAACGTCTTGGTCTGGTGGATGGAGTCACGACCAATCCGTCTTTGATTGCCAAAGAAGGTCGCGTATTTAAAGAAGTGATTCAGGAGATCTGTGGCGTTGTGAAAGGCCCGGTCAGTGCTGAAGTTATTGGACTTAAAGCCGAGGATATGTTGAAGGAAGCTTATGAAATTGCAGAATGGGCACCGAACGTAGTGATTAAACTACCGATGACCGAAGATGGACTCTATGCTTGTCATGAACTGACGCAAAAAGGAATTAAAACGAATGTAACGCTGATCTTCTCCGCAGCACAGGGCCTGATGGCGGCGAAAGCTGGTGCAACCTACATCAGTCCATTTGTTGGCCGTCTGGATGATATTGCGGTGGATGGCATGAAGCTGATTCGAGATCTGCGTCTCATTCTGGATACGTACGATCTGCCTTCCGAAATTATTGCAGCAAGCATTCGTAATATCAAACATGTGGAGGATGCAGCTCTTTCCGGTGCGCACATTGCTACTATTCCGGGTTCGCTCCTGCCAACATTGTGGAAACACCCGCTGACGGACAGCGGCATTGAACGCTTCCTCAAAGATTGGGAATCCGTTCCGAAATAATAAAATGTGGACAGTGGCCTGAATTTCTCAGAGCCATATTCCATAAAAAAGCCTTCCGTTTTGCAGACCAAATCTGCTGGCGGAAGGCTTTTTTGGTTGTGCATGATGATATCCGCGTACGAGCAGGTGCTGTCCTTCTTTTTCGGGACAACAGTGCATAAGGATAGTATATAGCCTATAGCTCATCCCGCAGGGGAGGGACGCCCGATGATGAGAAGACGATGGCGAAGCCGAAGACGCCGCAAGCCGCCAAGTGGCAGGCGCAAAATGTGGTTGATTATTGTATTGGTAACAGCGTTCTGTTTGATGCAAGGTTTTGCCTATGTCGATAAGAAAATGAAACCGCCCATCATGCATCTGGCCAAGATCAGAGTAAAGCAAATTGCAACGGAAGCGATCAACAAGGCCATTACAGCGCAGGTTTCCGAAGGCAAATCCACCGAAGGACTGATCGACTGGAAAACCGATACGGCTGGGAAAGTGTCCGGATTTATGCTGAATTACGATGAGCATATGCGGATCACCGCGAGTACGATGAACATTGTGCAGTCCACTTTGCAGAACGTGCATATGTTAAAAGAAAAAATACCGCTGGGGCAGGCGTTGGGCAGTCCGGTACTGGCCTCCTTTGGTCCAAGTATACCGGTTCGTATTGAGCCTCAGGGAGCCGTCAAGGTGGATCTGAACACACGTCAGCAGAATGCGGGAATTAACATGATTCTGGTGGAAGTGTACATTCACATCATTGCCGAAGTAGCGGTGGTGGTGCCCTTTGACATGGAACCCGAGACCGTTGATACGGAAATTCCGATATCCTACCTGCTGGTAGTGGGCGATGTGCCAATGTATTACTACGATAATCAGGGCAAGCCGGTAGGCAGCAACGGCAGCAATGCACCCGCTATAGCATTGCCATCGGGTCAGACGGGTGTGTCCAGTGGTCATGGAGGGACGCCTAATTCAACCTCTCCCAATCAACAGCAGGCTCCAGCAAACGGTCTGAACGGAAATGGACTGGAGGTTGAGCCGGATTTGTCAGATCCAAATGAGGGTTTGCAGCTTGACTTGGATGTGAACCACTAATGAATCAAAGGCAAATATTGAATAAAAAAACGAGGCCCCTTAATGGAGGCCCCGCTTTGCACTAAACATATTTTATTGTGAAATATGCAGTTTCATCATTTATCCAGATTTAGCTCATTGGCTCTTGGCTTTCTTCTGTTTACGTTCTTCCTGCTCCCAGTGCCTCAGATGAGGATAGGGGTCGAATGACCATTCGTGTAACCCGCTGTCCCGATAGATGCCATAATGCAAATGAGGAGGGAACTTGCCCTGCGTACCCGGTTTTCCATACCCTGAGCTGCCTACCCAGCCCAAAATCTGACCAGGGGTAACCACTTCGCCGATATGGGCGTTTTTATCGAAGCCCGATAAATGAGCGTAATAGTGGTAATGATTGTTCAAATCACGAATGCCGATACGCCAGCCGCCAAACGGATTCCAGCCTTTGATTTCCACAACGCCGTAACAGGTGCTGCGCACAGGCAGTCCATGTGGTGCAAAAATATCCGTGCCTTCATGAATACGGTACCCGCCCCAGCTGCGTTTGGTACCCCAAGTGCTGCGATACGAATAGTTGGTTCCGAGCGGGACGGGAAAGGCGTGTCCAAACAGATTGAGGCTGTCAAAATGCTCATATAATTTCGCGAATTGCTGAATGCGCTGCACAGCCCGGGAGTTATGATAATATTCCCACAGGGCGATGTTGAAGTCCTCTGACTTGGTCCCATACTTCTGAATAATGGAAGCCATGCTGTAAAGTACGTCGAGGTCATTGTTGGCATCTGCCATACCGTCACCAGAGCCGTCACGGCCATACCCATTGAAAAAGGCAATGGAACCCGGGTGTTGATCCGTCTCGTCGGGATTTAGCCAGCCTCTCCAGGCTGGGGAGGTCATGAATATGCCAGTCAGCCGTTCCGGGTGTTTACGATCCTTCGGATGTGCACGCGAGATCGTTCGTTCATATTGATCGATTGCCGCGAGCCTGTACCAGGGAATATGGGTCATCTGACCAATGCTTTCATACAGATGTCGGCGCGAAGCAAAAATGTCCTCTGGTTTCTGCTCTACAGCCTGAGGTTTGGAATCAGCGGCGGTGGGTTCACCGAAAACATCAACAGGCAAGAATGGGAGAAGCAGTGTGCCTGCAAGCAATGTTTTGATCCAAAAGGAATAAGTTAACCGCGATGTAAAGCCATCTTGCACAGGGAAGCAGCCCCCTTTCCATTGAGATGATGCACATGGTGCCCGGTGAACCAAGCTATAACCTAGCGTTCTTCAAAAGTCATCATTTTATCCATGTAAGCATTTTGCATAAATCCAAAAAGCGACTTTTAATCAGCGAGAGGTAGATCGAAATGGGTTTATTCGTCTACCTCTCGTACTCGGGAGCGAAGGAATCGAATTATGCAAAATGGGGATGTAAGACATGAATGCACAAGATGTGACAAATGGGGGTTTTTCCAACGCTTTCATGGTATAATATGTTCCGAGCAACAGCCTAACTTCAGTAGAAAGAAGGTTTATGCATTGGCTAAACGTGTTAAAGAACCGAAACCGGACTGGATTCGGATCAAATTGACAACCGGTGATAACTATCAGGAAATGAAAACGATGATGCGTTCCAAAACGCTGCATACAGTATGTGAGGAAGCACGGTGCCCGAATATTTACGAATGTTGGGCCAATCGGACGGCTACGTTTATGATTTTGGGCGACATTTGTACACGGGCATGCCGTTTTTGCGCGGTGAATACCGGCTTGCCAACGGAACTTGATCTGCAGGAACCAGAACGCGTGGCAGAAGCAGCAGAACAGATGAATCTTCAGCACTGCGTAATTACGAGTGTGGCGCGTGACGACCTGAAGGATGGAGGAGCAACGATCTTTGCAGAGACGGTAAAGGCGGTTCGTCGTCGTTTGCCTTTATGCAGCGTAGAAGTGCTGATTCCGGACTTTTTGGGTGATCGAGATTCCTTGCAGATCGTGATGGATGCCAAACCGGACATCTTGAACCATAACATCGAGACCGTAGAGCGGCTATCGGACAAAGTCCGTGCCAAGGCGAAATACAAGCGTTCACTCGAACTGCTTGCTCGTGCCAAGGAAATGCAGCCAAATATCCCAACGAAATCGAGCATCATGCTTGGTGTAGGTGAGGAATATCATGAAATTTTGCAAACGATGGATGATCTGCGCGCTGTGGATTGTGATATTATGACGATTGGTCAATACTTGCAGCCATCAGAGAAGCATCTGTTTGTGGAGAAGTATTATCCGCCAGAAGAGTTTGCGGCATTGAAGCAGGAAGGACTGAAGCGAGGATTTAGCCACGTCGAATCTGGACCTATGGTCCGCAGCTCCTACCACGCCCATGAACAAGTGAAATCCGCTGCGAAAAATACGGAAAAATCGGCATCTCACGCATGATGGAGGAGACAGGTTTGGAAGAAGAAAAAAGTTCAGAACAGATTCAGGAATCGGTTCAGGAGCCTGTACAGGACAAACCTCAAGAACCAGTTATTGTTCAAATCGGCGGAAAAAATTATGAAATTGTGCAGAACCACAAAGACGGCTGGAATCCTGAAGTCTTCCGTGACCGTTACAGCGAAGTGCTGGAGCGGTACGATTACATTATTGGGGACTGGGGGTACAGCCAGCTGCGGTTGAAAGGTTTTTACCGGGACAACCATCCTAAAGCAACGAAGGATTCCACGATCTCCAGCATGGTGGATTATATCAATGAATATTGCAACTTTGGCTGTGCGTACTTTGTACTTCAGAAGAGCAAAGATCAGCCTCAAGCCAAAGCAAAAAGCGGTTCCTGAAAAGGACCGCTTTTTCTTTTGCATATGATTAGTCCAAAAAAGCTGTACGAACCCTGTTCCAAAACGGATAGGGACGGAAACGGGCAAAGCTGACCTTGTGGCGGGCCACCTGGCAGCGTACGGATATGAGATCTTCCACCATAACGTTTACGTGGTCAATGGTAAGCAATAACCGCTGATCCTTGCGTGAGAAGATATCACAGTGATGGTGCTTGGGCAAAATAACCGGTGAACCCAGCGTCCGATAGACGCGGTTATTGATTGAAGCGATCTCGGCGATTTGAATAGCCTCGATCGTAGGATGCACCATGGCGCCGCCAAGCGCCTTATTGTATGCCGTACTGCCCGAAGGTGTAGATACACAAATTCCGTCTCCCCGGAACATCTCAAACGTAACGTCATTAATATCGACCTGCGCAACGACTGTACCGTCTACACCTTTTAACGTAAATTCGTTCAGTGCGATATAAGAGGTGTTGCCCGACTTTTTACGAATCTCAAGCTCCAGCAGCGGATACTCCACAATTCGGGGTTTGAGTCGTTCCGGGTCTCCTTTGCCGCTCATTAATCGAACCAATTCACGCAATTCTTCCTTCTTCCAATCGGCATAAAAGCCGAGATGGCCTGTATGAACCCCAACAAAAGCAATGTCCGGGATGCGGTCGATGAAATTGTGAAATGCTTGCAGCATCGTACCATCGCCTCCGATGGAGATGACAATCTCCGGCGATTCTGCATCCAGCTTAAACCCTTCCTCTTTGGCCAGCGCATGAAACTGCTGACTGAGATCAATCGATAACTGGTCTCCGCGGTCTTGAACATAGTATCTCAAGATGAAAGCTCCTTTGTGGTCATTATACTACCGATGATAATCAATTCCAGAGAAGAACACAATGTCGGATTGATATTCAGTTGAATATAAACACACTGGATGGCTCATTTTTTCATACGTCGGGGTAAGAAAAAGGGACTCATCAGAGAAAGCATCAGCAGTAAAAGGATTATACCTCCCATTACAGCGGCTCCTGAAAACAGGATCTGTCCCCAGTCTGGTGTATACAAAGATAATTCCGGCATGACACCGGTTTGGAACAAAACAGGCGATTCCAAATCACCCATCATCGGTATCCACAGCAAAAGTACAAGTATGGGTGCAATCAGAGCATGGACGGCTCTGGCAAACAGAAAGGGTCCATATCTCATTGGAGTGCTGCTCAGGACACTCATAATTTGGGCATGAACGGATAATCCTCCCCAGGAAAGGACGAAGGCAGCAGCAGCAGCTTTATACACGAGTGGAATGGATATGCCGGCCCCTCCTGCTTCTTTGGCTCCCAAAGTGACTTCGAATAATCCGCCTACGAGGCTATGGGATAAGGCTGGGGGAAATCCCGTATATAGAAGCAATTGTTCCGTAATCACATATAATCCGCCGAGCCATCCGGTATGCACGAGTAACTCCATCATGACGGAGAAGAATACAACTAACCCTCCTACGATAATAATAAGGCGAAGGGATGAGGAGATCGCTTGGCGCAACAATTCACCAAATGCGCGTCCATCCGCCTTTCTTGCCTCGTGCATTGCATAAATGGCTCGAATCAGCCTGTTTCTGTGAACCTCTTTGGAGGCGGAGGGAGAATCGATAATTGACGGTTGATCCTTAACAGAGCCGCCGCCATGGAACCGCATAAGCAGGCCCACAAGAAAAGCAGCACCATAATGCGATGTGACCAGTATTGGAGCGATAGCGACATTATGAAAAAAACCGACCGATACAGCTCCGATCATGAAAATGGGATCGGATGATGTGGTGAAGGCAACGAGGCGTTCACCTTCTTCCCGAGTAACCAATTTTTGCTCCCACAATTGTGCGGTCAATTTGGCTCCAGTGGGATAACCGGAAGCACAGCTGACGGCAAACACAAAGCCGCCGCTCCCGGGAACACGAAATAGCGGACGCATAAGTGGATTTAAGAGGGTACCCAAAAAATGAACAATGCCGAAACCGAGGAGCAGCTCGGATAGCACCAGAAAGGGAAAAAGGGAGGGGAAAAGCACGTCCCACCAAATGGATAGTCCACGTACACCTGCATGCCAGGTTTCCGCCGGAAACAGCACCATCAACACACACAGGATCAGGAGAGCTAGTGGGATCAGGACATGGGTGATTCGTTGTGAAGCGGCCATGAATTCTTCTCCTTTATTTTTGGAATGGTCAGTGTGCAGCAGAGCGTTCGTGCGTTTGCCATCAATATATGAGACAAAGCGGACAAACAGTACAAATTAATGTTTAGAAAGCGCTTGCAAAAGTGGCTGTGTTTTTAAGAGATGTATGCTAAAATAATAAAAACGCCTGAACGTCACCTCAAATGTTCTAGAAGGTGGAATTAAATCGGATGGAGTGATGATTATGAGTCTTGTCACCGGAATCCTGGTTTGTGCTTTTGTTTATGTTATACGTGCCTCGCTTGTGCGCTCTGAAGAAGAGGACTGGCGAAGTTATTAATGAAATATCTGGTGCGCCAAACCTTACGTTTGGCGCTTTTTTTGTGCCTTCAGTACGAGATAGACCTGTACGAGACATGGCTATGTGGAACCATAACCCTTTCATGTTATATAGGACTTTTGGGATTTTTTTGATAGAATGAAGATAAAGGCGTTCGCGGCCTTGTTCTTGAATCTCCTTTCATAATTAAGCATGGGAGTGTAATATATGTCAAAATTCGACACCTGAAAGGAGGGAAAGCAAATGAATCCTAGTTTGAGCATCTACGACAATCTCGGTGGGGAGGCAGGCGTTCGCGCATTGGTTGAAGCTTTTTATCCGATTGTTCAGCAGAATGAGAAGCTGGCACCTCTTTTTCCAGAGAATATTCAGCCGGTAATCGACAAGCAATACATGTTTTTGTCTCAGTTCTTCGGTGGACCAGCATTATTTTCCGAGGCTTTTGGTCATCCAATGATGCGTGCCCGCCATATGCATTTTGAAGTAACGGTAGAACGGGCAGAAGCTTGGCTCGCATGTATGGATCAGGCATTGACACAGGTCGGTGTGGAAGAGCCGTTGCATTCTTTCGTCCTGCAGCGATTGTCGGGACCAGCACATCATTTTGTGAATACACCTTAGTTCCGATTACACGCATATGGGAGAGGGATGGACGGAGTGGAATTAGAGCCCCTGTATAAGGTAAAGGTGAAATGTCATTATTGCGAGACCGAGTATGACACCTCACGCGTAAGACCAAGCTTGAAACGGCCATACCGGACGGATTCTGATTTTTGTGCTTACTACAAGCGGGAGAATCCGGATTTCTATGTTGTACGAATCTGTCCGGAGTGCGGATTCGCTTCGACGGAGAATTCGACCGAACATTTAAACGATAAACAGCGCAAAGATTTCAAGGAGCAAATAGGCAATCGCTGGGTGAAACGAGACTATAGCGGAGCGCGGACACTGGAACAGGCGATGGATTCGTACAAGCTTGGATTGCTGTGTGCGCAAGTTATTCAGGAGAAAGATCGGGTCGTTGCGGGTCTGCTGCATCATATTGCCTGGCTGTATCGGTACATGGAGGATCATACCCAGGAAAACCGCTTTCTCGAATTCAGCCTTGATGCTTACGTAAAGGTTTTTGAACGGGAAGGTACTGGAGGTAATGAAGCCAAGCTGTTGTATCTGCTGGGGGAGTTGAATCGCAGGGTAGGTCGATTCCATGAGGCTGTAAAATGGTTCGGCCGAGTCATTCATGACAAGCGCATTACCGATGCTGCCATGATTCGTTCTTCACGGGAGCAGTGGGCATTGCTGCGAGAACAGATGATTTCGGGCAAAATGGAGTTGCCAGCTGAGATGATTGAAGCAGACAAAGAGGCTGCGAAACGCAGCCTCAATTGATAAGTGACAGTTGTTCTTTAATTGCGGACAGGACGACTGGATAGCAGATAATCACTATCGTTGTCGACTACAGTCATACTGGTATTACAACAAGGAAAGACCAGCAATTTCTTTTTGCCTTCACGAATGCGTACAAGCTCCTTCGGTTTGAGCGGCAGCAGTACATTGTTCGCATGGCAGTACGGGCATTGCTGTACATAAATGTCCCCCATTACAATATCGTAAGGCCAGCTGTTCTCAAAGGGAATCATTCTTCTTGCTCGCCTTCCGCAGAGGCAGGTTTAGCCGCTTCTTCTTTGGCCAGTTCGGCAATTTTCTGCATCAGGATATGCTGCGGCATATGCATCAGATGTTCGAGGGGAACACCCAGAGATTCTGCTAATTTGACGGCTGTGTCAGCCGAGACTTGTAAAGGTTTCATATGATGACCTCCTGAAAATAGCTTAAACTATTTCTCTAGTATAGAGATATAGCGCTTATAAAACCAGTTCTAATTCAAGGTTAATTTTACATTCTACTGAGAGAGGTGCCTTATACAAATGAAAACACCATTACAACCCGTCTGGGATCTGGAGTCCATCTTTAGTGGAGGTTCTGCCTCCGAATCGTTCGCTGCTTATTTGATTGAGCTGGAGCAGGATGTACGCAAGCTGCAAGTCCTTTTGAAAGAAACACCTGCACCCAAGTCGCTGGAAGAAACGAATGCGTTTGATCCCATCCTGGAGCTGTTGCAGAGCTGTTATATCCGAATTTCGGAAGGGTCTGCATTTGTCTCCTGTCTTTCTTCGCAAAACCAAAATGATAAAAAGGCAGTTCAGCTTCAGGGAACCGTTAGCTCGCTTGCTGCGATGTTGAACAGCACCAAATCCCATTTCGATAATACGCTTAGCCAGACATCAGATTCTGTATGGGACGCATGGATTGCCCGGGAAAATATTCAGCCGCTTGCCTTTGCACTTAATGAGAGCCGCACGCAAGCTCGGGAGAAGCTGTCACCTGAACTTGAAGGGCTTGCACTTGATCTCGGCGTAGATGGTTATCATGGCTGGGGCAAATTCTATAACACCATTGTAAGCAAGGTTAACATTCCATTTGAACAAAATGGGGAGACGGTTATGTTGTCTGCGGGCCAGGCTGCCAATAAGCTGAGCGACAGTGACCGGAATGTACGCGAGACCGTATTCGCTAATTGGGAACAGGCCTGGACTGATGTCGAAGACTTCTGTGCAGATACATTAAACCATCTCGCTGGCTTCCGTCTCAAATTGTATGAGAAACGCGGTTGGGATGACATTCTCAAGGAACCTTTGGCGATTAACCGGATGTCACGTCAGACGCTTGATACGATGTGGAACGTAATTAATGGTGCCAAACCTGCATTGGTTCAATATTTGGAGCGCAAGGCGAAACTGCTTGGTGTAGAGAAACTCAGCTGGAGTGACGTTGATGCACCAGTAGGCAAGTCGGGTGGCAAAGTCACCTATGATGAGGCGGCTATCAATATTGTTGATCAATTCGCCAAGTTTAGTCCCAAACTTTCCAAATTTGCAGAGATGGCATTTGAGAAACGCTGGATTGAAGCGGAAGACCGTCCTGGCAAGCGTCCAGGGGGATTCTGTACTTCATTGCCACTTAGCAAAGCAACACGTATTTTCATGACCTTCTCTGGGACGCCGTCGAATGTGTCGACACTTGCTCATGAACTCGGTCACGGATATCATCAGCACATTATGGAAGAACTGCCAGCCTTGAATCAACGTTACGCCATGAATGTGGCGGAGACGGCGTCTACCTTTGCGGAACTGATTGTGGCGGATGCCCTGGTTCAGGCAGCAACGGATGAGCAAGAGAAGCTCGCTCTGCTGGAAGACAAGATTCAACGAAGTGTTGCATTCTTCATGAATATTCATGCTCGCTTCCTGTTCGAGAATCGGTTCTATGAACAGCGCAAAAAAGGTTTGGTGAATGCAGATGAGTTGTCCAAGCTCATGGTGGAAGCACAGCAGGAAGCGTTCTGTGGTGCGCTTGCGTCTGATCATCCGCATTTCTGGGCATCCAAGCTTCATTTCTATCTAACAGGTGTACCATTCTACAACTTCCCGTATACGTTCGGATATATGTTTAGCGCAGGCATTTACGCCAGAGCACAGGAGGAAGGCACGGCATTTGCCGATAAATACGATGATTTGCTGCGGGATACCGGCCGAATGACGGTAGAGGAACTGGCTCAGAAACATCTGGGTACGGATCTCACACAGCCTGATTTCTGGCAAAATGCAGCGAACCTGGTCATTGCCGATATTGAACAATTTCTTAAGATGACAGAATCCGCTAAATAGGATGCCTATATATGTAACGGGGCTGCAAAACTGTGTAAACGCACACAGGTTTGCAGTCTTTTTTGTCCTTTTTTATATTTGTCTTCTGCTAAATAATTTGTCGCAATTAAGAGAAATAACTCGCTTGAAGGACGCAAAATGGCAATTAATTGTGCAAATTATAGTTATATTTACCCAAGTTTGTTTGTCTTTGTTGAATGACCCCATATGTTGTCATATAATGAGTCGTAAGTCCTTGTTTTGTAGGATGAAGTGCACAAAGGAGGAGCGTTATGGTAAAAATTGACCAGCTTTCATTAGCACGACAATTGGATTTGGTATTCAAAGAGCTTGATCATGAATTATCAGGTTTAGATTCAGGTGTAGTTTTTGTGCAAATACGAAATAATGTTATTGGAAAGTTTGGGATTCGACATAATCCGATAACCGGACGTGATGGTCAAATGGAGGTGGAGGACGGTGGATTAAACGAAACCCAGCGCTCTTCTTTCCGTGCAATGGCACTGGAGACTTTAAAATTCAAGCGCAATTGGACTCATGGAGAAATTGCATATGACTTTACAGTAAGACAAGGCATGATTTTGGTTGATGCCACGATGGAGTCCAACTATAATATGGCGAACCTGATGATTCGTTATCCTAGAACCAATACATACATGGATTCAGGCATGGAGTCGACTTCTTAATTGTGATGAGCACACAGGAAAGCGGCACTTCCGAGGAAGGCCGCTTTTTGTTGCTGCATATACGAGCGCGAATTACGAGCTTACGAACGACCCGATAATTGCTGCTCAGCGATTTGTACCAGACGTTTAGTGATGTAACCACCCAGAGAACCTGTCTCACGGGAAGTGTAGTTACCGTAGTAACCGTCTTGGGGGATAGTTACACCGAGTTCTTGTGCAGCTTCCATTTTCAATTGTTGCAATGCTGCTGTTGCTTGGGGAACAACCAGATTGTTGGAGCGGCTTCCGCTACCTTGGTTTTGACCTCCGTACATGTGTTTCACCTCCTTATGGCTTGGTGATGTTAGTATGGTTAGAGAATAAGGAAATATGCATGATATGGCGTAAGGTAAAATTTGGATGGGCAAGATGAGAGATAACATAAAAAAAGCCGACCCAGTATGGATCGGCTATGCGAATAAATGGTAAATAAAGGGTCAATGTCCCATAGAAAAATCTTGAGAGTACAAGATTATTTCTCGGTTGGCGGAACAATCTCAATACGTGTAAAAAGCTCAACGGGCTGTTCAGGTTCCAGACGAATCAGTCCCGTTTGCTCATCTGTTAAATGCAAATTGGGTGCATCAGGGAGCCAGGTGTAGGGTTCAATGCACAGAAATTGATCGGATTCGCCCTTTGTGAAGAGGACCCAATGTTTGAAAAATGCTTCATCTGCTGAATATTTCAACATATATCCGTCCTGCCTGCGCAAGTGAGCTACCGCGGATTGTCCTTCTGCAGCTTTCAAAATAGTATCCCAGTTTCGTCCTTGCATGTTCATGCCTTCGTTCAAAGCTGACCATTCACCGAGAGGTTCAATCTCTCCTGTGGGAAGTTGCTCTTCATTCTGGCTGTAAATTCCGGAAACAGGAAGTTGAAGTGTCCATTCGGCAGGTTTGCCGTCAAGCAGAAACCATGTATGATATCCCATTCCAAAAGGAGCAGGAGTGGAGCTCAGATTGGTTACTCGCAGACGCTGGCTTAACACAGCGTTTTGCAGTCTGAACGTCATCTCAAGCTTCAGAGGAATCGGAAATTGAGCCATCCAATGCTCTTCATTTTCAGTTAATAACTCCGTTGTAATTGCACAACCGTCTTCATCTTCTTCGATGTCGCTGACACACCAGGACTGGCTGCGGTGGAGGCCGTGAATATGGTTGTCATTGGCCGTATTCTGATCGAATTGGTAATGGACTCCCTCATATTCGAATTGTCCTCGATGAATGCGGCCTGGCGGAACAAGAAGTGGAACGCCGAAGTGATACGGCTTCTGCAAATAAAAAGCAAGATCATCTTCTTCCGGCCTGCGAACGACATCGCGGCCCTGCACGAGATCACGAATCGAAATAATATTGTTTCCAAGACGCGGCAGCAGGGTAATCTCCAATTCACGGCTATGTAGGATATACGTGTCGTAACCATTCCATTGGCCTTTGGTCACTTGTTTCATATCGATGCTCCTTTTCCCACTTGAAATCTGTCTGCAAACGGCTATGCCTATCTGCCGTTGCAGGCGTGTCATTGTGTACATGCCACTTATCCGATTAGCATACCGAATGAATGCTGGTGATCAGGATAAGCAATTCCATCATAACAGATTTCGGCGGAGTGGGTAAAAAAAGCTCTTTCCATTTTGACATTCTGGTCTCGGCGCATTAAGATGGAATTCTGAAAGCTGTGTTTTATCCAACGAATAATAATTAAAACGATGACAGGGACAAGTAAGTCATGAGGACTCTCTTCAGAAAGCCGGTGGGTGATGTGAACCGGCGGGAACTCTTTACCGAATGGACCCTTGAGTGCTGATTTGAACAGGCGCAGTCTGATCTTAGACTATCCTTAGTAGAATCGGACGTATCCTCCACGTTACGGAGAAATGAAGGCATTTCTTCCACATGATCTAATCAGGTCTAGAGGAGTGGAGAATTGCGAATAAGGGTGGCACCACGGTCTCACGTCCCTTGCGGATGTGAGGCCTTTTTGCGTCCGCTGAGCATAGGAAGAACAGCTGGATGACCGCCAAAGGTTTAGAAATAAATATCCTTTTGGTCATCCATAACTAGAAACAGGGAGGCGTTATGTGAAATGAAAACAGTACTTTCCGGAATTCAGCCAAGTGGCAAGCTCACATTGGGCAACTACATCGGGGCAATTAAAAACTTTGTGAAATTGCAGCATGACTACCAATGTCACTTTATGGTGGTTGATCTTCACGCTGTAACGGTAGCTCAAGAGCCGGCAGCGCTGCGTGAGCAGTCCGAAGCGGTAGCTGCATTGTTTATTGCAGCTGGAATCGATCCTGCGAAATCTAACGTGTTTCTGCAATCCCATGTACCGCAGCACGCGGAATTGGGCTGGTTGATGACCACCCTGACTTCGATGGGTGAACTCGAACGTATGACTCAGTTCAAAGACAAATCCTCCGGTAAAGATTCCGTTGGCGCCGGACTTTTCGTGTATCCTTCATTAATGGCTGCTGATATTTTGCTGTATAATGCTGACCTTGTTCCAGTAGGCGAGGACCAGAAGCAGCATTTGGAACTGACACGCGATCTGGCAGGGCGCTTTAACCACCGTTATGGGGAGTATTTCACGATTCCAGACCCTTATATTCCACAGGTGGGTGCTCGTGTAATGTCTCTGGACGATGCTTCTTCGAAAATGAGCAAAAGTAATCCCAATGCAGGCAGCTACATTGCCTTGCTTGATCCGCCAGATGTCATCCGCAAAAAAATTAGCCGTGCCACAACCGATTCCGGCACTGAAGTGGTATATGATCCGGCAAACAAACCTGAAGTCAGCAACCTGATGAGTATCTACGCTGAATGTGCAGGTCTGACATTGAAAGAAGTAGCGGAACGTTATGAAGGCAAAATGTATGGTCCGTTCAAAAAGGAACTGGCTGAAGTGGTAGTATCTGTTATTGAACCTCTACAGCAACGGTATCATGAGATTCGCGAGTCTGGTGAATTGGCCGATATCCTGGAAACTTCAGCTCGTCGTGCAGAAGCGGTGGCTTCCCAAACGCTTCATGCAGTTAAAGATCGTATGGGGTTTGTTCCTAGACGTACATTGTAGTAGAACGAGGCAAGTGGCCTAAAGTAAATTAAATATTCACATAATAAAGAAGAGGAGCCTCTACCAGGCTCCTCTTCTTTATTAACGTTTCGTGCTGCCTATGAAATTACCAGGTCAAGAGGCGGTTTCCGAGGTGGAACTTGCTTCCCGACGCTCTTTCTTTGCGCGAATAACGAATCCCCAGCCGATGTTGGCAACGGACACGACAAACAGCAGCGTAGCCAACCAGCCGGAGTAAGAGATCATGATCGCCGTAACCGCTAACAACATAATCGAAGAGAATGCAAACCATAAGGATAAACCCTTGCTCATTGGGAAAAACCTCCACCTACAAATTTAATGAAATTCCGTATAACCTGAAGTGTGCGAGCCATAATAATCTTGCAAGCTT
The DNA here is from genome assembly GCF_030433635.1 of Paenibacillus vandeheii. Taxonomy (NCBI): domain Bacteria; kingdom Bacillati; phylum Bacillota; class Bacilli; order Caryophanales; family Paenibacillaceae; genus Paenibacillus; species Paenibacillus vandeheii. Next base: position 41,615 of record NZ_JAROCD010000024.1, read on the forward strand.
GCAATACATTACAGACACAGATTGAAAGGAGATTTAAAATATGGCTCAAGGATCTCGTTCTTCTAACAACTTGGTGGTACCTCAAGCGACTGCAGCACTGCAACAATTGAAAATGGAGGCTGCACAGGAACTGGGTGTAACTATCCCACAAGACGGTTACTACGGGAACTACACTTCCCGTGAGATGGGTTCTCTGGGTGGTTACATCACCAAACGTCTGGTGCAAATCGCTGAGCAGTCTCTGGCTGGGTCTGGAAAATAATTCATCCTAACAAGACAGCAACAAACAGAAAGCCCGGAGCGGAAACGCTCCGGGCTTTCTGGCGCATCAGTTCCTATGTCTGATTGTGCCCTTCCAAGTATCTTTCGTCAAGAGCGTGCAGATAAAAGTTTTTTATTCATTTTCTCGTCGCTTAACCAGCCGACATACGTATCAATGGTTTCAAAATTACGATCCATAACGACCACAGCAACAAATGGATACTGTTTGCGGTGTCGATAACGCACATCTGCCCAGCGAACCTTGTATCCTGCTGGCAATTCCTCCACCTCTGCGACAGCATAGGACGTGAAGTAAAGAAATGCTGTGACTTCAGGTGATTCACGCGATGCGGCAACAGCAGCGTGAGTGGACGATGAAGCATGGAGATTCCATGTCAGGACGGAATGATCCATTTTGCCAATCTCATAACTGCCATCTGCATATCTTTTTACCACATGCCAACGGTTCCAGGATATCGTCGGGATTACCATATAATGATCGGCAGGGTTACTTTTGTCGAGCCGTTTCACCCTGCTGACAGCCTGAGCCCGAGCAATGGTCCGCCATACATAATACAAGCCAATCAAAATATACAGTGAAACAAAGAGTGGAGCAGGGGCGATCAGATCGAATGCCCATAACAAAATGGCCAGCACATGTGTGATAAACAGAAACGGATCAAAAATATGAATGATGTTCCAGGCAATCCAGCGTTCTGTAAAAGGTCGTGCTGCCTGGGTTCCATAGGTATTGAACAAATCCGTAAAAACGTGAACGCATACGGCGACAGCAGTCCAGGCCGCGACGTGTCCAATAGCGACCCCGGGGAAAATCAGTGCAATAACGCCGGTAATGAGCAGAACCCATAACAGGAGAAACGGCAGTGAATGGGACATGCCCCGGTGATTCCGGATATACAGCGAGTTGCTTTTGAGACGTAACAAAGTATCGATGTCAGGAGCCTGTGAGCCTGCAATGGTGCCAATCATGACCGCAGCTGCGAGCATGGGACTCGACGCGACAACAGGATCGACATAAGCCAGACCAGCCAAACCAATCCCCATGACAAAATGTGTAGAAGTATCCATAAACGTCTCCTTTGTGTGGTGTATCGTTAATGCGTATTGCCTCTCTATCTAGGTGATACCCATATATAGTGTATATTATCCGCCTACCGGGAAGCAAAACACCCTAATTTCCAAAGATATGACAAGAACCTGCTCAATTAACAGCAATTGTACGATCATTGTCAAACTCTTTTTCCTTTTCCTGTGATAAACTTTATATCGGAGGCAGAGAGAGAAACCTCCATGACTTCAAACCAACCTTATTGCGGTTTTTGGTGGCTTTTGGCTTGCATCCCAGTGGGACATCGACTATGGCAAATTGATGCTGACCCTACTCGGAACGGCACTGATTATGGCTTCTTCTTGTGTATTTAATAATTACTTAGACCGTGAACTGGATCTCAAAATGGAATGTACTCGCAACAGGTCCTTGCCAACAGGACGTTTAACACCCAAAGTTGTTCTATCCTATGCCATTATATTGGGTGTGCTTGGATTATTCGTACTCTTTTCCTTTTCCGGGGCACTTGCCGGATTATGCGGCATGTTTGGCATGTTTGTCTATGTGATTATGTACACCCTCTGGTTGAAGCGTTCGTCGACATGGAGCACCTCCTTTGGTGGTCTGTCTGGCGCTATGCCGCCAGTCATCGGGTATGTCGCGGTAACCGGACGTATGGATCTTGGCGCATGGCTGCTTCTGGCCATGTTGTTTCTATGGCAGCCTCCACACTTCTGGGCGCTGGCGATCCGCAGGAAGCTTCTATCTTACCGTTTCACTGATACTTTCCGTGCTGTGGCTGTACTACGTACTCAAAGGCTTTCGTGCAAAAAATACAGATGCTTGGGCAAAAAAGGTATTCCTTTATTCCATTAACTATCTATCCTTGAGTTTTATATTGATGATTCTGGATACAGTGCACAAATAAGCAGCATGAAATACTGTTAAAACAAATACATGGGCACAGGGTCCGTGGAACCGTTACAATAACATGGGAGCCCATTGTCGGTTGGGTTCTTCGTATACATATGCATCAGAGTGGTGTGGGAATGAGGAATTATCATAAAAATTAGGATTCAAGAGTCCATGAATTTTATCGAAAACCGTTAAATTTTTATGTATGCGTATTCATATGATCTGATATCGGAAGGGACGATAATGATGCTGAAAAAGTATAAATGGACGTGGATGCTGCTAGGGCTTGCACTGATTATGGCAGTGTATTTAATGTGGGGCACCGTATTCGCCAGCAAGGAAAAATTACCCGAAATTCGGGAGATTCAATCCTTTTCGATGGAAAATGTAGATGGAAGCACAGTATCTCTGGATGATACCAAAGGCAAGGTGCGTTTATTCTACTTTTATTTCACCAGCTGTCCAGATGTGTGCCCAATTACGACGTTTACGTTATCCCAGGTGCAGGACCTGTTGAAAGAGGACGATACCTTTGGCAAGGATGTTTCGTTTGTGTCCATCTCGTTTGACCCGAAAGTGGATACCAAGGAGAAAATCAAGGAATTTGCAGATCGATTCCACGCGGATTATGAAGGCTGGTACTTCCTCCGGGGGGATATGGATAAAACGAAGCAGCTCGCCAAGGATTCATTCCAGATCCTCATTGAGGGTGAGAACAAGGATGATTTTGCCCATATGAACATGATTGGACTGGTGGATCGGAATAACCAGCTGCGCAAGGTTTACAACGCGTTTAATACAGAGGATGTTGAACCCGCAGTCATTGCGGAGGACATACGCAATCTGATCAAAGAATAAATGTGTTCATCATGGAAAAACCAAAGAAAGAGGCTGCTTCTTGGGTTGAACGAATACCCAGGAGCAGCCTCTTTCTGTTTTTTCTAAAACGAGGGGAATTCAGGATATTGGATATACGATTCTAATCCTGCTTTCTCCAGCTGGGCGATAATGTATTCGTCAGGGGTTCCTTCCACACCCGCATAACCGCGGCGCGTATACATCTGTACAGCATCCGGGAAGGCATCTCGGAGAACACCTCTGATTTTCTTGCCTGAACTGTCATTATCCATAAATAAGTAGACCTCATCATAACCAACCTGTTTGCGCAGCGACTCAAGCTTGAGCGAATTCAGTGTTCCAAACGTGCACAAAATGTTGATTTCGGGTCCTACAAGACGTTTTAGTTTGCTGCGGTCATTCTTACCTTCCACAATGACATGAATAGGCATCATATTCACCTCTTGGTCGAGAGCTTATGTCGACATTCCCCGGGAAATGTTGCAGCGAAAATCGACTGGATTATATAAAATGGACCTTCTAATTTTCACACGAGCGACACCTGACAGAAACACCTCTGATTTCTAACTTTTTTTTCACATCTGAAGGGAATGCCTAACCAACAGTGGCCGTTCCGGTTACGGATCGTTCTTCCGATCGCTGTTGTCTCCAAATGTTCTGAATTTACTCTTCAAAGGTATAACATTTCGGAGACAAAGGCGAACGCTACCGCTTCTTCAGAATCGATTCCGTCCCCTTCACTACTATCTTCCACTGATCATCCATTCCTAATTTAAGAAAGAGAAATCTTGAAGATGAAGAAGGTTATGCTCCAGAAGTCACTTCGTTCGTGTGTAAAACATCAGTCCATTTTATATAGTTTAGCTGTAAATGGGGGAATGATGCAAAGCCGAGAAAAATACAATCCCTGCTGTTATCAAAAGGCCATGGAAATTTGAATGGTGCTTCCGCTAACCAAGTATGCTTTTCGGATCAGACAGGGAAGCATCACGTCTGGCTGTGAAGTAAGGGAGCAGCATGATACCAATCATCAATAATACAAAGGCAATGAAATATGGTGACAGACCCACGCGCAGCTGCCCTGCGGTGATCGGACCAATAAAAGAGCCGATGGAGGTAGCGATGGATTGCAATGAGAAGATGCGACCCAGCTTGTTTCCTCCGCTTAAGCGGATAAAGAGTGTTGCCATGGCAGGGAAAATAATTCCTTTAGACATCCCCAGAACGAAGAGCACGGAAGACAACGGAATCTGTGGTATCGCCGCCATAGCAAAGAAACATAAAGACATTAGCAGCACACCTACAATCAACCGCAGTTTGGGGGAATACCGGTTGAGAAACAGCATGCTTAGGGTAAATAGTGCTCCAATGCTGATAATGGAAAACAAAAGTCCGGTAGACATCATGGACGAATGTCCGCCTCCGCGCAGAGGCAGTTCAAAAAATAGGATTCCTTGGGCACAAGCAATAACAAGAGGCAGAGCAAAGTATCGCCAGGATACGGGCAGGAATTTTCTTTTCTCTTCAACTGGGTTGCTAGGCTTGGCGGGCTCGGTCACTTTTTCATGTTGAACTTCAGGGACGCCTTTGGGCATGGATAACCATGCGATAACGCCCGACAGAATGAGCAGATAACCTAGACTTGCAAAGGTGGCGGAAAATCCAAGAGCTCCGACAATAAGTGCGCCTGCGGCGGGCGATACCACGGATGCCAGTGTATGTACAACGCCATGGCCAGACATATACTTGCCTTGCTTAATCGGATCACTTGATAATTGCGCAAGCAGTGCGAGACAGGCTGGAGACAGAAAAGCAAGTACAAATCCGCTGATGGCCCGCAGGGCGAGCAGCTGCCAAGGAGTGTGAATTTGTGCCTGGATAAGCAAAATGATCCCCGCACCCAGCAAACTGAACACAATGTAACGACGACTGCCATGTTTGTCAATTTGGGTTCCCGCAATCAGGTTGCCTGGGAGATGGGTCAAGGAGTAGATGCCCATCATCCAGCCGATAAAGGTCGGGGCCGCCCCTAGCGAAATAGCGAAAGGGGTCAAGATTGGATATTGGGCGTGCAGATCAAAAACAGCAAGGAACAAAAATAGATATAGCCAGATGGCCGTTTTCACATAAGCCCCTCCTTGTTAAGCGATGCATGTTCAATAACTGGTCATGACGTGTTCCCCGTTCCTTGGACAGAACCTCATGGTACTACTTGTACGCCCGGCGGGACGAACTTAGACCGTTTATTTTTACATAGGAGGGCTTAGCTGACAGCAGCTTCGGAAATCATGTATAATATTCGGGAAGTGTTAATAATCAACTCTAATACGGAAGGTGTAGTCATGAACATAGAAGTAATCAAAGAGTTTGTGATGCAGAACTGGCTGGTGATCGTGGTTGCGTTGATCATTTTGTTCTTTGTTCTGAACGTGGTCAAAACCGTATTGAAATGGGCGATTGCCATCATCATTATTGCGGCTCTACTGATATACAGCGGCATCTCCATCGATCAGATCAAACGGACAGTTACTGATGTACAATCAAGTACAATGGACACATTGAAGAAGGAAGCGACCAGCATGATGCTGAAGGAAGCTTCCAAAGCGACTTACGTTAAGGGACAGGATGGAGCGTTTACCATTACAAGTCCCAACGTTGAGATTAAAGGAAGAAATCAATCGGATAAAGTCGATGTGACCTTCCGCGGGATTTCACTTGGCGAATGGAAACTCGACAATGAAACGATACGTACGTTTGTCGAACAGGCGCAAGAAAACAGAACAGCACCAGCATCGTAGTAAAGGGGGAATCAGTACGTGCTGCAGAATTGGCTGGACAGCCTGAAAGAATTCAATGGCATAACGATTATGCTGTTGCTGATTGTGGCCGCTTCATTGCTTCAGGGGTGGTCCAGAGGTGCTTCGCGTTCGGCGGGAAGACTCTTTGGTTTCCTCATGGATGGCATTATGGCGGTCATCGGTATTCTGTTATCCATCGGTTTGACATTGTGGCTTGCGCCATATGTTCAGCAATGGTTATCTGTGTATGCTGCAGACATGCCAAACCGTGAGCTGAACCGGTGGGAGCAGATGTATTATACATTGATTACGGCCATTGCTGATTTTCCGCTGATGCGGTTTGCCGTGTTGTTTGTGCTTAGTTATGGCTTCATCCGAATGGTTCTCGGATTGCTCTCTTCCCTTATTTTCAGAAGAAGATACAGTTCAGCAGAGCAGGAGAGCAGACCAAAAGGGATTTTCAGCCGCTTTACGGGTGCTGTGATTGGTACAGTCATTGGCTCCGTGCGCGGGATGATTGTGATTGCTGTACTGTTCATGATTGTCAGTCTCTATCCGGGCAGCATGTTTAGTCGATATGTGGAGGCTTCGCCCATTTATATGCAAGGGGCCAAATCGGTTATAGAGCCATTATCCGGTACATTTATCAAGGACAAGCTGCCCGTGTTTACCCAAGCCGTCCAAAAGGAACTGGGCGCCATCCTGCAACGCAAGTATGAAGTCGTTGACCATAACATTCCGGCGGATATTGAATCTGCGGCAAAAGAAATAGTAAAAGGTCAAACGACAGAGGAAGCCAAAGCCAGGGCATTATATGACTGGGTAGGTTCTCGCATTCAATATGACTACGGTAAAGTGGATGACTATGAGCAAAAGGGCATATGGCACGAGCAGACGCCACAAAATACATTTGATACACGTGAAGGCGTATGTATTGATTACGCTCGTCTATATGCGGTCATGGCTCGTTCACAGGGGCTGGAAGTCAAAGTGGTTACAGGCCTTGGTTATAACGGGCAGGGTGGATATGGTCCACATGCCTGGAATGAAATATATTTGAGTGATTCGGAAAGCTGGATTCCGCTTGACCCCACGTGGGCAATCAGTGGCGATTGGTTCAATCCTCCTAACTTTGCCGATACCCATCTGAAAGATCAATCAGCTTAACATTACGCCGGACATGGGTCCGGGAGATGACGACGTTGCCAGGTTATCATGCCGGGGCTGTACAGTCTGGACGGTATGCATCAAGTCATGAAAGAGGTAGGATGAATGAACAATCATTCAAAAGAGAAGGACGAACTTACGGACAAGCGGCGTTTCAGTTACCGTATGAACGTATTTTTCTTCGCTTCCTTTGTTATTTTTAGCGTTATTATTGTACGGCTGGCATTTTTGCAATTCGTGGAGGGGCCAGAGCTGAGTCAGGAGGAAGCGAGCAACATTACCAAAGATGTACCCCTCGCTCCAGTAAGAGGAACCATTTATGATTCCACGGGTGAGGTGAAGCTTGCTTACTCCAAGCCGATTCAATCCTTGTATCTGACCTTGTACAAAAATTATGGGGATGTGGATGGCAAGCCAAATCCGAATATTTCGGAAGTGGAGGACATCGCCACTCGGCTGCATGATGTGTTTGAGCAGTATAAGAAAAAGGATTCCGAGGCCCTTACGGTCGATAACATCCTAGAAGCAATGGACCTCAATTCGCGTAAAGCGAATGGGTTCATGCCACGTCTGATCAAGAGTGACCTATCTGATGAAGAAGTGGCTTACTTCCTGCAGCACAAAGATGAATTCAAGGGAATTCAGATTGTAGAGGAAAGTGTGCGCTACTATGATCCGGATACGGTAGCCGTTCAGACAATTGGTTATTTGAAAAAATTTAAAAGCTCCAAAGCGTTGAAAAAGTACGAAGAGATTGATAAGACCAATAAAAAGCAAAACGATCCGGGCCTTGTGTACACGGAAAATGAATTCGTCGGTTTTGATGGACTGGAATTGCAGTATCAGGATGTCCTGCGTGGCAAAAGCGGTTATAACTCCGTTGACGTGGATTTGCGCAACTTGCCAGAAGGTGTAGCAGGCTCTACCCCACCCGAAAAAGGGTATGACCTGATCTCCAGTATCAACAAGACTGTTCAGGTGAAAACAGAGCAGGCTATTATGGATCAGTTGAGTTGGCTTCATCGGAACCCGGTGTCAGGCGTACTGCATCCGAATGCCAAGACGGGTTTTGCGGTGGCGATGGAAGTGGATACAGGGAAGATTGTGGCTGCTGCCAGTATGCCGGATTATGACACTAACGTGTGGAGAACTGGCGGTATAAGCACGGAAGATTATGATAAAATAAAATATATTTATCAGAATGGTACGATTCGGGGGTTTCTGCCTGGTGAATCTAAAAAAAGGGCTGAATCCGTCGTATTGCTTGGCTCAACGATCAAGCCACTCAGTGTATTGATCGGTTTGAAGGAAGGTTTCTTTACCACTAACTCGGTGTACATGGATAGAGGTTCTACTACGTTTGGTGGGGATAACCGAAGAGTGCAGAACTCATCGGGGCATGTGTATGGTGCGCTGTATCCACGTGATGCTATTCGTCATTCTTCCAACGTATTCATGATTGACGAGATCGGGAAGAAACTATACTCGAAGTATGGGGCAAAGGGCATCGATAAATGGGATGAATACATGGAGCAGTTCGGGTTAGGTGTTTCGACCGGTGTTGACCTTCCTAATGAATGGCTTGGGCGCAAAGAATATAGGGAAAGCTCCGAGAGTTCCTTGACCAAGCTGGTATATGCTTCCTTTGGTCAACAGGGTAAATACACAACGATGCAGTTAGCACAGTATACGACTATGCTGGCTAATAAAGGAAAACGGATGGAGCCACAGTTGGTTAAGGAATTCCGGGATTCCGAAGGCAATGTGGTTGAGAAAGTGAAACCGAAGGTGCTCAGCACTGTGGAATTCAACGATGCTTACTGGAATGAGGTCCAACGAGGCATGGCAACCGAGGTATCCTCCTTCAGTGGTTTCCCTTATGATTTTGCAAGAAAAACAGGGACATCTACCCAAGTGATAGGTGGTCAACATGTAGATAACGGGGTGTTTATTGCTTACGCACCACGGGAAAACCCAAAACTGGCTGTAGCCGTGGTTATTCCTGAAGGGGGCTTTGGTTCGAGTAGTGCTGCCCCTGTTGCACGTGCGATCTTCGATGCGTATGACGAGGAGTTCGGTCTGGACGGTGTACCAAAAAAAGATAAAAATAAAGAATCAAATACACAGTAATGTGAGTCTTTGAATCCAAAGAGAGGACCCTTTCGAGGGGCCTCTCTTTTACGTTTTGCCAGAACTTGAATGTCTCTCTCCAGCAAGCTGCTGCAAATTAGAATGTAACAAACTTCGTTCATGTTGCGTTAATTTAAGAGAAGGAAATTATCTTTTAAATTAAAGAAATTAACTATATGTCTTTACTGACATTGTTTCAGGAAAATTGACAATAGGTCTCTTCTGTTTACGAAAATGTAACCAAAATCTGGAGGACATGGCAGTTGACCTTTGATAGACTTGTATGAGGAAAGGATGTTATTTGAGTTGAATGATGCAAAACGTGCTGATTGATTAATCTACTTTTACATAAGAACGGAGAGGCTTATCCCATGTTTAACCGATTGAGGAAAAAGAAAATGTCCAATGAAGATCCACCGGTCAACAAGCCGTCTAGTGTAAGAATGAACATGTTTTTTTTCGCTGCGTTTGTGATATTTAGTATCCTTATTTTCAGGTTAGCCTTTGTGCAATTTGTCGAGGGACCTGAACTGACCTATATGGAGACCAGCCGTAATACCAAAGATATTCCGCTCGCCCCTGTTCGTGGGCCAATCTACGATGCGACAGGGAAGGTCGCGCTCGCTTATTCGGAGCCTGTGCAGTCCCTCTATGTGTTATTGTATGAGGATTATAGAAATGATGACCGCAAGCAGGAAGCGCAAGAACTTGCTGATGAACTGGCGGCTGTGTTTAAGAAGTTTAACCCGGGGGACAAAGAACAACCAGATGCAGAAGAGATCGTGAAGCGACTGGATCTGGACTACCAGAAGACATTTGGATATGTACCAAGGTTGGTTAAATCCGATTTAACAACCAAAGAGATCGCCTATTTCATGGAGAAAAAAGCAGAGTTTCCAGGCGTTATGGTCCTTGAGGAAAATGTCCGAAAATACGATCCGGATGGGGTAGCCGTTCAGGTGGTCGGCTATACAAGAGAATTCAAGCGGGCACCGGACACCCTTAAAAAATATAAAGCCATTCGTGAATCTGCGAGTACCCAGCGAGATCCGGGCCTTGTATACCATGAAGAAGAAAAAGTTGGTTTTGACGGCTTGGAGCTGCAGTATCAAGAAGAACTTCGGGGACGAAGTGGCTACCAGTCTATTGATATTGATGCTCGAAATTTGCCAGACGGAACGATGAATCTGACCCCACCTGAAAAGGGGTATAGTCTAGTTACAACGATCAACAAGGAAATTCAGATGGTTGCACAACAAGCTATTACAGATGAACTGAGGAAGTTGCCTAAAGCTATAACGGGATACGCGGTAGCCATGGAAGTGGATACAGGCAATGTAGTGGCTATGGCAAGTATGCCGGATTATGATCCGAATGATTGGGATTATGAGAAGATCAAGTATGTATTCCGCAACGGAACCACGGAGTCGTTCCCTCCTAATGAATCAGGTAAAAAGGCCGAGTCCGTTGTATTGTTGGGTTCCGTTATTAAACCTCTAAGTGTACTAATAGGATTGAAAGAAGGTTTGTTCAGTACAGGGCAAACCTATTATGACCAAGGCTATGCTACATTAGGCAAAGATGGAAGAAAGGTTAGGAATTCACACTCGGCATTTAACGGCTCTATTACGGCTAGAAGAGCGATTGAGAAATCTTCCAATGCTTTTATGATCGATATGGTGGGTAAGGGCCTTTATAACAAATTCGGGGCGACCAAGGGCGTAGAAATGTGGGACAAACATATGAAAGAGTTCGGTTTGGGAGTATCTACAGGAGTGGATCTTCCGAAAGAGTATCTGGGCACTCTGGAATATAATAGTAAAAATGACGAATCAGGTCTGACACGTCTCGCTTTTGCCTCATTTGGTCAGCAAGGTAAATATACAACGCTTCAACTCGCGCAATATACTACAATGCTTGCGAATAAGGGCAAACGGATGGAACCTCATTTGGTGAAAGAAATCCGTGACGCCGAGGGCAATGTGGTCAAGAAAATCAAACCAAAAGTGTTAAACGAGGTTGATTTTGCCGATGCATACTGGAATGAAGTGCATAAGGGCATGGTCACCAAAGTCAGTTCGTTTGAGGGTTTCCCCTACGACTATGCTAGAAAAACAGGAACCTCCGAGCAGGGTACAGGGCCGAACAAAAAGGAAAACGGAGTATTTATCGCATTCGCACCACGGGATAATCCGAAGCTGGCTATAGCCGTTGTTGTACCCGAAGGTGGATTTGGATCGGTCAGTGCGTCTCCAATTGCACGTAAAATTTTCGATGCTTACGATGAAGTGTATGGTCTCGACGGGACTCCAAAAGGGAAGAACGATCAGGAAAAAGATACAGAGTAACGTGAAGAAACGCAGAAGAATTAGGACAGATAAGCGAAAAGACAAACAAGCTAATTAAATGGCCGACATACTCATTTGGACAGGCAGGGGAAATTATCCCTTGCCTTTTTTTTTTGCATCAGCTAAAATTTGCACAAGGGAAACATTATTAGTCGTGTATAAATTTTAATACCTTGTACAACAAAATTAGATTAGGACAATTATGTTAGTAGAGGGAAAGGGGAGATTTAGATTGTTAATGGTGAAGATGAGGAGCTTTCAGAGAGGGTTGATGACGCTGGCTGCTGTTGTTCTGGTGATCGTGCTAACAGCATGCTCAAGTACAGCGGAAACAGGAGGCAGTGAAGGTAAGGTACAGGTTACAGCCACGACAGGCATGATTGCGGATATAGCGCGTGAAGTGGGAGGGGCATATGTTGACGTAACCGGGCTGATGGGTCCGGGTGTGGATCCTCACTTGTACAAGGCTTCGCAGGGAGATATTCGGAAGCTGGAGCAAGCGAAAGTCGTTTTTTACAACGGACTGCACCTCGAAGGTAAAATGACAGACATTTTGGAGAAAATGTCCAAGAGCAAAATAGTAACGGCTGTATCGGAGAAAATTCCGGCGGATGAATTGCGATCAGGAGAAGATACAGGCGGCACCGAATACGATCCACACGTCTGGTTTGATGTCAGCCACTGGATGCATGCGGCAGAGGCTGTGCGCGATACACTCGTGGAAGCAGATCCGGAACATGCAGAGGAGTACAAGACCCAGGCAGAGCAATATCTAACGAAACTGGAGGCATTGGATAACGAAGTGCGGGAAAAAATCCAGGAGATTCCGGAAGCCAGTCGAGTATTGGTTACGGCGCATGATGCCTTTGGTTACTTTGGCCAAGCCTATGGCATGAAAGTGATGGGGCTTCAAGGAATCAGTACAGCAGCCGAGTATGGTGCGAGGGATGTTAGTGAGCTGCGGGATTACCTCGTGGATAACCATATCAAGGCTGTATTTGTAGAATCCAGCGTACCGGCAAAGGCAATGGAAGCGATTATTGCCGGGGCAGCCGAAAAAGGACATACGGTAAGCATTGGTGGAGAACTGTTCTCGGATGCAATGGGTGCTGAGGGAACGGAAGAAGGAACGTATATCGGCATGATTCGCCACAACACTCAGACGATTGTAGAAGCATTAAAGTGATAAATCATATAAGAGAGGAGTGAAAGAATATGAGTGAAGCAATTTTATCGGAAAAATCTCAGTCACAACCTAATGCTAACCACTTGCAGGGAACGCAGCCTACATCAGCTCCTCTTAGTGTTCGGGATCTGGCGGTAGCTTACCATAAAAAACCGGTGCTTAGTGGGGTATCTTTTGACATTCCAGAAGGTCAGCTGATTGGCATTTTGGGTCCCAATGGGGCCGGCAAATCAACCTTGATTAAAGCCGTTCTGGGACTAGTTCCTAAAATGCACGGTAAGGTGAAAATTTTTGGTCAGTCCTACCGAGAACAGCGTCGCCGGATCGGCTATGTGCCTCAGCGGGAATCCGTGGATTGGGATTTCCCGACTCACGCGCTCGATGTTGTCATGATGGGGCGATATGGACATCTGGGCTGGTTCCGTCGTCCAGGCAAAAAAGAACGGGATCTTGCAGCTCACTGCCTGGAGCAAGTGGGAATGGGCGACTATATGCACCGCCAGATCAGTCAACTGTCCGGCGGACAACAGCAGCGTGTCTTTCTGGCACGGGCACTGGTACAGGATGCCGATCTGTATTTCATGGATGAGCCATTTGCAGGTGTGGATGCCACAACGGAAAAAGCCATCATTTCACTGTTGGAACAGTTGAAGAAGCAAGGCAAGACCGTACTGGTTGTTCACCATGATCTGGCAACGGTAGAGGAATACTTTGACCATGTGTTACTCCTCAATGGACGGCTGGTTGCAGGTGGACCAACGAATGAAGTATTTGTACCGGATACTTTGCAAGAGACGTACGGAGGCCGGATAGCGATGATCGGAAGCCGGACGGAGAAAGGCCAGGTGTAGTGCATGTGGAACTGGATTGTAGCTATCGTGTCCGACCCCAATACACGCTGGATATTGCTTGGCTGCTTGTTGCTTGGATTCAGTAGTGGAATTATAGGTTCCTTTACATTTTTGCGTCGTCAGAGTCTTATGGGTGATACGCTGGCTCATGCAGCTCTGCCCGGGATTTGTATCGCGTTTATGTTGACGGAAACCAAATCCGTAGGATTATTTCTGTTCGGTGCGCTCGTCGCTGGAATTGTGGCGACCTTCGGCATATCGTGGATTACACGGTATTCCCGGATCAAGCAGGATGCGGCGATGGGGATTGTGCTGACTGTATTTTTCGGAATTGGCGTAGTGATGCTTACTCGGATTCAGCACAGTGCCAGCGGTAGTCAAAGTGGACTCGATAAATACTTGTTTGGTCAGGCCGCATCCATGGTGATGACGGATGTGTATGTCATGGGCGGTGTCTGTCTTGTATTGTTGATTGCCTGTCTTGCATGGTTCAAGGAATTCAAGCTGGTGAGCTTTGACCCGGGATTTGCACGGGGGATGGGACTGCCAGTTGGCATGCTGGAACAACTGATTCTGCTATTGACCGTTATAGCGGTTGTTGCGGGGATTCAGGCGGTGGGCGTGGTGCTTGTCGCTGCTTTGCTGGTGACCCCTGCAGCAGCGGCTCGCTGCTGGACGGACTCGCTCTCGCTTATGGTACTGTTGGCCGGCGTATTTGGAGCACTGAGCGGTGCGACAGGTACGATCTTCAGCACACTTGTGCCTAATCTGCCAACTGGGCCTGTGACGGTATTGGCAGCTACAGTATTATTTGCCGGCTCCGCACTGCTTGCCCCGCGTCGTGGATTATTAGCCCGTCGTTTGCGCAGCATTCAGGCGAAGTCCACTTATTTGAGAGAAGAGCGTGCTACACTCCAGACACTGTCTGCACAGCGAGCACAGCAGGAACGGGGTGAACTGTAATGGCAACGTTCTGGATTATATTAACTGCCGTTCTGGTATCCTCCGCCTGCGCTATTCTTGGCTGTTTTCTGATTCTGCGGCGGATGGCTCTGGTCGGAGATGCGATCAGTCATGCGGTTCTCCCGGGTATAGCGATTGCTTTTCTGTGGAGCGGCTCACGTGATTCACTATGGATGCTGCTCGGTGCAACGGTATTTGGATTACTGACGGTGTTCTTCATTCAAAGCTTGCAGGCTGGAGGACTATCGTCTGATGCTTCCATTGGGATTGTGTTTACGGCGCTCTTCGCAGTGGGTGTCATTCTCATCAGTCTCAACGCCCAGCATATCGACCTGGATCTGGACTGCGTATTGTTCGGTGAGATCGCTTATGTACAATGGGATACCCTGACCCTTGGGGGAACGGATGTAGGACCTAGGGCGGTCTGGATGCTTGGCATCACGCTGCTGGTGATCCTCGTTGTGATCGGATTGTTCTACAAGCAATTCAAGCTGTGTGCCTTCGATCCGGCGCTGGCTGCGGCTTGCGGCATTCCGGTGGTGCTGTTCCACTATCTGCTTATGGGGCTCGTTTCCATGACATCGGTTGCTTCATTTGAAAGTGTAGGTTCCATTCTCGTTGTTGGCATGCTCATTGTACCCGCGGCGACGGCTTACCTACTCACGGATCGACTGGGCAAAATGATTCTGTACAGCGTGCTTGTAGGAGCAGCTTCCTCGGTTGGAGGCTATATCATGGCTTACGCGCTGGATGCTTCCATTGCAGGTTGCATGGTGGCGGTAGCCGGCATTCTGTTTGTCTTGGCCCTGCTGCTGTCTCCAAAGCATGGTATTATCTTCCGATATGCTCGTCGTAAATTCGCGGCACGTTAATGAATAGAGGATGTCAGCCGTCTGCATTGCAGGCGGTTTTTTCGTATTATCAGGTTAGCCAGTAATTACTGGTTGGCCTTTTTTTGTGGTCGTTTTACGATGGGGGAAGCCGGG